>CAWENU010000020.1:0-126212 GCA_963810355.1 uncultured Acidobacteriota bacterium
TCGTGGTTATGAGGCGTCATCTTCTCAAGCTGCGGAAAATATCCTTCGCCGCCGCTGCCCACCGAATCCATCAAATATTTCCCCACGGTTCCGGACGAATTCGCTAAACCATCCGGAAACGACGGCGACTTCGAGTTAAGCAGCAGCCGCGCCGACTCGCACGCACTAGCCGCCAGCACCACCGCGCGCGCGTTGATGCGCTTTTCGGAGCGCGTAGCCTTGTCGATGTACGACACGCCTTGCACTTTTCCATCCGCGCCGACCAGCACCTCGCGCGCCATCGCGTCGGTGATCAAGGTCAATTTGCCGGTCGCCATCGCCGGCGGAATCAGCACCTGGCTCGAGCTGAAATTCGACGCCGTAGTGCATCCCCGCCCGCATTGCCCGCAATAGTGGCAAGGCAGGCGCCCATTTACGGATTTTGTGAGAATCGCCAGCCGCGATGGAATGCAGATAATGTTGAGCTTGTCGCAGGCCTTCTTGACGATCAATTCGGTGCAGCGCGGCTTGGGTGGAGGCAGGAAAACGCCATCCGGCGCGCTCGAAACATTCTCTTTCGTCCCAAACACGCCGATGTAGCCTTCCACCTTATCGTAATACGGCGCGATATCGTCGTAGCTGATGGGCCAATCCGCGCCAAGTCCATCGCGCGTGTACGATTTGAAATCGATTGGAGAAAACCGCAGCGCGATTCGCCCCCAGTGATTGGTGCGTCCGCCCACAATCCGCGAACGAAACCACCGAAAATCCGATCCGGGCGCGGACGTGTAAGGCTCCCCTTCAATCTCCCAGGCACCGTTCGGCGCCAGAAACTCCCCGAAATTCTCTGCTGCGCGCCCGCCGACTCCAATTCCACGGTGCGGCAACTCGTACGGCCACATAAACATCTTGAAGTCTTTTTCCGGATGAACCGCCGGCCCAGCCTCCAGCATCGCCACGTTCAGGCCGCCTTCGGTCAGGATCTTCGCCGCCATCCCGCCACCGGCGCCGGAACCCACTACGATCACATCGTACGTCTTCGGCGAACGAATCACCTGCGCCATTCAGCGGCTCCCCGATTCCAGCGCTACGCCATCAATGTTGCTTTGTCTTACGCGCACAGCCAGGAATGGCTGTGCCACGGACTCTTTCGTTTCCATCACGTGCCGAGCAATTCGTTGCGCACATTCTTCAAGACCCACGCCGCCCGCTCGACGCCTACGGGTCCCGCCAGAATGGGATCCTCATTTTCAATACTAAGGATGCCTTCGTAACCGATATCCATGTACGCCTGCACGATCGACTTCCACAGCGCCGCGCCGTGTCCATATCCCACCGCGCGAAACGTTTCAGATGCTTCCGGCAGGCTCGCAACATCCGGCGCAAAATTCAGCACGCCGTACTTCGCCACGTTACCCGGGAACATCACGGTGTCCTTCATGTGCGCGTGGTAGATCGCGCCCTGCTTGCCGAGGAAATGAATCACTTCCACCGGATCGCAGCCCTGCCAGAACAGATGGCTTAGATCGTTATTCGCGCCAATCTCTTCGCCAACAGCTTCTCGTAGCTTCATCAGCGTTCGTGGATTGTACACCACAAAATTCGGGTGCATTTCCAGAGCGATCCTGCGAATTCCGTGATCGCGCGCGAATTTAGCGGCCTCTTTCCAGTAGGGAATAATCTTTTCTTTCCACTGCCAATCCAGCATTTCTCCATATTCAGGCGGCCAGCGATAGGTAATCCAGTTGGGCTGCGCGTCGGTCGGCGTGCCGCTGGGGCATCCGGAAAATGTCACGATCACTTTGATGTCCAGAATTTGCGCGAGCCGCACCGTTTTACGAAACGTGTCTGCGTCCTTCGCCGCGTGCTTCGCATCCGGATGCACCGGATTCCCGTGGCAACTCAAAGTCGCCACCTGAATTCCTTTGTCCTCGAATTTTTTCTTCCAAGCCTTCGCCTTCGCCGTATCCTCAATCAGTTCGTCGAGCGGGCAATGCAGGTTGTTCGGGTAGCCGCCCGTACCAATTTCCATCGCTTCCAGTCCCAGCGCGCTCACCGTGTCGAGCATTTGGTCCAGCGGCATTTTGCCGTACACCGGATCGAAGACGCCGATAGGAATCTTGCGCACAGACTTGTCAGCCCCACGAGGGCGCTCCGCGGTCTGGGAATTCAGTAGTCCACCGGAAAATTCCGAGCCATGATCCGAACCAGGATTCGAGCCGGAATTCCTTGCCGAGGAACCTGGAACCGCCGCGGCGAGGAGGGACCCTCCCGTTGCAGCGAGCAAGCTCCCCGTGGTTGCCGCGAGGAACTGCCTGCGGTCGACGCCCGCGCTTTTGCGTCCGCTGTTCATCTGTTTTTTCCCTCCGCGATGGCAAACAACCTGAAGTAAAACTGCCCGCGGCATTATACGCCGCTTTTGTCGGAGAAGAAGACGGGTGCCGCCGAGAGCCACCGAGCAGGGTAGCGCTGGCTCTAAAACGCCGGCCCTAAACCCGCGCTCTCGGCCCTCGTTGCTGGCTAAACGGGGCGGCGCGGCGTTAAGGCGTTCAGCGCGGGGATGGAACGTGGCGCGACCAGCACGCGCACCGGAAGCTGCTTGCGATTGCGAAGGGCGTCCACGATCATTTCGATGGCCTGCCCGGTGTTGGGAGGAACGAATATGGTGGCGGCTAGCTGGCCGCTTTTTACCCAGGCCTGGCCCGTGTTGGGCAGGCCGTCGCACCCGATGAAGGGAAGTTTCAGCCAGCGGTCGCGTTCCACTTCGTTGGTCAATTCCTGGAAGGCCTTTCGCGCTCCCATGGCCATCGAATCATCCTGAGCGGCTACGACGTCGATGGTCGATTTCTGCGAAGTCGTGAGCTTCAGCCAGGAGCGCACGGCGCGCAGCGAACTCTCCTCGGTCCATTGCGCCTTGAGCATCACCGCTTGAATGTTCACCGGCTTGGTCTCCTGCATCCCAGCGGTGCGTTCTTTGGCCGCGGAATTTTCCGATGGGCCTTGTATATAAAGGACCGCGCCGCCTTTGGGCAGCAGGGCCGCGAGTTGGCGCCCTTGCAGCCTGCCAATCTCGCCGTGGTCAGAACTTATGCCGAACATCGGCGCGCTTGTGGATTTGCGAAGCTCGTCGAGATAGCTGGCGTCGCGATTGAGCACCGCCCAGCCAATCCCGGCGGTAGCGGCGGCGCGGGCCACCTGCGGAAGCGCGGTTCCTCCCACGGGCTCGAAGACGATGGCATCCGGCCGGTGTTCGGGTGGCGCTTGCACGACCTTCAGAATCTGGGTGCTTTGGTTGATGGCGTCGTTGTCGGCGTAGATGATTTCCGAGGTCACACCGAGTCGCGTCGCGGCCTGTTCGGCGGACTGCGCCTGTTCGATCTGATAGTCGTTGTCGTTCGTGGTCAGCGAGACGACGATGCGTATCTTTTTCGCCATGGCGAGGTGAGCTGCGTACGATGCGCTTGAGGCTCTACAGTACACCGAGGCGGATAAGCCCACCCGAAATCCTAAGCCGGGCGTGCCGTGGAGACAACAGCTGTGACGTGACTTGGCAAACTTTTCACTATGGGTAGGACGACAAATCCAGTTAACAGCTTCACCCCCCTCCCGCTGTTTTTTGTAAGTGTGGATTCCAAAGGACTTTAAGGCGCTTGTAATCAACACTTACATAAGTGTGCATTCTAAAGGAGTTATCTCTGAACGGGTGGTGGTCGGGAAGATGCGGGGACATTCGAATTAACGACTGAGATAACATAGATCATGGTAGCATATCGGTAATTATTTGTCAAGCACGAAGTGGTTGCGACAGGGACCGCGTCTTCACGCGGTTCCTGAAGCAAAGCAGCGAGACGGTGGCGGATTGGAGGCCGCCGGTCACGGCGGCAGAAATCGGTTGCTAACGGGCGGAACACCCACTGTTTCGAGAGCTTTGGGGGCTCCTTTCGATCCGCGGGTGCTTGCGGTGGCGGGTGTTGCCGTCCTCTTTCTGGTGCTGACGGCTTCCGTTCTTCCCGCGAGGCAGGCCGCTACTGTAATTCCGACGAAAGCGCTTCGAAAGAAGGCGGCGATGGATGCTGGTTAATTCTTGTTGATGGTGACGGTGACGGCCGGTGAAGTGGAACCTTGGTAGTTGGGGTCACCGGTGTAGACGGCGGTGATGCTATCGGAGCCGACGGGCAAATTGCTAGTGCTGATGGAGGCGGTGGCGGACACCAGGCCGGTATTGGGATCCGTGGCTGCCTGAATGGGAACGGCGGAGCCTAGCGCCGTGTTGCCGACGAAGAAAGTGATCGTGCCGGTGGGTTGATTTCCGAAGCTTTGGGTGGCGAGGGTCGCGGTTATGTTGACCAAGGCTCTTTTGACCGTGACCGTGGGGCTGGCTTTGAGCGTTGTTTTGGTGGGCGCCTTGGTGATGACAAAGGTCATGGGACGCGCGGTGCTCGGCAGGAAGCTCAGGTCGCCGAGGTAGCTGGCGCGAAAGGTGTGCGAACCCACGGGGAACGTGGCGATGGGATTAGGAGTAAGCGTGTTGCCCTGGGCGTTGAGCGCGAAGGGGTTACCCGCGAGAGTGTTGTTATTGTCCGTGAGATTCACCTTGCCGGTGGCGAAGCCGAAGCCAGAATTGCTGGCGACGTCAGCGCGCACGGAAACGGGAGTGCCATAGGGTCCACCCGAAAACGGAGTGGTGTTGAAGTTTGTTGGATCCGTCGCGTAAAAGGAAATCGTGGTCGTGCTTGGTTCTGGAAGAACAAAGACTGTTTCCGGATTGGAATCGCTGTGCGCGAAGGTGGGATCGCCGCCATAACGGGCGATCACAGTGGAGAGTCCGCCCGGTAGAAGGTGCGTGGTGGTGCTCACGGTGCCGTTCGGCGCGAGCGTGAGGTCACCCGCGGGATTCTTGTGATTGGTCTCCAGAGCGACCTGGCCGGTGGGCGTACCGCCGTTGCTATCCACATCGATGTGTATGTTGACTCCCTGCCCGTGAAAGATGACGTTGGGATACAGCTTCAGGTTTGTGGTGGTGGGAGTGAAGGTGATCGATTTCCAGTTGTTGACGAGGTTGGCGGCGTTCACGGAGCCCAAACCGCTAGCGAGGTCATAGCCAACGCCTGAGTTGTAGCCGGTCAGGATACCGATGGGCACACTCTTGCCTCCGGTGGTGCAGTTGGGGGAACCCGCGACGCAGGGTACGGTATTTGTGCCGGCGGTCACGTCGTTGAAGATGCAATCCGAGGCTGGAAGTGGAGAGCCGTCCGAGTTGCAGTTCGCCAGATTTTCGCCGGCGGCCAACTTGTAGAAAACGAAGTTGGCGTTGCCTTGGCGCGAGCGCGCCTTCTGGTTGACCAGGGCCATGATTCCCGCAAAGTTCGGCGAGGCGAACGACGTGCCGCCGGCGCCGAGAAAATCCATATACGGCGGATTGAGATCGCAGCTGCCCGATGGAAGGAGGTCTGCTTCGCAGAAGATGTAGAACGCGCCCAGGAAGTTGTTGCCCGCGAACAGAGAAACATCCGGCAAGTCGCGCTTTCCGTCTTTCGGCACGCCAACCCCGGTCTGCCAGGAAGGCTTATCATAGCCGCCCGAGCAACTGGAGAGGTTCTGGCCGTCGGAGACGGTGCAACTGCTGACGCCGCCGCTTCCGCCGACCACGTCGAGATCGGTCTTCAACGCCGGATTATTGCAGTTGGCGATGGGATCGGCGTTGAATCCGAAATCGGCGAACAGCGGGTTGGAGCAGTTGTCGTTCCAGGGCAATTCCGGGATGTAGCTGAGGGCGGAGGCTTGCGTGTTCGGATCATTGGTCAGGTTGAAGAACGTGGTGGGGCTGAATACCTGTCCGACAAAATCGGTGCCGCCGACGGCGACGTTGTATGGCGTGGAGGCCAGACCGTTGACGGCCAAGCCGGTCGTGGCTTGGGTCGCGGTATTGAAATTTTCGCAGCCCGCGGAGCCGCCGTCACCCGCGGAAACAAAGGCAGTGATGCCCTCGGCAGCGGCTTGCTGCCAGAGCGCGTTCAGGAATTGATTTTCGGCGGTGCCCAGGAAAAGCTCGCATTCGCCAAAACTCTCGCTCATGATCGGAGCGAGGTTGTTGTCGACGATATCCAGCGCGGAGAGGTCGACGCCGGCGGTGGTGTTCGTGTTTGCCGAGACCACCAGCTTGATCTTGGCACCCTTGGCAACCGCGCCGGACCAGCTTACGTCGATAATGGCTTCGGGTTCATCACCGTTCAGGCCTGGATCGGGACCATCGAGGATGATTTCCGGGTCGTTGGCAGGCAAACCGAACAAATTGCGGAAATCGCGAGCGTCCTGAATGTCGATGTTGGAGTCCTGCACAATGGCGATGGTTTCGCCGGTGCCGTCAATTCCGGCTTTCCACAACGGCAGAATGTTGTAGATGGTGGCAAAGTCGGTGGGGCCAATGCCGAACTCGCAGTCTGGGCCGGTGCATCCGGCGGGAAAAGTGAAGTCGGGTCCACTAAGTTTGCTGGTGTGGCCGGTACTGAGGTCGCGGCGAAAGGCGCCCACAAAGTGAGAGGTGGGCCTGGGAGTGAAATTGTGAAGCGACTTCACGCCCACCACCGCGGGCGCAAGGGCCGCGGGAATTTGCGGGTCCGACGCGTTGGCCCAGTGATCTTTGCCATAGACTTGAAAATGGTGCATGGAGGTGTGAAACGCGGATTGCACCTGCGCGGCGGTGCCGGAAAATTCGATGACGTGGCGGCCATTGGCGACGCGCGCGACCTGGAAGCCGTGAGATTCCAGCCAGGTGGTCAGTGTCTGGATGTCGGCATCCGAAGCGCCGAACATCTGGCCGTATTGTTGCGGTGTAAGCCATTGATGGAAATTCGGTGAGGACTCGTTCTGCTGTCCGGCCAGGAGATCCTTGATCGCGGCTTCCTGTTCCGGGGTGTGCCGCAGCACCAACAGCATACGGTTCATCGGCAGGCCGCCGGGCGCGGCGCCACGATCAAACTCTTGCCGCGCGAGCGGGTGGGTGTTCCCCTTGAGCACCACCAGAGCAGTTTCATCGACGGGTTGCGTGATGCGGCGTTGCACGTTGGAGGTTTGCGCGGAAGTCAGACCTCCCATGACCAAGAGTAAAATGGCGAGCGAAAGAGCCTGGACACACCCGTAGAGTTTCATCGGGTCCCCCTTTGTACCGGTGATCTTCTCAGCGCTGGATTGGACGCACACAAACCGGTGCCCACCACGAAAAGCACGGGACAGATGTGCGGAGTACGCGGAGTGGAATTAATCTCAACTTAACGGCAAAGTCAAGACCCTTGGTGTAAAATTTATGTTTTTCAGGGCGGGGACGGATCTCCGCGACGTGGATACAGGCGCGATGTGGATTTCGGGCGGGCCGACGGGCCAAAGATGGCTCGATTGCCGACAGATCGTGAACACGATAAACTGTTTTCGTGGCCCGGTAGAGTAACCGGTTAACTCGTCACCCTCTCAAGGTGAAGATTACGGGTTCGACTCCCGTCCGGGCTACCAATTCTCTCGCAAGTTCCCCGATCGGATGTAAATCGAGCCTGCTAGCTGGTCGTCAATAGCTCGGTTACCGCGCGGTGTGCCTGGTCGATGGCTTCGTTGGTGTAGGCGTTGGCGCCCGCGTCGGAGTTGGCGATGGCGATGCGTCCGAAGGGTTTGCGGCCGATTACCCAGGGTCTTTCTTCTTCTTTCCAATCGGGATCGAACAGCGAATTGGGTGTGTAAGCGTAACCGTGCGCCCACCGATTGACGGTGATGCCCTCAATGTCGCGCGCGGGGTCGAAACCCGCTTCGCCCAGCATCCTGGCCAACTGATCCCGGGTGTTGCGCTCGAAGGTTGCAAAAGGCGTGGCCAGCAATTCTACGCGGCCGGCGCGATATTGATCGCGCATCGGAAGCCCTCGCCTGCACGGAGTGCGCAGCAGGAACAGCACCATGGGTTCTTCGGGATTGCTGGGGAACTGGTATTGGCCGATGCTCACCGGGAAATCGAGTGCGATGTAGGTGTGATAGCCGCCCGGCGCGACGATTTGACGCACGCCTAATTGGGAAAATGAAGTCCAGTTGCGCAGCGCCACGTGCGTGTAGACCAGCGGCGTCTTCACGAGATACGACAGCGCCTGCTTTTGTTTCTCGGGAAGTTCGGGACAAATGTACGGGATCATCATGTTGTAGCAGGCCAGGACGCAATTCTTGGCGTGGACCGATTGGAGTTTGCCGCCTCGTATGTAGCTGACTTCCACTTCTTTCGGTGCATTCGCGGCGGCTTCCACATGCTGAACGTGTACGACCGTACTGTTCAGCCGCAGCCGGACCTTGGCCTGCGGCTGATCCAGCTTGCCGTAATCGGCGCGCGCTATGACAACGTCTTCCATCGTGGTACCGGGAACCGCGTCGGGAATCAGCGAACGGACGAGCAAGCGCGCGACCGATGCGTTGCCGTCCGGAAAATGAAAAATGTAGGGCTCTTCCTTCTCTCGTTCCGGAAATCCCAGTCCATCGAATCCCGGGTAGGTAAAGGACTCGTAGTCATCGGGATTCGAGTAACACGATGCCGCCGAGACCGCGTCGATGCCCACTCCAAATAAATCATGCGGAAACGTCTGGAAAAAGGGCAACGCTTCCGGCGTCACCTTGCAGAAGTTCGTCAGATAGTTGGCGTAGCTGATGGTCGCGAGCTTGGCGAGCTTTTGTTCCTTCGACAAGCCTGCCATATAGTCCACTTTTTCCGTGTACACGCGCGCGATGTCGCGACGAACAGCATCGGAGAGCGGGGCCTTGGCGAGGAATTCCGGCCACGGCGTCACGTTCATGCCGGTGAGCAGGCGGTCGTGGCCGAATGTTTCCTGGTTGAAAAACGCCGCGGTGCCTAACTTTGCGTATAGCTTCCGATCGTAGTCCTTGTAGAAGCGCTCGACCTGGATTCCCACGTCCGCGATCAGATCCTTCGCCACCTGGCTGTAGGCCCCCGGACTCTCGATCGATTGCGTCCCGCCATAGCTCAGCAGCATGCGCTTGCCTGCGCGGAATTCGTTGCGCTTGGCATGGCCTCCAAAGTCGTCGTGATTGTCGAGGATCAGAATGCGCGCCGCAGCTCCGGCGTTCTTGCGATAAAAATACGCGGCGGCCAGACCGCTGATTCCCCCTCCCACGACCACCAAGTCGTAGGCTTCTCCGGTTTTCGTGGCCGGGCCCTCGGCATCCCATTTGCCGCCATCGCGCAGGCGATGCGCAAAGGTAAAGCTGCCGTCGTGATTCCCGCGCATGCCGGTCAGCGCCGGCGGATAGTAATCGGCGGCCTTCTCCGGCGCGTACTCCTCGCCATCCATCGCCGCCAGCAGCGGGTCGTCGACCAGCGTGCCACCGACCAGCGTACCGCCGACGCCGACGGCGATGCCGTTCAAGAAATCGCGCCGCGAAATCGGGCAGTGCATGCCCAGGTCCCGGTCTCTTTTCTCATCGCTCATCGAGTGGAATTCCCCTGTACCCGCGACAACCGCCACGCATTATAGCTTCGAGGTAGACCTTGTGCGAGAGGGCGGCTCGCGCGTAACATCCGCTCATCGCAAGGTCAAAGAATGATGGAGGAGTTCATGCAACCGCACGGTCTCAACTCTATTCGTTGGTACGTCCCACTGCTCATCGCTGCCGCCACTCTGGGTTTCCCGATGCGCAGCTCCGTGCAAGCAAGCCCCGCGGCGCAGGAGGCAAAGGAGCGGCCATTCGTAGTCGAGTACTACTACAAAGCGAAGTGGGGTCACGCGGACGAGTTCATCGCTCTGTTTAAGAAAAATCACTACCCGCTACTCAAGAAAGAAATGGAGCTGGGCCGAATCCTGAAGGTATTCGCGGTCGCCCCTCGCTATCACACGACCGAGGATGGCCGGTGGGACTATCGCACCACCATCATTTTCAAGAATGCCGAGATCGCTCACGACACTTTCGATTCCGCCGCGCTCCTCAAGCAGCTCTTTCCCGACCAGGACACCTATAAGCGCGAAGAGCAGCACCGCTTCGAAATTCTCGACGCCCACTGGGACGTACCCATCAAGGACGTAGACCTGGACGCCAGATAGGAAGTCTTGTAGCCGCCCTCGTCCGAGAGGGCGGGGTTTAGATGAGAAGCCGTCTAAATTGTGACGATGAGCAAGATCGGCGTAGTTGAAGCCTAGCGTATGCGGGCAACAACGAGCGATCCTGCACGAAGGCTTTCGTGGTGGGCTCATCTGAATCTAAACCCCGCGGTCTCGGAGACCGCGGCTACAGGACTATCTGCGACATATATAATAGGTGGCGGGAGAGTTCATGCCTGACTACACCGAAGAGCACGCGCGCGCCGGCATCACCACGAAATTGCCGGCGCTGGAAACCTGGCCCAATCAATTCCCCGGCTATATCATCACCACGAAATTCCCGGAGTACTCCTCGGTCTGCCCAAAGACCGGCCTGCCCGATTTCGGCACCATCACCATCCAATACGTGCCGCGCAAGGACTGCATCGAGCTCAAATCGCTCAAGATGTACCTGCTGGCCTACCGCGATCTAGGCATCTTCTACGAAAATGCCGTAAACAAGATGCTGCGCGACATCGTTGACGCCATCCAACCGGAGTGGTGTGTGGTGCGCGGCGAGTTCACCCCGCGCGGCGGCCTCACCACTTCGATCTTTTCGAGATGGCCAACACCTGCTTCACGGGGCACCGCTGCCGCCACCAAAAGTCGGACGAAACGTCGAGCCCGCGAATAGGCCATAATTGACGCGCACAACCGGCGCACGTTGCGAGCAACGATTTGCGGATGGTACCATCGCAGGGTTGGGGGCCCATCTCCTAGGAGGCTGAATGAGTATTTCGCCAAATGTACCGAGTCCGCAGGAGTCCTACCACTACGAAAGCAGCGTGGGCACGCCCCGCTGGATCGCTGTGCTGTTCGGCGTCCTGATTCTGGCAGTGATCGTGCTTGCCTACATGGGCCATTCCGCGCAAGCGCAGCTTCAGGCCGACCTCGCTAAGGCCCAGGATCAGAACAGGTTGCTCAGCGCTCAGCTCGACCAGGCCAACGCTCGCCTCGCCGATCTGAAAGGCAACATCGAGGTTACTCAACAAAAAGTCGGCATGACCCAGGCCGAATTGGCCAAGGCCCGCAGCCGCGCGGAAGCCATTCGCAACGACCAGATCGCCTCGGATCAAAAGCTGGCGTCGCAATTGACGGCAGTCCAGAAGGAGAGCGAGGAGAAGATTGGCGCGGTCGCCACCGAGGTGGGCGGCGCCAAGAAGGACATCGCCGACACCAGGACCGACCTGGAGACAACCAAGACCAAGCTGGAGCGGGCTACCGGAGACATGGGCGTCATGAGCGGCCTGATCGCTCACAACCGCGACGACCTCGAGGAGCTCAAGCGCCGTGGCGACCGCAACTATTACGAATTCAAAGTCACCAAGAGCAAGACGCCGCAACGCGTCGGCCCCGTGCAGGTTACGCTGAATAAGACCGACCAGAAAAAAGCGAAGTACACGATGACGGTCTTCGTCGATGATCGCTCGATCGAGAAAAAAGACAAGACCGCGGGCGAGCCCGTGCAGTTCTACCTCAAGGGTAACTCGCGCATGGCGCCCTATGAAATCGTGGTATTTGACGTCGGCAAGAACGACATCAACGGCTACCTTTCCACACCCAAAGATGCGGGGTCGGGTACGGCCCCTGCGGCTGCGCCGGCGGCCGCGCCTGCCGCCGCGACAAAGCCGACTTCGTAACACCGCTCTGGTAGCCTCGGCCTTCTTTTAGCATTCGGAGCCCTGTTCCGCGTTCTGGAAACCCGACGCGGGACGGGGCTTCTGTCTTTTCCGGCCGCGAGCTAGCATGGAAAAACTGCACATTGTGGCAGAAATTCGTGGCGGAGACCTCTCATGAAACTGACTTACCTGCGCGCCCTCGTCTGCGCCCTGATCTTGTCGATGCTACTCTCGTCGCGACTCGTGGCGCAGGCTCCGCTCGAACCCGCGCAAATGCCCTCGCGCACTTCCTTCTACCTGATCTGGCGTGGAACCCCCGCGGGTGATGGGAGGAAGAGCAACGCGCTCTTCGCTCTTTGGGACGATCCCGATTTCGCCCCGGTTCGCGCCGCCATGTTTGAAAATATGACGAGCGCAACATCGGAGAAAGATGCCTCCAAGCCGGCGCTTACCCCGGAAGAGGCCGAGCAGTACTCTGCCCTGCTGGAAAATGCCTTCGTCATCGGCTACCTCAGCAAGCCCGAAGCGAAAATGACCGCGAGTGCCACGCCTCCGAAACCCTCGGAGCATACCTACAATGGCCTCTTTTTTGTTTACGACCGCACCGGTAAGGAAGCTCTGCTGAGCAAAGCGGTTCTACGCATGCGGGGCCAGGAGAAAGAGCTGCCGCAAATCTCGGAGATCACGGTCGCGGGCGTGCCGGTTCTGAAGGTCGAACGCAAGACCGGCACAACCTACTGGATCGAACACGGCAAATACGCCGCCAGCGCAACGGAACGATCGGTCCTTGAAGATATTCTGGGACGCCTCGAAGGGAAGCCCGCCGACCCCAACTCGCTCGCCCAATCGCCGGCCTACAAGGAAGCGCAACCGCAACTCGGCGGCGGTGTGCTCGAATTTTTTGCTGGAATTCCGAGCCTCAAAGGACTGGCCCCCGACAGCGCCTCCGGTTTCAAGCTCGCTCCAGTTCTCAACGCTCTGAAACTCGAAGCAATCCACTCCTTCAGCGGACGCATGATCCTCGAAGGCTCCAAGACCCGCTTTCAAGGCCAGATTCTCGGCGATACCGCGCCAGGCGCGCTCTTCGACTTCTGGCCAGACGGTCTATCCTCGCCATCTTCCCTTTCTTTTCTTTCTCCCAACGCCATTTCCTACAGCGAAACGCAATTTAATCTGCCCGGATTCTACGAGATCCTGAAGCGTGGCATCGCCGCCGCGATGCCGCCGGGACAGCAGAACGGCACCGCCATGGTCGAGGCGGTAGCGCAACAGCGTCTCGGCATGCCACTCGCGGACGCGCTGGCACTGCCCACCGGGGAGTTTGCTTCGATGCAACTCAGCCCTTCACTCGATCCCCAAAGAGCCGTCTACGTTTTCGGAATTCGCAAAAAGCCTGAAACCATGAAACTCATTCGGTCCATGTTCGGCGACCAGATCACCTCGGAACGCACGGAAGGCGACACTACATTTCTCAAAATCTCGCTCCACGGTAGTCAGGGCAGCAAAGGCGTCGCCCAATGGGACTTCTATCACCTTGCCGTCACCCCGGACTTTATTGTCGGCGCCACTCGCACCGAAACCGTCCGCGAACTCCTCACTTCTCGTTCGACTTCGAACGCCATCTCCGCGGCGCAATTTCAAAGCGCCCGCGCCGCCTATCCTGATAGGATCAACGGTCTGAACTATCTCGATTTCCAGAAAATCGATTGGCCCGCGTTGAAGGCACGCTGGATCGAAGAAGCCAAGAAGGTCTCGGAGACGCAAAACGCCACCACGCAACAGAAAGCCGCTGCCGCGAAAGTCCCTTCCCTGCTCACCAATGCGAACCCGCAAGTCTTCCCTAAGCATCTACATTTCATGGCCGGCGCATCCTGGAAAGACGCCAAGGGCATCCACTTCGATCAATGGCTGGAGTAGCGGGCTTGAGTTACGGACTTGAGCAACAGGCTTGAATGACGGGTTTGAATGACGCGGTGATGCGTTTTCGCGATTTACGTAGACCTGCGTGGCGTTCGGCTCTGTTCGCTTTCTTCGTCCTGGCGGCCCAGCCGCTCGCGCGAGCCCAAGAACCTGTCGCAGCACCTACCGAGCCGATTCGCGTCAGCGTGAATCGCGTCAACGTGGGCGTCATCGTCACCGACGCCCAAGGCAATTTCATTGGTGGTCTTCGCCGCGAAGACTTCCACATCTTCGACGACGGCATCGAGCAGCCCATCACCGACTTCGCAAGCATCACAGATCCCGCGCAGGTATTACTGCTGGTAGAAGCGGGGCCCGCGGTTTACTTTCTCGAAGCCAGCCACGTTCGCGCGACTCATGCTCTTCTCGAAGGGCTCTCCCTTGGCGATCGCGTTGCCGTCGTGAAGTACGACGCTACGCCCCAAGGCATGCTCGATTTCACTCCCGATAAACAAGCTGTCGAAGTAGCGCTCGCCAACGTGCGCTACTACGTCGGGTTCGGCTCGCTCAATCTGTCGCGCAGCCTCTCCACCGTCCTCGACTGGCTCGACAAAACACAAGGCAAAAAATCGGTCGTGCTGCTTTCGACTGGCTTCGATACCTCGCCGCCGGAAATAGTCTCCGCGCTCATGACCCGCGTCAAAACCAGCGACGTCCGCATCCTCGCGCTGTCTTTGAGCGGAGAACTACGCCAACCCGCGCCAGATCCAAGGGATTCGAAGTCCAAGAAGAACAAGGACCACGTACCCGCTGACAAATCCGCCATCGCCTCGCAAGGATTCGCCGACGCCGATCAGCTTCTCACCGCACTCACCCAAGCTACTGGCGGCCGCGTCTTTTTTCCGAATTCCGCGAAAGATTTTGCCGCCGTCTACGCCCAGATCGCCCAACTCGTCCGCCACGAATATAGCCTCGCGTTTGTCCCGCAGGTTCACGACGGCAAAATACACACGATCGAAGTCCGTATCACGCCATCAGCGCCAGACGCCCCGCCGCCGGCCTACCGCATCGACCACCGCAGCGCCTACCTCGCGCCCACGCCCTGATCTGAAGTGCAATATAGGCGCGGCAGTTACCTCTTAAGCGCGACCAATTTGCCTTTGACAACAGCTACCAGAGCGCCAATAAGGGCATAGACCAAGGCATTTGCTGTCGCTGCAAACAGAAATGTCAGCAATAGACCTCGATCGTTCCCGCTTCCCTCTGCCGCCATCAACAAAACGGCAGTTGGCCAAGGAACGAGAATCAGCCATTGCGACGGTCCTTCAAATCGGAGATCGAACAGAAGAATGAAAGAAAACAAGACGCACGGAATGATGATACCTGCGGCTAGAAACCGAACCAGTATCTGACGGGCGGACCCTGACATGCCGAACCCACGAATCGAAATAGACTACTCGAATTCCTTCATCACCCGCGCCATCTTGCTCAATCGCTCATTCACCGCGGCAAATACCGTTCCGCCAGGAAACGAACCATCGCCATTCCGACAGCCCGCCGTCATCCCCGTCAAAATCTCAATCCCCTCTTCAATCTTCGCCACCGGCCAGATGTGAAATTTCCCCGCCGCCACCGCGTCCAAAATATCCTCTCGCAGCATCAAGTCTTCAACATTCGACGCGGGCATCAACACACCCTGCGAGCCCGACAGCCCTTTGATCTTGCAGACATCAAAAAATCCTTCGATCTTCTCGTTGATCCCGCCGATCGCCTGTACATCGCCCTGCTGATTCATCGATCCGGTCACCGCTATGTCCTGGCGCAGCGGCAAATCCGCCAGCGCCGACACCAGCGCATAAACTTCCGTAGAGCTGGCGCTATCCCCATCCACTCCCGAATACGACTGCTCGAAACAAATGCTCGCCGACAGCGACAGCGGCTTATCCTGCGCAAACCGGCTGCGTAAATATCCCGAAATAATATGCACGCCTTTATCGTGAAAACGCCCGCTCAAATTTGATTCGCGCTCGATGTTGATCACGCCGACTTTTCCCAGTGCCGCCGTAGCCGTAATCCGCACCGGCTTGCCGAACGAATACCCGCCAATCTCCAGCACGCTCAATCCATTCACCTGACCGACCCGCGTGCCTTCCAAATCGACCAGCAGCGTCCCTTCTTCAATCATCTCGCGGATCCGCGTCTCGATCAGGTTGTGCCGCTCCATCTTGGAGGACAGCGCCGTCCGCACATGCGCCGCACGCACCACCGATTCTCCCGCAGCCGACGCCGCGTAAGCGGCCTCCCGCGCCAAATCCGCAATGTCCACGAATCGCGCGGTAACCTTATTCCGCCGCCCGGCCTGCCGCACCCCGTATTCCAGCATGGTCGCAAACGCCCCGCGATCAAACGGCGAAAGATTCTCTTTCTCGCACAACGCCCGCAATCGCCCCGCGTATTCCGCGATCACGCCGTCGCTCATCTTCATCTCTTCATCAAACTCCACGCGCACCTTGAAAATTTTCCGGAAATCTTCCTCGTAGTCGTACAGCATCTCGTACAATTCGCGGTCCCCGATCAAAATCACCTTCACATCCAGGTTCACCGCTTCCGGCTTCAACGCGCTGCCGCCAAACGGATAGAACATCTCCAGTGGCTGAATCTCCAATCGGTTATGGTTCAGAGTCCGCTTCAGCGCCCGCCAAACGCCGACCTCCGACAGGGCCTCCAGCGAATACATAATCAAAAACCCGCCATCCGCTCGCAGCAGCGATCCCGCCCGCAAATCCATGAAGTCGCTCGTCCACCCACCTCGCGCGTCGTAAGCCCTCTGAATGGTCCCAAACAAATTCGCGTACGTCGGCGTAGTCTCAAAAATCACCGGCGAGCCATCATCATCCCCATGCGCCAAAATCACATTCACGCCATACAAACGAAACGGATCGCGCTCCGGCCCGCTTCCCGGCATCTTCGGCATGCCATCCATGGAAGGAGCGCCCTCGCCCTCATGCTCACCCTCGCCCTCGCGTTCCTTGAACGGATCCAGGTTGTCCAGCAAATGGTGCCGCACTTCCTCCAGATACTCCGCCACTCCAACGTTCGAATATTTCTCCTTCAACTCCTCGATCACTCCATCCACCAAAACCGAAGCAGCCTCTTGCTCCAGATAGCTCAGCTCGCTGGCCAGTTCCCGCGACAAAGTCAGCGTCTTCCGGTATACCACGGTGAATTCCTGCCGGAACTGCTCGTACTTCCGCTCAATCTCTTCCGCCAGCGGCGAATCGAGTTTTCCCTCATGCACCATCTTCGAAATATCCTCGATGGGCACCATCTGCCCCTCGAGCACGGGGAAAATCTCCGGCAAAGCCACCGCCCCGACTTGCATATGCCCCAGCGCAAACTGCTCGCGCGAAATCCTTCGTGTGAAATCGTCCATCAACTCCTTTTCGCGCACGGTAAATCGCTCGACGATCCGCCCCTTCTGCCGCTGAAACGGTTCGCCCTCAAACACCTGCGGAATCCGCCGCCGCAGAAAATCAATCCCCGCCTGCATCTCCTTCTTAAACGCATTGGCCTGCCCACGGGGCAGCGATAAAAGCCGAGGCCGGTCTGCGATCTTAAAGTTGTTGACGTAACATCGATCCAGGGAGGGTTTCGTAACCGGATGCAATTCCTCAATCATCCGCGCAATCGTTCCGCCGCGGCTCGTCCCCGCCAACCCGCACACAAACACGTTGTAGCCGGGAGCCGAAAGCTCCACACCCATCTTCAAAGCCCGTAAGGCCCGCTCCTGCCCAATAAACCCTTCGCGCAATTCCGCCTGCGCCGTGGTTTCAAACGGCAACCGCGAAGCCTCGCACCGCCAACGCAACTGCGCTGGAGGCAACTCCGCATGCACCGCAGCCGGTTTGTATCCGTTCACACTCATCGCAGCCCGGTACTCTAGCACACGCCCACGTCCTCGCACGCATTTTCGCCCCGCGTGTTTCGCACCATTTCAATCGCCGCCACTTATAACCGATCCTGCGCGGCATGGTATACGCGCAGTATTTCGATCACTTGTCTTTTCACGGAATAAACGACGATGTAAGGCAAGGAGGGAAACAGAAGTTCCCGGGTGTCTTCCACATGTCCGGGTCGTCCGCGGTTTGGAAATCGCGTCAAGGTAGCGATCCCGTCGGTAATTGTCTGAATAACCTCTCGCGCAGCGGACGGATTCTCGTGCAGAAGGTAAATGGCGATCCGCTCCAGGTCGCTGGCAGCGTCCGTCGTCCAGCGAACTCTCATCCGCGCTGAAGCAATCGATCGATCCGCGCCAACACTTCGTCGTGCTCCACAAAGTCGCCCCGCTCTGCGGACGCGATTCCGCGTTTTACAGCTTCAACAAAACGCGCTTCCTGCTTTAGGTATAGAGCCAATATTTCTTGAGCCAGTGTATTGGCGTCGCGGCCTTTGCGGCTGGCAAGCTCGGAGAGCTCGGCTTCCTGTTCCGGCGTCAGATGGACTTCCATACACGCAGTGTAGGTAAGCCCCTGTACACTGTCAACGCACGCAGACGATGGCCGTGGCCCACGTCGCGGTCATTACTTCACGTCGCTGCTTTCTTACTTCAGCTTTTCCGTCGTTCGTTAGTTCGCTTCCGCCTTCGCTTTCGGGGGCCTGGTATCTAGACCAAAATCCCTCTCGATTCTTCGGTGCCAGGTTTCGTCGTCACTGCCATTCAAATCCACCCAGGCCTCATCGCTCATTTGCGCCCGCCACTGCAGAAATGGAACGGCATCGGGTCCCACCGGATGACGCAGTTGCCAGGTTCCGCTCTCGGCGAGCTCCAGAGTCTTTCGCGCGACCAGCGAGGGTGGCGCTGGATTTTTCAGCGATTCCGCGAACAAACGGGCGAACCGCTCACGTTGCCGGTAGGCCGAATCCTGCGGCCGATCTCCAATGCGCTGGGCCATGGCCGTGTCAATGATGCCGGGTTCGACCAGCAGCACCCGCACATTGAATGTCTTCGAATTCCCCCGCGAGCCCTTCGCTCAGCGCTTCCAGCGCCCATTTGGAGGCCATGTAGGGAGTCAACGGCGCGCTGCTGATGCGGCCGGCGACCGAGCTGATATTAATGATGCATCCGCTGCGCCGCTGGCGCATCCCGGACACTACCGCCTGAACGCAGCGGATCACTCCGAAATAATTGGTTTCCATGACCGCGCGGAACTCGGCCAATGGAAGCTCTTCGACGGCGCCGTTGCGTTCCACGCCGGCGTTGTTGACGAGCACATCGATTGGACCGTGCTCCTTCTCTATGGCCGCAATGCCGCTCGCCACCGACTCGTCGGAGTCCACGTCCATCGCGCTGACGTGAATCGGAAGTTTTTCTCGTGCGGCGATTCCCGCAAGTTCCGGAGACCCGCCGGATTGCGCATCGTCGCGTGTACCTGATGACCGGCGCGGCCAAACGCCAGCGCCGCCTCGAAACCGATTCCCCTGCTTGTTCCCGTGATCAGCACAGATGCCATCTTCATCTCCTTGAGCGTTTACGTGAGTCGCAACTGTTGGAAACGTAGCATCGGCAATACATATCGTTGGCACTCACCGGCGTATTCAAACACCGCTAACCGCTGGCGGCTACAAAAACAAAGGCTGGCGGACCTTACGGCTCTTGTGCGGCCATGGCATCGCGTCGCTCCTGGTACACGCGGAACACACCCATGGCCGCCGCCACGATCGTGGGTCCCGCCACCAGTCCCAGCAAGCCAAACACTTCCAGGCCGCCAAGCACCCCGATAAACAGCAGCAGTTCGTTTAAGTGCGTGCGGTTGCGCAACAGCAACGGCCGAATAATGTTGTCGGCCACGGCCGCGACTCCGCCGCAAATCACCAATACCGTCGCCGCTTTTCCCCAGTGGCCGTTGAAACCCAGCCATAACGCCGCGGGAACCCAGATCAGCGCCGAACCCACGACCGGCACCAGCGAGAAAAATGCCATCAGCACGCCCCAGAAAACCGCCGTGGGAATTCCCCCGATGGTGAACGCCAGCCCGCCCAAAAGTCCCTGAATCCCCGCAATAACCAGGCCCACGGCCACGCTTGCAAAAATCAGGTCCTTCGATTCCCTCAACATGTCCGTCTGGATCGCTTCGTCAAACGGCACCAGATGCCGCACCCCTCTTACGACGCTGTCGCCGTCGCGAAACATGAAGAACAGCGAAAAAATCAGGATGAACAGATCGACGAAAAATGTCGCGAGATTCTTCACCAGTGCCGCAAAGTTTCCCGCCAGGAACGCTCCCACCTTTTCGGCGGCTTGCCGCAGCGGCGCCGAGAAATCCATGTCCTGCCACTCGATGGGAATTCGCCCGCGAAGCCACGCGACCGCATGCATCGGCAAGGCCTTGTCCGGATCCATCACCGCGCTTTGGATCCGCGCGCTCGCTTCGATGGCCTGCCGCGTCGCCAGCACCAACACCACGATGGCCGGCACGATCAGTACGAGGGTGACGCCCAGCGTGCTCAGCAGCGCCGCCGGCGTAGGCTTCATGCGCTGCTCGATGCGTTCGTACAGTGGATAGAAGAAAATCGCCAGCACCGCCGACCACGCCAGCGGCACCAGAAATGGTTCCGTGATCTGGTATACCAGGTAAATCAGCAGCAGCAGCGTGCCGTACGAAAGTACGGTGGTTAAGCGGTCACTCGTCGACTTCGGTGTAGGAGGGGTGGGCTTCATGCGAGCAATGTGCGCGGCTTCGGGACGATCGGGCGTGAAAATCAATGCCGCGCTATTTGATGCCGATGGCTTCGATCAGGCGCAGAACGTCGTCGTGGAAAACATCGTAGAGCGGGCGGATATCCTCTTCCTCGAGGCGTTCGCGCAAAAATTCGGCGGCTACGAAGCTGCACTCGCGATCGGTCAGGTCTCTCCCGGCGCGGTCGCGGAAGGTGACGAAGGCGGTCTGCGCGAGTCCCACGACGTGGGCGACGCCATCGACATAAAATTTCGTGTCGATGGTGTCCGCGTGGCGCGTGGCGATGCCGTTCCACATGTGCGAGAAGCGGCACTCGTAAACCTGTCCGGTGAGCTTCGAGGTTACCGTGAACGCGCCCACAAAGGTGCTCATGGCGCCGCTGTTGGCGAGCATCGGGCGTTTCGTTGCGCTGCTCTCGTGTTCTTTCGCTGCTGTCGTCACTGTTTGTCCTCGTCTCTCGTTCACAATTCGTCCGAAAAGCCTTCTTCAAGATCTAAAGCCCTTCGCGTTTTCTATCGTAACGTCGGAGCCGAAGCTCCGACCGCCTTAAGAGCTAAATGTCATCGGCTCCTGCCGATGAGTGCTTTCTGTGAACAGCGCGAACAAAACGAGCCGCGGAAACAGCCTCTTCCTTAGGAGGCCGGGGCTTCAGCCCCGGCGTATCCCGCTTGAAATGGACGGGCTTTTAGCCCCTGAAGAAACTCTTTGGTTTTGCCATGTTCCTCCGCAACCGTAAATTCGCGCGTTCTCCTGGGCGCCGTTCAGCGGCTCATTGCTGCCGCGGTGCCTGCGCGGGTGTAGCTTTGTATTGCGGCGCCTACGCCCGCGCCGCTCGGGAGACGGAAGCCCTGGTCGATTAGAGTTTTCTCCAGGGCGGCCAGGAACAGTAGAACATATTGTCTCTGACTGCAGTGGCCCATCAGGCCCACGCGCCAGATTTTTGCTTTCAGCGGGCCCAGGCCGCCGGCGATTTCGATATTGAATTCGTCGAGGAGTTGATTGCGCACCTTTACGTCGTCGATGCCGTTGGGAATTATGACCGCGGTTACCGTGGGCAACCGATCCGCGGGATTTTTCGCCAGCATCTCCAGACCCATGGCCTCGAGACCCGCGATCAACGCCAGCTGATTGGTGCGGTGGCGCTCCCAGCGATTTTCCAGGCCTTCTTCGATCACGATGCGCATCGCTTCGCGCAATGCGAAAATTAGCGAGACCGGCGGCGTGTGGTGATAGAGGCGGTCTTTGCCCCAATAGTTCATCGCCGTGGTCAGATCGAAATACCAACTTTGCACTTTTGTTTTGCGCTTGCGGAAGACTTCTTCCGCTTGCGGGCTCACCGTGATCGGCGACATGCCTGGCGGGGCGCTGATGGCTTTTTGCGTGCCACTGAAGCAAATGTCGATCCGCTGGCGGTCCACGTTGATGGGCACCGCGGCCAGCGATGCGACGGTGTCCACGATCAGGAGCGCGCCGAGTTCATCGGCGACTTTCCGGAAGCTGTCGATATCGGTGATGACGCCGGAAGAAGTTTCGCCGTGGGCGAAGCCGACGATTTTGATTTTCTTGCCTTTGCCCGCTCGACGCACATCCTCGGGATCGACAGCCCTTCCGTAGGGGGCTTCCACTCTTGTAACTTTCGCGGGAGTGTGGCCGGCGATGACCGCCATGCGATCGGAAAATGTTCCGTTGACGGCAACGATGGCTTCGTCGCCTTCTTCCAAGGTATTTACGACGGAAGCCTCGATGCCGCCGGAACCGGAAGCGGACAGCGGCATGGTGACGCGATTTTCGGTCTGGAAGATTTGACGCAGCAGCACCTGGACGTCGTCCATGCAGCCCTTGAACCAAGGATCCATGTGGCCGACCAAAGGCGTGGCCAGGGCACGGTAGACGCGCGGATCCATCGACGACGGACCAGGAGTAAGCATCAGCCGATTCGGGGGATTCAGTTCGCCGATCGATTGGGTCATAACGTTTGCCTCATATTGTGCGGGAAATCATTCTCCCGCAGTGAGCCAGCACGACGCAACCGACAAATTGGATGGAAGGCTTTGGGGCAGCCACGCCAAAGCTGACGTCAGGTGTATGCCCATCAAATAGCGCAGGTTGCATAAAATACGGTCTCTCCGCCTTGGGAACAACGAAGGGCCAGCCTTTCTTCGGTCCCTTTCTTCGATCCTTTCTTTAGGGGGTCAGAGCTTTAGCTCCGACATAAATCGCGCTGTCAAGCAACACGCTTACTTACAGCCTTCTCCAAAAGTTCATGGATGAAGGTCTGATAAGGCTTGTTTTGTTTCGACGCGAGGCGGCGCAGTTTGGCCAGCACCCGCGGGGCGATGCGAATGGCGATAAGCTGTTTGGCGTACCCGGTCGTAGGACGGCCGACGCGACGAGCGCGCTTAATCTCCTCATCCGTCATTTCCGGAATGTCGGAGAAATCGATTTCGCTATCGGGAATATACATGACGCTCTTTGCGGCTTGCTTTGCGGGCGCTGATGATGCGGGTCGTTTGCGTGCCATCTTCTAACCTCCGTCGGGTATACACAATCACGAGAATCCGGCCTTGCGCGGACGAACCGAGTCGTTTAGAGCGCGGTTCTCGTTCCGAGTGCGCGAGATCTTCCCAGTCGAGCGCTTTGGGGTCGCTGAAAAGCTCGCTGGCTTCCTCAAAGGAAACGTCGTGCTTCTCGTAGTTCTTCCGGGCTTTATCAGCGTCCCAGGAGAACATATTAGTGTATATACGCTAATTCACGGAAGGCGTCAACTAGCCACTTCGCCAGAAGGAACCACCACGGGTCACGCCGCATTCGAATAGTGTACCCTAAAGTAATTTATTGACACAGATACCTGATCCGTGGTATTCTTTGGCGTGTTGGCCGCTCCCAATTCGACGCGCTCTCCTTCCCCCTACAGGTGCTCGCCCAGCCCGCGACTCTCTTACCCTGATGTTAGGCTGAAGCCAATTCCCTCAGCTTTGGCATGCGAGACCGAAGCGAGGTTTAGAAAGCTAACTCTTTTAGAATCCGCACTTACGAAAATTGTGTCCGTAACTCGTTTGGAATCCGCACTTGCAAATTCATTGAACTTAAAACCCTTTAGAATCCGCACTTACAAGAAAGGCGGGGGAGGGGGGGCAAGCGGTTAACCACGCCAGTCACGCAGGCCGGCCTTAAAACCGCCATAACATCAGGAAGCGCGGCAAGGAGATCCCTCACAGGAGTTCGGGACGACCACCCTTCGTCGGGTTGTCAGTTGTGCTTGATGAATTCGCCCTTGGTGTTAGTTAGCGAGTTGTAGAGGGTTTCGGTGAAAGCGTCGGTGTTGACGAAGTCGCCGGAGAATTTGCTCCACGGGGCTAGCACTTTTTCCTGCTTCATTTGATCTAGGGTTTTGTGCGCTTTCAGGGCGGCTTCGACTGCAGCGGAGGTTTCCTTCAACATTTTTGTATAGGCGCGGACGTCGTCGAGATTGGAGAGCGCGCCGTGGCCGGGTATTACCTTCACATCGGCAGGGAGTTGGGCGGTGGCCTTTTCCGTGGCAGCGATCATGCCCTGGACGCTGCCGCCGGCGCTGACGTCGATAAAGGGGAAACCGTAACGTACGAAGTCGTCGCCCATGTGCACCACGTTGTTTTTGGGGAAGAAGATGATGGAGTCGCCGTCGGTGTGCCCTGCGGGAAAGTGGAGGGCGCGGATGTCTTCGCCGTTGAGGTGGACGGTGACGTCGTGCTCGAAGGTGATGATGGGGAGGGCGGCTTTTTCGGCGGGCTTGTTTTCCATTTTGATGCTGCCGCCGTTGCCGGCTAGGCCACCGGTTTCAAGGCGCTTGCGGACGTTGTCCTGGGCGATGATGGTGGAGCCGGCGTTGTTGAAGGGGACGTTGCCGCCGGTGTGATCGCCGTGATAGTGGGTGTTGATGACGAAGCGGACGGGCTTATCGGTGATGCCTAGATTTTTCAGGGCGGCCTGGATTTTGTCGGCGAGCGGGGCGAATTCATCGTCGACGATGACGATGCCGTCTTCACCGACGGACGCGGCAATGTTGCCGCCGGCACCTTCCAGCATGTAGATGTTGCCGGAGACTTTGGTGACTTTCATCTCGACCTTGGAGTAGTCAGAGGCTTGCTGAGCGGGTGCGCCGAGCGGAAAGCTGAGTGGAACAAGGATCAGCGTGAGGGTTGCGAGCGTTCGCATGGGTGTTTTGTCTCCTGAATGCGGCGGAATTGTAGCATTGATCAGAACCGGTCTGAAAAGTTGCTGACGTCGCTCGGGCCAGTCAAGGGTTCTCTCTTCCCGAGTAGTCGTAGCGGCCGCTTTCCGAAGCGGGCGCCTTTGCCCCTCGGTAGTGAGGGTTTTTAACGATAGGGACCTGAAGCGCCGGATCCGTTGGAATGAGGTCGGAGAACCAGGGTGCGGTCAAGGCGGAAGGTCAGCGAGGCCTCTGCGGGAACTTTGACCTGTTTGCCGCGGGTGAAGATTTGCGTCAGCAGGCCGCCCCCACCGCCGGCGGCGGCGCCGATGCCTGCGCCCCTTCCGCCGCCGAAAATGCCGCCGAGCAGCGCGCCGATCGCCGCTCCGCCGCCCCCAAATTCGGCGGTGCGGCGGTTGGCGCCGATGCCTTTTTTGCTGTTTACGTCTACATCGGCGGTGTCCACACGATATTCCTTGCCGTTGACGCGGATGGAGAACAGATCCAGAACCAGTTCGGGACTATGCACGGCGCCGCCGGAGGAGATGTCTCGCACAACGAGTTTGGCCGGTGTTCCGGCGGGGATGGCGATGTTGCCGGAGACGTCGGATACGTCCTCGCTGACAGTGGCGGAATAGAGCTGACCGGTGGAGGAGTCCTTGGAATCGATGGGTTCATCGGTGCGGATGGTGATCTCCGAGCCGACGGGAATAATCTTGCCGGTACCCGAAGCGGCTGCAGAGGGGGGAATCGAGCGCGTGAACACCAGTGAAGCCACGTCTTTCACCGGGAATTGGTAGCCCACCCCCTGGGTATCGGTGAAGGGGATGGGGCTGACGCCCGTGTAATTGCCGGAATAGACCTTGCCGCTGCGCAGCGTGACGATGTCGTTTGTGGCCGTGAATACAAGCGATTGCACGTCGCGGAGCGGGAAATTGTATTGAATGCCCTGGGCGTCGGTGAAGGTAATCTGGCCGCCCGGAGCGCCGCCGAATTGCCCGGCATAGCTTGCGCCGTCGTGCAGGATGATGGTGTCGGGCCGGGCCGGGGAGGCCAGGACGAACGGAAAGAGAAAAATTACGGCGCGGAATTTCAGGCTGAGGGCGCGGAACGGGCGGGAGAGTTTGCGCATCGGTTCGCTCCTTGTTGCGCGAGGGAGTTTATCATTGATCGGAATTGGGCTGAAGACTTGGAGTAGACAGGGCAAAGAAAATTGAGAGTACACAGAGATTTGGCGTGAAGGAGAAAAGAAAGGCGCCCGCTTCGGAAAGCGGCCGCTACAACTGCCGGATTACAGACTGGAAAATCAGGCGGCTAGTTCTTGTTCTCGCTCGTCGGAGTGCAGGAGGTGGGCGGGGACTTGACGGAGCTCCCAGACGAGACCTAGCCACGAGAAGGCTTTCAGAACGTAATAGGTGATGTCGACTTCCCACCAGAAGAAGCCCTGGCGGGCGGCCGCCATGTAGTGGTGGTGGTTGTTGTGCCACCCTTCGCCTAGCGTCAGCAGGGCGAGGAACCAGTTGTTTTTGCTGGTGTCCGTCGTTTCGTAGCGCACGGTGCCGAACAGGTGCGAGAGTGAATTGATGGTGAAGGTGTCGTGCCAGAGCAGCACCGTGCTCAGGCAGAAGGCCCAGAGGAAAAGAGGGAGCCCGCCGATCAAATATAAGCTGACGCCCAGGATCGTGGGTGGAATGAAATGATATTTGTTGAGCCAACGGAGCTCGGGGAATTTGGCGAAGTCGGCGATGTAGTTCAGGCGAGTGTCGTTGTAACGATCGGACACGATCCATCCAATGTGGGCCCAAAAGAAACCGAACAGCGTGGGGGAGTGGATGTCATCGTCCTGGTCGGAGAAGCGGTGATGATGGCGGTGATGTGCGGCCCACCAGAGAACGCCTTTCTGGGCCGATGTCATGGCCATGAAGGCGATTACGAATTGGAATACGCGGCTGGTTTTGTAGGAGCGATGCGAGAAATAGCGGTGATATCCGGCGGTCACCCAGAACATCCGAACCGCGACGAGGGCCACGCAGGTGATCAGATAGGACCAGCGGAAGGGGACGAAGAAAACACCCAGGGCGAGCAAGTGCATTATGGCGAAAGGCGTTATGCCGATCAGGGAGATGCGGGCGCCATTTGGCAGGGGGATAGACAGAGATCGTGCCGCTGAGGCCATACGACGATTCCTTTGCCCGATTTCCGGGGCTCGCTGGCGATTTGGGCGCCCGGACTGAGTGTTTTGAGAGCGCGGACTTCGCAAAGCTCAGCGCTACGAATCAGCTTGTTCAGTGTACGGGTGCGGGCAGTAGCGGTCAAGCGGGACTGTGGTACAGGGCGGGTGCGAGATGCACCGTACTGTTGGGCAGATCGGCTAGGAGTTTTCTTCTTGGCTACGCCGGGCTAAAGCCCAGCACCTACATAGGCTCGGCGGGGCCATTGGAGGCTCAGGATGAACCAAAGCCCATTGGTTGCTCGACTTTATGTTCGGGACCAGGGGACCGAGTGACCGGTCTGAAGTCCGGCCACTACAGGGCACTGGATCGTTAGGGATGTGGTATCGTGCGGCAGGCGATGGACGCGAGGGAAAATGGCTGAACGGCCTGTGTTGGTTGGTCTTATACCGCAAGCGGTGGTGCTGGATGTTGGCGATCAGGTTTCCTGGATGTCGGACGCGGGGAATCTGCGGGTGGAGTTTGATGTGAACCGCTGCCCTTTTGGCTCGAACATATTTCAAGCGCCGGTGGGAATGCGGCTTCTAAGCGGGCCGCCACGGGTGGGGATCAAAGCGGGGGCGTATAAGTACCGCGTTTGGCTCAACGACCAGATGGTCGGGCAGGGCGAGGTCATCCTGCGCGAGAAGTAAGGGCGCCGCTTCGGTAAGCGGTCGGTACAAATTCAGTAAGGACGATGTGACGCCGATGGGCCGTACGAGACAGTGTGCCAGCTTACTAAGCCTGGCGGAGCATCAAAACCGAAATGCGCGAGCGCCCGTGAAGGGGCTCGTAGAGGCGCCCGCTTCGGGAAGCGGCCGCTACAAATTGGGGCGTCAGCGAGGAGCCTCGCTGGGCGTTTTACGCTGAGTGACGGTTATTGGGCGGCGGCGGCGGCTTGGCCGGTTGGCGTCATCTTGTCCACGACGTGAGGGAGCAGCTGGGTCATCATGGACGTGAGATGGTTCGGGTCTACGCCGAACTTTGCGGCGGCCTGATTCAGGGCGTCGGAATGAAGTACGCTCTGCAGCTGATCTGCTGAGATCGGGATGTTTTCTCCGCTGCCAATCCAGGAACTGACCAGCCCGCCTAAACCCTTCTCTTGGAACTTTTGCTGCAAACCGGAAATGCCTCCCACCTGGGGACTGTTGATGTATTCCATGATGGCGGACAGCGTGTTGGCATGCTGCTCGCCAGTCGCGGAGCCACCTAAATTCGCTACCGCTTTGAGGTCGTCGAGAATTCCCATGTGCCCTCCTTGAGGCTGGGAGAAACAAGCGCGGGGGCACGCAATTTGAGTTGCAGCCGCCCGCGCCGAAGTTATTTCTGCTTCGCGATAATCAAGCTGGCGATCTTGTTGTAAGTGGCCTGGGGGATGATCTTTTTGCGCACGAGGTCGGTTTTCTTTGCGTAAGGACGGCCGTCGATAATCTTCTGGGCGTACTTCTCGCCGATGCCCGGAAGCGCGTCGAGTTGCTCCTTCGTCGCGGAGTTAATGTCCACCAAGTCGGTCGCCTTCGCGGCGGCCTGCGCCGCTGCGGCCGCGGAGGAGGGGGGCGTGGCGTTGGGATGCGAAACCGCAACGGAAACGCCCAGAATCATGATCAAAGCCGCGAGGATGGCCCGAGAGAGTTGCTTCTTCATCGTGTTTTCTCCTTTTGAGGTTCTAACCAGTTGCAGCACCTAAACTATTCTTTTTCCGCTGCGCGAAATCCTGCTTTTTGCGCGTCGGCTTCGGTCATGTACTTGCCCTGTTTGGTTTTGCCGTACCACCGAGTCCCGGGCTTGTGATAAACGCCGGAGTCGGTATTCGACCCAGACCATACCGTTACTGTTGGCGGGCGGCGGCTGTTGCGCGGTGGAAGTCTTAGGAGCAGCGGCCTTAGGCGCGGGAGCGGGAGCCGGGGCAGGCGTCGGGGTGGAAGTCGAACTGGACGCGGGCGTGGTTGCCGCAGAGGTGGAGGGACTGTTTGCGGTTGGAGCGGCGGTCTTTGTTGTTGTGGCTTTAGACTGAGTCGCACCGCTGGAATCCGACGTGGAGGAGCTGGCCGGCGCCTGCGCTTGGTCGGTAGTGGCGGTCTTCTTTGAATTCTTTTTCGTTGTGGTGGACGTGCTGGCGGCGGCCGAGGAGGTATCCGCAGCCTGAGAATCACCAGCGGCATCTGCCTTCGTCGTTTTTTTCTTCTTTGTCGTCGTGCTGGTGTCGGAAGCGGTGGACTTGTCGGCGGCCTGCGCGTCATCGGCCGTGGCGGCCTTCTTGGTGGTCTTCTTCTTGGTGGTCGTAGCACTGTCGGTTGCGGTGGAGTTGTCCGTCGCCTGAGCATCATCGGCAGCGGCCTTCTTCGACTTCTTCTTCTTGGTGGTCGCGGCGGCGCTGCCGGAGTCTGTCTGGGCCTTGGTATCTGTGGCGGCGGTGTCGTCCGCAGCCTTCTTCTTTTTCTTTTTGGTGGTGGTGCTGGTGCTGGAATCGGGTTGGGTCTGATCTGGTGATTGCGTGGACTGATGGGCCGGTTGGGCCGCTCGAACGGCTATTCCGCCGACGGCAAGCAGAACAGCCACGAGCACAGACAGGTATACGTTTCGCTTGTTAGAAGACATTCTTCCTCTTTCCTTTCGCGCCGAACCAGCCACGCCACCGGGCCACTCGACCGGGCAGAGTTCCGTCGCACGCCGGGTGGACAACGGTACCTAAAGGTTGGGACGCGGATCTTTCCTTGACGGAATGGCGGAATAATGAAGAAGGCGGGGGCGGAAGTCAAGGAATGGATTCACTCGGGGGCAGGCACGATCGGCGGGCCGGATGAATAGGCGAGATGTTGGGCCTGCTTCGGCGGCAAAGGGAGCGAGTTGCAGAACGAACTGCGGAAGAGGAGTCCGCTTCCGGGCATTCGAAAGCGGACGAGCGCCCAAACTGGCATCTTGCCTAGATGGTGCGCAGCGGTGCTGCGCCCGTACAGCGATGGAAAGCACGCGGTTGCCGATCCGTTGCCGAGGTGGGCGCGGGGCTAGTCGGCGGCGTTTACGGTTCTTGGTGATTCGACGGACTCGGCGAAGCCACGGCGTACGGGCCCGAGGACGAAGGCGGGGACGGTGCGCTCCGGCGCTAGCGTGAGATTGGCAGCCTTGCGAGGGAATTCGGTGCGTTTGTCGAGGCGCATGCCAACTTCTCTCAGGAATTCGGCGGAAAAACCCATGTCCTCAGCGCGATC
Organism: uncultured Acidobacteriota bacterium; assembly: GCA_963810355.1. GTDB lineage: Bacteria > Acidobacteriota > Terriglobia > Acidiferrales > UBA7541 > Acidiferrum. The sequence continues at coordinate 29,958 of CAWENU010000020.1, forward strand.
AACGCCCCAGAACCATAGCTTCTCTTCATGGCGTTGAAGGAAGTCCAGCGATTGCTCGAGTTTCTTCATAGCGCGGTCAAAGGAAGAAGCCAGGAAGAACACGCCCAGCGACCAGGCGTGCCGCGGGTAATGGACGCGAATCCGGACACAGTACTTACCACTCTGGTTTTTTTCCATGCTGCAACGATAGTCATTGCGGACCGTCGAGGTACGTGCTGGCATCTTCATTCACCGATCCAAAAGAGTTGGCTCCAGGCCAATCATTAGAAATTTGTGTTACGGAATACGTCCCGAGAAGGAGCCGCTTGGCAACGGCGTCGTGGCCAAAACAGCAAGCGAAAGGGACGCAAATAGCGTACCGGGGCGTGGTGGCAAAGACAAGGGGACCGCGTGTTAAATTTTAAGTCTTTTATTTTTAATAACTTATACTAACTGAGGTCGCCGAAGCCCTTGAGTTTTTCACTCATAATCCTCAGCTTCCCTTCTCGCTTCAGGCGGGCCTCCAGCGAGGTGCGAAAGGCTTCGAATGCAAGGTTGCGCTTGGTTTGCAGCACCTGATCGGTCAGATCTTTCTTCTGTTTGTCGAAATCCGCGGGGTTCGGCTCCTGTTTTTCGGCTACGCGGTAGACGAACCAGCTCGCGCCCAGGTTCAGAGGCTGCCCAACGTCGCCGGGCTTCAACTGGAACGCCGCGGAAAGCTGCTTGCCGCTGGCGGCACCCGAAATGGAACCGTTGCGAGCGAAGAGATCGCTGGTCTTCGGGTCTAGACCCAGGGCTTTGGCCGCGGTTTCAAATTTTTCGCCGGACTTGAGGCGCTTTTCGAGATCGTCGGCCTTCTGGCGGGCGATGTCGGTGCTTTTTTGCTGCTTGAGGTCGGCGATGACGCGGTCGCGGACTTCGTCGAGGGTGCCCTGGTGAGCGGGAAGAACGCCCCGAACCGAGAGGATCAGATAACCTCGATCGGTATGGATGGGCAGGCTCAGTTCGTCCGGTCGTTGGCCGAAAATGGCATCCTTAACTTCCTTCGAGTTTCCCAACTCCAGGATGGGCTCGCTGGCGCTCACGGGACGAGTCTCGCCCACGGTGAGGTGGAACTGCTTGGCAAGATCGTCGATGGAAGTCTTGTTGGACTGGCGAATCGCGGCTGAAAGCTTGTCGGCGATATCCGCGCCTTGTTTATCGGCCTTGGCGAGCATCAGAGGAGCACGGATGGAGTCCTTCACCTCATCGAAGGTCTTGGTGTGAGCGGTCTCTTTGTCCAGGACCTTGATGATATGGAAGCCGTACTGGGTCTTCACCAGGTCGGAGATGCTGCCTTTGGGCAGGCTGAAGGCCACCTTTTCAAATTCCGGCACGGTCTGGCCTTGCGTGATCCAGCCCAGGTCGCCACCTTTGTCTTTGGTGCCCGGATCTTCCGAGTATTTCTTGGCGAGTTCCTCAAAATTCGCTCCCTTCTTGTTGGCCTGCTTAAGCACGTCCTCGGCTTTTTGGTGGATCTCTTCCACCTCGGCGGGGGTCTTGCCGACGGTCATTAATAGGATATGGTCGACGTGGACGCGGTTGGGCACCTGATATTGCTGAATATCCTGCTGATACTGGACCTTTAGCTCATCGTCGGAGACTTGGGTGTTCTGACGGATCTGGTTCACGTCGGCCAAGGCGTAACGCACGACCCGCTTCTCCGGGACCAGATATTTGCTTTTGTTCTTCTCGTAGGCAGCTCTGATTTCGTCGGCGTCGGGGTTGATTTTCGCGGCGAGGTCTTCGGGCTTGATCAGCGCGTAGTCGAGTTTGATCTTCTCGTTGCGGTAGCGAAATTCGTCCTGGAGTTCGTTAGGACCGACGCTGATACCGTCGGTGACCAGCTTGCGAAACTTCTCCAGCAACAAACCCTGGCGAATCTGCTCCTCGAAGACCGGAACGGTCATCTGGAAGCGGCCCTGAACCTCGGCGGCATAGCGGTCCATGCCGACGAAGGTGTCGCCGTTGTACGCGGTGGGTAGGAACTGACGAATGCGTTCGGCGCGCTCCTGGTCGGAAACGTGAATGCCCAGGCGCTTGGCTTCGTACTCGATTTCTTTCTGAAAGATGAGCTGCTTCAAGATCTGTTGGGCGTACAGGGACTCGAGCTGTTTCGGTACCTGATTGCGTTGCTCGATCTCGGACAGCTGTTGCCGGACTTCGTCGGTGGTTACGGACTCATCACCGACTTTGGCGACCGTGTCGGTGGAGGCGGCATCGCCGGTGCCCGGCATGCTCGGCACAAGGTAGAGGAGCATGCCGCCTGCGAGGACGAGGACGACCGCACCTAGAAGGATGCGCGAGAAGAGTTGCTGTCTATTGTCTGATGATCCAGCCATTCTGTAGTGCTCCCGAGTCCGTGGTCAAACTTTACATTATAGAAGAAAGTGATGGGGAGTGCCCGAGCCGCAGAAAGCGCTCGGTATGCCGGGACACGCCGCGTGCTCATAATTTAATACGACGACCCGGCGGCCATGTCCGAAGTCATGTGCCGATACGAACCCCGGCTCGAGCTGCGGCTCGGACCGCGCTCCGGTATCGTAGTCGACGCACTGCTGAACTTGCGCCTTGATCCCGGCGGGGATCGGCTCGCCTGCATAGGCCGGTGCGGACTAGGGCGGTACAGAGCGCCGCGGAGATTAGAAACATCGTGGTCATCAGGGTTCTCCCTGAGGGCGTGAGGGAATTGATTCTGGTTCCCTCACGCAGGTAGTTCACGCTTTCGTTGCGGTCGCCAGCGTCTGCACGACGAACGAATTGAGTGACACGTTGGCCTGTGTCGACGCCGCCTCAACCTGGCGCTTCAAGTCAGACGGAAGACGAATGTAGAGCGTCTCGCGGGCCTCGACAGTCGCCGACGCTTCCGGCACGTCGAGGAATGTCTCGTCGATGAGGGCGATTTCACCACTCAGGACCCAGCTTCGGGCCTCGCCCGCTGACATGGGAATGAAGCGGTTGACCTCGCCGTCGTCTCCCGTGTTGATCGATTGGAAGACGAAGAACGCCCCGCCCGGCGACCGATACAGGCTGGCATGGCACGGGTAGTCGGCTCCACCGTAATCGACCGCGTCGTCAGACCACGCGATTTCATCGGCCGTGTAGGTGTCGTACTTTAAGCCGTCCACGATTTGTTTCATTTGGTTTGCTCCTTAAGGCGATCCCGTTGATCGCTGGAGTGATTGCTAGCACATCTATGATAGCATGTCAATAGGTGATTGCATGCAGCGAGCGAGTGCGGCGACGACTGGAATGGTAGGAGTAGGACCCTATGATTGGCGCAATGACGAAAGCGCGCCCAAATCGAGCCCCGGGATCCCTAAGGAGCCGCGGTGGCGGCGATTTCCATTTCAGAAGGCATTCGGGCAGTCCTTGACCAGAAACGCCGCTGGACGCGGCCCCCGGCGCCTGCGCGTGCTCCGCCAGAAACGTTTCGGCGATAAAGCGCGAGTACGCCGGCGGTATCGCTTCGCTCAGCTCCGCACCCGTTGCCCACGGCATCCCCATCGCCTCGCGTCCAACCGTGATCGGCAGATTGGACCCGCTGACGTGGTTCTTCCCGGGGGGGCGGCGCCGATCTCGAACATGCCCGCCATAGACGCCGATCACGGGGCGGCCGCTGTGCTGGCAAGGCGGGGCCGTGACCGGGAAACTGGTTTCGAACAGTCGATGCCGCTGCAGCTCGCGGCCGGCGGCCTCAAGGTTGAAGCTCGTGCCACACAGCATGAATGGATTGATCAGCCACTCGCGCGCGCCCTCTACGTTTTCGATCACGTAGGGCTTGCCCGAAGCCCTGAGCAAGTCGCGAGTGTCTGGGATCAGGTTCAGGTGCGGCCTGGCGTTGTGGAGCGTCTTCATCGCTGAATGGAATTGGCACGGGGGCGAGCACCAAATTATCTCAAATTGGGAAAGATCGGCAGTCGCGAGGTACTCGAGCGCATCCGCCTGGATGAAGGCATCGCCGCAGTAATTTTTTTGCGGTTTGATATCGACGCCGGTGACTACGAAGCCCGCTTGCATGAGGCCACGGCTTGCGCCTCCTGCTCCACAAAAAATATCGACGGCTCTCATCGCTGGACCCGCTTTAGGCGCGCCAAATCGTCAGCGTTAGATGGTACGCTTCGTTTCCACGTCCGGCCCCGAATGGCGCTGAACGCGGTTCCTATTGAAATATTGAAAGCGCGGGCAATCTGAGCGAACGAAACACCCAGCAAGCGTTGCCGACGCATTTCCAGCACAGCTTCAGGGTTAAGCTTGGCCGCCCAATGCTGGACGCCATAATCCGTGCGCGAGCGGTTCCATGTATCCTCCATGTTGTTCCGCTGCGTGCCGATATAGAGATGGCTTGGTTTTACGCAAAGTTTGTTGTCACAATGGTGCAGGCCTCGCTGACTTTTAGGGACTGGGCGACCGTCAAGTTTAAGCGAGAACACGTGCGCGTAGTAACGTTTATTGGCGTAGTTGAACTGACCATAGCCGCCGCCATACGGCGCTCCTGGCCACAACCAACATCCGGACGTTTTCTTTACGCGGTTTGAGAACGCTGTCTCAATATCGACTGCGTTCCAACTGCCCCGCGTCCGCGCACGCATGTGAGCAGAAGCGCCGTTTCAGCCACTGTGAGGCAGGCTCACGCTTCACCTTTGCGTAGGCCCGTCCACATTCCTCACAAGTTCTAGTTGATCCAGCGGGAATTCCGGCTCTCATAGGCTCTCACCGAAGGTCACTACGCCGGTGACGTCGAGGCCTGGCTGGCGATACCCCATGGCCGCGCCGCCGGCTCCCGAGAAGAGGTCGAGACACTCCATCACCGGGCCCCAATCTTCGGGACGGGCTCCGATGCACCGTGCCACGATGCAGTGACGTGGCGGCGCCCGCGGCGCGGCCAGCATCGGAGGAGCCCCGGCCAAGAATAGGATCAGCCGCGCCGCCGACCGTATGGTGGGCCTCGAACCAGAGTTGCGCCCGCGTGGTTTCCTCGGCCTGCGCCGAGGTAAGGAGACGCCAGATTTTGCCCTGAAGCCCGCGGGCAAACCCGAAACAGAATTTCCCGAAGCTGTCGCCGCCGCCATCGGCTTTGTACCGGCTCCAGGCGCGCTGACGCTGGCGATGCACCTCGCCGAGGATGTACAAGCCCGCCTCGACGTTTGGGACGAGACCGACGAAATCGAATGTTATGTACCCCGTATCCGGGCTTCCGCGTATGTAAAGCGAACATCCGCAAAGACGAGAAACCGCGGCAGCGATTATCCGCTCCCACAGCCACTTTCTTCCCCACGGGACGTATTCTCTGGCCACGATCTGATCCCGCGGAGACGCCCCTTCCTCCGGCAGCGTGACGTTGTGCCGGGCGATCAGCTCGTCGGCCATGCGCCGCGCGCTCGCGGCCTCGGCCTCGAACGGGGTGCCGGTCGCGAGGGCAAGGATTTTCTATAATCGGTCGATGATTTGTTGGCGGTCGGGGTCGGCGTTTTTCATGGCGTGTTTTTCCTGCGTGATCGGGCGTATATTTATTTCCCCCTATTTTTCGTGATCGGGCGTATATTTATTTTTCCGTATTTTCAGAAAAGCAAACTTTACGGTTGCGTGATCGGGCGTATATTTATTTTTCCCTCAAAATCGTTTTACGGGTGGGGGTACTGACCGCCGTACAAGCCGTACAAGCCCCAAAAATCTCGTAACCCATTGATAAACCATAGGTTCCTTGTACGATCTCCAAAATCGGACAAGACCGTACAGCCGTACAAGAACACCTGCCAACGCCCTCCTGTACGGTCTTGTCCGATTGGCTTGTCGGACAGGTACCGGTATTGATTTTGTTCCGTATTCCGCTCTGTACGGCTTGTACGGCTTGTACGGCGCACCCCTACCCCCCTAGGGTGTGAATCGAATTTTAAATCATTAAATTCCCCGCCTGGATTTGTGCGAGCCCCAAAGTCTCCAGGGTGGAAATAATTATATTTGGTGAAAATCAGAAAAATCGCCGGCATCAAAATAAATCCGCCTCGTCAGGGTCGAGCAGTTCTGCATTCGCCGGGTCCGCTTTCTCCCCGGCGGCGATAGTCGCCTTCGCGCGTTCGAAGGCGGCGGGGTCATTCAGCATCAGCTCGACCTCAGCCACCGGCGGGAACACCGGGTGCGACGCCGCCCTTGGCGAGTTCGTACGAACTGATCCGCACTTGGTACTGGCTCGGGCGCACGCGGGGGGCCCCCTCATTGACGCGCTTGATCACCCCGGCTGAAGTCGCGACGCTGGTGCGCACCGCGGCCGTATCTGGGGAAGCAAGTCCCAGCTCCTTAGCCAGACGCCGCGCGGTCGCGGTCACGGTTACGTCGGGGGTTTCACCGCCGCTGAGGTACGAAGGCTTTAGCCGAATGTCGGGCCCGCCGCCCGCGGCCTGTTTCGCGACGGCGCCTACGCGCTCTTCCTCGGCCATCCTCTCGAGCACTCGAACCAAAGCAATAATGTCCGCCCCGCACTGCGGATTGTAGAAGATCGAAACGCCGGGATTGAACGCATCCCAGGCATGTTCGTAGTCGGCGAGAGTTGCGACGATGCGGCCATGCCCGTCCACCTCGCGCTGCGCCTTGTGCAGGACCGCTGACGTGCTGATGGCAGCGATCGAGGTTCCGGTGTCCCTCCGGATGCGAACTGCGCGGGGGGTTCGCCCGAAGGCGGCGCGAACTTGCGGCGCGAATGGAACGATGACGTCATACGCCCCGCCGTCCTCCAGCCAGAGCTGAAAGTCGCGGAGCAGTTCGACCTCGGCCTGCTGTTCGCCGCTGGCGCCGAACAGCCCCTCCGCCTCGTTGAAGGTGCGCGTCATCACCTTGCTTGACTGGGCGAGGAACTTATCAGCATCGGCAAATCCGAGTTGCGTCAGCATCTCGACCTCGACATTGTCGCGGGCCGAAGTGATGAGAGCGGCGATCGGGCCGTTCTTCGTGATCGTGACCGTTATTGGCGTCCCGCCCTCGCGCAGAACTACAGTAGGGTAGTCGAGCCGGTTCTCCGAGATCAGTTGCCGCATCATCCCGGCCATCTCATGCTCTTTGCCGTCAGAGGCAAGCAGCGAAGCCGCTTCGGGGATGTAAACTACTTTGTGCGAAAGAGCGTCGGGGTTGTCTTGCCTCCCAATAAGGGAGCGCTTTGGCAGAGCTTCCGGAAATACGGACGACGCTCGCTGACGGGAGCAGACGGATGACTTGTTCGATCAGATAGTTCTTGCCCGAAGCGGCCGTCCCCCTGCGTAAGAGGCTAATAACCGCCGGCGTAAAAGCCGCGAAGTGATGGTCAGGTAGACTGCCTTAATCGCGATATCTTCGCGCACGACGCCGAGCTCGTGCACCGCGGCGACCACGCGGCCGAGCAAGTTGGGGTCGCGGCAAGAGGCGCGACGCGCTCCGCGAGAACCTCCTGCAAGCTTCCGTTCGGCCGGTCGCGCACAGCGGCGTCTTCGGCCTCTCCCTTAGCGCGCCGCTCCGCGTTGGCTTGGCCCTCGGCCTGCTTCAGATATGCAGCAAGTCCAGGGCGCTTCATCTTCGTGCGGGCCTGGATGGCGTCGAGAAGGATGCCTTTGGCGATAGGGTCGAGACCTAGCTGCGCACCCTCTTTGATGAGCCGCCGGGCGCCGTGGGAGCCGCCTTCCTTCAGCTCTCCAGCCTCGGCGATCAGGTCACCAACTGACGACACACGCCCGTCGTTTAGTGCAGCGATCTCATCCTCAAGGCGGCGCAGGACAGCCGCCGCGACGGCCTCGCGATCAGGGGATAGCGGCGGTGGTTCGGCCCCGTTGTTCTTAAAGTCATGGGAGGACGCGCCGCAGAGCTCCATGATGGCCCCCAGCGGTATTTCACCCCGGCCGCAACCGGCGGCGAGCTCGTTATAGGCGCGGCGCGCGGCCTCGACCTGAACGTACGTGGTCATCGCTGAAAACCTCATCGTGGGGAGAAGCCGCCGGCGGATCGCGTCAGACCGCGCTTCGCGAGACGCATCCTTGGCGCGCAGGCGCAGAAGCTCGCGCCGCAGCCACTGCGACGTGTATTGACCCGCCGCTCGGCGTTGAGATCGGGGTGAGCGCTGACGGCTGGGCCATCGAGCCAATGATCTCATCAGCGCCTCGCCGAGCGGGCGGCGTAACCGAGCGCCATCGACAGCGGCTGGAAGAAGCCGAGCCGCTCGCCGCCGTCGCCAAGATAATGACCTAGAATGGCTCTCCAGCCGAGTTCGGCTCCGGCGGTATGGGCACGCCGCTCGCTCGCCTCACGGGCCGCCAGAGGGGCGCTGAACTCGTTCCAGTCGATCGTGGCGGCACGGCGCCGGCCCGGCAGGACGAAGGCGCGCAGCGGCTCGGGTACGGGATCGTCGAGGCCAGCTAGCAGGGGGCGTCCGGTCAGGAACAATTGGCCACACAACGCCGGTCGCGGGTCGAGAGGAAGACCGCTAGCCTTTGCGCCGGCCAACCACCGGTAGATCGCGGGCAACGGGGCGGGGCGATCAAACAAAACATAAGCGTGCAGTGAAATATGGCCGGGCTTGAAGCCCGTACTCGAAGCCGCGGTGACAATTAGGTCAACGTCGCGCAGCGCCGCGGCAAGAAGGTCAGCGCACATGCTCCGCCGCCGCGGCGAGGTTTTGACCCTCGTCGAGCTTGCTGCTCTCCGGCGCCGGTGCGCATCGACGTCGAGCGGGACGTAGCTCCGGTCCGCACTGATGATCGTGCGCTCGGGCCCGTGCGCTTCGGAGCTCCAGCGGCGGCGCCACTGGCCCGGGTCGACGCCGGGGCTGAACGCCATGGACGACGCACCGGTCCTGGTAAGGCGCCATGCGGAGAAGCTCGGTAACCCGGCCGGCGTCGCTCGCGATCGCAAATAGGGCAAACTGCCAGAAGGGCTCAGCCAGCATGGGGTCGGACTTCGTCACTTGTCCGTTCGCCGGACCCGCTTCTTGACTGCGAGGCCGTGCCGCGCGCGGCACGGCGTAAAGGCGAATTCGCTGTCAGCCATTGGGGAGCACCCGCACTGAGGTGAGGTTCAGCTCGACGCCGCCACGCCAGTCGTTGCGCTGGAGAGTGAACTCGACCCGCCTGCCAAGGGCTGCCTGCCGGAGCTTCTCGATCAGCTCAGTCAGCGAATTGGCATTGTCGACGCTTAAGGCTTCGCACCACATCGCCAGGACGTCGAGGTCACGATTGGCGCGGCGGCTGCCTTCCGGGGACCTGGATGATCAGATTGATCGGGGCAAACCGGCCCTTGGCGCGGCCTCCAAGATTTTGAGAGTAAAGCTGACGCCCCGGCGGCCGCGGTCGAATTCCCGCGGTTGGGGGAGTTCCGCGATCGCGGCGATGTAGCAACCGTCAGCCACGGCACCCTGAATCCGATGGCGGCGACGGCGTTGTTCGGGCCGCCGAGATATGCGGGCTAGCTTCGGATGTCATGCGTGTCGGCGGCGCCACCCTTGCCGAATTGGTCACTCATGACCGCAGCCTTGCCGTCTGCCGTTTCCAGGCCGATCGAAAACATCGCCAGGGCGAGGCGGTGACGAACAGATCCTCAAGCTCTTGTTCGGAGAGCATGTCAGGGTCGGTCTCGACCGGGAGCGCAACCATTCCGCGCAGCCGAAGGCCGGGACCCACCCGATGGACGAGGCTGAACCACTTCGCGCCGCCGGCGGCCGCCGCCAGTCGCCGCAGATGAGCGCCTGCTCGATCTCGATCGGGGCGACCGTCCGCAGGCGGTAATTCCGGGTGCCGTACATTCTGAAGAACCGGCGATCGCCTTCGACGACCCGGGCAAGGCGGTCAGCGCCGGCCTGTAACCGCTGTTGCGCAGGGCGCGGTGATTTGATAAATAAATCGTGCATCCCGTGTCCTCCGGGGTTGCTTAGCGAAAAATCGTCCCCGCACCGCGCCGCCTTTTGATCCTTGAGGGCGGCGCAACCGTTTAGGGGCTCATTGCCATTCTCTTAGCCCCGTAGAATGCCTTCCTGAAGTCGAGTCGGCACTCCGCTGGCGCAGTTCAAAAAATCCGCCGAGTGCTGGATCTTCGTCCATCGCCCATCGCGCGAGCGAGGCGGTCCAGTTATCGTTGCATTTATAGTCTCGGTGGCCGCGCTCAACACTATCGGTGCTACTTATATGGTGGAGAATAGCGTCCGAGCTGTAACGGCTGAGAACCCCCGTTGCTTGACCTTGCGAGCAAGTTCAAGAAATAATTCTTTGACATCCTTCGGAACATCGTCGATGCCGTGTTCTTTTTGTTCGGTCATTGCGGTTGATCCTCTAGCGCAAGGTCACGCGGGGACTTTTTCGCGCCGCGATGCGGTTAGATGGCCGCGTGGGCCTGAAGTACTTGTCACCGTAACGGTCAGCCTAGCTTCCGCCAGTCGAGCGCGTCGCCCCACCGGTAAAGCAAAATGCTACCGTAATCGACGAACCTTGGCCCATTACCGCGGCAGGCCATTCCGGCCAGAGTCGCAACCGCAGTTGGGTACCCTTCCTCGGTCAACCCTTCTGATGTTTCCGAGCGGCGAAGCAACGTGTCGCGGGGGAGATCTTGTAGATTGGCTTTATCCGCTGTAACGGGGCCGGCCCCTGAAGGAGGTCTTTAGTGGTCAATTGGGGTGATCCTGCTCATTTCCGATAATTAAGAAAATAAGCAGCAAACGCCACGATGTCTACTGTCGCGAGCGAAGATATTTCCGAATTAAAGAATTATTTTCGAGGAAATTGAACTGGGAGGGACGGCGGCTCTCGCTAACGCCGCCGCGCCGTATAGTGCGGCGTGAGCGACGCAAGACTGATCAACTCGTAGCGGGCGAGCCGCATGCCAAGCTCAAGCGCAACCTTCACTTGGCGCTTGATCGGCATGAACAGGTCCTAATGGATTCGCTCCCTCCGACATGCCCCACCATGCTCGAAGGCTGATTGCGGAAGTGGCGACGGCGACGGTCAAGGCGGCTCTGACCACCGACCGGACAGCCCTTAAGGCCCGCCAGGACCACGCTGGAGCGGGTGTTCCTCCGCGTCCTGTTCCACCGCAAGCGGTTAGGCTATGACCTCTCGGCCAAAGAGATCGAGCAGTTGCGCAGCGCGCCGCGCTCCGACCTGGAGGCCAGTCTGGGGCCGCGTCAGCTGGCGGAGTATGATCGGATGGCGTTCTGACCACCGCGCGTCACGCCGCCGCGGTGGAGTTCCTCTTCGCTAAGGAGCCCCTCTCCGCCGCAGCGCTTAGCGTGCGCCGGGCGCCACTCGGACTGCACGCTGCGGAGACGGTGATGAGGGCAGTACGGCGCGGATTCCACCGCGGCGCCGCAAAAGCGGAAGTCTGGAGATTTTGGATCGCCAAGCGGCCATCTACACGAGGTCGATGTGACGCTGGCCCACATGTCCCGCAACGCGGTGAAGGGGTCGTCGTCGCCAGCTTCAGCCGCTCTTGCAGCTTCGGCTCTTCTTTTCGCTTCCCCCATGAATGCCCCCCTCGACTTATTTGCGCATCAGGTCGCCGCAAGGGCCTTGGGATCGAAGTATCGCGCCAGGCTCCAATCCGGCCGGCTAACCGCGTCGCGCGTCTCGGCGATCGCCGCAAGAGCCCGCCTGCCGGTCAGCCTCGGCGAACTTGAGCTGCGTGCTGGTCGAGCATCGCCCTAGCCTCCACGGCCGCTTTCAAGCGGGCGGCGTGGGGGTCCTTGGGCTTCCGCCCAGGGCGAGCAGCCCCGCGACCTTGAGCAAGGCGAGCACCAGCTTGCGGTCACTGAGGTCGAACCGCGATCCGCCGAGCCCGTGCGCTCGGCGCGCGCGGCTCGCGCATGGCCTCGGTCACCCAGCTTGAGCCAGTTTTGCGGCCGTACGGGCATCGGAGACCCTGGGAACGCAGACGCTCAATAAATCGGAGACGCCCCCTGGTCATTGCCGCCGCGACGATCGCCTTGCCCCAAGGGCTTTTCGGGCCGCTCGCGCAGCCTCCGTGCCGCCGGCAGAGGCCGTTCTACTCCATTCCCCACCGTCGACAATAGAGGCCGCGGTAGTGTCTTTTGCCGTCGCGGTCGACCCAGACCGGATATCTATTTCTCGCACCGCAGCGCTGTCGCTTCCCAGTCGGGCCGGTTGCCTTGAGGTTGGAAAACGTCGCTCGGGCGCATTCACCTGGCGCCACTCCGAGCCCTGATTCAACCCGTCAAAAGCAGCTTGAAGCTCCTCCGGCGCCAACACCTGCCGGATAGGAACGGAAAGGCTCGCCTCTGGCAGCGCGGATAGAAGTCGGCGAATAGGCGATCGTCCATGAGGGCGGGAGGGTTACCATGCAGCGGGCATTCGCTCCAAGATCTGGGCGTTTGCGGTTTGCCATTCAAATATGCACGACGCACCAATTGGCGTCGATCCCAGCACCAATTGACGACACACGCCGAGTTTTCAAGGAGAGGGCCGCAGCTATCTCCAACCGCTCACGGTGCATATGCCATCCATACTAACCTAATAGGTACATATTAAATATGTTAATCTCTATGGATGGTCCCGTGGACAGAGCCCCCGCGGCCATAATTTTGGCACAGACCACCGCGGGTTTTCGGTGCTCACCGCGGTCGCTGCCGCGGTTTTGACACAGAGTATAGCCGCTGAATCTACACCCCTCCATAGAGATATACAGATTAGTAGTGTAGTAACAGATGTTAGAGTATTACATAATTATAGCGCGGTAACTACCGCACGCACACCGGCGGCAGTCTTTCTTTAGAGCGGGTGGTCGCCCCATTTCTCCTCGAACTCTTTACATTGCCTGGCGCCGGCGATGTGCTTGCTGTCAAGCGGCTGCATCAGCAGGTCGAACTTATCAGGGTTCTTTCCCGGGTCCATGAAGGAGTAGCCGGCGGTCACGAGCACAGCGGCAACTGTGTGGCGCAGCCTGTCCTTGCTGATGTCCGGGCAATGCGCGCGGACTATCCGGGCAGCGCCTCGCGCCAGCCCATCTCGATACGCATTTGTCCCTGCCGGGCGGCCCCGCTTCACGGGCTTCCGAACCGCCCCGGCTGCGGTCGAGGCCACTTCGCGGCATGACGTGAGCGCGGATACTGATAGTCCGTAGGGCCGCAGGTTCTCGACGATGCGCCCGGGCACGCGGTTTAATGTGCCGATAAGAAGGTCAATAGCGTCAGCGACGTCCCGCCAGTCTTGCGCAGATTCGTCCTGCCGCTCGTTGGCGCGCCGCAGCTCCTCGACCCGCTTGATATCTGCGATCTTAGCTTCGAGTTCACCAACCAGAGCGCCAAGCCGTTCGTCGGTGAGCCTGGTCAGGAGCGAGAGTTTCTTTCTCATCCCTGCGCTGTCCGCCTCGGCAGTTCGATCACGACACCCTGCGGCCGTGCGTCGCCCATCAATTCCTCAACCTTGCCCGCTACCGCATCGGCGACCCGCAGCAGCACGGTGTCAGCATGGTGTGCGTATCTGCTCGTCACGCTCGACTTGCGGTGCCCTAGCAGCGCGGCGATCGCCAGTTCTGAGAGCCCAAGGTCAGCGGCGACTGATGCGAAGGAGTGCCGCAGTACGTGGGGCGTAACGTCAGCGGATAGGGCCGCCCGCTTGGCGATGCGGAGCCAGGTCTTGTGGAAGCCCGCCATCGGCTTGTTGGCTCCGACAAACGCCGGGAATACAAGCTCGCCGAGCCGCGGCAGAGCGTCGAGCACGTCACAAGCCGCGTGCGACAAGGCCCTCAGTGATGGGCCGGTCTTCGTGTCTGTTAACCTCGCCGTCCGCGTGACGAGGTCGACCTCGTCCCAGCGCAGGTTCAGCGCTTCACCGCGGCGCCAGCCTGTCACAGCGAGGAACCGGGTCGCGGCTATGGCAATTGGCCACGTGGTCTCTGGCATGGTCCTCAGGGCGCCGCCCAACTGGGCGTATTCGCTTTCCGACAATCTGCGAGTTCGCTGGCCGTCGGCAAGGCGCTCAACCCCGCGCACTGGGTTGTCGGCTCGAAGCCCGCGCTTTACGGCGAACGTGAAGATTCCGCTGAGCAGTCCGAGGGTTCGCGTCGCTGGTGCTGCGGGCGCCAGTCACCGCGTCGCGAAATCGTTCGATATCGTTTCGGGTAACGGCTGCGACCTTGAGATGACCAAGTAGCGGCTTGATGTGCCTTTCAATGCGGCCCTTGTCGGTAGCGACTGTGGATGGCCGCTTGGCGACCCTCAGCCGCGTCAGGAGCCGCCCCGCCTCGACGCTCGCGAGATAGTCGCCACACAGCTCGGAGACCGTCGGCGCCGCGCGTGCAGTCTGCTTGGCGCCGGCGGGGTCGCCGCCGCGAACGACCTCGCTGAGGATGCGCCTCGCCTCCTCACGAGCCTCGGTAGGTGTCATGGCGCCGTAGCGGCCGATCGTCACCCAACGCTGTCTCCCTGCCTTGGTCCTGTAAAAAACAACAAAGGTAATTGATTCGCTTTTCTGCCGCCGTGCACCGAAGCCAGGGACATTTTTGTCCCAAACAACCTGCCCCGGTTGGAGGCTGCGCACCTCGCGGAGCCCAATCGTCCTGCGTTCCGTCATTGCCGTTCTCCCTGGCCACGAGCAAGCACCCAGCAAGCGACCTGGGACAAACTTTAGCATGGAGGAGCAATGATCAGCAATGAAAAACTTAGGACTTGCTAGTCATTGGGCAGCCCTGCGCGAGGTCCGACAAGCAGCCGCAATCCCGCGGCTCTGCCCTCCGAAGGCAGAGGTCACAGGTTCGAATCCTGTCGGGCGCGCCAATGATTTCAATGGGCTAGCGTAATGCGCCGCAATGCTCAGGGTGGCCTAGCAAGCACATAGCGAGCTGACTGACCGCGCACCGCGGCCTTTTGCCACGGATCAGACCCGCCGCTGGTATGCCGCATGACGACGATGATCAGGACCGACCACCCGATTCCTCAACTGGTTCGCTGGACAAGAAGACGTGGTTGACCGACCACCGCGGCGAAAAATTCAAAACATTGAAAACAGTGGCGCCGCCGCGCGCCGTCATCTTCGATTGGAAGACTGGGAAGGTGTGGGAGGACGACCGTGTTCCCCCTAACTCGGGGTTCGCGTGGCGCGGGTCCTCACGCGCTAATTTTTTATACCCCCCATCTCCAAACCGCAAATGAAATTGAATTGTTAACACCGTATACTCAACGGTGGTAGATGATGTCAGTATTGCTCTTCCTCGGGCATCTCGGGCAGGCGCGCCCGTCCGCCCTTCGCACGGGGCTTACCTTTTGACCCTTGTGACCGAATAAGGTCGTCCATCGTCCCGCGCGCCGGCACGCCCATTGGCTCCGGCTTTCTACGTTGGTTTCGCCAAAGAGGACTTTGCCGCCGGTTTCTTCGATCCTCCTGACTTCTTCATCACCGCAGTCCGCGGCGCCGGTCTCCGCGGCTCCTCCTCCATGGCGCGCGCGTGACGCTCGAGCCGGTTACGTGCCGCCTGCATGCCGCGTGCCGGCTTCGCCTCGTTGCGCTTGGGGGGTGGGGCCTTGTGCACGGGCTTCCTGCTCTTCGTTACCACTTAAGTGCTCCAACTGGTTGTGCTTAAATCGATTTGGGTGTACTACATATTGCGGTTGAGGGCAATTACTCATGTGCAAGACGATGATCAGTTTCCGCGCCACCGAGGCTGGAGCTGAGCTATTGGCCAAGCGTGCAGACCAGTCTGGGCTCTCTCGCAGTGATGTCCTTCGCGAGTTGGTCAGCTCGCTCGACAATCCCCCCGAACTAACAGTGTATATTATCGACTGGTCAACTGGCGAGGTCTCCGCCGTGATCGAAGGGAGAGCTTGACCATGAACCTCGGCGGCATTGGCAGTCTGGCAAGTGGCCTTAGTCAGGGCCTCCAGCCCTATTTTCAGCAGCAAATGCAGAACGTCGGCGCGTCGGACCTTGGCGCGGCGCTTATGTCTCAATACGGCGTCTACCTCTGGGCAGGCGGGGGGCCAGGGCCAGGGGCAGGGCGGCATCGGCAGTTTGTTCCCGTCCCTCTCGTTCCTCCAGCCGTCCCAGGTGCAAACGGCGCAACCGACTAAAGTGACTTAGCAGCCTTCCCAAGCCCCTGCCCAATTGCCGCCCAAGGCTCCCCCTCCCATGCCGATGACCGCACAGCCAGGGACGGGTGTGGGCGCGGGCGCGGGCGCGACCCCAATGCCGTCGCCAGCACAGCCCCCTGGCGGCGGGACGGCGGCGCTTTGCCGGCCAGCAGCAGACGCAAGCGCCGTCACCCCTCAGCAGCAGATGCAGAGAGGTCCCGCGCCCCAGATGCAACCGGGGCAAACCTTCGGCTTCGATCAGCTGGTTGGGAATTTCGCGCGCACTCGTGGCATGACCCCAAACAAGTTGGGGCGGATCGTCACATCGCCGGCGTTCGCCCGGCTATTGAATGCCCAGGGGCTCGAGCAGTACCGTTCGATCATGGGCCAACTTGGCCGAGAGAGGACCGACCAGGGATGGGGGCGGCTTGGGCAAGGGCAGGAAAAAATAGACGCGTCAAAGGGCTGGCGGCAGTACAGTGCGGACACAAAGAAATTTGGCCAAGCCAATAAGACTTTTGACGAGGAAATTAGGATCGCAAGGGAGAATCGCGACGCGAAAATCAAAGAGGCGCTTGGCGATCCCAACGTAGACGACAAGAAAGCGGTCTATGAAGCAGCCGACAAGGAGTTTAATGACAAGGTAGCAGATGTTGAGAAGCGCCGTAAGGAATTGAAGGAACCAACTGAGCCGGGCGCAGAGGGCGCGGGCGGTGAAGGTGATACGGCAAGTATCATAGAAGAAGCCAAGGCGGCAATTGCGGCGGGCGCTCCCCGTGACAAGGTGATCAAGCGGTTGCAGGAGCACGGGATAGACGCCTCCGGTTCGGGCTTATGACATGCCCGGAATGTTCGACGACCTGATTCCCGACCAGCCGATCCGAGCGCAAATACGCCAGCGGGAGAGTTACGGCGGTCAAAATCTCCCACCCGAAGCCAACTACGATTACCCGCGTTCCCATGCCAGCGGGGCTTATCAGGACGAACCGGCGACCTGGAGAGCGTGGTCGCGCGCCTCCGGCATAGGAACGCAATACCCAGAGGCCTATCTAGCGCCCCCTGGCGTGCAGGATGCCGTCAACGAGTGGGGCTTGAAAAGATATGGACCAAATTCGCCTTCCTCGTGGGCGGCGTCCGCTCCCCCTGGCGGTTACCCAACACAGCTAGCCGGGGCGGTCCCCCGGACACCGGCAAAGGGCATGTTCGACGATCTGATTCCAAAAAAAGGCGCGGCTCCAGCAGTGGGCGAAGCAGCTCGGGGTAAGGGTCTGTTTGACGATCTTATCCCTAAGAAGTCCGTCGCCCCAACTACGCCAGGCCCACAGGACCCATCAATTGTCGCGCGGCAAAAGGCCGCACCCGCACCATCTGACGCGATCGACCGTGGCATGGCGGTGCGGGCTGAGTTGTCAGCCGGCGCGCCGACATCCAAGCCGCGTCCCGGTCAGCCAAGCGGTCCGGTCGATCCTTCGATCCAGGCGCGCATTCGGGCGGCTCAGGCGAACGCTCCGGCCGGCGTACTGGCGGGGGCTGACGCGGCATTCAGAGGCGGCCAAGCCGAGCCCTCTGGGCCCCAACAGGGTCCTCCGCAACGATCTCCGTTCGCCCCGCCAGCGAGACCCTACGCCCCGACACCCGACCAGCGTACTTTGGACCCATCGATCGCCGCACGTCAGCGGCAGGCGGCCCTCGCCCAACAGGCGCAAGCCGAGCAACGGACGGGTCCTCCCCCCTCATCCGCGCTCTCTGCCCGGGCTGGCTACATGGACCCTGAGATTGTCGCGCGGCAAAAGCAACCGCTCGCCCAACCCCGGCTCGCTGCCGGGCAGAAGCCGCCGCCGCTCAGCCCTGACCAAGCGTACTCGCGCGTAAGCGAATGGGTCAGAAACAACCTGCCCGCCAGGCAGCAAGTTCTCAGCCCCGACTTTCTGAACAATGTCATTGGCGGTGCGACGGAGTGGACGCAGGACAAGCTGTACGGCGTTGCTGAGGCGGCGTTCCGCAAGGCTGGCGCAAGCAATCCCGAGACGCAGGCCAACCACCTGGTCGATTTCGTCTTCAACGCCCCCATGGCGATGATCGGTGTGATGCCGGAGATCGCCCGTCCTGCCGGTGCAGCCCGTCCCTTGGAGGCTTCGGGTCGCTCGACGCCCGAGACGGTGCGCCCTTTCGACGTTCCCGGCGGGCGCGCGGTTGAAGCGGCCAAGCCCGCCCCTGAGATCATCAGGCCAACTGAGCGGCCAGGCGGCGGCGTTCACATCGAGGGTGAGCCGGCGCATGCAGGCGCTCCTGGGCGTCTATCCGACGTTGATATCATCCAGCAGAAATCAACTGCGCTTGAGCGGTTGCAACACCTGGTGAGCCAAACCCGCGACCCCAAGGTTGTCCAGGCGATCAAGCCGCAAATCGCGGCGGCCAGGCGGGCAATCGCTGAAGCCGAGCAGCGACAGGCTGCCGCCGAACGGCCGGGCGCGCGTCCGACGATCGAGGATCGCACCCAACCAGTCCCTCAATCAGCCGGCGCTGAGGCAACTTCCAAAGCGGTCATGGACGGCTATCGAGCCGTCCCGCCGTTCCGACCAACGAGTTTATCAGCTCGACCGACAATTCGTTCTTCCGCCTTCGGGGAGCCGCCACGGCGGACAAGGCGCAGTTCAACAAGTGGGTCAGGGCCCTGCCGCCGAGCTTAAAAATTCGGCGCTGCAAGAGAAGTTTTACAAGTTCAAGGAGCAGGACCCAAGTGCCAAACTAACCCCTGAAGAGCAGGCGCTCTATGACAAATACCAGCGTCCTTTGGACAACGAAGAGGCCGATCTTTATTCGGAAATAAAAAAGATAAATCCGAATAGCGAACAATACAAAGACCGGGTATGTCCCACCGCATCGTCCGGAAGAACCAGAGAATACGATCCCTGGTCGGGCGAGGCGAGCGAGGCGGCCAATCCAATGGGTGGATACCGATCGCGCTCGACTGGCTCACTCAAGGAGCGGGTTTACTACGCGATGGAGAATGGCAAGGGTGAGCGCAAGCTCGTCGCCATGACCGAGCAAGGCCCGGTCGTCCTTGAAAAGGGCAAACCGTCCAGCTCCCTGCCGTCGCAGCTCCATGGCGGCGCGACCGCGCCGGTGGCGGCAAGCTCAACGGGGAGGAATGGACGATCAGGCAAGCCAAGACATCGGAGATCGAGGCCGGCACGGACACGCGGTATTATAAGAACGCTATGGCCTCGACGGTCAAGAACATCGCGAACCTGAGATCAGTCGCCCGCGCCTCAACGAGATCGATCGCCTGAAGTCCACGCCTGAGTGGGCCGCATACACGAGCGCCAAGCCAAGGACAGGTTGGAAGACCGTAGACTCCCCGCCGTTCCACGGCGTCTATTTTGAGCCTAAGTTCGCCAATGTTGTCAGGGACTTTTGGGCTTCCAAAGAGTTGGTGCTCGGCGAGAAGATCGCGGCCATTAACCGTTTCGCAGTCGGCTCGATGTTCTGGTCCCCCATTCCTCACGCGCTCAATGCCGGCGCGCACTGGTGGACTGCTCGGGGTTGGACTGGGTGACGCCACGGGGCTGGCGGTCCGTGCTTGCCGATGGGGCCAGGGCCGTGGGCGAGGTTGTCACTCAAGGCCCAAAGTATCAGCAGCTTCTTCGTGAAGGCTCGGGACTGATCTATGGCTCAGTCGCCAACGAGAAATTTTATCGGTCGATCTTACAGAACCTGGGCGAGAAAATTGAGCGTGAACCGAACGAGTGGGGGCCGGTCGCCAAGGCGATGGACGTTACAGTAGGAGACCTCGCTAGAATGCTCTACGGCGCATCCTCGCGGGCCTTATGGTCGATCTCCGACATGATGATGGTGCAACGGGTGCTCGAGCTTGAGCGCAAGGGCATGGGCACGCGGGCGGCGGTAGGGGAGACGCGACGTCACATTCCCAACTACCGGATACCGCCCAAAGTGCTCGGCTCGCGGGTGTTCGCCCAGGCGCTCAAAGACCCATCGCTCACCACTTTTAGCCGTTACCATTACGGGCAGTGGAAGTCCTATGCGCGCATGGCGAAGGATCTGGCGAGTGCCTACAAAGATCCGAAGCAGGCGTTTGATGCGATGGGCAGAACGTGTTCGCCACCGCCGTGCTACTCGCCGTCATCGGGCCGCAAATCAACAAGGGCCTCCGATGGCTAACTGGCGATGACAAATTGGAGCTAGGGCCAAAGGGATCGATGACAATCCCCTCGGAGCTTTGGGATATGTGGCGCGGGGCCAGGGAGCCATGGCAGTTTGTTCGCAACTCAATCACCCTTGCGCCAATACCCAGCGCGGGAAATGGGTATTACTAAAGGTGGTACGGACTATTTCGAGAAGGAAAATTATTGAACCCGGAGATTTAGAGAAACACCGCTTTGGCAGGGTCGGCGCACAAGTCGGCGAGCAAGCGGTGCAAACTCTCCGTCCCGCCTACAGCAAAGCAGCGCAAGGGCTGGAGGCTAAGGGCAAAGGAGGCATCGCAGGCATCGGCAAGTCTATGGCGGAACAAGGACTGGGCTTGCGCAAGACGCCTGAGCCTTAGCGGGCGCACGGGCGGCGGCACTTATGCGCAGCAGGCGGCACGCCGTCGCGCGCATCCGCGCGGGCCGATCGAGGAACTCGAGAAGTGGCTGGAAGGGCGCATCCCCGGCGGGATTGGGTCGATTATGCACTATGGCGGCGGAGTGAACTGAGATGCCCGCCGCGTACACAGCAAATTTTAACTCAAACCCTTACGGCGCAGAGTCAGGCCGGCCTGGGGTGGAGGTCCGCAGCCGTTCAGCTCGAATGTGGTCAACCTGGCTCCGTTCGCCCCGACCCAATACCAGGGAGGGGGCGAACTTGGCGGTTTTGCCGGGCTTTTCGCGACCAATCCCGCGCTTGGGCCGATCGGCGGATATCCGCAGGCGCCGGTATTTCCCGCCGAGCTTCACCAACACGATGCTCGGGGCGAGTGGGAACCCCAACTTTTCCAACTCGATCAGCCCCGACAGCTGGAACCAAATCGCCGCGGGGCTCCGCGCTCAGCAGAACCTCAACACCTATGCGGGTCCGGGAATTGGCTCGATCGGCGCATCAGGTGGGTTCGGTTATCCGGCTTTCGGCGGGGCTTTCTCCAATCCCGGCCCCGGCTCGAGCGCCTGGGACCCGCAAAATACCGCGTACAACATGCTGTTTCGTAATCAGATTTCTCCCCAGCTGGGCGCGGCGAACCTAAGCCGGGTGTCAGACTTTGGAATCAGACGGGACAGTTTGGAAATCCGTATGCCGGTCAGGCCCTGGCCGGCACTGCGTTCGCGGAGTCCGGCGGCGGCAATCCGTTCGCCGTTAACCCATCTTCGGGCGCAAGCGGGTTGTTCCAATGGATGAACAGCGGCCCGGGCGATTATCGCGGCACCAATGCGAGGACCGCGTTAGGCGGGGATTATTCCCGGAAAATCAAGCGTTTGTCGCCATGAGCGAAATCCTGGGAGGCGGATATCCGGGCGTCAACCGCACGCTCAACAACCCCGCCTCGACCTACCCCCAAATGACTGGTTCGCTTATCAACCAATTTGAAGGTCTTTCGGGTTCCCCGGGCCAAGCGGCCGGCGACATGGCCCGCGCCGCCGTTTACGGTCAGTTAAGCGCGGGTTCGATGCGGGGCGAAAGAGGAACGAGAAGACGAATCCGCTTTGAGCAGAAGCAAGGGGCGGGCGGGGCAAGCCCGGGCAAGCCCCGCCCCTACAAAGCTGCGGAAAATGGTCGCCGCGGGCGGTCGCGGAAAACGCTGGTGGCGGGCGCGAGATCGCGCGTTGAGGATTGCGAGTGACACGAGATGAAATCGGGGCATCCTAGGTAGCGATGAGGGGACCTCAAGCTTTGGTGGCGGCCTTGCTGATTGCGGTTGCGGCCTGGGGTGTTGCGAAGGGTGATGGATCCGCGGGAACGCCGGGAACTTCGACGGCCGCGCATCGAGCAGGGGGTGCGGCCGACGACTCACCTACATTTTACCGCGATGTGTTGCCGATTTTGCAGGGGCACTGCGAGATTTGTCATCGGGCAGGGGGTATCGCGCCGATGGCGTTTACGACTTATCAGGAGGCGCGGCCCTACGCGGACGCCATTCGGTTGGCGACCGGAAATCGATCGATGCCGCCGTGGTTCGCAGTGTCCGGTATTGGGCATTTTTCAAACGATCCCTCTTTGACCGCCGCACAGATCGATATCCTGGCCGCTTGGGCGGAGGCGAAGGCGCCGGAGGGCGATATTAAGGACGCGCCTCTGCCGGTGCACTGGGCGGAGAGCTGGACGATTCCGCAGCCAGACCTGGTCGTGAAGATGACCAAGGGCGTGGCGCTTCCGGCGAGCGGAGATGTCGATTACACCTACGAAATTGTGCCGATGCACTTTGCGGAGGATCGCTGGGTGCAAAGCGTGGAGGTGCTGCCGTCACTGCGCGCGAATGTGCACCACGCGGTGGTGTATGTGCGGCCGCCGGGTTCGAGCTGGTTGCAGCATGCGCCGGTCGGCGTGCCCTTCACGGCGGATACACTGAGCGATCCGGAAGACCGGCGCGGGGCGCATTGGACGGATGCGGACGTGCTGCTGGTGTATGCGCCTGGGAGTTCGCCGGATGAGTGGCCGGCGACAATGGCAAAGTTCGTTCCCGCGGGGGCCGATCTGGTTTTTCAGATGCACTACACGACGAACGGACACGCCGCGACCGACGTGACGCGGGTGGGGATGACCTTTGCGAGAAAACCGCCACCGCAGCGGGTGTTGACGTTACAACTCACAAACGATCATTTTGTGATTCCGCCCGGCGTTCCGGACTTTCGCGTGGAGGCGCGCGGGACGTTGCCGAATGACGCTTTGCTGCTCAGTCTCTTTCCGCATATGCACCTACGGGGGAAACGGTTTGAATACAACGTCGTGGTTCCCGGCGCCGAAGGAATCAATCGAAAGACAGGCATGTTCGGGCCTTCCAGCGGGCAAACGTTGCTGCGCGTCAACTATCACTTCCACTGGCAGATGAGCTACCGTCTGGCGGAGCCTCTGTTGCTGAAAGCGGGAACGGAATTGCAGGCGATCGCCTGGTACGACAACTCGCGCAACAACCCGCACAATCCCGATCCAGACGCGGCGGTGCACTGGGGCGATCAGACCTACGATGAAATGATGGTGGGATTTTTCGACGTGGCGGTGCCGGCGGGCTTGGATAAAAAAAGCTATTTCGACCGGAAGAAGTAAGGACGTAATGATGGGTAGAAAATAAGTCGGATTCGCATCAAGACGCGACGGCCCGGGCGGGGCAAGCCCCGCCCCTACAATGGAAGGTATTGAAACGCCCTGACTTGCTGCTCTTCCATCTCCTCAGCGCCCCGCTTGAGTACCAAAGTAGACCTAACGTAACAAAGTTGCGCACCTGCTATTTGCAGTTTGACTAACGAGGTCGCGGGCAGTTTGGACGCCCGCAAAACGCTGTGCTAGATTGCAAAATTGGCGCTATTGGTGCGCCGAAACTCGTGCCGACGCAGACTCCAATCGAAAGCAAGCGGTCCACGGACCCCGCGGCGCATCAGAAAATCAACCGCGTGGAGGTGTATTGGACCACGGTTACCTACAAGACCGTGGCCATTTACATCGTTCTGGGCGCGGCCATTGTTTTTGGGGCGCTGTATATCGCGATTCCGAACTGGTACTCCGCGACGTTTCACAAGATCAGCACGGCCATCGACAACAACGACAACGAAAACATCGCCATCAATCAGACGCAAGCCAAGTTTGTGAACCTGGATGGCAAAGTATTGGTAAAGAAGGTGGATTCGGTGCAGTGGGTGGAGGCCGACTTCCACACCACGCTGGATAAGGGCGATCTGGTGCAGACCGGGGCCGAAGGCGTGGCGCGCATAACCTTTGGTGATGGAACGTTTTACGTGGTGAAGTCGGACACGCTGATTACCGTCGAAGAAAATTCGATGGCCAGCAACAAGCCTACGAGTGTGGCTGTTCGCATCAACACCGGATCGGTGGACCTGGCGACGCCAGACTGGGCGTCTCCGGAGTCGAAGGCCACCGTGAGCGTGGAAGATTCCACGGCGCAACTTCATTCCAACAGCCGCGCCGCGGTCAAGGCCGATCCGGATAAGAAAGAGACGGAAATCGTGATGGCACGCGGCAGCGCCGACGTTCAGCGCGGTCCGGAGCGCATTGAACTTGCGCAATACCAGAAGGCCACGCTGCCGGTTGGCGGGCCCATCACCAAGACGGATGTGCTGGCGCCTCCGGATCTGGTCGAGCCTTTGAATCTCGCGCCCATCGTTGGCGAGAATCCGAAGACAACGAGCATTCACTTCGAATGGAAGCCGGTGCAGGATGCGGTCTCCTACACGCTGCGGATCAGCACAACGTCGATGTTCACCAAGGCGGTGAAAACGGCGACGGTGGCGGGCACCAGTGTGGAAATCAACGGCTTGGATGCCGGCGATTATTTCTGGAACGTGTCGGCGATGGATCAGAAGAAACGATCCAGCGAAGTCAGCGACACGTTCAAGTTTACTTTGGTGGCGCAGGGCAAGACGCAGGAGATGATGCTGGAGATCGACAGCACGCAGCTCCATGGGCGCGTGGTGGAGATTATCGGGCGCACGGAGCCGGGAGCAGCACTCATCATAAACGGCCAACCCGTGCCCAATATTGCTCCGGACGGAAACTTTCGCCATTTTACTGAGCCATTGACGCCCGGCGAGCACACCATTGTAGTGATTGGACAGAATCGGCGAGGGGGCACGAATAACAAGCAGGTGTCCATTGTAGTGCCCCGGTAGTGGGCTCATAGTTGTGACTGTAGTGGTCGCAAAGTTGCGCGCTGCCTGACGGCGGCGCGTGATGCAGAAAGCGCGCCGATTGAAGAGCGGTCGCGCGGAAATGAAATCGACGAACGAAACGCGCGTGCGCGGATCGTGGCGTCCGGAGATAAAGAGGACCGCTCCATGGTCGACCATCATTTTTTCCCCGGACGGCAGAGCGAAGATCTCTGCGGGGGGATCGCGGAATGAACAAGAACGGTTACAACCTCAGGTCGGTCTTCAGCTTATTTTCTTCCGACCTGGCCATCGATTTGGGCACGGCGAACACGCTGGTGTTCTCGCACGGAAAAGGGATTGTGGTGAACGAACCCTCCATCGTAGCCATCAACAAAAACAGCGGCGAAGTGGTAGCCGTGGGCCGCGAAGCAAAAGACATGCTGGGACGGACGCCGGGCAACGTAGTGGCCATCAAGCCGATGAAGGACGGCGTGATTGCGGATTTCAAGGTCACCGAGAAGATGCTGACGTACTTCATTCAAAAGGCGCACAACCGGCGCGTGCTGGTGCACCCGCGCATCGTCATCGGGGTGCCCAGCGAGATCACCCCGGTGGAAAAGCGGGCGGTGCAAGACTCCGCCTATCGCGCGCGAGCCAGCGAAGTCTACCTGGTGGAGCAGGCCATGGCGGCGGCGATTGGCGCGGGTCTCCCGATTGAGGAACCTTCCGGCAACATGGTGGTGGATATCGGCGGCGGCACGACCGACATCGCGGTCATCTCCATGAGCGGCATCGTGTATTCGCGCTCCGTGCGTGTTGCGGGCAACGAGATGGACGAAGCGGTCATGCAGTATTTGAAGCGCAAATATAACTTGCTGGTTGGCGAGCGCACCGCGGAACAGATCAAGATGGAAATTGGCTCGGCGTATCCGTTGGAGAAGCCGCTGACCATGGAAGTGAAGGGCCGCAACCTGATCGAAGGCGTACCGCGCACGGTCACAATTGATGACAGCGAAATTCGCGAGTCTCTCGCGGAGTGCGTTGCGACCATCTTGAATGCGATTCGTGTCGCGTTGGAGCGGACACCTCCCGAACTTTCGGCGGACATAAGCGATCGCGGCATTGTGCTGACGGGCGGCGGCGCGCTGCTGAAAAACTTGGATAAGCGTATTCGCGAGGAAACTGGATTGCCGGTGTCCATCGCGGATGATCCGCTGGCGTCGGTGGTGCTGGGCACGGGAAAAATGCTCAGCGACTTCAAGTTGTTGCGGCAGGTTTGCATCGACTAGAAGACGACTCGTCGATGCTCCTGAGTCCCGCGCGCAGCGGGAGAGCACGGCTCACGATTTTAGCCTTGGAAATGAATGAATGTTTGGATTCTGGAGTTGGCTGATCGTTAGCGGATACGCTGGAGAAAAGCGCACAGACGCTTCGAAGCTCAGTGTAAACAAGAGTGTCTGTGCTACGGGACGCTATGGTTGCTATTCCTTCTCGCCATAAATCACTGTTCCTGCTCGCGGGAGTGATCGTGCTGCAAGTGCTGCTGCTCGCGGTGCAGATCCATCGCGACTCGCAGGGACGCCTGATCCGCGTTTGGACCGTCGGCGCGGTGACCCCGTTCGAGCGCGCGGGCGCGACCGGGATCGGCGGCATTCGCGGCGCGTGGCGCCACTATTTCGCCCTGCAAAACACTTCGCGCGAAAATGAACGTCTGCGCCACGAAAACGACACGCTCAAGCTCCAGCTCAATCAATTGCAAAGCAAGGCCGCGGAAGCGGACCGCCTGGCAACCCTGCTGACCTTCCGTCAGGCGCATCAGTCGATTGCGATGGTGGCCGCCCGGGTCATCGGCACCAGCGCCGATACCGCCAGCCAGACCGTTTATCTGGATCGCGGCGAACGCGACGGCATCCGTCGCAACATGGGGGTGATTACTCCGGATGGTGTCGTCGGCAAAGTCATCGAATCCTATCGCGACACCTCGCAAGTGCTCTTGCTGACCGATAAGGACAGCGGCGTCGGCGCCATGCTGCTGGAATCGCGCATACAAAGCCCGGTGGGTGGCGCGGGCGAACCGCTGCTGTCGATGAAGTATGTCGCGAACGATGACGTCGTGAACGTCGGCGATCGCGTGGTCACCAGCGGCATGGATCGCATTTTCCCGCGCGATCTTCCCGTCGGCACCGTGACGCAAATCAAGCCGGGAAACCCGTTCAAACAAATCCGGTTGCGTCCCGCGGCCAACCTCGAGCGCCTGGAAGAAGTAATCGTTTTGCTGTCGTTGCAGCCCCTCGACCTTAACAAAGACACTTCGGCGGCCGAAGTCACGAAAAAGAACGTGCCGGGTCAGGCCAAGACGGAAAAGCCATGAACGATACGTACGATCTGCGAATCGCGCAAGCGCACATTGAGGTGCACAAGTTTCGCGGCGGAACCATTGCGGCTGCCACCATCATCGCTCTGTTTCTGCAGACCTCCGTGCCCGTCTATTTCCCGAAGTTCGCGGTTCTCGACTTGCCGCTTCTCCTTACCATCTACTTCGGTCTGAGCCGCCGGAATCCCTCGACGGGCTTGCTGCTCGGCATGATGATTGGCTTGCTGCAAGACAGCCTAAGTGGCCCGACCATACCCCTCGGGTTGTACGGCATCGCCAAAACCATCGTCGGTTACCTGGCGTCGTCGATCGGCGCAAGGCTCGACACCGAGCATCCCATCGCCAGATTCGCCCTGACGGTCATTTTCTTCGCCGTACATCAAGGTCTGATCGTAATTACGCGCCGCCTGCTGCTCGCGCAACCCGAAGGCTGGTTCACGGTGCACCTCGCGATCGGCGCCGCCGTGAATGCCGTAGTCGGCATCCCCCTCTTCATGCTCCTGGACCGGCTGCGCAAGAACTAAAATCCAACCAGCCGGCGCGTATGTAGGCGCCTGGCTTAAGCCAGGCGCTAACATTTTTTTCGACTCAGCGCGCCTCAGCGGCCTCTGCGTCTCTGCGTTATCATTTGTTCTCCTCCAAGCTCAATGCCGCAGCAGAAACTGCTTGAAGTCGTCGTACCCGCTCGAAATCGGCACCGACAACTTGGGCCGCTGGAGGTAAGCCGCGAGACGATCGGGCAGCGGCGGCGCGACCCCGATCGCCCGCTTGACTACGTCCGCGAACTTCGCAGGATGCGCGGTCGCCAACACCAGACCCTGAGAAGGCTCCGTGTGAGCCCGCTTGTATGCCTCCCACCCAAGCACCCCAACGGCGGTATGCGGATCCGCAATATAATTGAAGCGCTCGTACAGCGACTTCATCGCGCTCAAAGTCTCGTCATCGGTCGCGCCATGGCCCCAGATCTCCCGCTGCACGTATTCCAGCCTGCCCCGGCACAAGTCCAGCAATCGCGGAAAATTATTCGGGCTGCCGACATCCATGGCGTTGGAGTACGTCGCGGTCGCCGGCCGTGGATGAAACTCGCCGGTGCGCAGGTATTCCGGCACCACATCATTCGCGTTTGTCGAGGCCACGAAGCGTGCCACCGGCAATCCCATGCGCTTCGCGAAAATTCCCGCTGTCAGGTTGCCGAAATTTCCGCTCGGCACGGATACGATCAGCGGCACCGACGCGACCGGCAGCTGCCGGTACGCGGCCACATGATAGAACATCTGCGGCAGGAGCCGCCCGATATTGATGGAATTCGCGGAGGTCAGAAATGCCCGCTTGTTCAACTCCACATCCGAAAAAGCCTGCTTCACCAGCCGCTGGCAATCGTCGAAGGATCCAGCGACTTCCAGCGCGATGATGTTTTCGCCCAGCGTGGTGAACTGCTTCTCCTGTGCTTCGCTGATGCGCTTGGACGGATACAAGATGATCACGCGAATTCCCGGCACGCCCAGAAATCCATGCGCCACCGCGCTTCCGGTATCCCCCGATGTTGCCACCAGCACGGTCAGTGTGCGGGTCTCAGCGCGAACGAAGTAGCCCATCAGCCGCGCCATGAAGCGCGCGCCGAAATCTTTGAACGCCAGCGTCGGCCCGTGAAACAACTCGAGAATGTGCAGCCCGGGCGAGAGCGAAACCAATTTCACGGGGAAACTGATGGCTTCGCTGACCACCTGCCACAAAATCTCGTCGGGCACTTCGGGGCCCGCGAAAGGCTTCACCACGCGATAGCAAACTTCGGTAAACGGCAGCGCGCGGAATTCTTCCAACTCCTCGGGAGAGCGCCTGGCAATCTCCACCGGCATGTACAAGCCGCCGTCCGGTGCGAGACCTCGCAGCACGGCGCCGCGCAGCGATGTTAGTGGAGCTTGCTTCGCTGTGCTTCGGTACCTCATTCGGGGGAGGTCATGGTGATTGGTTACTCGCTTCGCCTGGCTGAAGCCAGGCGCCTATATTTCGCGCTACAGTCCGCTGGCACGGCCGGATTTTTTCTCGATCTGCGTACGAATTTTTTCGAGAAATGCCTCTGCGCTGCTCGACGCATCGTCCGACTGTCCAGAAAGGATATGCAAGTCGGCTGCGGGCAAAGTGCAATGCGCCAATGCTTCGTAACTCTGTCGCCGGGCTGCGACCAGGATCGGGTAACAGCGTGCCACGGTTTGGTGCGGAGTCTCGCCGTTCCGGGGCTGAAAGGCTCCGCGCCACAGGACCGGTTTTGGATCGGTCAGATACCGCTCGATCAAGAGTTGCTGCTCCTCCGCTGACGCCGCCAGGTACACAACGGTCATTTGCCGGCGAAGCCGCATGAGCACATTGTTCCCTGTGTAGATCACGCTGCCCGTTGTATCGAGAATCAACTCGCGGTTGGGGTCCCGCTCGAGTTCGGTCAATAGCTCATCGAGTCCGGCGATCTCCGCCGCCAGGTAGTCCGCTTCGCGCTGCGCGTAGGTTGGGCTATCCGGCCAGCCCATCCACGCGGCCACGCCGTTGATTCCACTGTAGCCGTCGGCGGCGAGGTGCGCGCGGAGGCGCTCCTCGATGCGGTCATCGCACGAAATGCTGGGATGGCCGCTGGCCGCTAAGCGCTTTGCCCAGAACGTTTTGCCGGAGCCGGACATACCGACGAGCGCGATTCGCAATACGGGGGACGATTGGTTGGCCATGAGCGCGTTTTAGTACGATATCGCGTGGTCGGCCCACGGGCAAGTTTTCCCGTGGAGTGCCGTCCCTGCGAACGAAAACGATCGAGACGCTACAGACATTCTGTTCCTTCGTGGTTGTGCTCACGCTGCCGCTGGGCATCGGCGTGAACATGGCCATCTTCAGCATCGTGAACGGCCTGATGTTTCGACGAACAAGACCGTCTTCTCGCTCCTACCGATCCCTAGTGGCTTACAGGGAACCTGTACCCGCGGACGGCTTGCAGCGTCTCTCCGGCAAGTGTAGGGTTAAAAATGACTCCTCCCGCCACGCGGGAAGCAGATCAGATGTCCATTTTCATGACGCGAGCAGGCTCCGATAAGTTCGGAGCGGGCTGAGAAATAGCCCTGATCGGCCCGGCTCGTGAAGAGCCGAGGATAGAGACTCGCGCGGGGATTCCGTGTCGTACTGGTTCCGTGACGACAATCGATTGCCGCAAGCGCGGCTGGCAGTAGTTTCCTACGTCATCGTGGGCATGATCGGGCTGTTGCTGATCGGCTTCTGGAAGCTGCAGGTCATCGATTCCGATAAATATTCGCAATGGGCCGACCGCAACCGTATCCGTTCGATTCCGGTAATCGCGCCGCGCGGCCGCATGCTCGACCGCGACGGGCGCGTGCTTGTCGATAACTACCCTTCGTTCAGCGTCTTGCTGTTGCGCGACGATCCCGCTCTGGTGATGAAGAATCTCCCGGTAATTGCGGAAGGATTGGGCGTTCCGCTAAACGATCTCGCAGACCAATTGGACAATGCCAGGGAGCTTCCCAAATTTCAGCCCATCGTGATCAAGCCGGAAGCAACGCCCGGCGACGTCGCTTTCATCGAGTCGCACCGCTCCGATATCCCTCTACTCGAAATGCTCATGGTGCACCGCCGCCGTTACCTGCCCAACGGATTCATGGCTCACGCCAGCGGGTATGTGGGGGAAGTCAGCGAAAAGCAGATTGAAGAAAGCAACGGCAAATTCCGGCCCGGCGATTTCGTCGGCAAAACGGGATTGGAACGCCAATACAACGACTCCCTACAGGGCACCGACGGCATGCGCCGCGTCATTGTCAACAGCGTGGGCAAGGAAGTCGACCGCCTGCCCACGCAGGAGGCCATTCCGGGCAAGCAGATCCAGCTCACCATCGACTACGATCTACAGCAGGTCGCCGAACAGTCGCTCGGCGCGCGGCCGGGCGCCGTGGTGGCCCTCGATCCGCGAACCGGCGAAGTGCTGGCCATGGTCAGCCGCCCCACGCCCGACCCCAATGATTTCGCGGTGCGCATCTCGGGCAAGCAATGGAAAGATCTCAACGACGATCCACTCAAACCTCTGTTAAATCGCGCGATTCAAGCGCAACTCGCGCCGGGTTCGGTCTTCAAGATCGTCACCGCCACGGCGATGCTGGAAGACCACGTCCCACCGGAAAGTTTCACCGCCTACTGCCCGGGCTACGCCACATTTTACGGACGCCAGTTCAAGTGCTGGGTTTTCGGGAAAAGTTCGCACGGTACGGTAGACTTGAAAAAAGCCATCATGGAATCGTGCGATATCTTCTTCTATAACGTTGGCATGCGGCTCGGTATCGATCGCCTGTCTTACTACGGCAGCCACCTCGGCATCGGACACAAAACCGGAATCGATCTGCCTTCCGAAGAACCGGGACTCATGCCGTCGGAGGAATGGGTAGAAAGAACTTTTCACCGCAAGTGGTATGCGGGCGAAACCATTTCGGTCTCCACCGGGCAAGGCGCCGTCATCACCACGCCACTGCAATTGGCACGGTTGATCGGCGGAATCGCCAGCGGCGGCGTATTCAAGCAGCCTCATTTGTTAAAGGATGCCCAGAACGTGGGCGAAGAGCGGTTCGCCATCTCGGAACCCACCGTGGAAAAGATCACCGACGCGATGTATGCGGTGGTGAATGAGGGCGGCACGGGCGGATCACTCAAACTTGCCGGAATCGAGCTGAGCGGAAAATCGGGAACCGCGCAGGTCATTGGCTACGCGACTCGCGAGCGGCTCGGCAAACAGAAAAAATTCGAGGATAACGCCTGGTTTGTTGGTTATGCCCCGCGCCGCAATCCGGAAATCGTTGTCTCCGTCTTGGTGCAGGAGAGCGGTCAGCACGGTGGAACCGCCTCCGGTCCTGTCGCCCGCGACATTATCAAGGCGTATTACGATACAAAGAACAAGAAGATGGATGGGCAGATCACTGCCGACGGCACACAATTTGATCCGGCCAAAAACGCGCCAGCAGCCGCAATTCAGCCGCAGCCGATCTTGAAGCAGCAAGGCCAGCCGCAAACTGTGCCTGCCCGCGCCAAGGCCGATAGGAACTAGGGCTCGCAAATGCAAGTAGCGGCAAAGACTGGATTTCGTTTGGCGAAGAGACCATGAAAGACACACCCGGCGCTACTCGCGATTACGACTGGTGGCTGATCGCCATCCTGCTGGCCATCTGCACGCTCGGCGTGATCGAAATATATTCGGCTACGCAAGGCAGCAACCTGGCGGGCATGCACACCAAGCAGATCCGCTGGCTGGTCGTGGGCTTCATTCTGATGTTCGTGCTTTCCCGCCTGGACTACCACCTGATCCTCGATCAAGCCTGGATTCTTTACCTCATCGGAGTGCTTGCTTTAGTAGCAGTACTCCTAGTAGGGCACACGCGATTCGGGGCCAAACGTTGGATTCCCATCCTCGGCGAGGCTTTCCAGGTGTCAGAACTGGTAAAGTTGATTATAATAGTGTGGCTGGCGCGCTTCTTCGCTGAAGTGCGCACCGATGAGCTTTCCCTGCGCGATTTGATCAAAGCAGGACTCTTGGTGGCTATTCCACTAGGGCTTATTTTAAAGCAGCCCGATTTGGGCACCGCGTTAGTGCTCATGCCCCTGTTGGTTGTGGGCGCTTTTCTCGGGGGTTTGCAGTGGCAGCACGCAGCAATTTTTTCTTTGGCTGGAGCTTTACTGGTAGGAAGCGTTTTCTATGCCCCGGTGAGTAAGCATATATTGAAGCCGTACCAGAGAGAGAGAATCACTTCCTTCCTGCATCCAGAAGAAGACGCAAAAGGCTCGGGTTATCAGTTATTGCAATCGAAGATAGCCGTGGGCTCCGGCGGCTTCTGGGGCAAAGGTTTTCGCAACGGCACGCAAAATCAACTGGGCTACATCCCCGTCCGTTATTCCGACTTCATCATGTCGGCGTGGGCTGAAGAGCAGGGCTTCAAAGGCGTGCTGATTGCCTTGGGTTTGTATATGGCGTTGTTGCTGCGACTCGTGCAGAATGCCCAACGCGCGAAAGATCGCGCCGGAATGTTTCTGGTCATGGGCGTGGCCGCCGCGCTGGGTTTCCATGTTTTAGTAAATGTGGCTATGGTGATTGGCGCTATGCCGGTCACCGGCATCCCGTTACCCTTAATGAGTTACGGGGGCTCGGCTACATTGTTTGTTTTTCTGGCGATTGGTCTGGTGATGAATGTCCGGATTCGCCGGTTCGTCAACTGAGCGATCAGTCAGTCCCGAGCGCAGTGCCTGATTTTAAGGGCCGCGCCGGTTTTGAAATTAGCAGAAATCAGGAATATTAGAGTGAGGACAGCATCGTCCGCCGTTTGCCCCTCCCGGCAACGGACCGGCCTCGTAAGCAAGAGGAAGTGCATCGTCAGTACTGATCCCGGCGTGTCCGGGATCCACCCCTCCGGCTTCGTACGCACAGGCATCATCTCCCTAAAGGTGTCGCCCACGTATCCCCGCTTCACGCGGGGCAGGCTATTGGTCCGGACCCCCGCAGAGCGCACGCTCGCGGCGATGTCGTCCGGTGGCTCCGATCCAATCGGCGCCACGCAATGCGATGTCCCCGGCCTGTCCGGGAACACGCAGAAAGGCGGCTCCGGCATATCCGGCGCCGCACATAACGAGGAGTTTTCATGTCGAAAGAATTGGTTATTTCCGCGGCCTCCCACGAACGGCGGGTCGCGATTTTGGAAGAAGGTCAGTTAGTCGAAATTTACATCGAGCGCGAAAAAGAGTTCGCGCTGGTCGGTAGTATCTACAAAGGCCGAGTCACGCGGGTGCTTCCGGGCATGCAGTCCGCTTTCGTGGACATCGGGCTTGACGGCGACGCCTTCCTGTACGTCAGCGACGTTTTCGAAAATCTTGAGGATTACGATCACGGCCACGGGCACGCGGAGCCGCACGCCGCAGCGTCGCCACAAATTTCTGTCTCCGTACATACCGAAGTGTTGCCCGGCGAAACGATCGGTCACACCGCCGAACCTGCCGACCTGCACGGGATCGACCACGGAATCGAACACGGCGACGAGGCGGCTCATCACGATCTCGCGGAGGCCGAAACCCTCCACGAATCGCACCGTGAAAACGAGCATCGCGAACATGAACACGAGCACGTCGACCATGCGGAAGATGTTCACGATCACGAGGAACACGCCGCCATCGAAGAACATCACGACGCCGATGCCTCCACGCATTCCGACTTGCACGCGGAACCCGAAGAGCGCCAGCCGGAATCCAACGCTTCCGCGCCCCAGAATTTCGGCCATCAATACAATCCCACGCAGAAGTATCCTCCGCGCAACGACCGTGGTGGTCCGCCTCGCAGCGGCGGCCAGAACTTCGGCCGTGGCGATCAAGGCGGAGATCGCGGTGGGGATCGCGGCGGTGATCGTGGCGGAGACCGTGGCCGAGGCCGCTTCGGGCGTCGCGGTGGACGCCGTCGCGGCGGCAGCGGCGGACGACCTTCAGGCCCCGGCGGCCGCAACTTGCCGCCGTCCAAGTACGCCTCCCCGCAAGGCGACCAGCAACGCCCGACCGATTCACGTGGCGGCTACGACCAGCGCGGACAGCAGCCTCGCGGATTCGAACCCCGCGGACCGCAACCTCGCGGCTTTGACAATCGCCGCCCCGAAACCGGCTCTCGTCCGGTAGGACCCGCCGAATCCAGCGTCGAAGACGAAATCATTCTTCCCGGCGAGTCGCTCGCGAAATATCGCAACAAGCTTGTGGCCTCAGCCGCGCCCGTCGCGCCGACCGCAGAACCGGAATTGCATGAGCCGCAGCCGGAAATCGAAGAGCCGATGCCACGCGCAGCCACGTCACAACCCAGCGGGTTGCCGGCCAACCCCAATGCTCCGCGCCGGTCCTCTGGCGGACTCCCGCGCTGGCTCCTCGCCGAAACAGGCACCGAAGCCGAACCCGCTCCGGAATCGGCGGAAACCTCGAGTCCCGTTCCCGAAACTCTTTCCCCGATCGAGGAAGCCGCCGCAGCCCGCGAGGCCGAGCGCATTCGCGTCGAGAATTCCCTGAGCGAAGAAGACGTCGCCGCTCTTTCGCTAAGTCTCGTCGAAGCCAAACAGGAAGAAACCCAAGCCAAGGCTGCAGCCGACGCCGTTGTTGGCGGCGCGGTGTTCGAAGAAGAAGAACTGGAAGACGACGAAGACGACGACGAAGAGGCCCCGGAAGAATCGCACGAAGAAATATCCGAAGAAGCCGAAGAAATCCATCTTTCCGAAGCGGAAGAGCCCGAAGCCTCCAGCGAATCCGCGGTCGAAGAAACCCGCGACGAAGCCCTGAGAATGACTCCCCAGGAGCGCGCCGATGCGGAAGCCGACGCCGCTCATGACGATGCCGTACACGCCGCACACGAAGCCGGCCACAGCGACCACGTCGAGACCGGCACTCGCGAACATCACGACATTCACGAACACGGCGATGGCGTGCACGATCGCGAAAACGAGCTCATCGAAGCTTCCTCCGGCGCCCAGGCCGCGCCGTCCGCTCCCGTCGAAGACGATGTCATCCTTCTGCCCGGCGAGACCCGCTCGCCACGCGGCGCCAGCGCCACGCGCGACGATTTCGCTCCGCGCGAGTCCGCTCGCATCGGCAGCGGCAATCCGCGCTCGCGTTTCCAACGCCCCTTCCGTGGCGGCGGACGCGACCGTGGCCGCGACAATCGCGGCGGTGATCGCGGTGGACGCCCCAGCGGGCCTTCCCGCGGAGGACGTCCCAGCGGCCGCTTCGAACGCCGTCCAAGTGGCCCCGGCGGACCCCGGCACGATCGCGGTTATCAAGGTGGTCGCTCCGGCCCCCCGCGACGTCCGCAACTCATTTCCGAAATGCTCAAGGCCGGTCAGGACGTAGTCATCCAGATCGCCAAGGAACCCCTCGGCAAGAAAGGCGCCCGCATCACCAGCCACGTCGCCCTGCCGGGTCGTTTCCTCGTCTACATGCCAACGGTCCATCACACCGGCGTTTCGCGCAAGATTATCTCCGCCGAAAATCGCTCGCGCCTTCGACGTCTGGTCAGTGAAGCCGGCAACGCCTATCCCGGCGGCTTCATCGTTCGAACCGCAGCAGGCGAAGCCACCGACGACGAAATTCGCGCCGACATCGACTTCCTCGGCAAGACCTGGAACGAAATCAAGGAGCGCAGCGAGCAACGCAAGGCCCCCGCGTTGCTCCACCGCGATCTCGACCTCGTCGAGCGCATGCTCCGCGATTACGTCTCCGACGACTTCAGCGCCATCTGGATCGACAACGAAGAGGAATACGGCAAGGTCGTGGAATTCGTTAGCCGCTTCCAACCGAAGCTCGTCAACCGCGTCAAGCTCTACACCAAGGAAACGCCGATCTTCGAGGAATTCGGCATCCAGCACGAACTCGACAAAGCGCTCCGCGCGAAAGTCTGGCTCAAGTCCGGCGGCTACATCGTCATCAACCACACCGAAGCGCTGGTCGCCATCGACGTCAACACCGGCAAATTCGTAGGCAAAGGCTCCACACGCCTCGAAGACACCATCGTCAAGACCAACATCGAAGCGGTGAAAGAAATCGTCCGCCAGATCCGCTTGCGCGACCTCGGCGGCATCATCGTGGTCGATTTCATCGACATGGAAGAGCGCCGTAATCGCGAAAAGGTTTTGTCGGCCCTGCAGCAGGCGTTAGAGCAAGACAAAGCCCCTTCGAAAGCCCTCTCGTTCAACGAGTTCGGCCTGGTCTGCATCACCAGAAAACGCACCAAGCAAGCCCTGGAGCGCGTCCTCTGCCAACCGTGCCCCTACTGCACCGGCTCCGGTATGGTCAAATCCAGCCCCACGCTCTGCTACGAAATCCAAGCCGAAGCCCGCAAAATGGCCGCCGCCGACCACGAGAGCCCGAACCTGACGTTGCGCGTGCATCCAGAAATCGCCAAAGCCCTGAAAACCCGCGAGTCCATGCTCATCGACGAACTCGAGCAAACCACCCACAAACACGTAATCATCCAATCCGACGCCACCCTCCACTGGGAGCAATACGACATCTACTAACGGGTAGCACAGGCACTCCTGCCTGTGACCACTGGACGAAACGCCCGGGCGCATCCGCAACCCGGGCGTTTTTGTTTAGCATCCACCCCGTAGGGTCGGCGGCTTGCCCCGCCCTCTTGCGTTTCGTTTCTCCTTTGTAGGGACCGCCTTCCGAGGCGGTCCGCTCTCGGGTTCTCTTGCTTTTGTAGCGGCCGCCTTCGGAGGCGGGCGACTGCACGGGGCTCACCGTGCCTTTCGGTGTGGGCTCGCATCATCCTTCAAAAACTCGGTCGCCGCACCCTTTGCGTTTTGGTTTTTCAAAGGGTGCGGGTTTTTTCGTTTTCAGATAGGTTGTAACCAAAACCTCGAACACCCAGTAATAAGGAACAGAGAGTGCCGGATGGACCTCCTGGAACGCTTCGCGGCCGGAGACCTGGAAGCCTTCGAGGTGCTGTTTCGCCAGCACCAGAGCCAGGTCTACGCCTGGATCGTTCGCATCGTCCGCGACTCCGGCATCGCAGAGGACCTGACCGTGGAAACGTTTTGGCGCATTTACAAATCCCGCGCACGCTTCGATCCCGCGGGCAGCTTCGGCGCTTGGGCCTACCGCATCGCCACCAACGCCGCGCTCGATCACCTCCGCAAGTCGCGCCGCGAGACCGAACTCCCGGCTGATTTCGCTGCGGACCCCGAGCCCGACTCCGCCGTGCAGCACGAAACCCGCGACTGCATCCGCAAAGCCTTCGCGCAGCTGCCGCCCAAATATCGCCTCGTAGCGACTCTCGCGCTGCTCGAAGACGAGCCCTACGAAAAAATCGCCGCGGCCGCAGGAATCTCCGCTTCCCTTGTCAAAGTTCAGGTTTTTCGCGCCGTACGCATGCTGCGCAAACAACTCTCATCTCTTGGAATAAAGGACGCCAAATCATGAATCCTCATGACGACAAAGCTCTGCGCGATCTTCTCAAACAATCCATCGCGCCGGTGCGAGACGCCGACCTCCACCGCGACCTCTGGCCGCGGATGCTGCAGCGCCTCGACGAAGCGCAACCCGTCCGTGTCCCATGGTTCGATTGGGTCCTGGCTGCCCTCGCCAGCGCCGCTCTCCTCTTTTTCCCGGGCGTAATCCCGGCCGTGCTCTATCACCTGTAAGGAGGCTCTATGAACAAGCACACGTACCTGCGCGCCTACATGGCGGGAATCGTGACACCCACCATTTTTTTCCTCGTAATCGCCACCGTGTTTTATATGTGGCGCTACGTATACGACGTGCCCGTCCCCATCGAGCGCGTGCTCATCTTTCCCATGGCCGTCGTCCCCAACCTCTGGGGCCTTTGGAATATCCTGTTCATTGCGTCCCACCAGCGCACGCACCTGTCCATCGGTGTACACGGCGCGTTGCTGCCCTTTGTGCTCGGCCCGCTCGGCATTTTGTTGACGCACGCGTTAAACTTTCCGGCGGTTCCCCACGCCGCGCAGATCTTTCCCATTGCCGCGCCCATCGCACTGATCGCCTACTATCTGGTCTGGAAATACCTGGTCAGCTTCCTGAATGGAGTCCTCGCCATCGCGTAATTTCATCCAGCTGCAGTTGCAAGCACGCTTTCTGCATATACGCTCTCTACACGCACGCTCTCTACACGCATCGCTTTCTAAATGACGCGGCAATTCCGTATGATGAGTCGGCAACCTGCACGGTAAATCGTCCAAGGAAAGAGTGATGCTCAAATTTCACGGCTTCGGAAGCAAACCCGCTGCGATCGTAGCGATAGCCACTTTGGCGGCGATCGGCGGCGCCGCGGCGAAAGCGCAATCCACGCCGCCAACCGCGCGCGATATCGCAAAGGCCATCCAGGACCACGTCGGCATTC
The DNA here is from genome assembly GCA_963810355.1 of uncultured Acidobacteriota bacterium. GTDB lineage: Bacteria > Acidobacteriota > Terriglobia > Acidiferrales > UBA7541 > Acidiferrum. Next base: position 69,092 of record CAWENU010000020.1, read on the forward strand.
CGTGGATGGCGCAAACGGTGGACACCTTCAAAGCCGGCGATCCCGATTCTCCGGTCACCGGCATCGCCGTAACCATGATGGCTACGCTCGACGTCCTGCAGCGCGCCGCCGCCAATCACCAGAATCTGATCATCACGCATGAGCCCACGTTCTTCAGCCACCAGGATACTCCCGAAGGTATGGACCAAAGCGATCCCGTCTGGGCCGAGAAGCGCGCCTTCATCGAACAACACCATCTGGTCATCTGGCGCTTCCACGATCATTGGCACCGCATGCACCCCGACGGTATTCTCGCCGGAATGGTCCATGCACTAGGATGGGAAAAATATCAGCACGCCGACGATCCGAAAGCGTTCACGATTCCAGAAACCACGCTAGCGAAGCTGGCCTCAGACACAGCCAAACGCCTCGACGCCCCCACGATGCGTGTCGTCGGAAATCCCGACATGAAAGTAACGAAAGTCGCGATGACCCCAGGTTTCGCAGGTTTCGTGCGAGAGACTCACGCCCTGGAGCAAGACAATGTCGAAGTCCTGCTCACAGGTGAAACCCGCGAATGGGAAACGGTGGAATACGCCGCCGATGCGGTCACCGAAGGCCAACGCAAAGCCCTCATCGTCATCGGCCACATCCCTAGCGAACAAGCCGGCATGGAAGAATGCGCCCGCTGGCTAAAAACGTTCATCACCAACGTTCCCATCGAATTCGTCCCAGCCAAACAACCCTTCTGGCTACCGCGACAGTGAGGGTGCCGCACCCTTGATTTTTAAGGGTGCGGGTTTTGACTCACAGCCTTCCTCTTCCGTCCCAGTGCCCCCGCATTCATTCCTGTTTCCTTACGTCACGTCCCCGAATACCGCTGCTCTTTCCACGGATCGCCGTATTCGTGGTAACCATTGCGCTCCCAAAATCCCAACTGGTCGTGGTCCAGCAGCGTGAAGCCGCGCACCCACTTCACGCTCTTCCACGCATACAGTTGCGGCACGATTAACCGTAACGGTCCACCGTGCTCCGCCGTGAGCGGCTCCCCATCATGATCGAAGGCAAACAGGACATTTGGCCGCAGCAGATCTTCCATGGGAACGTTGGCGGTATAACCCTCCTCCGCGAGTACCAGTGCGAATTTCGCTTCTGGTTTAGCCGTAACCAGCTTCATCACGTCCGTGAACAATACGCCCTTCCAGTGATTGTCGAGGCGGCTCCACCGCGTGACGCAATGAAAATCCGAAGTCACCTCCGTCTGCGGCAACCGTCGAAACTCCTCCCAGGTCAGCCGCTTCGGCTCCTGCATCAATCCCGTAATCTTGAAATCCCACTTCGCCGCATCGAAGTGCGGCACACCTCCCGCATGCAGCACCGGCCACTTCAACGTCAACGACTGCCCCGGCGGCAATCGCCCGTCGGCCTTCGCCTTCTTCTCCAATTCCCGCCGCTCATCTCCAAACATACGTCTCCGTGTCCTCTGTGGCTCTCTGTGCCCTCTGCGTTAAAGTTTTTCTCTTTTCCCTTTTCCCTTTTCTCTTTCCCTTTTCTCTTTTCGCTTTTCTCTTCGCTCTCAAGCCGAAACCGTTACTGCCGACCGAAGCCACTGCTCCATGGTCTCGTGGCCAACCACCCCAGCCTGCTGCATCACCATCTTCCCGCCCGAGAAGACCATAAAGTTGGGGATGCCACGAATCTGAAAGCGCATTGACAGCTGCGGATTCGCCTCCGTATCGACCTTGAGCACCACCGCTTTCCCAGCCATATCCGCAGCGGTCCGCGCCACCTCGGGCGCCGCCATCTTGCAAGGCCCGCACCAGTCCGCCCAGAAATCCACAAGCACCGGCACGTGCGCATTCTGGACGATTTCGTCAAACAATGTTTCGTCAACCGCCAGGGGTTCCGCGACCGGCGGCAGCGGCGATTTGCACTTCCCGCAGCGGCCGGTGTCCGCAAGATGCTTCGCCGGAATGCGGTTCTGTTGTCCACAATGACTGCAGGTACGAATGATAGGCATGTAAGTCCCTCGGTAACCAAATCATACGATGCTGTAGCCCATGCGTAAGACTCAGTGCGAACGCACTCCCGTGGCACAACCATTCCTAGCTGTGTTCCCCGCCGCGATCGTGTCCGCAATCACCATTCAACCGCCGCTCCGCAGCTTTTTCGCAAGCGCCTTCACCTGCGCACGCGTGTCTTCCAGCGATCCAGAGCAATCGATTGTTTCCGTCGCCAGCTTCAATTTCTCCGCCACCGGAAGCTGCGAGGCGATCCGGTTGCGCGCCTCCTCCTCGCTCAACCCCCGCCCCCGCAAACGTTCGAGTTGCTGCTCCGGCTTGCACCACGTAACCACAAGGCCGTCCAGATATTTTTGATAGCCGGCTTCCACCAGCAGCGCGGCTTCCACAAATGCCACGCTTACATCTCCTTCGCACGCCCATTCCTCGAATTGCCGCAGGATGATTTCCTGAACGCGCGGATGAACGATGGCATTGAGTCGATCGAGTTTTGCGCGATCGGCGAAAACCACCGCGGCTAGCTTCTTGCGATCGATCTGCCCGGGGCTGCTTTGCGGATCGATAATGCCCGGTCCAAATTCGTGGATCACTTCTTCGTGAACGGTGTGGCCCGGGTCCATCAGTTCTCGCGCGAGTGAATCCGCGTCAATGACCTCAAACCCGAGACCCCGGAGCATCCCCGCCACGGTGCTCTTGCCGCTCGCGATGCCGCCGGTCAGGCCGAGTTTGCGCATGGCTGGTTTTAGCGTGCGCCTGCTGCGGATGGCATGGTGTGCGCGTCGATTTTTCCTCGGCGCAGTCGAGCCGCTTTGACGGTATTGCTCATCAGCATGGCAATGGTCATGGGACCCACGCCGCCGGGGACCGGAGTGAGCGCGCCTGCGATTCCGATAGCGTCGGGATGAACATCGCCCACCAGCGCGGAACCCTTTGCGCGGAATTTTTCAAGGCGCGCCGGAAAATTCTGCAGCAGGTGTTCGGCCTCCCTCGGGTCGGTCACCTTGTTTGTGCCCACGTCGATGACCGCCGCGCCGGGACGAATCCAACCAGCAGCGACGTAGCCAGCCTTGCCCATGGCGGCTACCACGATGTCGGCTCGCCGAACGACTTCGGATAGATCGCGTGTCTTCGAATGGCAGATCGTGACCGTGGCATTGGCGTGCATCAGCAGCAGCGCCATGGGCTTGCCGACGATATCGCTGCGGCCCAGCACTACCGCGTTCGCGCCCTCCACTTTGATGTCGCCGCGGCGAAGTATTTCCATACACCCGGCGGGCGTGCACGCCACCAACCCGGGACGTCCGCTGACCAGCCGGCCGAGGCTCACCGGATGAAATCCGTCCACATCCTTGGCGGGATCGACCGCTTCGAGGACGCGCTTGGTGTCCACTTGCGAAGGCAACGGAAGCTGGATCAGGATGCCATCAACGGCATCATCCGTATTGAGTTCGTGAACCAGCCTCAGCAGTTCCTCGGTGGTAACGGACGCGGGAGGTGTGTGCATCCAGCTCGCAAGCCCCAACTGTTCGCACGCGGCGATTTTCGATTTCACATAAAGCTGCGATGCCGGATTCTCTCCCACCAGCACGGCGGCAAGCCCCGGCCGTATACCCTGGGCGCCGAGGCGCTGGATTTCGCCGCCAAGATCAGCGAATACCGCATCGCGAATCTTTGTGCCATCCAGGATGCGTGCCGTCATCAGAATCTCGCTTTCTTCGTTGAAGTCATCTCTTAGATGCAACTCAAGGGTCGGAGCTTTAGCTCCGACATTCAGGACATGCAAAATCGGGCTTCAGCCCCTGATGAAATTCTTCTCTCTCTGTCTCGGCCATTTAGGACATGGCCTCTAGCAGAAGACCAGAAAACCCGATGGTAGCACAGCGTCGAAGCCCGGCCGCGAGACTCGGCCCGGCGACGCGGTATTCGAAGATCGACAAAACCCCATGTTTTTCCACGATTTGTACCAAAACGGGACTTGACCGACTCGACATAACGTGCTAATCTTGTGTATGTACAATCGATTTAAACCCCGCAGCGCCTGTTCCTCGCCCGCGCTAGCCCTGATCCGCACTGCGGTTCCTGGTTTCAAGAGCCCCGTAGCCAACCCATTTAGAATGAACACTTGCAAAAGTCTAGCAAAACAAGCAACTTCAACTACCTTTAGAATGAACACTTACAAAAAACACAGGGGGAGGCCCGCCTTCGTTCTGCAGCTCGCATGAACACCCGCATCGATTTTGCCTATACTTAGGAGCAATGCATCGGCGGATCGTTCGCCGGGCTGAAGCCCGGTGCCTATCAGAACATCGGGAAGGACCTCGGAAATGAATGAGCGAAAACCAACCAGCCTAAGTCGGCTGATTCTTGCTTGTGCGGTGCTGCTACTTGGCGCGTATTGGGCCGGAGCGCGCTGGGGCCAGCATCAACCGGTCGAGGTAGGGGCCGTGCCTCGTGGAGGCAGCGGGGTTCCGGAGCCGTCCGGAAATGGCGGCGGCAACGTTGCGAACAGCCCTCGGAGCGCCAGCGTGGCCGCGCGCGACGCCGCGCTCACCGAAGACGAAGCGAACAATGTTCGCGTTTACCGGCAGGCTTCACCCGCGGTCGCCAACATTTTGACGAAGGCGACCGAATACGATTTCTTCATGGATCCGGTTCCCGTCGAGGGTGCCGGTTCGGGCTTCGTGATCGACGAACGAGGCTACATCCTGACGAATTTTCACGTGGTGCAGGAGGCGCAGTCGATTGAAGTGGTCCTCGGCGACCAAACGCGCTTTCCCGGAAAGTTTGTCGGGGCGGATCAACGCAATGACGTGGCGCTGGTGAAGATCGATCCGAAGGGCAAGCATCTGGTGGTGCTGCCGCTGGGGGACTCGGCTGCGCTGCAAGTCGGACAGAAAGTCTTGGCGATCGGCAATCCCTTTGGCTTTCAGAGCACGCTGACCACAGGTGTCGTCAGCGCGTTGGGCCGCTCGGTACAGACCAGCCAGACGACGCTGATTGATGAAGCTATCCAGACCGACGCGGCCATCAACCGCGGCAATTCCGGCGGGCCGCTGATCAATACGCACGGTGAGGTGATTGGCATCAACTCCGCGATTTACACGCCCAGCGGCACCACTGCGGGCATTGGCTTTGCTATCCCTATCAACACGGCAAAGAGAATCGCGCAGGATTTGATTAACGACGGCCGCGTGCACCTGGCATACATCGGCGTGCAGACGATTCCCGTCGGCGGATATCTGGCCCAAGCATTGGATCTGCCCGTGGAGGAAGGGTTGTTGGTGGAGACGGCCGCGAAAGGCGGACCTGCGGCGGCCGCCGGAGTACGCGGCGGCGACCGCGTGGCGCAGGCGGGGATGCAGCGCATCGCCATTGGCGGCGACGTGATTGTGGCGATTGACGGCGCGAAGGTCGCGAGCTCGATGGACCTGAACATTATTCTGAATCGCAAGCGTCCCGGCGACACGGTCACCCTCACGGTGTATCGCGGCGGAAAGAAGCTCGACATTCCAGTGAAGCTTTCCGAGCGCCCGACGACGGAGCGCTAGTGCCAATTGGTAGCGCCAGCATCCTTGCTGGCGTTGTTGAAGTTTGTGGGATCGCAAAGAATCGGCTGGAAGCCGCAGCTACCAAGAGCGGGCAGCGCGGTGCTCCACGACATGGCTGCGAACTAGGTATAAGTCACAGGTCATAGGTTATAGGTCATACGTTATAGATTAAATTCGGCGCGATAGAGCTCGCGCTCCTGATCGCTCAGCGAGAACCAGGATTCCGCGATGTCGCGGACGCGCTCGAGTTCGCTTTGCATTTCGGCGTGCTTGGCTTTCAATGCTTCCGGATTGGCGTCGGGCGCGACGTAGATTGGCGGAGCGAATAGAATCACCGCGCGCGCGAAGGGCTTTGGCAGCAGGAAATGATCCCAGGTCTTCTCGAAAGTGATGCCGCGATCGACGCCGATGTGGAAGACCATGACGGGACATCCGGTTTTTCGCGCGAGGATCACCGGACCGGGTTTCGCTACGTAGCGTGGACCACGCGGCCCGTCGATGGTGAAGCCGCAATCCACGCCTTCGCCGAGGCGTTTGGCCATGACCGCGAGGCCGCGCAATCCGCCGCGCGACGAACTTCCCTGCGCCGTGCCGAAGCCGAGCCACTCGATGACTTTGCGTGTCCATTGACCGTCGAACGCGGTGGTATTCATGATCACCACACCGTGGTTTCGGTACCACCACACGATCGGGATGATCACGCGATGCCAGAACGCCCAGATAATCTGCTTCTTCGAGGCATAGACGCGCTCGGCGTGCTGCCAGCCCATCACTTCGTACCGCAGCGTTGGCCCCAGCAAACGGATCACGCTATAGACCGCCACCGCGATCAGCGGAATCTGGATGCGGCGGGTCCATGGCAGACGCGGCAGCCGCGTATCGTAGTGAGCGCTGACAGTGTCTTGTGCGCTTACACTGTCTGCGCTGATTAGGTTCTCTGAGTTGGTCGGGGCGTTCGCCGCGCCGCTGGACGTCGCGCGAGTCTCCTTGGACGGTTGGTGACCTCGCTGGCTCGGTGAACCTTCGGCTGCGTCTGGCATGATGGTCGTCGTATAGTATAGGCGGTTGATGGCCGCAAGGTTGCTGCTAATCGAGATTGCGCATCTGAGTAGGCTGGAGTTTCAGGGAGTGCAGCTGCGAACTCAAATTGAGCTATGGCGGCGTCGCGCAGGTTTCGCAGCGGGCGCGGCACGCTTTTCCGGTGCTCGGCTTACGGCAAAGCGGTCCGCCGGGCTACTCGCCGCGTCACTGACGGTGGCACTGTTGGCCGCGGCTTTGTCCATGATCGCGTTCACTACCGTGCTGTTCAATGCGCCGCCTACTGCGGCGGCCGCCGGCACGGATAATCCTCCCGACGACGCCGTGGGAACGATCGAAGGCGAAGCCATCGCGCTGCAGGGTCCGATGACCGTGGAAGTGGTCCGCGGGCAAGTCAAGACGGTGCTGCGCAGTGGGAATGATATCCGGGTGAAGACCGGGCAGGCGCGCATGGAGTTGGTGGAAGGCGGGAAGATAGCGATTTGTGGTCCCGCGCATCTGTCGGTGTTGAAATCCGGGGGCTCGCTCACGGTGGCGCTGGATAGCGGGGTGATTCGCGTACACATCGACAGGCAGCCGGCGATTACAATTTACACGGCGCAGATCCAAGCCAAGCCCATGTCGATAGGGGAAGGCGGGCAGGACGCGCTCATCGGTTTCGACGCCCCGGGAGTGATGTGCGTCCGGGCCACGTCTGGCGCCATCCGCCTGGAACAACAACTCACGGGGCAAAGCGTGATCGTGCCGCAGGGCGGGGACATCCTTCTGAACAATGGGGCGCTGGAGGGTTTGCAGAACACGACGGGACACTGCGCCTGCGAATTGCAATTGGCGAAGAATGACGCTGCATCTCCCGAAATCAGCCGGCTGGCGACGACCGAGGAAATTCGACAGCGCGATGCGGAGGCCAAGAAAGCCACACCGCCTCCGACGGCGACCCCAGTTCCAGAAAAGGCGCCGGCTGCGGAGAAAGCACCCGCTCTGGAAAAGCCAGTGGAGATGGAAAAACAGCCGACTACAGCGGAGAAGGTCCCGGCAGGTAAATCCCCCGCGGAGAAATCCTCGGCGCCCAAACAAGAGCCCGTCTATCAAGTGTTTATGCCGCCCCTGGCGTATGACGCCCATGCGGCAGTTCAGGCCGACAACTTCGACCCCAAACTGATCGTGCTGGTACGGCGAGTGCGGGTCCGGCCGACGCTGATCTTTCAGGGCCGCGTCGAGGGCGATCCGGCAGTGCAATCAATTGCCGCTGTTAAGCCCGCGGGACCGAAACCGGCGACTCCCCCGCCGGCAGCTCTGCCTCCAGTAACCCAGCCTAAAGACGACTCCGTCGTGAACCGGGTCCGAGCTTTTCTGCGGAACCTTTTCTCCTAAACACTGGAATCTCTAAGGGTCGGGGAGCCAGGTGATATCTGGCGCTTCGCTACCATTTTTGGTATGCTTAAACCCTACGCGATCTGCTTGGGTACGACCGCAACATTCAGGGTGTGCGCGGTTTGTAAGAGATAGCGAATAGACAGCTTCCCGCCCCGCGGAAGCTTTTTTACCTAGAAAAACAGCAACGGAGAGAACGGGAGTCTGTGTTGAGACCAGTGCACGTGAAGCGTGCCACGCGGCAGCTATTTTCATTCGGGGTTTCCACCGCGACGGTTTTTGCAGTTGTAACATTCGGCGGGTGCGGCGGAGGCGCGTCTACCACAAGCGATCCCGCGCCGGTTTCGATCACGGTCTCTGTAGCGGTGGCACCTGCGACGGCGTCCGTGCAAGCCGGGCTGACTCAGGCATTTACAGCTTCCGTAGCCAATGATAGCGCGAACAAGGGCGTGACCTGGGCGCTTTCGGGGGCCGGTTGCAGCGGCGCCACGTGCGGGACGCTCTCGGCAACGAGCAGCGCGTCGGGTGTGGCAGTAACCTACACGGCACCTGCGGTGGTGCCGAACCCAGCGAGCGTTACGCTGACCGCCACCTCGGTGGCGGACGGAACCAAGACGGCAGCGGCGGTGGTTACGATAACGGCGGCGCCGCCACCTCCAGCCATTGCGGTCACCCTTTCTCAAACAACGGCAAGCGTGGTTGCGAACAATGAGCTGGTGCTAAGCGCGACGGTAACAAATGATTCTCAGAACAAAGGGGTTACCTGGTCGCTTGCGGGAATGGGTTGCAGCGGGGGAGCGTGCGGGACAATTGTGCCGACCGCCAGCGGCTCCGGCGCTTCGGTGACTTATACGGCGCCTCCCAGCGTGCCTAACCCGCCGGTGGTGACGCTAACTGCCACGTCTGTGGCGAATCCCACAAAGTCGGCGTCCGCCGCGATTACGGTGCTTGTGCCGATAACGATCACCTTATCGCAAACTGCTGTGAGTGTGATGGTTAACGGGACCACGACGTTCACGCCGACTGTGATGAACGACCCCATGAACAAAGGCGTGAGTTGGACGCTTACGGGCGCAGGTTGTACGGGAGCAGCATGCGGCACGATTGCGCCAGCGACGAGTGCGTCGGGCGCTGCGGCGACCTACACAGCGCCGATGACTGCACCGAGTCCCGCTTTGGTGGTGCTGATGGCGACGTCCGTGTCGGACCCGACGAAGCATGCGGCGGCCGGAATAACGGTTACAACGCCGCCACCGGCGATCGGGGTGACGATCTTGCCGACGAGCGCCAGCGTCAATGTAGGAGCTCACGCGAACTTTGCGGCGACGGTAGTGAATGATGGGCAGAATAAAGGCGTGAGTTGGGCGGTGTCGGGCGCGGGCTGCAGCGGCACGGGCTGCGGAACGGTGGCACCGGCAACGAGCGCGTCGGGGGCGCAGGTGACGTACACGGCCCCGGTGAGTTTACCGTCCCCAGCGACCCTGACGCTGACAGCAACATCGGTCGCGGACACCACGAAAGCGGGAACGGCCACGATTACGGTGACTTCGACGGGCGCGCCGATCAGCGTCGCGCTGACGCCGAAGCGCGGCGGGTTAACGCTGGGGCAGTCGCTGGATTTCACCGCCACAGTGGACAATGACGTGGCGTCGGTTGGTGTGATGTGGTCGGCGACGAGCGGGAGCTTCAGCGCACAGACCCCGACGACCGCGACATATGTTGCGCCGAATTCGCCGGGAAGCATTACGGTTACGGCGACGAGCATCGCGGATGGAACGAAGACGGCGTCGGCCACGATCGGCGTTACGGATCTGGCGGGGGTGACGACGTATCACAACGATGTGTCGCGCGACGGTGCGAACGTGCAGGAGTACGCGCTGAACACAAGCAATGTAGCGAAATCGACGTTCGGTAAACTTTTCTCCTGCACGGTGGATGGAGCGGTGTACGCGCAACCTTTGTGGCTGCCGAACGTGAGCATTGGCGGCGGGACGCACAACGTGATCGTCGTGGCGACACAGCGTGACTGGATGTACGTCTTTGACGCGGATGCGAGCCCGTGCACGACCTATTGGAAGAATCAATTCATCCCATCGGGAGAAACTTACGGGAACTACAGCGAGCTCCAAACGGACGACATTTATCCGGACCTGGGAATCACCGGCACGCCGGTGATCGATTCCTCGTCGTCCCCGCCGACAATCTACTTCGTAACGAAGACAAAGAACAACGGGACGACCAACTATCACAGCCGTTTGCACGCGGTGAGCTTGACGACGGGCGCGGAGACGGCGAACAGCCCAGTGAACATCGCGGCATCCGTATCGGGCAATTGCGACGGGGGCACGACCGTTGCATTTGATCCCATGAGGCAGAACCAACGGCCGGGACTGGCACTGGTCAACGGCATTGTGTATGTGGGGTATGGATCGCATGGCGACGAAGGCAACTGGCATGGCTGGCTGCTGGGCTACCAGACGGGCGATTTGACGGCGGCACCAAGCGTTTTTACTACCACGCCAGACGCTCTGAGTTCGCCTCTGCCTCCCCCTGCTCCTCCCTGTGGCGCCGGGATCTGGATGGCCGGCGGCGCACCAGCGGCGGACGCGAATAATAATTTGTTCGTGACAACGGGAAATGGCGCGTTCGATGGAGTCAAGGATTTTGGCGACAGCTATTTGAGGCTGAGTCCATCGCTGTCGGTGATGGATTCGTTTACACCTTCGAACCAAAGCACGTTGGATGAGGGCGACACCGATGTGGGATCAAGCGGAACGGCGGTGCTGATCGACCAAACGAACGGGCCGGTTCCACACTTGCTGGTGGGCGCGAGCAAGGCGGGGGTTTTTTTCGTAATTAACCGCGACGATATGGGTAAGTTCAAATCCAGCGATGCTTCGGTGCAGGAATTTTCGCTGGGCGGAGCTTCTTTCTCCACGCCAGGCTTCTGGAACAACACGGCGTACTTCTTTGGAACTAATTTCACCGGCACGCTGGCCGGCCAGAGCTTCGCGTTTGACACCGGATCCGGGAAGTTCAACACCACGGCGACCCATCAGACGCCTTCGAATTTTGGATTTGCGGGAGCGACACCGTCGATTTCGGCATCGTCGCCAAATACCGACGGCATCCTGTGGGCGATTGACACGGGCGCGTACGGCACAAGTGATACTGGGGCGAGTGCCGCGGGACCTGCCATTGTTCACGCGTTCGATGCCAGCAATATTTCCACGGAATTGTGGAATAGCTCGCAGGCCGCGGGCGGACGTGACACCGCGGGGAATGCGGTGAAATTTACAGTGCCGACGGTAGCGAATGGGAAGGTGTACATAGGAACGCGAGGAAACGACGATACGCTGGGAAATGGCGCCACGACTGGAGAATTGGATGTGTACGGATTGCTGCCAAACTGAGGAGAAAGCAATCCAGAATCTATGGCGGAAGTGCTTGCGAGTCAATCGAATGGGAGGCTTGCGCCGCAACCTTTTGTTCTCGGTTAAGCATCCAATACCAAAAGCAAACGGGGAATCGGTGACTGCATGTTGTGCCGCCGATTTGCGACTTCAAGTTATACGCGATTCGCTTTTGTTCAGGCCTTTACAGGGAAGGGCTTGGACACAGACGTGAAGTTTGTGAAGAAAGCTTCCTCCCCGCGGAAGCGCGTAAATCAGTAAAAGACTAAGGATACGGAGACTGCCTTGACACGAGTGCATGCGCAGCCCGGCGCAAGATATTTGTTTGCGTCGGTGATATTGACGATCGCGATAACGGCTGTGCTATTCGGCGGCTGCGGTGGAGGAGGTGCCAGTTCGACTTCGAGTCCGAGTTCCAGTCCGACACCCGCTCCGACTCCGGCGATATCGGTGACGGTAGCGCCGACGACGGCGTCGGTGCAAACGGGGCAGACGCAGACGTTCACGGCTACAGTGGCAAACGATAGCGCGAACAAGGGCGTGAGCTGGGGGCTGTCGGGGGCAGGATGCACCGCGGCGGCGTGCGGGACGCTTTCGGCAACGAGCAGCGCTTCCGGAGCTGGGGTCACGTATACGGCGCCTGCGAGTGTGCCGAGCCCCGGGATGGTTACGCTGACGGCTACGTCCGTGGCGAATACGGCGAAAACGGCGACCGCGACGCTAACTATTATGGCGGCGCCGGTCGCGGCTCCACCGGTGAGCGTGGCGCTGGCGCCGAAGCGCGGCGGGTTGGCGCTCGGGCAAAGTTTGAATTTCACCGCGACGGTGACCAATGATGTCGCAGCAGCAGGGGTGACGTGGACGGCTTCCTCGGGAACGTTCAGCGCGACGACGGCGACGACGGCGACCTACGTGGCGCCGACTTCGCCCGGTGTGATCACGGTGACGGCGACGAGCAAGGCAGATGCGACCAAGAGCGCGTCGGCGACGATCGGCGTTACCGACCTGGCGGGAGTTACGACGTATCACAACGATTTGTCGCGCGACGGCGTGAACGCGCAGGAATATGCGTTGACCACCTCAAACGTGACGACCGCGACATTTGGGAAGCTGTTCACTTGCACGGCGGATGGAGCGATTTACGGGCAGCCGCTGTGGGTGCCGAACGTGAGCATCGGCGGGGGAACGCACAATGTGATCGTAGCGGTCACGATGCGCGATTCGGTGTTCGTTTTCGATGCGGACGCGAGTCCTTGCGTAACCTACTGGAACAAGCAACTGATTCCGCCGGGCGAAACGTACGGGAGTTTTTCGGATGTGGGCACGTCGGATATTTATCCGGATATCGGTATTCTGGGGACGCCGGTGATCGATCCTTCGTCAGGCACGATTTACCTGGTGACGAAAACCAAAACGACGGGAGGGACGTACCACCAGCGGCTGCACGCATTGAGCCTGGCAGGCGGCACGGAAGCGACGAACAGTCCGGTGGAGATCAGCAGTAGTTCGGTCACCTTCCCCGGGAACTGCGATGGCGGTACGACGAACACCTTCAATACTTTGACCGAGAACCAGCGGCCCGGGCTGGCGCTCATCAACGGTGTTGTGTATGTCGGGTGGGCTTCGCACGGGGACCTTGGCGCTTATCATGGGTGGCTCGTCGGATACAAGACGGCGGACTTAAGCATCTCGAAAATCTTCAATGCAACGGCGAATACGGCGGAGAACCTGAGCTATTGCCGCGGAGGAATCTGGATGTCGGGGGGCGCGCCGGCGGCAGATGCTTCCAACAATTTATATCTGATTACCGGAAACGGAGTTTTCGACGGCGTGACGGACTACAGCAACAGTTACCTGAAGATGTCGACGCCTGGATTGGCGGTGACGGACTTTTTCACGCCTCACAACCAGAGCAATCTGGATGCGAACGATCAGGACGTAGGAGCGAGTGGAACGGCGCTGCTGATCGACCAGACTTCGGGGCCGGTGGCGCACCTGCTGGTCGGGGGCAGCAAGGCATCGGTGATCTTTTTGATCAATCGAGACAACTTTGGGAAATTCAACGCGGCAACGGACGCGGTGGTGCAGGAATTTAGCGGCAACGCCGCTTCGTTTTCGACACCGGCGTTTTGGAACAACACTTTGTATTACTTCGGTACCCAATATACGACGACGCAGGTAGGCCAGAGCTTCGCGTTCAATCCGGCGACGGGAATTTTCTCGACGACGGCGTCGGCACAGACACCCTCGGGCTTCGGATTCCCCGGAGCGACACCATCGATTTCCGCCACGCCAACCGCGACGAACGGTATTGTGTGGGCGATTGATGCGGGGAGCTACGGAACGAGTGACAATGGCAGCGCGGCGGCTGGACCAGCGATTCTTCACGCCTACAGCGCTAGTAGCGTGGCCACCGAACTGTGGAACAGTTCGCAGGCTACGGGGAGACGGGACACGGCGGGGAACGCGGTGAAGTTTACGGTGCCGACCGTGGCGAATGGCAAGGTGTATATCGGGACGCGGGGAAACGACGACACGCAGGGGCACGGCACTACTTTGGGGGAGATTGACGTGTACGGATTGCTTCCAAACTGACGACAGATCCTGCAATTAAACGAGTCCAATCGGGCCGGCGACTTACTCGCCGGCCCGATTTTTTTGCGGTTGCAGTGCACCGCCAGGAATGGCTGTGCCACGGGAGTTTTTCCGCAAGCTGCTTAGCGCACCTGTCCTTTCGGCCGGTAATCGATACGCGGTCGCGGGGCGGATTCGGTACTCAGACCCAGAACCTCGAGAACCTAGACTGAACCTCCAGCCTTAGAAACCTGAAATCTAGACGATTTGGAGTAAGAAGACAGGAGGCCTGCGTTGAAACGAGCGCATACCAGAGGTACTCCGGCATTTCTGGCCGCGTTTGCGGTCGTTCTCATCGCAGGGCTTGGTGGCTGCACCGGGACGGCTACGAAGCAACCGGCACCCCCCGTCAAAGCCCCCGCCTCGCCGATCTCCGTGACGGTTTCCCCGGGAACAGCCACCGTGATCGTGGGGCAGAGCCAACCGTTTACAGCGACGGTGGTCAACGACAGTTCGAACAAAGGGGTGAATTGGGCGCTGTCTGGCAGCGGATGCAGCGGAGCAACGTGCGGCGGCCTTTCTGCCGCAAGCAGCGCGTCGGGGGTAGCGGTCACCTATACGGCGCCAGGAAGCGTGCCGAATCCGGCGACGGTAACGCTGACCGCGACGTCCGCAGCGGATATTACAAAGACGGCAACCGCGACAATCACTGTAGGCGCGGCGCCAGTGGTCAGTGTAACGATGACGCCCAAGCGCGGCGGTTTGGTGCTGGGACAAGTGTTGACGTTCACGGCAACAGTGACCAACGATGTCGCGGGGGCGGGCGTAACGTGGGCCGCAACGAGCGGCACTTTCAGCGCGCAAACCGCGACGACGGCGACCTATGTCGCGCCGGCGTCGCCCGGAAGCATTACGGTTACGGCGACGAGCGTTGCCGATAGCACGAAGAACGCGACGGCGACGATCGGGGTCACCGACCTCGCGGGCGTGACCACGTACCACAATGATTTGTCGCGAGACGGAGCGAATGTTCAAGAGTACGCGCTGAACACCGCGAACGTTACGACCGCGAGCTTCGGCAAGCTTTTTTCGTGTACCGTCGATGGCGCGGTATACGCACAACCGCTGTGGGTGCCGAACGTGAACATCGGCGGGGGCGCGCACAACGTGATGGTGGTCGCGACGATGCGCGATTCCGTGTATGTGCTCGATGCGGACATAAATCCGTGCAAGACCTATTGGAAACAGACGCTCGTTCCAACCGGGGAAACGTACGGAAACAATTCCGATGTGGGTTCCGCGGACATTTTTCCGGACATCGGCATCCTGGGAACGCCGGTGATCGATCCCGCGACGAATACGATATATTTGGTGACGAAGACCAAGACTTCGAGCACGAACTACATCCAGCGGTTGCATGCCTTAAATTTGTTGACCGGGGCGGAGGAGACGAACAGTCCGGTGGTGATTTCGGCGTCGGCGGCCGGAAATTGCGAGGGCGGGACGACGATTCTATTCAATCCGCTGACGGAGAATCAGCGTCCCGGACTCGCGCTGTCGAACGGGATGGTGTACGTGGCGTGGGCGTCGCACGGGGACAACGGCATGTATCACGGGTGGGTGTTGGGCTATCAGACGGCGAACTTGGCAGCGGTGCCGGCTGTTTTCAATGACACACCCAATAAACTGGGGACCACCGCGTATTGCAGGGGCGGGATCTGGATGTCGGGCGGAGCGCCGGCGTTCGATACCGCTGGGAATATGTACGTCCTCACGGGGAATGGCATTTTTGACGGGACCAGTGGATCCGCGACCTTACCGACCGACTTTTCGGACAGCTATCTCAAATTGAGCACTCCGACATTGGGGGTACTCGATTATTTCACGCCCTTCAATCAGGGCAATCTCGATACGAACGATTCGGACGTCGGTTCGAGCGGAACGGCTGTGCTGATCGACACAACGACCGGGCCGAACCAACATCTGCTTGTGGGAGGAAGCAAAGGACAGATTTTCTTCCTCTTGAACCGCGACAATATGGGGAAATACAACTCTACGGCGGATACGGTGGTGCAGGAATGGCAGGGGCATTCGTCGTCTTTCCAGACGCCGGGCTTCTGGAATAATAATTTGTACTATTTTGGCGTGGTGTTTGGAAGCACGACCGGCGGAACGGTTTTTGCATTCAACCCGACAACGCGGCTGTTTGGAACGACGTCAACGGCAACGACGCCTTCGAAGTTTGGGTTTGCCGGCGCGACGCCGTCGATTTCGGCTTCGTCGGCGACTGCGGACGGAATTCTGTGGGCGATTGACACCGCGAACTACGGAACCAGCGATCATGGGGCTGCGCTCGCCGGTCCGGCCGTTCTTCATGCGTTCGACGCCAGCAATATTGCGACGGAGCTGTGGAATAGCTCGCAGGCGGCGGGAGGGCGAGACACGGCTGGAAATGCGGTGAAGTTCACCGTGCCAACCGTTGCGAACGGAAAGGTGTACATCGGCACGCGCGGAAGCGACAACACCCAGGGCGGCGGGACGACGTTCGGGGAGATTGATGTATACGGGCTGTTGCCGAATTGACGAGCGAAGATAAATGAGAAACGTCGGGTCGATGTTCCTTGCCGGCTCGGTTTTTATTTTGTTGGGCCCGCTAAGTGACAAAGGAGCCGACAGGATGCCGGCGCTACCAATTACATGCCTTCGTAATTGGGGCCGCCGCCGCCTTCTGGGACTACCCAGTCGATGATCTGGTAAGGGTCGGCGATGTCGCAGGTCTTGCAGTGGACGCAATTGGCGGCGTTGATTTTTAGTTTTACGCCGTCTTTTTCTTTGGCCATTTCGTAGACGGCGGCGGGGCAGAAATATTGGCAGGGGTTGCCGTACTCGACCACGCATTTGGTGGCGCAGACGTTGAGGTCGTGCACGATCAGATGGCAGGGTTGATCTTCTTCGTGTCGCGTGCCGGAGTGGTAGACGTCGGTGAGGCGATCGAAAGTGAGCTTGCCGTCGCCTTTGAAACGCTCTGGCGCGGGATGGCCGTCAATTTTGTGATAGTGCTTGTAGCCGGCTTCCACGCGCATGGGATCGATTAGGCCGCGGCCGCCGGTGATGAATTGCAGGCCGGTGTGGAAGAGTCCGCCGTAGAGTCCGTATTTGAACGATTGGTGGAAATTGCGGACGGCCCAGAGTTCTTTTTTGATGTAGCTTTGCTCGACTTTTTTGGGGAAGGCGCTGAGCGTTTTCGCGGAAGTGTCGCCGGCCTTCAGCGAGTCGAAAATCGTTTCGGCCGCGAGCATGCCACTTTTCATGGCCATGTGAATGCCCTTGAGGCGCTGCGAATCGAGGAAGCTGCCGGAATCGCCGATGATCAGGCCGCCGTCTACGTAATTGCGCGGCATGGAATAGTAGCCGCCGGCGGGGAGGGACTTTGCGCCGTAGCGAACGAGTTTGCCGCCTTCGAGGATTTTTTTGATGGCGGGATGCGTTTTCCATTTCTGGAAGGCTTCGTGCGGGATCGAATTGCGGAGTTCGCGTATTCGAGGCCGATGACGAGGCCGATCGAGACGCGATTGTTGGCGAGGCCGTAGATCCAGCCGCCGCCATACATGTCGGTGGCGACGGGCCAGCCTAGCGTGTGGGCGACGTAGCCTGGCTGGATGCGGCCGGGTTGGACGTCCCACAATTCCTTGATGCCGATGCTGTAGATTTGCGGATTGATGTTGTCGAGCTTGTTTTTGGCAACGAGCTGCTTGGTCAGCGAGCCGCGCGTGCCTTCGGCGAGGACCGTGACTTTGGCGCGGAGTTCGTAGCCGGGCGTGTAGTTGTCTTTGGGCTTGCCGTTTTTGTCGAGGCCTTTGTCTTCGGTGATTACGCCGGCGATGCCGCTGCCTTCGTGAATGAGTTGCGCGCCGCCGAATTGGGTGAAGAGATTTACGCCGGCTTTTTCCACCAGGCCGCCGAGCCATTTAGTGATTTTGTTGAGGGAGACGACGTAGTTGCCCTTGTTCTGGAATGGTGGCGGGGTGATGGGAAAACGGAAGGAGAAGCTTTCGGTGAAGAATAGGGCTGCATCGTCGGTTACCGGCGTGTCGAGCGGTGCGGTTTTCTCAAAATCGGGAACAAGTTCGGCGAGGGCTTTCGGATTCATGATGGCGCCGGAAAGCTGGTGGGCGCCGATTTCGCGTCCTTTTTCAAGAACGTAGATGTTTTCTGCGGAGAGTTCGGGCTTGGCGGCGGACTCGTTGTGTTTCTTGATGAGGTTGGCGAGGTGGAGAGCGCAGGAGAGGCCGGCGGGCCCTGCGCCGACGATGAGGACGTCGGCTTCGAGTTGTTCTCGCTGTACGGTCATTGGTTGCTTTCAACAATCTTAGCAAATCGCGATTCGCTTAGTGCTCATCGAAGCTTCGCAAATTCATCGACAGGATACTCCCAGTTGACGGACGATTTTAAAGAATAGTGGCGGGCCTATTTCTTTTCCGCCATGCACTGGGATAGTCACAGATCGGCCATCTGGATGATTCCAGCGCTCATGACTGCCTGATGTGCGAGTTAAGGAAAATCCCAGGAGCCGAGCGACGCGCTGGAAATCGCGCGCCGTGGCACTAGGCATTCACGATCTCAGTGGTGTCGGCGGGAAGCTTCAGACCCTTCTTCAGATACTCTTCGGAAATCATCGCAAACACCTGATTGAGTTCCGCCAAAGCATTTTCACGAGTGTCCATGAGGGCGTAACAACCAGGGATGGCAGGAATTTCCGCGACCCAGGAGCCGTCCTCCTGCCGATAGAGAATCGTTTTGTAGTCTTCGAGTTTCATGCCGGTTTCGATAAGTATACGCCAATTGGACCGGCCCGTTTAGCTTAGCTTTGTTTTGCTTTTTCCAGGGCTTCGGTTAGGGCGGGCATGATTTCGAAGATGTCGGCGACGATGCCGTAGTCGGCGATTTCAAAGATGGGGGCGTTTTGGTCTTTGTTGATGGCTACGATGGTGCGGGCGCCTTTCATACCGACAACGTGTTGGATGGCGCCGCTGATGCCGAGGGCTAGGTAAAGTTTCGGGGCTACGGTTTGGCCGGAGCTGCCGATCTGGCGCTCCATGGGGAGCCAGCCTTCGTCGCAGATGGGGCGGGAGGCGGCGATTTCTCCGCCGAGGGCTTTTGCGACTGCTTCCGCTAGCGGGATATTTTCGGGGGCTTTGATGCCGCGGCCGACGGCGACGATCAGCGGAGCTTGCGTGAGATCAACGGCGGATTTTGCTTCTTTGAAGAGATCGAGGGGCTTGGTGCGGATCTGGTCGGCGTTGAGCGTCACGGATACGGTATTGACTGGGGCTTTGCCGGAGGGATGCTCGGTGACCAGGTCGGAGCGGAATGCGCCTGCCTGGAACGAGGCGAACCATGGGGCGGCGCTTTGGAAGGTGACGTCGGCGGAGGTTTTGCCTTGGAACATTTGCCGGACAAAGATGAGTTTGCCGGATTCGTTGCGGTAGCCGATACAGTCGCCGATCATACCTTTGCCGAGTTGGGCGGCGAGCTTGGGCGCGAAGTCGCGGACTTGATAGGTGTGCGGGAACAGGATCAGGTCGGGCTTGGCGGACTCGATGACTTGCTTCAGGGCTACGCAATAACCGTCGGGCGTGTAGGCTTCCAGCAGGTCGTGCTCGACGAGGAGAACTTCAGCAACGTTTTTGGCCGCGAGTTCGTTCGCTAAGGCGTCCACACCTTTTCCAATCACCAGGCCGCTGACAGAGCTGGACGTATCCCTAGCAATTTGCTGGGCTGCGGCGAGCGTCTCGAAACTGGTGTTGTTCCACTTGCCCTGGCGCTGCTCAGTGATGAGTAGGATTTTCATCGTTAGATTACCCGCGCTTCAAACTTCAGCTTTTCCACTAGCTTGGTGGCGGCTTCTTTTGGCGTGCCGGTGAGAAATTCGGTCTTTTTTGTTTTTGTGGGGACGTAGATTTTTTCGACGCGCTGCGTTGGTTGGACGGAGACGCCGAGCGATTCGGGCGCAATCGTCGCGATTTCCTTTTTCTTCGCGGCCATGATGCCTTTGAGCGTGGCGTAACGCACTTTGTTGATGCCGGATTGAATCGACAGGACGGCAGGCAGGGGGCATTCAATGTGTTGGAACCAGCCGGCTTCGAGTTCGCGCTTCAGACGCAACTTTCCTTCTTGGGCTTCAATCGCCATGATGATTGTGGCGTGGGGAAGATCGAGCAGGCCAGCGAGAAGAACGCCAGTTTGGCCGAAGCCGTGGTCGTCGCTCTGGAGTCCGGTGAGGACGAGGTCAAATTTTTCTTTTTTGATCGCGGCGGATAGATAGGTGGCTGCGCCTAGCGGATCGAGTTGCGCGAAAGTATCGTTGGCGACGTGAATGGCGCGGTCCGCGCCTTTTGCAAGGGCTTCCTTGATGGTTTGCTTCACGCGCTCCGGGCCCATCGACAGTACGATCACCTCGCCGCCGTGTTTTTCCTTCAGACGCAACCCTTCTTCGAGGGCGTAGCTGTCCGGCTCGTTCATTTCGAAGCCGATGTCGGATTCTTTGATCCAGTTTCCGGCGATAGTGAGTGGAGCGTCCTTCGCGGGAACTTGCTTGATGCAGACGATGATGTTCACGGCGTGCCTCTTACGTTGATTGGCTGACGAATCTCGCGGTACCGAGCTGAGCTTCGGCGTGCTGGATTGCGCCGCAGTCTAGTGTAAACCCCGCCCTCTCGGAGAGGGCGGCTACAGGTCGGCGATCGTTTACTTGCCCGCCCACCTTTTGAAAATCAGGGCGGCGTTGGTGCCGCCGAAGCCGAAGGAATTGGAGAGCGCGTACTCTACCTCCGTCTTGCGGGCGACATTGGGAACGTAGTCGAGATCGCAATTCGGGTCCGGTGTTTCCTGGTTGATGGTGGGCGGCACGATCTGGTCGCGCAAAGCCAGGACGCAGATGCCACCTTCTAGTCCACCGGCGCCGCCGAGCAAGTGGCCGGTCATCGATTTTGTGGAGCTGACCGGCATTTTCTTGGCGCGGTCACCAAAGACACGCTTTACAGCAATGGTTTCCAGCGTGTCACCGATCGGCGTGGAAGTTCCGTGGGCATTCACATAGCTGATGTCGTCCGGAGAAAGTTTCGCGTCTTTCAGCGCGGCGCGCATGACGCGGTAGGCACCGTCGCCGTTCTCGGCGGGTTGCGTGATGTGATAGGCATCGCCGGACATGCCGTAGCCGACGATTTCCGCGAGGATCGGGGCGTTGCGCTTTTGCGCATGTTCAAGCGATTCGAGGATGATGATGCCTGCGCCTTCGCCGACAACGAAGCCATCGCGTTGCGCGTCGAACGGGCGGCTGGCGTGCGCGGGATCGTCGTTGCGCGTCGAGAGCGCCTTCATGGAAGCGAATCCGCCGACACCCATCGGGGTGATGGTGGCTTCCGTGCCGCCGCAAATCATCATTTCGGCAGCGCCGCGCTCGATAATTTTGAAGGAGTCTCCGATCGCATGCGCCGATGCAGAGCACGCCGTGGCGGTTGCGGAATTAGGGCCGCGAGCGCCGTAGCGAATCGAAACATGTCCCGAGGCGAGATTCACGATTGCAGAAGGGATAAAGAACGGCGAAATTTTCCCCGGGCCGCCTTGCACTAGTTTCCAGTGTTCACGCTCAATGATGTCGAACCCGCCGATGCCGGAGGAAATGTAGACGCCGACTTCATCGAGGTCGGCTTCGGTTTCCTTGGTCCAGTTCGCCATCTTGACGGCGAAATCCGCGCCTGCCAGAGCGATCTGGATGAACCGCCCCATTTTCTTGAGTTCTTTTTTCTCGATCCAGAGGAAGGGATCGAAGTTTTTCACTTCGCCGGCGATGGTGCAATCGAAACCAGTGGCGTCAAAAAGCGTGATGTTTCCGATGCCGCTCTGCCCGGCGACCAGATTTTTCCAGCATTCGTCCGTGCCAATTCCCAGCGCGCAGACGAGTCCGACGCCCGTAACAACAACGCGGCGAGTCAAAGCTTCTTGCTCCCTGATGAGGTGGTAATGCTCAGCGGATTCTTACTTCCCTTTGGAGTGTTTGTCGATATATTCGACGGCATCCTTCACCGTCGTCATCTTTTCGGCGTCTTCGTCGGGCACTTCGATGCCGAAGGCCTCTTCGAACGCCATGACCAATTCGACCTGGTCCAGCGAATCGGCGCCCAGGTCGTCAACGAAGGATGCCGTTGGTGTAACTTCCGCTTCGTCCACGCCGAGCTGCTCGACAATGATCTGCTTTACGCGCTCTTCAACGCTGGCCATTCCTATATCCTCCGCGATTTGCGTTCGTCGTGCCGGTTCATGCTGAGTATGAGTTCAAACCGCTCGGCCTTACGCTACCGTACGCACACTGCTTTCAGCCCTGTAAGTATAACCTGCCCATTCTAGTTAGGCCGTCAACTAAGGTCAACTTCGCCTACCAAAATACCAAGAGCTTTCCTCTGGCTTCCAGGTGCTGAACTGCTCCAGCAGCTTCGAGTACACTTCCCTGTCTTTGGCAACGACGCAGACAACCTCGTCGTGACTGGTGAAGACGAAATAGTCGCTCTTGAGAGGCAACAGGAGCGCATCCCATCCAAGAAACATCGGCCACGTCCAGAATGCTCGGGCGTCAACAAATTCTTCCTTGGCAAAGATGTGTCCGGGCGCCTCGATTAACACTCTATTTTCCCCGAGTCCGGCGCGCATCCCAGCAACGACGCGCATTCCCATTTCTTCATCCGATTCGTTCCAAATACCCCAGTCCGTGAAACAAACTACAGCACCTTGGAAATCATGACCGTCATCGGAACCCGGAAAACACCACCTTGCCAGCGCGAGGACTCTTGAAGGCCGATCAGGTAGCTTCATTAAAAAGCTGTGGTGGCCGGAGCCACGATAGACCGGCCTTGCGCCCTCGGGGAGTTCAAACCCATTGACCTTACACCATTCGGCAAAATCTTCACGCGTCAGTGCTTTCATTAGTTCAGATGTTCGTTACGCCAAATGCATCCCGCCGTTTACGTTTAACACGTGGCCGGTGATGTAGCCGGCTTCGTCGCTGGCCAAAAACACGATCGCGGCGGCCACTTCGCGCGCAGAACCCATTCTGCCCAGCGGGATTCGTGTCTTTAACCCTTCTTTTACTTTGTCCGGCAGGACATCGGTCATCGGCGTTTCGATGAAACCCGGTGCGACGGCGTTGACAGTGATGTTTCGCGATGCGATTTCGATCGCCACGGCCTTCGTAAGGCCGATCAGACCAGCTTTCGCGGCGACATAGTTGGCCTGGCCCGCGTTTCCGGCCTGCGCTACCACCGAGCTGATGTTGATAATTCGTCCTGCGCGTGCGCGCATCATTGTGGAGAGAGCTTGTTGGATGCAGAGGTGCGCGCCGGTCAAATTGGTTTTCAGGACCGCTTCCCAGTCATCTTGCTTCATGCGCATGGATAGGCCGTCGCGGGTGATTGCGGCGTTGTTTACCAGGATGTCGAGTCGGCCGAATTTCTCAATCACCTGCTTGAATCCGGCTTTTACCTGCTCGGCGTCGGCTACGTCCATTTTCACGGACAGAGCTACGCCGCCTGCGGCTTCGATTTCGGTCACCAGCGCGGCTAGTTTCTCTTCATTCCGCGCTGCTACGGCAACCTTTGCGCCTGCTTGCGCCAGTGCCAGCGCGGTGTCGCGACCGATCCCTTGGGAGGCTCCGGTCACTACGGCTACTTTGTCTTTCAAGCTGAACACTTTAGTCCCTTCGTTCAGACAGCTTGCTTTGGGAAAATGCTTGCTCGTTCAGTGCGCGGGCACAGGCAAGAGTGCCTGTGCTACTCAGGCCGCGTCTTCGCGTGACTGGGCCAACTTCTCCACCGCCGTCGCCAGGCTCTTTTCGTCTTCCACGTTCAGTGTGCCGACCGAGCGTTCGATCTGACGCAGCAAACCGGTGAGTACGCGGCTCGGCCCGACCTCCACGAAAGTGTTCACACCCTCGTCGATCAATTCGCGCACCGATTCTTCCCATCGTACGGGCATAGTCACTTGACGGATCAATGCGTCGCGGGCTTCATCGCCGCTCGTTTCGGTGTCCGCATCTACGTTGGTCACCAGTGGGAAGCGCAGCGCTGCGAATTCCGTCTTGCGCAACTCCTTCTCCAGCTTTTCCTGAGCGGGCATCATCAGCGCGCAATGAAATGGCGCCGACACCGGGAGAATCACCGCGCGCTTCGCTCCCAGCTGCGACGCAATTTCCACCGCGCGCTTCACGGCCTCCGCGTGCCCGGAAATAACAGTCTGCTCCGGCGAATTCAGGTTCGCGGGCGAGCACACTTGACCTTCCGCAGCACGCTTGCATGCGTCCATCACCACGGCATGCGACAGCCCCATGATGGCCGCCATGGCGCCCAGTCCAGCAGGCACGGCTTCCTGCATGTACTTCCCGCGCTTGTGTACGACTTTTACTGCATCGGAAAACTTTAGCGACTTCGCGGCTACCAGCGCCGAATATTCACCCAGACTATGGCCGGCCACAAAGTCCGGCGTGATTCCCTTCTCTTCCAGAATCCGGTAGATCGCCACCGAGACCGTAAGAATCGCCGGCTGGGTGTTGGCGGTCTGTTTCAAATCTTCTTCCGACCCGGAGAAACAAAGATTCGAAATCGAAAACCCCAGCGCCTTGTCGGCTTCCTCAAAGACGGCTCGCGCCACCGGATATTTATCCGCGAGTTCTTTGCCCATTCCGGGATATTGCGAAGCCTGGCCCGGAAACACAAATGCCGTTTTGCCCATCGTCATTCCTTCTTCCCTGAATAAAAACTTCCACGGCCATGTTTGGCGTGGCCGGGTTGAAGCCCGGCGCCTACATACCCCTGATCTATGCGCGCGTCACGATTCGCTCTGGATGCACGCCGGCTGAGAGTCCTTGTTCAATCTTTTCGTTCATATGCGCGCGCGCAAGGCCCGCGGCCACGCGGATTGCGTTCTTGACGGCGTTGGCATTGGACCGCCCGTGCCCGATCACGCAGACGCCGCGGACGCCCAACAGTGGCGCACCACCGGATTCGGCATAGTCGATTTTCTTCTTCAAGCCTTTAAACGCGCCTTGCGACAACATCGCTCCCACCTGCGACACCAGCGAACTCTTCAGCGACTTCTTTAATACCTCAAAAATCTGCAACGCGAGACCTTCGCAAATCTTCAGCGCGATGTTCCCCACGAATCCGTCGCACACAATCACGTCCACATCGCCCGAAAACAGATCCCCGCCTTCCACGTTGCCCACAAAATGCACTGGGCTCTTTTTCAAGCGGTTGTAAACTTCCCGGGTCAACTCGTTGCCCTTGATCTCTTCCTCGCCCACGGACAACAAACCGACGCGAGGCCGCCGGTGGCCAAACGTAGCGCGATAGTAAATCTCGCCCATCACCGCAAACTGCACCAGATGCTCGGGCTTCGAGTCCACGTTCGCGCCGACATCCAGCAAAACGGAAACGCCACCCTTGGCATTCGGAAACGGCGCGGCCAGCGCGACACGATCGACCGACTCCAAAGTCCCCAGCAAAAACCGCGATACGGTCATGACCGCGCCGGTGTTGCCGGCACTGACCAAACCATCCGCCTTGGTCTCGCGCACGAGCCGCGCGGCCACGTGCACGGAGCTGTCTTTCTTTCGGCGAAACGCCTGCGCCGGGTGATCATCCATGGTGATCACTTCGCTCGCCGGCACAACCTCAATCGGCAAGTTCGGTTCAGCGTGCTTGGCCAGTTCCGCGCGAACCACGTTCGGCTGCCCAACCAAGAGAATACGTACGCCGAACTCACGCGCGGCTAGCACACTCCCTTCAACTTCGGGGCGGGGAGCATGGTCTCCGCCCATGGCATCAACCGCAATTGTGATCATGGGGGGCTTCGATCAGGCAATTCCGGAAAAAGTACAGCTAGAAAGGCTCACGCGCCATCCGCCGCCTAGCGCCGTCGGTTAGGCCGATACGTCTTGAACCGCTTTGCCCTTGTAGTAGCCGCAATGGGGGCAGACCTGGTGCGGCTGCTTCATTTCGTGGCAATTCGGGCATTTAGCCAGCGCCGGCTTCTCCAAGAAATCGTGCGCCCGCCGCGTGCTCGTACGTCTCTTCGAATGCCGTCGTTTTGGGTTAGGCATAGCAATACTCCTCGTTCCCAGCCAACTTGGCCGGATTGTATGGGCTTTCGGCCCTGAAACCTATTGTTTTTTCAGCCAGTCCTGCTTCAGGCGCGCGAGGGGAGCCAATCGCGGGTCTGCTGCGTGCGTTTCACAGCGGCACTCTTCGTGGTTCAAGTTCGCGCCGCAATTCGGGCACAAGCCGCGGCAATCGCTGCGACAAATCACTTTCATGGGCAGCGCCAACAGCACTTGTTCCCGCAACACATCGGCCAAAAAGAGACCTTCCCCTTCAAAAAAACCAATCTCCGCATCATCCTCTTTGAGCCGCGCTTCTTCCGGCTTTTCGCCCTTGGGCAGCGGGCTGTAAAACAGATCAAAAGAGCGGTGAACCTCATCCACAACCGGTTCGAGGCATCGAGCGCACACCAACTCCACCTTGGTCTCGATTTCGCCCGCCACGCGAATTTGCCCTTCGAGCAGCTCCGCAGTGGCATTCACTTCCAGCGGCTCGATCTGCTTCATTTCCGCGGTCTGGTAGTCGATGCTGCCGGGCGCGTACCTTTTCCGGATGACTTGCTTCCGGACGGCAAGGTCCTTGATGTCAAGGAACATGTCTTCAGCGCCTCCGGCGCGAACACTCATGTCTCCTCATTATTGAGGGGGTTGGCCGCCAAGTCAAGGAAGTGCAGGGTTTGTCGCAAGATTAGGTTCCCTTCGGATAAACGGGGCCTACTGGCACCCCCCGGTCTCCATCTGGTAAAGCTTGAGCCTTGCTTCGCGGTTGCCGCGGTCGGCGGCGGCCTTCATCAGCACCTTGGCTTGATCGCAATTCTTGTTCACGCCTTCCCCACGGGCGAAGCGCTCCGCTAGTGAGACTTCCGCCGAAATCGAGCCGCTTTGCACGGCACCCCAGAGAGACTCGACGCTATCCCCCTGGTTCCAGACGGGTTCCGCCTTCTGCGGAGGCCCTTGGCGCTCCAGCACAGATTCGGGGCGATCGCTGATGACATTACCGGCGCCTGGCGTGATCCCGGTTGGTGCGTTGCTACGTAACGTATCTAGATCTTTCTTGCGCGGCAAACTGGTATCGTCGGGGACCTGGGCCGCGGCATTCTTCTCGACCCCAGAGTTCGCAGCGGGGCTCCCTACACTGCTGTCGGAGGAGGTGGCTGGCGTAGTCGAAGCCGGCTGCTGCTTATCGGGTACGACTGCGGATGCTTTGGCCTTCCCCGCGAGTGTCTCCCCCAGCCAGATGAGTGACGTCCCAACATCGCGCTGGTACATGATGACCAGTGCGGCAAGCGCTACGAGCGTGGCCACCATGGCGATTCCGCGCCAGACTGCGGCAGACTTGCGATGGGGGTCTCCAAAGGAAGCGTGATCCCCCTGGAACGGCGCTCCATACCGCCCATCGTCGATCGGCGGGTAGCTGCCCGCGCGCAAATTCGCCCACGGGGGCGGCGCTGGCGGTTCCTCTTCCGCCACACGCAGGCTTGCTGCTGGAGTCGCGATCTCTTCGGCGCCCATCGCGTGCGAACGACGCGCCCCACCCTCAAAAGCCGCCGATACCGCAGGCACGAACCCGGGTTCCGCCGGAGCATTGGTTTCCGCCAACCACATGCGAATCTCCCGATGTGCTTCGGCGGGGAGATTCAAAAATCGTAAGCCACCCATGACGCCAGCGTCATCCGCCCAAACTACCTCAGCGTCGCCCGCTATTCGGCGCCCCCCGTTAATCTGGAAGCCGAAACGCGTCTCGCCGCACTTCACCGGTGTAATGGCCTGAAACCCGCAGCCATGCTCGGAAAGATTCAGCATGACGCCGCCGTTCTCTTTCCCGAGCTCCAGATACACGAGTTGTTGCGTTCGTCTGCGTACGATCGAGCGCTTATCTTGTCTTGTCGCTTCCACGTTAGTTCCGCCTTAACAACTGCGCAGGCGAAGGCAAGAGGGGGGCAGAAAATCTTTGCCTATTGGCGCAGCAGGCACGGCCCTTAATTCTATCCGACCAGGCCTGATCTGACATTGATAATTTTTTCTCCAGAGGGATCGAATTGGGATTTTTGTCTCCGTCTGTGGAAATCTATACTCCTAGCGCTTAGGAATCAATCTTAGGGCTTTCGTCGTTCCGCGGCAAACCCCGACAGCCTTGCCCCCAGCTTACACCCGTTCGATCGGCTGCCCCGAATTGAAGCACCTTCCGAGCGTACCGGAAATACAGTATTCCGTGCAGTTATGCAGGGCATCTCCACTGGATGCGGATTCGGTAAAATGGACGCCGTGAACGCTCGCCCACACGGCATTGCCGAAACAGCCGCAGCCCGTCCTCACCCCTCGAAGCCAGTTCTGATTCGGCGCATGCGTCGCAGCGAACTGCCCGCCGGAACCGTCGCGCTCGCGCGCTTCTTGATCGGCAAGATCATCGTTCGCGAACTTCCCGCTGGAAGAATGGCCGGGCGCATCGTCGAAACCGAAGCCTACCCCCCGCGCGATCCCGCCGCTCATCACTTTCGAGGGCCGACGCCGCGCAACCAATCGATGTTTCTGCGGCGCGGCCACGCCTACGTCTATTTTACCTATGGCAATCATTTTATGCTCAATGTAACCAGCGAAATTCCCGGAGTAGGAGGCGGCGTCCTGATCCGCGCGCTCGAACCCATCGAAGGCATCCAGCAAATGGAGCAGCACCGAGCGACCACCCGCCTCCTCGATCTCACCCGCGGACCCGGCCGCCTGGCCTCCGCACTCCAAATCGACAGGCGGGTCGATGGCGTCGATCTGTGCGCTCCAGGACCTCTTTGGCTCGGGGCCCTCTCCCGACTGCATAACCCAAGCGGCAGCGGAAAGTCTTTAGCTTCCCGGTTAGGCATCAGCCCGCGCATTGGTATTACCCGCGCAGCGCATAGACTCCTGCGCTTCTACGAACGCGGCAACCGCTTCGTTAGCGGCTCGGCTCGCCACCGCGCCTAGCCGATTCTGCATGCGCCAGGCCCCCACCCAGCCACCGTAACCAAATGTCGACCTGAACCTCCGTACAGGATTGCCAATCCGGTTGCGAGAGTATGATGGTGCTTGCTCTTTGTGAACGGACGGGGGGTGCACGATGTCCGATAGCTGGAAAGATTGCGAAGGCCAGATTATCGACGGGGAGTTTACGCTGCTCGAACACCTGGGCGGCTCCGACCACAGCGTGGTCTTCTCGACGCAGCGCGGAAAAAACAAATCGGAGCAAGCCGCGATTAAATTCGTTCAGGCGGACCCTGCAACCGCTGAGATCCAATTGTCTCGCTGGAAGCAGGCGGCGGACATTTCCCATCCAAATCTGATTCGTCTGTTTGAAAGTGGCCGCTGCCACCTAGCAGGAATGGATCTGTTATATGTCGTGATGGAGTATGCCCCGGAAAACCTGTCGCAATTCCTTCCCGAACGCGCTCTCTCGCCCGCGGAAACACGCGACATGCTGGAACCCTTCGTCGAAACCTTGACGCATCTGCATGGAAAGGGCTTCTCACACGGCCGCATAAGGCCCGGAAATATTCTTGCGATCGATGATCAACTGAAACTTTCCAGCGACTCCCTGTCGCGCATCGGGGAGCCTCCGATCATTCTAGGGAAGGTCGATGCTTACACGGCACCCGAGGGAGCGGGCGCTGGTTCGCCAGCGGGAGATGTCTGGTCGCTCGGTATGACGCTGATTGAAACGTTGACACAACACTTGCCGGAAAAGAAAGATCAAGAGGAGCTACAAGTTTCAGACGTGGTGCCGCAGCCTTTCTTGGATATTGCGCGACACAGTTTGCGGCGCGATCCGCAGAGCCGGTGGACGGTTGCGGAAATATCCGCGCGGCTCAATCCGCCCGCACCCAAAGTTTCTGCGCCCGCCATGCCGGATCCCATCAAGCCCGGGGTGGTCAAGCCATCACGTATTGCGTCCGTCGCGGCGCAGTCCGACGCTGCGGGGGCAACCAAGCCTGCTGTATCCGTGGACCCGTTGTCCGTTCCACTCTCGAAGATTTCGCCGCTACCTTCGTCAAAGCAACACGCGCTGGAAAATCAGGCGGTCGCAGGGAAAAACGCGTCCTACCGCTCCTATTACATCGTGGTCGCGGTTCTGGTGGCGCTGTCGGTCGGCGCCATGCTCGCCATCCCAAGACTACGCGATCGTCAAATCGAACCCGATACGACGTCTGCCCCCGGCCATCCGGCCGTGCAGCCTCAGGAGCCACTAACTCCCACGATGTCGCAGCCACAACCTAAATCGCCGCAGAAGCAAACCACGCCGGCACCAAACCGCGCGTTCCAAGGGCCTGCACAGCGCTCGGCGCTGCAGCCCCCGCAGAGTTCACCGCAAGATTCGCTGACGACCGCCAGTGAAAGGCAATTGTTCAAGAAAAACCCCGCCTCGGATTCTGGCGCCAGCTCTACCGCCGCCGCCTCGTCCGCGGCTGTCCATTCCGAGCCGATTTCCATAGACCCGGCGAAAGCAACAACAGTTGCACCTGCGGGACCCGTCACCCAAGGCGAGGTTCTGAATCAAGTGCTTCCCCAAGTTTCGGCCAAATCCAGAAGCACAATCCACGGCACCGTGCGCGTCATTGTAAAAGTTCATGTCGACGCGTCGGGCACTGTCACTGGGGCCGAGCCGGCTTCCAGTCCCAGTAAGTTTTTCGGCGACGCTGCCGTTCAAGCCGCCAAGCTCTGGGATTTCGCTCCGGCAAAGGTCGCGGACCAGCGCGTACCTAGCGAATGGCTGGTGCGCTTCGATTTCACGCAGACGGACACAAAAGTTCTGCCCTCGCAAACCAAGCCCTAAGATCTCCCGCGCGCGCCGGGACCAACAACCGTAAGCAACGCCAGCGCAATCGCTGAAAAGCAGCCACGTTCCCCAGCCTTTCCATTGGGCGCTTCCGTGAGTTTCCTCTCGCTTCTCCGGGTGTTACCATTCCGGTTTCCCAGCATTAAGGAGAACAACATGCGCTGGACACCCGGTGGCGAAAGCCAGGACATCGAAGATCGCCGCGACGATTCCGGCGGCGGAGGCGGAGGGTTTCAGTTCGGCGGGATGCACCTCGGAATTGGCGGCGCGCTCGTCCTGCTGGTGCTGAGCCTCATCTTCCGGCAGAATTTCTTCGCGCTGCTTGGCGGCGGAGGCAGTCCGGAGCCGGCAACCGTCAGCCAGCCCGACCCGGCGCGCGACGCTTCCGAAAAACCCCTGGTTCAGTTCGTCTCGTTTGTACTGGATGACACGCAGAATACCTGGACGCAAATCCTCCCGCAGCAAACGGGCCGTCCTTACCATCACGCGAAGCTCGTCCTGTTCCGTGACTACACTCAGTCGGCATGCGGTGGCGCGCAGTCGGCCACCGGCCCTTTCTATTGCCCGGGAGACGAACGGGTTTACATCGATTTAGGTTTTTATGATGAGCTGAAGCGGCGCTTTGGCGCGCCGGGCGAATTCGCTCAGGCCTACGTCCTGGCCCATGAAATCGGACACCACGTTCAGAATATTCTCGGCATTGAACAGAAAGCACAGCAAGGCAGCATGCGTGGCGCAAGTTCCTCGTCCGTGCGTCTCGAGCTCCAGGCGGACTGCTTCGCGGGCATCTGGGCGCATTCCACGCAGCAGCGGGGACTTCTCGAAAAAGGCGACGTGGAATCCGCGCTCGGCGCGGCTGCCGCGGTAGGCGATGACCGTCTGCAGAAAATGTCCACAGGCCACGTCTCGCCCGACTCCTTCACTCACGGCACGTCGCAGCAGCGCATGTCCTGGTTCAGCAAGGGACTGGACAGCGGCTCGATCGACGCGTGCAACACTTTTGCGGCGCAGTGAACCGGTCCGGCTACAATTTCACAAAATACACGTTCACGAAATAAACGCGGAAGTGATCCTAGGTGGCAGAGAACTCTGCGCTTGAAAAAGACGAGTCACGGTGTGCATAGAAGACGTGACCATCGCTTTCATCACCAGCAGCGTGGTCAGTTCTTCCCGCAAATTGACAGCGGCCGCAATCGCGTAGGTGATTGCCAGCCATTGCGTAGGATTTAGCAAATCTCGCTTGCAAGCACCGGAGCTCATCGTCGATTCCCTTTCCACGCAAACCGAGTTCGGAAATTTCCGCTCGCCGTTCATTCCATTCACTGCGCGCGATTTCACACTCTTCCAGCAGACCTTGGTAGGTCTCGCATACCTGGGTGTCGACCGCTGCCATCGGACTCATCGCATCCTCCGCAAGCCCTCTATAAACTGGAGAGCATTTCGGTAGGCCTGGGAACGACGCTCCCAGGTTGTGCAAATGAAATGCCATTGTTCGCAGCAGGCTCTGCTTACCACGCAAGAGGCGTAACTTGCGGTTTTTGCGAGTATTACGGCGATCTGAGCAGAGGGAGAAACGTTCCTGAGATTAGAGGAAGATGATTATTTCTTGCACCCGCCTCGTACGATTTTCTAAGGACTTTCCGGTAGGAATGATCGGCAGGGCCGGTACGATCCGGTCAGTTTGAAAATGGAAACGAAATCCTCAAGACTTCTTAGCGCCGCCGTCAACCCTGGATTCCTGGCGCCCGGGATCAGCCTCGCCGAGGCCGCGGATTTTCCCCATCGCCTTCAGCGCCGCATCCGCTTTTTCCGGATTTACCCACGCATCCTGCGTAACCATCGTCGTTTGCGACGGCAACGCCACGGGCCCGCCCGTCCGCTCCAGCGCGTCCATCACTTGCAGCAGCAGATCTTCCTGAATCGCTAGAAACACACCGTAGTCGCGCTCCAGAATATAGGCGTAGAGTTCCACTTCAATCGCGTATTCACTAAAGCGCATCACCCGCACGCGCGCTGTCGATTCCTCCACCTTCGCATGCGCTACCAGCACTTCGCGCAGTTGCTCCAGAACGTAACGCAAGTGATCTGGGGAGAGATCGTACCGCAAGCGTATCGTCTGTTTGCACAGAATCTTGTCGCGATAGCGAAAATTCTCGAGAGTAGCGGTCGCCACGGTGCCGTTTGGAATCGACACCACCGTGCGTTCCTCGGTGCGGATTTTCGTCGAGCGAAGTCCAATATCTTCCACGGTCCCAGCTCGATCGCCGATTTTGCAAGGGTCCCCCACAACGACGGCTTTGTCGGTCAGGATGGAAATACCGCCCAGCAAATTTTCAAAGGTCTTCTGCGCGCCCAGGCCGATTGCCAAACCGCCGATGCCGAGACCCGCAAGCGCCGCGGTAACATTGACGTCCATGGCGTTCAGAACGATTAGGCCGATCACCAAAAAAATCGCGACGTCGAGGACGCGGCGTGTCAGCGAGACCAGCGAGCGTTCCGCCAATCTACCTCTCTCCGTGAGGCGTAGCGCAATTCCTCGGAACACCCAATGCGTCACCTGCAAGACCGCCCAGTACACTGCGAACGCCAACAACACCAGGATGATCCGCTGGTAGTATTGGCGGTACAGCAGCGAAGTCCCGATCGCGGCGACAAAGCTGTAATGAATGATCACCGCAAGCAACATCGCACCTGGACCAAAGCGCCGAATCGGCTGTGGCGGAAGCGGACTAAGCCCACGAACGCGTCGCAC
Organism: uncultured Acidobacteriota bacterium; assembly: GCA_963810355.1. Lineage (GTDB taxonomy): Bacteria > Acidobacteriota > Terriglobia > Acidiferrales > UBA7541 > Acidiferrum. Next base: position 102,737 of record CAWENU010000020.1, read on the forward strand.
TAGCTGCCAGACGGTCCGTATCAGGAACGCCAGCGCCCAACCCAATGCCATGGCGACAGGCGCCAACAGAATGATCGCGATCCACTGCCAGGCCGGCATGCCCAGCAGACGGTTTCGGACCAGATAGTTGGGCAGATCCTTTTCCAATCGAGGAAACCGCAGCGAGTCGTAAACGTCGGGCACCTGATCAAGCGTTTGCCGCGAGATGTACCAGAGTCTTGCACCGCGCGGATCCTGGAGACGGACCAGCGTAATCGGAAATGCTTCGCTCAATCCGCGCGTTCCGCCGACCTTAATCTCATCGCGCGGCTGTTGATCGTCGCCTCTCCCGTCCGGATCGTTGCTGATCGATCCCAGTGCGGACGCCGGAAATTTCGCATTCAAGACCGTGAACAGCTGCGTGGCCAGTTCCTGCTCTTCCGCGGGAGTCTGCCGCCGTCCCTTCGGCGAGGGTTGGAAATACTCGATGGCTCGTTCGCTCTCGTCCTGCGCGGCGTGGACAAATCCGACCAGCGTCCCCCGGGGGGTATCGCGCCCAAGTGGGTCCGTAGGATTCGCAGGTTGCGATGACGCGGGCTTTGCTGTGGGCAGAAGGGACGATACTTGCCCGGACGCGAGCCCAGCACTGGCCAGGCTAGCCAAAAAGAGAACGAGTATCCGTGCCTGCGTCGCGGAAAGTGATTTTGCCACGGCCTTGAACACGGTCACTTCCTCAGAAAAGGCGGATCGCGTAGAACTCGCCCCAGCATTGTACCTACCTCGGGTCGCGCCGCGGAAATTCGCCGCTCTGATTCACGCGACTCGCCCTATGCGGACGCATTGACGGCATCCGCGTCGGAACGGAGATGCTGGTGATATTGTCGCAGCAGAAATTGATCGGTCATTCCCGCAATGTAATCGCAAACAACTACGTGCCGTGGGTCCGTGCGCGTAAGCTCTTCGTGTGGTTCCGGCATCGACCCGGGCGAACCCAGGTAGTAGCGGAAAAGCTCCTCGAGGCAGTGCACCGAACGGTCGCGATCCTCAGTGATCTCCGGCCGGTCGTAAATATTCGCAAACAAGAACCGCTTGAGTTCCGCATTGCGCGCTCCGAACGTATCGCTGAACCCCGCGATACGCTTCGGCAGCCGGCGGATATCCTCCACGCTGGCGATTCCCGAGTCGCGCACGCGCCCTTTCGTCGTTTCGATCAAGTCGGTCACCAACTGATCGAGCACGTGTTTAAGAGCTTCGTTGAATTTGAGCTTTTCGCGTGCGGTGGGATGGGTCGCCTCCACTTTGGCGTAAGCTTCCCCAAAAATGGGCACCTCGCCGCACAAAGCATTCAGGTCCAGAAGCTCAGCCTCGCGCGCGTCATCGAGGTCCGCGGTGTTGTACGCAATCTCATCCACGCAATCGATCAACTGCGCTTCCAGCGGCGGCCGCAAATCCAGAAGATACTCGGCAAATTGAGGGAAATCTTTCGCTGCATATTCCCGCGAATGCTTGATGATGCCTTCGCGCACCTCGAACGTTAGATTCAACCCGGGAAAGTCCGGATAGCGCTGCTCGAACTGCTCCACGATGCGCAGCGCATGCCGATTGTGGTTGAAGCTTCCGCCGTGCAATCGCATCAACTCGTCCAGCTTGCGCTCCCCGGCATGGCCGAACGGCGGATGGCCGATGTCGTGAACCAAGGCAAGGGCCTCGACCAGCTCGGCGTTCAAGCCCAGAGCCGAGGCCACCGTGCGCGCGATTTGCGACACCTCAATCGTATGTGTGAGCCGGTTACGAAAATGATCGGAAAAGCGCGTGGTGAAGACCTGGGTCTTGGCTTCCAGGCGCCGAAAGGCTCGCGCGTGCACGATGCGGTCGCGGTCGCGTGCGTATTCACTGCGGTAACGATGCAATGGTTCTGGATAGCGGCGGCCGCGCGATTGACCGGCGTGCATGGCCCAGGCCGCAAGTGTGAAACCTATTTCGATGCGCCACTCCGTGGATTTTGCCCGGTAAGTCGCACAGACGCGCTTGCGAAGAGTCTCTGTCCCACGTGCGCGATTGAGCGAAAAACGATCCGCCAGCTTAGGATTTCGGCGCGAGCGTATCCAGACCGCGGTCGGCCTCTTCCGAAATAGCCGACTCCGGAAATTCTTTCTTCACCTGCTGGTACACGTTCGCCGCTTCCTTCGGATTGCTCTGGCGCAATGCCGCTGCCAACTCCAACAGAGACAGCGGGCGCGGCACAAACACCGAAGGCTTGTCGGCCAGCGCTCGGAATACCTTGACGGCTTCGTCCGTCTTTCCCGTCCGGAAATAGATGACTCCGGTCTGGTATTCCGCCATGCTCGCAAGTTCCTTATCGCTCCCGGAGCTGATCTTCTTCAATTGTTCCAACGCCTGATTCTGCCGGTCCTGATCTTCCAGACAAAGCGCCGCATAGTAGCGCGCCAACAGTCCAGGACTCGTGTTCGGATATTTATCGGCCACCATGGAAAATTTCAGCTCGGCATCCGCCGACCGCGCCGCTTCATCCGCGTACGTTGCCTCGCCCGGTTCGGCCGGGTCCGCGGCACCAATGTGACCCGTGTACGCCTTCATGGCCGTATCGAAAGCCGCGGAAGCCGCCGCCGTCTGCCGGTCCGTGTAAACGCTCCAAGTCGCATATCCCGCCGCAATCACCGCCACGATCAACACCACAACCAGCGTCACCTGCTTGTGCGAATAGACTGCCTCCGCCCCATGCTCAAAGGCGTCGTGAATCTTGTCCTGCTTCAGTTCTTTGCGCGAAATATGCTCGGCCAAGGCATGCTCTCCTATCCAACTCCGAACTCACAATCGTAGCATATCGCATCACCCACAACCCGGCGACCACTACGCCGCTCACCATCAATTCCCCTGATGATCCGCCTATGTAGACACCGGGCTTCAGCCCGGCGAATCCCGCCGCCTACCTCACGAATTCATCGCACCACCCGGTCCGAGCAACCCACCGATCACTGGCCAGCCATCCCGTTACCGTCACAGCAAGCCCAACCCGCAGGCCCCAGAGCCGCTCCTCCAAACGTGCTAATTTCAACCCATGCAAGCAGCCTGCAGCCACTGCGGCACCGAACACGTGCTCAGAGACGCGGACGTGGGCGCCCATCCCAAAGTCCAATTTCACTGCGCAAAATGTGGCATGAAGACGGTCGTGGACACCAGGCGCCATCCAAACGCGACCATGGTCATCTCCCCGCTGCCTTCGTTCGCCCGCGGTGACGGCTCCGGCTCCAGCAACAATCTCCTGCACCACGACGACAGCGCCAGACTTCCCGCCACGCAAACCGTGGTCTTAACGGTCGTTTCCGGCCCCGGCAAAGGCGCCGCGCATAAACTATCCAAGCCTCGCGTCGTGGTCGGACGCGAAGGCTCGGACATCGCGCTGCAAGACCCGGAAGTCTCTCGCCATCACTGCGTTATCGAGGTACGCGACACCTACGTCAATTTGCGCGACTTGGACTCCACCAACGGCACCTTTTACGAAGAAGAACGCGTCCGCGCCGCCATGCTCGTCAACGACGCCCAATTCCGCATAGGTGAAACCGTCCTGCGCATCTCCTTCCAACCAAAGTGAACCGCCCGCCCGCCCGCCCGCCCGCCAAGAGCCGCCGCCATGCCGTCCGCCATCCGGGCACTTGGTGCGGCGCTTGTCAGCCCATTAAGGGCGTCGCCATCCTGGTCACCATCCGGATTCTCTTTGTAGGGGCAGGGCTTGCCCCGCCCGGCGCTGGCCATACTAAACACGAACGCCACGCAAGCCTACGAAACCTCCCGACTGTGAGATACTGACTCTCAGTCAAGCCTTCGCCTACCTGCAATGAACCGCATCTCCGTCTGCCTGATCACACTCAACGAGGAGCACAATTTACCCAGGGCGCTGGCCTCCCTCGCCGGAATCGCCGACGAAATCATCATCGTAGACGCGGGAAGCACCGATCGCACCCCCGAAATCGCCCAGGAACAAGGCGCCACGCTCTTCTCTCGCCCCTGGACGAACTACGCCGAGCAAAAAAATTTTGCAGCCGAACAAGCAGCCAACGAATGGGTCTTCTCCATGGACGCCGACGAGGAACTCAGCAGCCTGCTGCACACCTCACTACTGGACTGGAAGAAACGCAAGCCGGAGCACGCCGTCTACGAGGTTGCGCGAAAAACCTGGTATCTAGGCGCCTGGATCAAACACTCCGGCTGGTACCCTGATTTTCAGCGCCGCCTCTACCGCCGCGACGCCGCGCAATTTTCCGGCATCATTCACGAATCCCTGCGATTCGACGGCAAGCCCGGGCCGCCTGAACGGCGACCTGCTGCACTACACGGTCCATTCATTCGACGAACACCAGACCAATGTCGAGCGCTACTCCACGCTCGCCGCGCAGCAGATGTTCGCCAACGGCAAGCGCCGATGGCGCGGCGCGGTCTGGTTCGCCACGCCCTGGAGCTGGTTTCAGAATTTCGTGCTGCGCGGTGGCTTCCTGGACGGCTATCGCGGCGCATTGATCGCACACATGGCCGCCCGCTCCGTACGTTTGAAATACACTAAGCTTGGCAAACTGATTGCCCATAAGGGCCGGCGCTCCGGAGCAACCAATTCGTGAATATTCTCCTGGTAGACTTGGACACGGAATGGCGCGGCGGCCAAAACCAGGCCCTCCTCATGTTGGAGGGCTTCCAAGCGCGAAGTCACAATGCGGAATTGGTCTCTCCGGAAGGCTCAGCCCTGGGCGATCGCGCAAACGCCAGAGGCATCCGCGTCCATCGCGTCTCTCCCCATCTCTCCAGGATTTCGGCGGCCTTCAAGATCTCCGAACTCACGAAACCCGGCCGGTTCGACGTCGTTCATGCCAACGAAGCCCACGCCGTCACGGCAACCTGGCTCGCCAGAACTCACGAGCGCGTCCCCCTCGTAATCTCCCGCCGCGTCGGCTATCCCATTCGCAAAAGCGCCCTCGCGATTTCGCGCTACCAGGCAGCAGCGCGGATCCTTCCTATCTCCGGCTGGGTTGCCGACCGGCTGGCAGCTTCCGGCATAAACAAAGACAAGATGACCGTCGTATACGAAGGCGTCGAAATCCCCCGCCTTCCTCCAGACGACGTAAGGCGCGAAGCACGCCTCCTCTGGGGCGTCACCGACGACTCCCCGCTTCTCGGATGTGTCGGCGTGCTCTTGCCCGACAAAGGACAGGACCTGCTGATTCGCGTCCTCGCCGGCCTTCGCACCGAATTTCCCAAAGCCAAACTCCTCCTGGCCGGCGACGGCCCGGACCGCTCTAGGCTCGAGCATCTGACAAAGCAGTTAGCCCTGGCGGACGCCGTAATTTTCGCCGGCTTCGTAACCGCCATGGAGCCGGTCTACACCGCCCTGGACGCCTTCCTGTTCCCCTCCCGCTTCGAGGGCTTGGGCACTTCGCTCCTGGCCGCCATGAGCTACGCCGTCCCATCGGTAGCCTTCGCGACCTGCGCGTTCGGCGAAATTATCGAACACGGCAAGAGCGGCCTCCTCGCCGAACTGGGAAACGAAACCTCGCTGCGCAACGCCGCCGCAACCCTCCTCCGCAATCCCCTCATAGCCAAACAAATCGCCGCCGCCGCGCGCACCCGCATCGAACAAAAATTCTCCGCCGCAAAAATGGTCGACGAAATGCTCCGCGTCTACGAATCCCTAGCCCCCTCAATCCCAAATCAACCCGCTGATTGACACCACCCGTACTGATCTTGTTCTTCATCTGCGCCACCTGCCGGACCAACAGGTTGCGACAGCGCAGGGTGCGTCGACGTTCCCGAACGGCGCTGGAGGCCATGTAGCACTCCGGAGGAAAATCGCACTGCGGGCAGTCGCAAGTCTTGCCCGCATCGACGCGATCGTTCTTCTTTTTCATCGGCGCCCATCTCGGCCGGGTCCTTAATTGAGGTACTTCCATTCCGCCCATGATTCCTGCAGGCTCTTCTTGGGGTGGCGGCAAATGAAAATGGTAAGTTGCGATTCTTCCGGAATCGCGTAACGGGGCGAGACTTTCGCTGCGGGCGTGACTTCGTCATAAAACTGACGTAACTGGCCTTGGGTGAATCCAATCGCCACGGCAATTTCGCCGGTCATCGCGCCAGGTCCCCACAACCCGTACTGGTTGTGACCGCTCACAGCTCGCGGCAATCCCAGTTTCGATCCAAAATAGTCTATCGCGGACGCTTCCCCATAGTTGTAGGCTAGCAGCACCGCTTGAGACCGCTCCGACGCGGGCAGCGTCTGGAATACCGCTGCCACCGCGCGGACCTGTTCCTGCCAGCCGAACATATCCCCGAACAGTTGCGGCAACTCGCTTTGCGGCACGTTTTCCACGTGAATCGCCTGCACATCCCAGAAACGCGTATAGCGAACGGTAGCTTCGACCGGCAGTATCGGCATCGCTAGCGGAGCCGCGATCCCTCCGCCGATCAACAATAGCAGCGCTATCGCGGGCCGCAGCCACTCAGCTCGCGGAACCAACCGCAGTTCAATCCAAACTGAGCCGGCTGCCAGCAGCATCACGTACGCTGGCGCGAGGTAATAGATTTTTCCGTGCAGGATCAGCATCTCCGACAGCACTGTGAAATACGCCCAAGCCAGTACGGCATACTTTTCCCCCAGCGGATCCCGAAGCAAAAACCACAGACCGGCTATCCAAATTGGCGCTGCCAACGGAAGTGTCAGCAAGGTTTGTTGCCAGATATATTCCCAGGGGGAAACGATCACGTACTTTGTACCCATCACCGCATGAAACAGCGCTAGCGTTGGCCAGCCATTTTGATTTTCCCAAAGCAGATTAGGAAGGAAGCAGAGGAACGCGATTCCCGCCCCCAGCCAAATCCACGGCTGCCGAAATTGCTTCCTCGCGGAGGTCGCCAGCAGCCCCAGCACAATTCCCGAACCGAAAAAAAGCATGGAGTGTTTGTTCAAAATTCCAAGTCCGGCAATGAGTCCGAACAACAACCACAGCTTTGGACTTCCGCCATTCAAAATGCGCACCACAATCGCTGCGCATGCCGTCCAAAATACCGGCTCAAACGCGTTCATCGAGAAAAAATTGTCAAACGTCAGATAGATCGGAGCAACCAACACGCACAAGGCAGCGAGGAACTGCGCATACTTTCCGCCGCTCAGCTCCCGAGCCAGCCACCCGCAAAGAAGTATCTTGGCCGGAGCCGCCAGCGCCGGCAAAAGCCGCAGCGCAAAGAGCGAATCGCCCAGGAGTGTACGGCTAAGCCGGGCGAGGAAAGGGGCCAAAGGTGCGTGGTCGACGTAACCCCACGCCAGCCGTTGTCCACACGCGGCATAGTAAAGTTCATCACGAAAGAATCCAAACCGGCCGAGGAACGCCACGTGGAGAGCTAGCGCGGCAATCGCTAACGCGTACACTGCCCCGCTCAGTGGTAGCGAGGCGGCTTCCGGCGCCGGCAATCTAACCCTTATGGCCGAGCCTGGAGGCGCAAAGTTGCGCAGCCCAGATGCCTCATCGAGAGGCTCCGGAAAGAGTCGCTTCCGAGAGATGGTCAAACGAGACATAGGTTGAGCGGACAGTATCCAGCGCAACATTAGGGTAGAGCTATTTCCCGATCGCATCGGGGCCGACCCTTATAGAAACCGAAACCCTTCGACTGGCTTCCCGTGTTTCGTCCTGATTCGTGTGGTGCTCGCACCCAAGATACCGTAATTCCGCGAATCAGGTACTTGAATCGGAATTTCGGAAGAAGGACTGTTAGTTCTCCGCGTCCACCGGCCGATCAGGAGTTGACCCGTTGGCTGCAGGCGACAGTGCCGACATCCGCACTGATGACGACGGATGAGGCATTGAACGCAGCGTTGCCGAACCAGAAGTCATCTCATAAATGCATCTCAGGGGGGCGGAGCTTTAGCTCCGACATTTAAAGACATGCAAAATCGGGCTTTAGCCCCTGAGGAAATTCTTCTCTTCCGGAACGTCTTGCGTGAGTTCGCATATTGAACGGCCAGACATGCGGTCTAACTATGGACTGGGACTGGGAGATTCTGTAGCATTGCCCGCATGAAGAAGGTGAAATCTGGCAATCGCAAGTCTGCAAAAGCCAACGCCCCTCCGAAAAACGTTGATGAATACATTGCCGGTGTCCCCGAACCCGCCCGTACCGCCCTCAACAAGATTCGAGCAGCGATTCGGTCGGCCGCGCCAGCGGAGGCTACCGAGACCATCAGCTATCGAATGCCTGCGATCAAGCACAACGGAGTGCTGGTATGGTTCGCCGCGTTTTCCGACCACTGCAGTTTGTTTCCCACGGCATCCGTCATCGAAACGTTTAAGAACGAACTCAAAGGGTATTCCACGTCCAAAGGAACGATCCACTTCCCCACAGCCAAACCACTGCCCATCGCACTCATCAAGAAACTGGTAAAGGAGCGGGTCAAGCAAAACGAAAGCAAGAAACGGCGCTGATGGGATTTCTAGACTTAACCAGGCAATGATCGCACAGAAGCGGTTTTGGGGAAATGAGCCAACGCTCACTTCCCCAAACGTACCGCATGGTCATCTCTCCTACTGTCCGTTCAGATAATTCTCCAGCCAGGTGTATCCGTTCGGCGCCACGGTGTTGTACAGATTCGGATCGATCAGGCTCAGCCCCTTCGCCTGTTTCCACGCGTCGGGAATCCCGTCATGCATGGACTCCACGCACGCCGTTCCATTCACCACCGGAGCGTCTTGCCAGTTCGCCGTCGGCTGCGGGATCGTCGGCATGACCCGTGAACGTTACCCCGTTCGGCCAATAACCCCCGGGTCCCCCCGTCTGATATTGCGCGATGATGCGCTGGTCGGCGGCGTCCCGATGCGATACCCAGTTGCCGTTGCAATCCAGGTGCTGCGAATTCCCCACCGTGGGCAGCAGGATGCTGTCCAGCTGTGGCGCCGGGTCCGGAACGATGGGAAATTATTGCTCGCGGGGCATCGCACTGCTTCTCTGCCAGCTGCTCGGAACCGGTCCGCCATCCTCGCCCTGCGCCGATTCTCCGCTGATGGTAACCGCCAGTTCGCCCCACTGGTCGGCGTTCACGGTGTTGTCCCCGGGATCCCCGAAGATGTTCCCAGACATGTAGCCGCTCGGATTTCCCGATATTTCCGGCCCATTGCTGGTCCAGTGCGTCGGATGCGCCTGCGCATTGGCATTCAAATTTCCCCTGATGTATTTGTTGTTGATGATATCCAGGGTCATCGCCCCCAATTCCTGCATCGCGTACGTGCCCCAGTTATAGACGATGTTGTTCACCCAGCGCGTCGACTTGTTCCCGATTTCCGGGATGCGGTGATCCACGTTGACCAGCAGATTGTGGTGAAAGTCGATGTCCGTTTCATATTCCGAAAGGCAGTCCCGCCGCCAGGGTGCTCACGCAGCTTTCATCCGTGGCCGTGCCGAAACCTACCGGATGGCCCTCGTGCGGTTCGTAGTCCAGGCTCCATTGCGTAGTGATTGAATGATTGGGCCCAACGCCTGCGTCGTCGAGCACCGGGGTGAAATTGCTGGTCGTGATCCACGACTTATTCCCGCTCCAGCGCGTGGTGACGTGGTCGATCATGATGTTGTAGCACCCGCTGGTCGCGGGCGGCGGCGGGGGCAGGCTCTGCGTGATGTTGCTGCAGTTGACGATCCAGACCGAGGTCGTTCCGGTGTCTGGTCCCGACGGCTGATGGTAGTTATCCGGACTCATGGTCACATAGCGCAGAATCACGTCATGCGTGGAGATCCCAAACAACGCCCCACTGGTATTCGGCCCGCCCAGGATCACTTCCCCAGGCGCGGTTTGACCCGCCACGGTCAGGTACGGGCTGTAAAGCGCAGATCCGCGGAGGTAACCGGAAACAGTCCCGCCACTCGGAATACGCACGTGCGGGGCCCGGTCGCCATCACGCAGGCCCGCAGCGAGCCCGTGCCGGAATCATTCGTATTGGTCACTTCAATCACCACTCCTCCACGTCCGCCTACCGACCCGGCTCCCCCACCTTGGGCCCCCGGGAACGACGGGCAATTCGCGCCGCTGCACGACGCGCTGGACGAAACCGGCGCCGGAGTCGGCGTCGGAGTCGGTGCCGGAGCCGCCGCCGTAACCGCCACCGTGGCCGACGCAGACTTGCTCGACTGCGCAACGCTAGTCGCCGTAACCGTGTCCGTGCCAGCCTTAGCCGGCGCCGTATAAAGCCCCGAAGCACTGATCGTACCCAGCGCCGCCGCCCACATCACCCCTTCCGTTGCAGTGCCCGATACCGTTGCGGCGAACTGCACCGTGCCTCCGGTCGTTGTCGAAGAGGAACTCGGCGTGATCGTAACCGAAACGCTGGTAAACTGTGCCTTTAGGGCGTTTTCAGGTTTCGTAGCTGAGGCTGACCCTGCACATCCCGATATCCAAGACGAGAAGCTTACAACCAGGGCTACGATCCCACTGAAGAATACATACCTAGAACGTCGATTTTCAGACACACGTATCATGTAGTCGCGGGGACCCTTTCGTTAAATGGTTTGTTTACAGCGTGCTACTGCCGACCAACAGCTTTCCGGTGGGTGGTCAACGGAAGTGCCGACGGGGGGGGATGTTAGTCATAGCCGTACTACAATTCAACCTGACCACCGGGACAGATTGCGACCATGCCTATTAGAAAGCGAAAGGGCAGGGAAATAGGACAGTTTTAGTACTGCGCCGTCGTTCAGGAGATCGATCGAAGTCGTAAGTCTGACCAAGGACGAGACTTATACACAATCACGCCCAGAGGCTCCACCCCGGCATCGTGGATTCTTCCGCAAACCAGCCGGCATCTGCCCTCGAAATGCCGATCATAGCCTGAGCCACCGGCGCAGCTGCGTTCCAGCGCCGTCCCATTTTGGGCCGAACCGCGCATTCATCGAGCACCGATGTGATTTTTCCACCTGACAAACCCTGTATCTAAGGTTCGCGAGGCTGAATCCAAAGTTCCCTCTGGATCAACGCGGTTACACGAAAAACTAAAGGAGAATCTATGTCCAAGTTAACCAAGAAGGTGGCACTCGTCACCGGTGGCTCGCGCGGTATTGGCGCCGCGATCGCAAAACGCCTGGCCTCGGACGGGGCCAGTGTGGCTTTCACCTATGCCAAAGACGCAGACGCGGCCTCATCGGTCGTGAAGGCCATCGAGCAAGCCGGCGGAAAAGCCATCGCGATTCAAGCAGACGCTGCCGACGCTAAAGCCGTCAAGGGCGCGGTCGAAAAGGCCGTCGCGACTTTGGGCCGGCTGGATGTGCTTGTGAACAATGCCGGCACTGCCATTCCGAAGAAGTTCGAAGAGACCACACTGGAGGAATTGGACCGCGTGATTGACATCAACGTCCGCGGCGTCTTCGTTGCTACGCAAGCGGCGCTGAAGCACATGAACGACGGCGGTCGCGTCATCATGATCGGCTCGTGCGTCGGCGAGCGTATGATGACGCCCGGATTGGTGCCCTACTCGGCCACCAAGGGAGCCGTCAAGATGTTTACACAAGGCTTGTCCCGAGAGGTGGGCGACCGCGGCATCACCGTCAACAACGTCCAGCCCGGTCCCATCGACACGGACCTGAATCCCGCGGCGGGCGATTGGGCTGTGCCCCAGAAGGCCGTCACCGCACTCGGCCGCTTCGGGACCGTTGACGAGGTCGCCGCGTTGGTCGCGTTCATCGCCAGCCCGGAGTCCTCGTACATTACCGGCGCGAACCTGACCGTCGACGGCGGCACCAACGCCTGACGGCCAGCGACTACGCCCACAGTTTTCTCGTAATCTCTCCCCAAAAAGAATGAAGCGCCGCCCGGCCTTCTCTTCCGTGCGGCGCTCCTTCCATCCCGGTTGTCGGTGCTCCCCTCCGCGGACTTCACGGCGCTGCCGCGCACCCACCCGCAAACATCGCATTTCGGGCGTCCGGTGCCGAAGAGACCTGCTCGCACATTTGCCAATCTGTGTACAGAACCGGCTATCTCCGCGTGTCCAGCAGCAGCACAAACTCTCCGTGTCCTCGGTGCTGCAATCTCTGAGCCCTCTGCGTTAAATCTTTCTCCTCCCTTTTCTCCTGCCCTTTTCTCCTTCGCTTTTCTCCTTCTTTACTTCTTTACTTCATTACTTCTTTACTTCTTTCCTTCCCGCTCTCTCCCCAAAAAGAATGAAGCGCCGCCCGGCCTTCTCTTCCGTGCGGCGCTTCAACTCCTATTCTTTTGTTTGCACCAGTTATTTGTCTTCCGTTCCAGGCGTTCCCCTCCTATCCGCCCTACCGTTAAGCCGAGCTTTCTTTTGATTGAACAACCCATCGCCCCGCCGGATCGAGGAACTCCACCCCAACTGCATAGCCGTCGCCATGCATTGGTTGGCAGTAAGCCACCCGAGCCAACGAACGAAACTCTCCCGTGCGCGAAACAAAGGTCAGTGGTTCCCCTTTTTCCCATCGCCGCGTGCTCACCACACGCGCTCCGCGCGCACTCACATTCTCTGTAAAAGTCGATTCCGCGCCCGGCGTCTGCCGGTGACCGTCCAGCACCACGGGTATCTCCATCGGGATGCGGCGCTCGGCGCGGTGAAACGGAAAATTCCTCCGGGGAGACATGCTCGTCTCAGTCCTCACAGGCACGCCGCGATGCGCGTGAGATTTTGAATGCTGCCGCCGCCGCGGCTTTTCATGCCGTACAGCGCGCGATCCGCGGCCCCCAAAAGCTGTTCGGGCGTATCCCCGTCTTCCGGAAACGCGGCAACGCCCGCGCTGACCGAAAGCGCGGGCCGCTCGGGTTCCGCGGCAAGCCGCTCTCGAATGCGCGCAACCACGCGAGCCGCCACGTCGCGACTCGCCTCCGGCAGTACCAATGCGAATTCATCTCCGCCATAGCGCGCGGGCGTGTCGATGGCACGCGAATGATTTGTAAGAACTTTGCTAAGCCGCACCAGCGCCCTGCTGCCGGTCAAATGCCCGAATTGATCGTTGATGGCTTTGAGACCATCCATATCCAGCAAGATCACGCTGAATGGCCGCATCGTGCGCCGCGAACGGTCCAGCTCCGTTTCCAGAACATGGATCAGCCGGCGATAGTTCGCCAAACCTGTCAGCGAATCGCTCACGGCCATCGAGCGAACCTGTTCGAACAAGCGCGCCTGCTCGAGCAATGCCCCGGCAAGCACAACCACATAGCTCGCCGTCTTGAACAACTCCGCGACAAAAAACGGCCCATCGAAAAGGTGCCGCGAAAAAGCGGCAGCCGCATGGCAAACAACGTTCAGCGAGGCCACTGCAAAAAGGGAGTATTCATAGAGGCTTGCAGGATTCTTGCTGCTCTTGTCCCGGTCCAGACGCTGTCGGTAGCAGACCGCCGCTGCAAGGAACAGCAGTCCTGGGAGCAAGTCCCACGGACGCGACAAAATCCGCGCTGCGTGAGAAAACGGCGCCGCTGGTGCGGCAAGGAACGCCGCGCTGGTCAGGTACGCAGCCAGCAGAACAACCAGCAACGCCCCCGCGGTTTCCCGGCTCGGTTGCCGCGCCGTTGGCATGTAGCGCTCGACGCCAATAGCCGCCAGCAGCATCACCGCCAGAAGTACCCGGCTGACCATCCAGCCCATCGGCACCGTCGTCGGCACCGCGTGACCCGCCTGCATCTGCGCGTTCAGCGCAAAGTAGCCAACTGTCTCAATGATTCCGGAAAGCACAAAGCCAAATGCGAGAATCAACGCTGTTCGATCGTGAGTGCCGCGAAATCGAACCAGCGCGTTGGCCGCATAGCAAAAACTGATCAGCGTCCCGCCAACCTCAAGATAAAGATAGCTTTGTGGGCTTCCGGTAATTCCCGCGTGCCGCAGATAGAAAATGAATCCAAAGAAAACAGCCACTAGCGCCACATACGAGGCGATCACCCAGCGCGAAGCCGCCTGTTTCGGAGCGACACTTACACGTCGGCCCGCGCTAGTCCCGCTCGTTAAGCGCGAAAACCTCAGAAACCCGATGATCTTGCCCCAACGCCCCACGAAATCCCCCAAATGCCGAAGAAAGCCTGCGAACCCCGATAAATGCACGTCGGTGTCCCTTCTCGACGGAAACTACCGGTCTGTAAGCTACTGATCTTGAGGGACTTACTGGAGGGGTAACGGACAGCGCACGGTCGTATCGGAGCGGCGAGACAGTGGTATCCCGCAGAAAGCGGCACGGATGTCCAGCTATCTAATTCATTTTTGGACACTTATCGGTGAGAATCGGGCCAGGGAGGCGAAATGAGATGCATTCTCAGTCTGAGACTCGTCTCAGACTAAATTGGGAATCTCTAATTTAATCATAGGCCTACGGGGCATCCTTCCGGGGTGCGCCTAGGCGCGTGGGCACATCCTCGACGCCGTTCCCGCGAGGCGCGCGCTGCCTGAATGCCCAACTTCGCGTCCAGGAGAAGTCTTTCGCGGAGGCTCTAAATCTTAGGCTTCAGTGTCTCGCCGAACCTCGCGCGAAGGTCTTAAAACTTAGGCTTCGGGGCGGGCAGTTCGCGAGCGGCCACCGTGTCGGCAAATCCACACGTTTTGTGGGACCCATCGCAGAACGGCTTGTTCGCGGAGTGTCCGCAGCGGCATAGGCCTATGGCGGTGCGGCCCGCCAAGCCGAATGCGCGGCCTTCGGGATCGACGATCTCGAAGTCGCCTTCGACGCGTATCGAGCCGTTGTGGTTCACGATAATCTTGGTTGCCGCCATCTGTTCTCCTGGAAAATCCGATTCGATCATACAGCAGTTGTAGTGGCCGGTCTTCAGACCGGTCGTCGATCGGTCTCCAATCGCTCGGAAATTGTCGGACCGATCTAAAGATCGGCCACTACTGAATGCTCAGTACTTAGGCACTGTGGGATCGACTTCGTCGGACCATGCCAGGATGCCGCCCTTCAGGTTGAGGATCTTGCGGAAGCCTGCTTTGCGCAGGAAATCGACGGCTTCCGCGGAACGCTTGCCGCTGCGGCAATGCGCCACGATCTCTCGCGAGGTATCCAGTTCATGGACGCGGCGCGGCAATTCACCGAGCGGAATCAGCGTTCCGTTGAGATTGCAGATCTGGTATTCGTGGGGCTCGCGCACATCGAGAATGAAGAGATCGTCGCCTTTATCGAGGCGGGACTTCAGTTCCTTCGGCGTGATTTCTGGAACCGCCAGATCGGGTGCAGGGGCTTCTTCCCCGCGCACGCCGCAGAATTCATAGTAGTCGATCAGTTTATTGATGGTGCGATGCTCGCCGCACATCGGGCAATTCGGATTCTTGCGCAGCTTCAACTCGCGGAACTTCATACCGAGCGCATCGAACAGCAGCAACCGGCCGATGAGACTGTCGCCGCGCCCAAGAATCAGCTTGATGGTCTCCATGGCCTGAATCGAGCCGACGATTCCAGGGAGCACACCGAGGACGCCGCCCTCGGCGCAGGAAGGCACGAGACCCGGCGGAGGCGGCTCAGGATACAGGCAGCGGTAGCACGGACCATCCGGCATGCCAAACACGGTGATCTGGCCTTCAAATCGGAAAATTGACCCGTAGACGTTGGGCTTACCGAGCAGGATGCAAGCGTCGTTCACCAGATAGCGCGTGGGAAAATTGTCGGTTCCGTCGACGATAATGTCGAAATCCTTGAATAATTGCAGAGCGTTTGCGCTGGTCAATTGCGTTTCAAACGCCTCGATCTGAATGGCCGGATTCAAATCCGAAAGCCGCGCGCGCGCCGCTTGCGCCTTGGACTTGCCGACATCCGCCGTGCCAAAAGCAATTTGCCGCTGCAGATTGGTGAAGTCGACGACGTCGAAATCCACGAGGCCCAATCTGCCGACGCCGGCAGCAGCGAGATAAAGGCCGAGCGGCGCACCGAGGCCTCCGGTGCCGATGCAGGAGGACCTTGGAGTTCTTGAGTTTGAGCTGCCCTTCCATGCCGACCTCGGGCATGATCAGGTGGCGGCTGTAGCGCAGGATTTCTTCGTTGGAGAGGCTGATGGCCGGTGCGGCGGCGGGTGATGCGGTCAATGGCTGCACTTTAGTTGACATTGTGATTCCTCTAGATTCCCTCGCAATCAGGACGCGTTGCGGTTCGTTGATCTTTGGCTTGCATTAGATGATGCGCGGTCCCAGTCGATGCAAATGCCGCGCGCGGCGCATTTAAGTTGAGCAGGATCAACAACAGGATGCGGGGCAACAGTAATAAGGAGGAGAACCGCCGGCAATCGAGGGGACGATGCTGATGGTGTCGCCATCTTTAGTTGGGGTGTTCTCTTTGGCCAGATAACGAATGTCTTCATCGTTGACGTAAACATTGACGAAGCTGCGAAGCTTGCCGTCTTCGGTGAACAGATGTTTGCGGAGGTCGCCGAATTGCGTGGTCAGGTGGCCTAGAGCCTCACCGACGGTGGCCGCGGTGAACTCGGCGGAATCGCGCTTGCCGGCGTAGACCCGCAGCGGCGTAGGAATCATTACTTTTACCGCCATTTGGTTCTCCTCAACAGAGTCTATGCAAAATGTTGCTTACAAGCCAGCGCGTCCCTCAGCGGCTAAAGCCGGTTTGGGGGCAGCGCTTAAAGGCACGGTTAAAACCGTGCCCTCCCGAAACGCATACCTGTCATCCCGAACCCCGTGGTTTCCAGCGGAATGAGGGATCTGCTTGTCGCGAGGAAGAAGGAAAAAGCGGATTCCTCACCCCGTTCAAAAACCGAACGGGATTCGGAATGACATTTTTCGGGAGCCGTGGTTGGTAGGGTGCCCTTATGCTCTCATGCTCTCGTGCTCTCATGCTTTCGTGCCCTCATGCTCTCAGGCTTTTGCACTTTCACGGATCTCCAGGGCTTCGGGGGTAAATTTTGGCGGTCGTCGAGCAGGCGCCATGAGGTCATGTCTTGTGGCTTGCCGTTGGCTACGCTGACGATGATGTAGCTGTACCAGGGCCAAGCGTGGTCTTGGTCGTATTGGCTTGGGGCCGCCGGATGATCTGGGTGCGAGTGATACCAGCCCACTACTTCGATTCCCTTTTCTTTGGCGGCCTTTTCGGCGTCGCGCACGTCGTCGGAGGTGACTGAGAATCGATTGCGCGGGGAATCGTCGCGGCGATTCACCAGCGGGAATAGCGCCACGATTTCGCGCGAAGGAGGCTGGGCGGCGTCGGGCGCTGACGTGGTGCTCGCGTCGAGATCGCGGCCCAGGAGCGCGCCGCAGCATTCGTGCGGATAGGTTTCCGCGCCATGGTCGCGGATTTTCTGGGCTAAGTCGGAACTGAGTGCCGTGGGCATGATCAAGATTCTTCCCAAAAACGCTCGGTGAGATATTTTGCGGCGGAATCGGCGAACACCGTGACGATGACGGCGCGCTGATCGCGCGGAATCTTCTTTGCGACGTGGAAGCAGCCGAGCAGCGCGGCGGCCGCGCTGGGGCTCACGAGCAAGCCTTCTTCGCGAGCGATCTTTTTCACGAGGTGATACGAATCTTCCGTGCTGACTTCGAGATTTTCGTCGGCCAGCGCGTCGTCGTAGATGGATGGGCGAATCGCGGTTTCCATGTGCTTCCAGCCCTCGAGTCCGTGGAAGGGAGCGTCGGGTTGCAGGCTGATGAAACGGATCGCGGGATTCAGCTCTTTGAGCCGGCGCGTTACGCCGACGAACGTTCCGCTGGTGCCGAGGCCTGCGACGAAATGGGTGATGCGGCCTCCGGTCTGCTCCCAAATCTCGTTGGCCGTCGTGTGGTAATGGGCTTGCCAGTTTGCCGGATTGCTGTATTGGTCGGGATAGAAATATTTCTGGGGATCTGCGGCGACAATCTGTTGCACGCGGCGAATCGCGCCGTCGGTGGCTTCGTCGCCTGGCGTGATAACCAGCTCCGCGCCAAACGCGGCGAGAATGCGTTTGCGTTCTTGCGAGGCGCTGTCGGGGAGGCAGAGCTTTACGGGATAGCCCATCGCCGCCGCGATCATGGCGTAGGCGATACCCGTGTTGCCGCTGGTGGCGTCGATGATGGTCTTACCGGGGCTGAGCGCGCCGCTTGTGAGACCCGCCTGAATCATGCGCAGTGCGGGGCGATCTTTGACGGAGCCTCCGGGATTGAACCACTCGGCTTTGGCGGCGAACTCAACATTGGGGAATTCGCGGCCGATGCGTTCGAGCCGAAGAAGTGGTGTGTTGCCGATGAGGTCGAGAACCGAGCGTCCGATTGCGCCGGAAAGCGAGCTTCCGGAGGTCGCAGGATGCTTTGTGGCGATCGTGGTCATAAGGAACCGCCATTATAGGGAGGTCTAGTTAACCGTCGCGACCCCTCCCCCGCCTTATTTTGTAAGTGCGGATTATAAAGGACTTTAAGTCCTTTGGATTTGGAAGTGCGGATTACAAAGGAGTTACGGGTGTACTTTTCGGAAGTGCGGATTCTAAAGAGGTTATGGGATTTTGCGTTGCGTCCGAGCTTCTGTGCGGCTGCGGGAAGCGATCCGGAGAGGTTCTGCCCAACCACGATTTGGGGATTATAATGCATAAGTAACTATTTGTCAAGTACTTATAAGGGTAGGCCTTGGGCAGGACCCGGTTGGATCGGCGTCAGGGCTTTACCTGGAAGTCGCGCATTGTACCTGTTATAGGATGCGGGGGCTAGGTTTAGCGGTATGCGGGGTTGGGGTCAGTTTGAGTTTCGCTTTACTGGAAAGGGTCCCAATATGAGCCTCATGAATAGAACGAACAGTGCAATCGAGATAACCGCCATCCACCACGGCCTAAGCAGTATCGGAAACAAGACAACCAGCAGCCACACCCACCAAGGTGGTTGTGACCACCGATTGCTGCCCGATTCTGCAGGCTTTGTTGCTTAATCCTCCATGCAAGGGGAAGAGTAAGGCCGAACTGGCGTTCGATCAAAGGTAAAAATCCCACGTTAATAGGCTGGAATTTCAAGCCAGCATACGACCGGTATGGGGTATGCGAGATGGGTGGGATTTCGGGAGGAGTGACTGCGCTACCACACGGAAACTACGGAATGCTTTGGAGCGTCGTAGGGTATGAGAGACTGCGGCGGTGAACTGATATGCGTCGTTACCATGGGTTAGTCCTCATTTTTGTATCGTTGTTGGGTTGTTTACTGCTTTCGCAGACTCCTCCGCCTGATGTTGCCGGCCAGCAGCCCGCCATCAAATCTGAAGTGCGGATTGTGCTGGTGGATGTGGTGGTAACGCAGGGCAAGGGCGAGACGGTTGGCGGGCTGCATAAGGAGGACTTTCAGGCTACGGAAGACGGACAGCCCCAGAAGATTTCGTTTTTCGAGGAGCATACCGGTGGGAGAGTTTCGGCGGTGCCGTTGCCGCCGATGCCGCCGGATGTTTACACGAATTATCCGAGAGTCAAATTGACGGATTCGGTCAACGTGCTGCTGCTGGACTCACTGAACACGCAGGCGATTGACCAGACTTATGTGCGCCCGCAAATGGCGAAGTACCTGGATGCGGCCATGGCTGCTCCGACGGGCGCGCGGCTGGCAATATTCACGTTGGGATCGCAGTTGCGGATGGTGAAGGGATTTACGGAGGATTCTTCGGAGCTCAAGGCTTCGTTGCTCGATCCAAAATCGGGAACGCAGGCGAAGTTCGAATCGCAGAATGCCTCGCCCTCACGGAAAGCCAGCGAGAAGATAGCCTGCAATGGCATACGGTCTCAGGCGGGCAAAGATGCCTGCCGGGATTACATGGCCGAGGAGAGCGGTGAACGGAACGGGGACCGGATCGGCATGACGTTGCAAGCGTTTCAGGCGCTGGCGCGGTATCTTGCGCCGATTCCGGGCCGTAAGAACGTGATGTGGCTTGCCGGGTCGTTCCCGATTCATTTTTTCCCGGACGCGGGCGCGCGACACAAGATTTCCGTTTCCCATCAGGCCGAGGTTCAGCAAACCGCGGAACTGCTGACCGCGGACCAGGTGGCGGTTTACCCGATTCAGGCGACGGGCTTGGACCCGAACGCGGTTAACGATCCGACCAACTATGGACGACCCATCGAGGCGGACGAAGCGGACCGCAGCTTCAACCAGATTGCCATGGAATTGCTGGCGCGGGATACCGGTGGCAAGGCTTTCTACAATACGAATGGATTGAGCGAGGCCATGGCGCAGGCGATCGCCGAAGGCTCGCACTTCTACACACTGACTTATGCGCCAAGCAACGCCAGCATGGACGGGAAATACCGTCACATCGAGGTGAAGATTGTTAACGGCAACTATAAGCTGGCCTACCGCCGCGGGTATTACGCGGAGAACGCGAAATTCGCGTCGACGTCGGACGAGAAGCGGAAGAGCGATGCGCTGCTGCCATTGATGGGATTCGGGATGCCGGATTTTGCGCAGATTATCTACAAGGTGCGCGTGTTGCCGCTGAAAACGGTACCGCGAACGGATCAGGCGGGGAGCATTGAGGAGCTTAGAGGACCGTCTGTTCGATATAGGCTCGATTTCGCGATTTCGCCGCAGGATCTGCGACTAGAGACGACGGCGGATGGGGTGCGGCATGGAAGCGTCGAAGTGATGGTGATTGCTTACGACCGTGATGGGAAGGCGTTAGGCGTGGTGAGCAAAAGAGCGAAATTGGGCTGAAGGCTGATGTGTATGCGGAGCTTATGAGAGTGGGATTGCAGGTGCATAAGGAGATTGATGTGCCTCGGGGCGCGGTTTACCTGCGGACCGGTGTGTATGATTTGAATTCGAGCAAGGCGGGGACGCTGGGGATTGCGTTGGGTAGTGGGGCCGGGGCGCAGTAGGTTGGGCTGACAGACATCCTGTGCTGTGAACTTCGCGGCGAGACGTAGCGGCCGGGCGGGGCAAGCCCCGCCCCTACAAGAGAGACTCCGCATCGGGACAGAAGAAACGCTATGTCGGCCGGGCGGAGCAGCCCCCATCGGGTTGCTCCGCGCTCGGACGACGTTTGGACCGCGCCTCGACGGCGTTTCGACTTAGAGCATCAGGCGCAACGACTATTAGAACGTCTCGTGCGAACGACAGCTTCGAACGTCAGGTGGAGCGACATTTGGATTAGGCGCGGGCTTCCGATGGTGCCTTGGATGAAGCCTGTGCCGGTTGGGGCTTGTCCCGAGCCTATCGGGCTTGTCGGTGTTCCGGTGGCCGGATGCGTACTCGCCATTGGCATCCGTTCGCCGGACTGGTTTGAAGGTTGGGGCCGAAGCAGGGATTCGACTGACGTTGTTATTGGGACGTCAAAGCTCGGGTGGTTGAAGTGTTGAAGAATTGAGCGTCGTAGCGGAGCGTGAATCGCTCGGTGAGCTTGAAGGTTTTGAAGACGCTGAAGTCGAAACGCGTCTGGAAAGGTCCGCGGAAGGTGTTTCGACCGGTATTGGCGAAACCGGTTTCCGAGAAGTCGCCGGCGGCCGTGGGACTGGCTTCGTCCGTCGTGGGACCACGGGAGGCGCGCCGTTTACTCCTGGGGCGTTGACCAGGATGCCGAAGGCGTTGCCATTGAGTGCTGGATTGCCGGCGTTCACGCCGGTGGTTCCCTGCAACTGCACGCTCTTGGTGGTGCCGCCGGGTATGGCGAGCAACGGGTTGGTGATGAAGTCGTCGCCCGCGCCGTAAACCGGCTGGCTATGTTGCCGGAGAAGTCGTACCCGCTGTAGGGCAGAGCGCTTACCACCGTGGTGATTCCATTGACACCCCAGCCGTTGACGATGTGCTTGATGAATTTTTCGGAGTTGGTGGGATTGGGGATTTGGTTGACGTAGTTGATGGTGAAAACGTGGGTGCGGTCGAAGGAAGCGTTGCCGTACGCGCTCCGAGGGTTGAGCGGGTCGTTGCCGTTGAAGAAGAGGCCCTCGGAGAGTCCGCTGCCTTCGTCGAGAGTGTGAGACCAGGTATAGGAGGCGTTGACCGTCAGGCCGTGGCTCAAACGTTTTTTCACGCTGATCTGCAGGGCGTGGTTCGTGGAGATGCCCTCGGCCTGCCAGAAGTCGGAATTCGGATTGTAGCCGATGAAGGGCACGCGGAGGGCGGTGTTGCCATCCGCACCGGTGAACTCACCGATGGTCGTGGCTACCTGTTCGGTCTGAAGAATACCCTGGCCTCCGTCGGCGTCGGTAGCCTGATACCCGTCGCAGTGGATCTGGCCGTTAATGGGTTTAGCCGAGTGGGAATCCCGGGTTGATTGAAGGGTATCGGCAGAAGCTGGTGAAGTCCGCGGTTGCCGAACGTAGCCGATGTCAACGAGTACGGTATTCGTGGGCTGCCATTGCACGTCGAGGGTTCAGTTTTCGGAGTATGGCGACGTCTTCTTCTGGATGATCGCGCCCAGACAGAAACGCCTGCAGAGGCGTGCCGGTGGGGGCGCATGTGGGTGTAACGGGCTCGGCGCGGCCCAGGCTCAATCCCGACTGGTTATGGACGAGGGCCTCGACGCCGGAGAGATTGCTGGGCGGCGCGGGCGGCGGCGCAGTGCCAAAGGGATTGTTGCTGAGGCACTGCACACCCTTGCAGGAAGTATTCAGAGGCACAACGAAGGGCTGGGCGGCGGTGACACCAAATGGGCCGCTGATGCCGGAGTCCCCGCGCTGGCGGATAGTTCGGTGAAAAATTCGCCGCGGTCAGCGTACAGGCCAAACCCCCCACGACCAGCTTAACGTTTTTCACGATCTTGGGAGTCCACGCGAAGCCGATGCGCGGCTCGAACAGCCACTGGCGGCCAGTGAGCATGAGGAATCGCTGACGCAGAAAGTTGACTTGGTGGCGCAGAATTCCTTGTTGTTGCCGGCGATGACCAGGCCAATGTTGTTGATGGTGTCGGTGCCCAGGTCATCGGAATAGTTACTGCGGGTTAAAAGTCGCAAGGACCCCATTCTTTTCGACCAGCGGGCCATTCCAGTCCCAACGCAAGCCTGCGGTGACGGTAAGATTGGATTTGAGCTTGAAGCTGTCCTGGGCGTAGAGTCCCACCTGTTTCGCGTGATAGTAGCGATTGGTTGCGCCGTTCAGGATTTGTCCGCCGTTCCGGCCGCCCAAGTTTCCGGTCAGGAAGTTCTTGAAGTTCGAAAAATTGAAGGTGGCCACTTCGTTTTCGCGATTGATTACGTTCAGCTGGCCGTAATCTCCTTGGAAACAAGCGAAAGAAAGGGTATGGCGGCCCACGGTCCAGTTGTAATTCGTGGCCACCTGAAAGTGATTCTGGAAAACGCCGGCGTTCGCAAAATTGTCGGCTGGGCCAATCTTCAGGCTGTCACCGGTGCCGGAGCCGGCGTTGCTGATGGTGAAGCCGGAAAAAGGATTGCCTACCCAGAAGGTTCACGCCGATGCTGGAAGGGTTGAGCAGCTCGAGAGGTGGTGGCATTAGCGAGTTGCCGGATGAAGCCGATGCGCTGCTCCCAGGTGGCATTGGGAGTCACGCTGGTGGTGTTGTCGAGCGAGAAAACCTGGCTGCTGGCTTGCAGTCGTTGGGGAAACCCGGCTACCTGGCTAACGGCAAAGGG
>CAWENU010000021.1:0-191567 GCA_963810355.1 uncultured Acidobacteriota bacterium
GGCCAGACGAGACAGGCGACATTGTTCGCTCGTGGCGTGTTCGTTGATTTTAGAAGAGGCGGGCGACGTATTCGCGCATTTCATTCTTCCAGTAGGGCCAGTCGTGGCCGCCTTGGGGGCCCCAGTCGTCTAGGGAGTGGCGGATGCCTTTGCTGGCCAGGATTTGGGAGAGGCGGTAGGTGGGGGCGGGTTTTTCCCATTGGCCTGTGCCGGTTACCAGGTGGATGTCGCAGGTGGCGAGCTGGCCGTATACCCACGGGTCGCTGAGGTTCTGCAGGTAATCTACCGGATTGTTGAAGTAGAAATTGTCGTCGTACATTCCGTCCATGAAAGTTTTCAGGTCGTAGACGCCGGACATGGCGAAGCAGCGCTTGATTACGTCGGGGTGCTTGAAGAGAGAATTTGCAGCGTGGTAGGCGCCGAAGGACATGCCCATGGTGGAGATGCCGATGCCGGGGGATTTGCAGTTGTCCCAGATGAAGGGGACGACTTCTTCGCGGAGGTAGGCGTCGAAAACGGATTGGACGTAGCTGCGGTGGAAGGGGTGGGCGTTGCGATTGTAGAAGCTGGCGCCGTTGATTGAGTTTACGCTGAAAAGTTTTAGTTTGCCGGCTTCCAGGAAATCGAATAGGGCTCCAACCATGCTTTGGTTTTCGAGTTCCCACTCGTCGCCGGCGCTGGTGGGGAAACCAATTAACGGGGAACCCCAGTGGCCGTAGACAGCTACGCCCATGTCGAAACCCAGGCGGGGGGAATGCCAGCGGTGGTATTCGCGTTTCATCATTCTCCTTTTGTCCAGGTCACGGAGCCGGCAAGGATGCCGGCGCTACCAGTCGAGGCTCAGCGGCGCTCTGTGGGTTAGAAAGTATGCCAGTCTGGTTACTTAGCGGCAACCTTGGGAGGGTGGCGGAGGCGGACGGGGTTGCGCCGCGACTCGCGCGTGTATAATGGCGGCCACGCGACACCTGACGAAGAGGAGCCTGCCAAATGGCTACGGCAACACATGGAGCAAAACCATCACCGGAGAGAATTTTCGCCACGCTCACCGCGTTTCAGCAGACGGAGGCTTTGAAGGCGGCGATTCAGCTGGACATTTTTACGAAGATTGGGGAGGGAGCCAATGACGTCAGCTCGCTGGCAAAGGCGATAGGCGCTTCCGAGCGCGGGGTGCGGATCCTTTGCGACTACATGACGATTTTTGGCTTCTTGGGTAAGGAGAACAATCGGTACGGTCTTGCGCAAGATGCCGCTGTTTTTCTGGATCGGCGGTCGCCTGCGTATATGGGGTCGATGTCGAACTTCCTTGCGTCGGACATGCACCGAAAGAGTTTCGGGGCGTTGGCGGAGGCGGTGCGCAAAGGTGGTTCGGCAGTGCTGGATGGGGACAATACGCGGCCGCGGGATGATTTTTGGGTGGAGTTTGCGAGGTCGATGGGCGGGTTGGCCTTGCCGGGAGCAGAGTTCATCGCGGCGCTGATCGGGGCTTCGGAGGGTAAGCCGTGCAAGCTGCTGGACATCGCGGCGGGGCATGGGATGTATGGAATCACGATTGCACGAAGAAATCCGGCGGCGCAGATTGTGGCGCTGGATTGGCCTGCGGTGGTGAGTGTGGCGCAGGAAAACGCCAAGAGGCTTGGGGTTGCCGACCGGTACAGCACGCGGCCCGGCAGCGCTTTCGAGGCCGACTTCGGCGAAGGCTACGATTACATTTTACTGACCAACATCGTTCATCATTTTGATCCGGCGGGTTGCGAGAAGCTTATGCGGCGCGTGCACGGGGCGCTCAAACCCAGCGGTAAGGCCATTACCCTGGAATTTGTGCCCAACGAGGACCGCGTTTCGCCGCAGATACCGGCGGCGTTTAGTTTGGTGATGCTGGCGAACACGGATGCCGGAGACAGCTACACGTTCGCGGAACTGGAAAAAATGTTCCGCAACGCGGGCTTTTCGAAGACGACGCAGCATCCAATACCGGAGATGCCGCAAACGGTGCTTGTTTCGGAGAAATAGCTTTGAAAAAAGCCAAGATAAAAAGAACCACGAAGCCTGCCACGAAGTCCGCCAAGCGCGGTGACAACCAGAAAAATGGAAACGGGAAAAGCGACGCTTCGCTGCGGAAGGAGCTCGCTTATTTGCTGAAGGGTGGCGGGGCGCACGTTCATTTCATGGATGCGGTGGAGGGCTTTCCGGAGGGGAAGCGCGGGACCTATGCTCAGGGGCTGGCGCATACGGGCTGGCAGCTGCTGGAACACGCGCGTCTGGCGCAGTGGGACATCCTGGAATTCATTCGCAATCCAAACCATGTGTCCCCGGAATTTCCAGAAGGCTATTGGCCGAAGACCCCGGCTCCACAGGCGGAGGATGAATGGAACGACAGTTTGTTCAAGTTCCGGCGGGATTTGCGGGAGATGGTGCGGCTGGTCGAAAATCCGCGTAACAACCTGCACACACTTATTCCCCACGGCGACGGGCAAACGCTATTGCGAGAAGCGCTGGTTCTTGCGGACCACAACTCTTATCATCTGGGGCAACTTGTGGATCTGCGGCGGGCGCTGGGGACCTGGCCGGAGGAGTCGAAGTAACGAAGTAAAGAAGTAAGGAAGTAACGACAAACTAAGTCGAAACGGTGTTAGGGCGCAGTGATATGGGCGCTGATCAGTATTGCGTTTTGTTGTCGAGCGTTTTCCACGCAGAGAAAATCGCCAGCGACTCATCCCTCAGAAACTGTGCCATCGGGATTCGGCGCATTTCATGTGCGTGCTTTAGTTCTTCGTAGATGAAGGCGTCGTCGAATCCTGCCGCAGCCGCGTCGGCGGCAGTGCCTCCATAGAAAACACGAGATGGCCTTGCCCAGTAGATTGCGCCCAGGCACATCGGGCAGGGCTCGCAGGTGGTGTAAAGGTCGCAGCCCGCAAGTTGGAATGCAGCGAGGACGCGGCAGGCTTCGCGAATGGCTACGATTTCGGCGTGGGCGGTGGGATCGTTGGCGGGGGTCACGCGATTCGCGCCTTCGGCGAGGATGCGGCCGTCTTTGGCGATGACCGCGCCGAAAGGGCCTCCGCCGGAGCGCACGTTGTCGAGCGCAAGGGTGATGGCTCGCCGCATAAATTCGGTGGAGGCGGGTGGATGGGTGGTCGCTGGCATGGTGGGTCGCTGATTTCGGCATTCAGCTTGCCCGTGTCGGCAAAAAATCGCAACACACTTGAGCCCGTCCCCGGCAAAGCGAATGGAGTCCCATGGAATCGTTACGATTGACGTAAGGAAGAGAAGAAATTCCTCAGGGGCTGAAGCCCGATTTTGCGTGTCTTTAAATGTCGAAGCTAAAGCTCCGACCCCCTGAGATGCATTTATGAGAGGACTTGATAACTTCTAGTTGGAGTTCGGGCGATCGGGGTTGCAAGGCGCGGATTTGGCGGTAGGATGTAGCGGTACGACGTGGCGGCAGATGGGACGAAATTGGGTGCCTGTTCTAAAGCAGCGTGAGCGAGGGGGACTTCCGTGATCTGTATTGAAAATTTGAGCCGTCGTGGATTCCTGAAGGGCGTGGCGGGGACCAGCGCGTTTGTGATTGGCGTGAGCCTGCTGCCGGAGTCTTTGCTTGCGGTGGGTGGGGACGTGACGTCCGTGAATCCGGCAGGGCCGATGAAGAAGGCAGCGCTCCAGCCGAGCGTGTATTTGGCGATGGATACGGACGGGACTGTGTACGTGATTGCGCATCGTTCGGAGATGGGGAATGGGGTGCGCACTTCGCTGCCGCGCATCGTTGCGGATGAGCTGGACGCGGATTGGGCGCGCGTGAAAGTGGTGCAGGCGACCGGGGATGAGAAATACGGGGATCAGGATACGGACGGATCGCATTCGGTGGTGAGTTTTTTCATTCCGTTGCGCGAAGCGGGAGCGTCGGCGCGTTTGATGATGGTGCGGGCGGCGGCGCAGCAGTGGAGCGTGCCCGCGGCGGAGTGCTCGACGGAATTGCACACGGTGGTACACAAGGCTTCGGGTAAGAAATTGGGCTATGGAGAGCTTGCCGAAGCGGCGTCGAAGCTGGAAGTGCCGAAGAAGGAAGATTTGAAGCTGAAGGCGCGCAGCGAGTGGCGTTACATCGGGAAGGACGCGGTCAGCTACGATTTGAAGGATTTGTGCACCGGCAGGGGTATTTATGGGCAGGACGTGCGCATGGATGGGATGTTGTATGCGAGCGTAATGCACCCGCCGGTGCTAGGCAGCTCGCCGAAATCGATCGACAACACCGCGACGCTGGCCGTCGGGGGAGTGAAGGGGACCGAAACGATCGATACGTTTAAGCCGCCCGTCGTTTACCAGGCGCTTGGCGGCGTGGCGGTGCTGGCGGACAACACGTGGTCGGCGATGCAGGGGAAGAAAAAGTTGAAGGTGGAGTGGGAGACGAGCGCGCACGGCGCGTACAACTCGGATGCGTACAAGAACGAATTGAGAGAGACGGCGCGGAAGCCGGGGAAAGTTGTGCGCGAAGTTGGAAATGTGGACGCGGCGTTTGCGAAGGGCGGAAAAGTAGTGGAAGCGGAATATTACGCGCCGCTGCTGGCGCATGCGTCGATGGAACCGCCCGCCGCGCTGGCGGTTTACCGTGATGGGAAAGTGGAGGTGTGGGCGCCTACGCAGAGTCCCGTGGGCGCGCGCGACGCCATTGCCGCCGCGGTCGGAGCGAAGAAAGAAGATGTGACCGTGAACGTCACGCTGCTGGGGGGCGCGTTCGGCCGGAAGTCGTTTCCGGATTTCGCGGTGGAGGCCGCGGTACTTTCGAAGAAGACCGGTAAG
Source organism: uncultured Acidobacteriota bacterium (assembly GCA_963810355.1). Classification (GTDB taxonomy): domain Bacteria; phylum Acidobacteriota; class Terriglobia; order Acidiferrales; family UBA7541; genus Acidiferrum. The sequence goes on from CAWENU010000021.1 coordinate 4,798, forward strand.
CCCGTGAAAGTGGTGTGGAGCCGCGAGGACGACATCAAGTTCGATACCTATCATTCCGTTTCGGCGATGTACATGAAAGCGACGCTGGGGCCGGATGGGAAGCCGACGGCTTGGCTGCAACGGACGGTGTATCCGCCGATCGGATCGACGTTTGATGCGAGTGCGGTCTATTCGAGTGCGGACGAACTTGGACTCGGATTCAGCGATTTGCCCTTTGCGATTCCGAATCATCGATCGGAGAATGGGCCGGCTACCGCGCACGTGCGGATTGGGTGGTTCCGGTCGGTTGCCAATATTTATCACGCGTTCGGGATTCAGTCGTTTTCGGACGAGCTTGCGTATACGGCTGGAGCAGATCCCGTGCAGTACACGCTGGCGCTGCTGGGGCCGGACCGCATCGTGCCGAAGAGCGAATTGCCGAAGGATTACACCAACTATGGCGGGGACTACGGGCAGTATCCGATCGACACGGCGAGGTTCCGGCGGGTGGTGCAGCTGGCGGCGGAAAAATCGGGTTGGGGAAAGAAGAAATTGGGGAACGGCGTGGGCATGGGGATTGCGATGCATCGCAGCTTTTTGACGTATGTGGCGACGGTTGTGACCATGCATGTGGATGACGCGGGCCGAGCGCACATCGATCGCGTGGATACGGCGCTGGACGCTGGAACGGTCGTGAATCCGGAGATGGCGCGAAACCAGTTTGAGGGTGCGGCAACCATGGGTACGAGCATTGCGTTTTTTGGCGAGATTACCGCTACGAATGGGGCGGTCGACCAATCCAACTTTGACGATTACCCGATGGCGCGGATGAATAATGCGCCGCGAGAAACGCACGTGCACATTGTGGCGAGCGATGCGCCTCCGGGCGGGGTTGGCGAGCCTGGGTTGCCAGCGTTCGCGCCGGCGTTGTGCAATGCGATTTTCAGCGCTACGGGGAAGAGGATTCGGGAGTTGCCTTTGTCGAAGGCCGGTTTGGCCTAGGGAGTTGGCCTAACGGGTTTGGCTTAGCGAGTTTGGCTTAGCGGGTTTGGGTTTGGCTTGGCGGGTTTGGTCCGGTTAGATATCTCTGAGACTAGGAGCGGCGCGCTCGGTTTGGGTGGTCCGACTTCGAGTGTTGTGATTTCTTCGAGGGTGGGTCGTCGGAGCACAGGCAGGAGTGCCTGTGCTACTTGGTGGTGACGAGATTTTTACGCCTTGCCTAGATGTACGATTGCTTCTGCGCGCTTTGATTTTTTGCGCTTTCGTTCTTTGCGGGCTTTCGCCGGCGCTGGGGCAGCGCAGATATGTTTTGCCGCAGATCGATCTGCCTCATCCCTACTACTATCACGAAATGTATTTGCCGCAATTGACGAGCGGGCCGAGCAGTGTGGCTTGGTCGCCGGACTCGCGCGAAGTGGTGTACTCGATGGCGGGTTCGCTGTGGCGGCAGGACGTGGATTCGATGGTTGGGCTGCAACTGACGGATGGGCCGGGATACGACTACCAGCCAGATTGGTCGCCGGATGGAAAATGGGTGGTGTATTGCTCGTATCAGCACGATGCCATCGAGCTTTGGCTGCTGAATTTGGAGACGGGAAAAACGCAGCAGCTTACCGATGGCGGCGCGGTGAATGTGGAGCCGAGGTGGTCGCCGGACGGAAAGCGGATTGTTTATGTTTCAACGGCGTACAACAAACGGTTTCACATTTTCGCGGCAGAGGTGCGACGATGGAAAACTTGAAGCGGTCGAACGACTGACGGGCGAGACGAAGAGTCTCCTGCCGCGGTATTACTACAGCGCGTTTGATATGGAGATCAGTCCGGTATGGTCACGCGATGGAGAGGAGATTCTGTTTGTTTCGAACCGGGGACATATTCACGGCACCGGGGGATTCTGGCGAATGAAGGCGCAGCGCGGGAGCGGAAGCTCGAGAGATTCATTACGAGGAAACCAACTGGAAGGCGCGGCCGGATTTCTCGCCGGACGGTTCACGGATTGTTTACAGCTCGTATCTTGGGCGAAACTGGCACCAGCTGTGGGTCATGCCGGCGAATGGCGGCGATGTGTTTCCGGTTTCCTACGGCGACTGGGACGAAACCAATGTGCGATGGTCGCGCGACGGAAGCAATTTGCTTTTATTTCGAATCGCAGTGGAAATACCGAATTGTGGCTGCAGACGATTCCCGGCGGGAGCACAACGACGCCTCGAAACGGCGAGGCCGCGTTATCTGAATCCGCGGGTTCGCTTGCGTGTACGAGTGCAAGGGGCGAATGGGCAAACAATTCCTGCACGAGTGTCCGTTACCGACGCTGCCGGGCGTTTTTACGCGCCTTCGAATGCCTGGATCCATGCGGACGATGGTTACGACCGCGCGGAACGCCCGTTTGAAGCGCACTACTTCCATTCGCGAGGCCAAGAGGAAATCTTTGTTCCTCCTGGAAAGTTGGAGGTGGACGTCGTCAGAGGTGCATTTTTCTCGCGAAGCTATGTGGAGATCAAACCTGAGCAGGAGGCGAATCAGGTGGTGACGCTGGTCCCTCGCGCGTGGACGGGTTTAGGAAGCAGAGCCTGGGTGAGCAGCGATTTGCACGTGCATATGAATTACGGAGGAACGTATCGGAACACGCCGGCTCATCTGGTCGAGCAAGCCGAAGCGGAGGACCTGGACATTGTCAACGATTTGATCGTGAACAAGGAGCAGCGTTTCCCAGACATCGCGTACAACGGAAGCGGGATCGATCCCGCTTCGAAAGCGGATGCGCTGTTGGTGCACGGGCAGGAGTTTCACACGAGCTACTGGGGGCATCGCGGTCTGCTGAACCTGAAGGGGAGCATACTTTTGCCAGGATATGCGGGATATCCAAATACGGCGGCGGCGAGTTTGTATCCGATGAATGCGGACGTGTATGACATGGGACACGCGAAGAATGGCGTGGTGGGGGCGGTGCACCCGTTTGATGAAGTGCCCGACCCTTTCACAAACCCTCCGCAAAGAATCACCGATGAACTGCCCGTCGACGTAGCGCTTGGGAAATTGGACTACATGGAGATCGTGGGATTCAGCGACCACCGGTCGACGGCGGCGGTGTGGTACCGGTTGTTGAATCTGGGATTTCGAATTCCGGCAGGGGCGGGAACGGATGCGATGGCGAACTATGCGTCGTTACGCGGACCCGTGGGGATGAACCGGGTTTATGCGCGCGTGAAGTCCGGGGATCCGAAGATAGATGCGATGCTCGACGCGCTGAAGAATGGGCGGACGTTCGCCACAAATGGACCTCTGTTGGATTTCTCGTTGGGTGGGGAGGAGGTTGGCGGGGAGTTGAAGTTTGACGGGCCACAGGCGGAGGTTCCGTTTAAGGCGGCTTTGCGATCGATTGTCCCGATTGGCAAGTTCGAGCTTGTTTGCAATGGACAGGTGGTGCGGACGCTGGGATTACACCCAAAGGTGTCCACTACTGGGAAACCCGCCGAGGGTCGGCGTCGAGACTCCGAGCAAGGCGGTGCTGCAGGGCCTGGGGGATCGTTCGAGGACCACGGTGCGATACCACTCAAGGAAAGTGGGTGGTGCTTGGTGCGGGCATCGAGCGACAACGCGGAGTATCCGGTGCTGGATGATTACGTGTACGCGACGACTAGCCCGATTTATGTGACGATCGCGGGGCGGAAACCGAAGTCGCCGGAAGACGCGAAGTATTTTGCGGCATGGATAGAGCGGGTGATGGAGGAGACATCGAAATATCCGGACTGGAATTCGGAGGGGGAGAAGAAGTTGGTGATGGAGAGATTGGCAGAGGCGAAGGCGGTGTATGAGGGGTCGCGGTGAACTTGCGTTGATTGTTCGGCGGGGGTTGTCACGGCGAGGGTGTTGCTTCGAAGCGTGATTGTGCCTGGAGATTAGGGCGGGCGGGGCAAGCCCCGCCCCTACAAAGAAAAAAACGCCGCGGTGTTGGCCGCGGCGCTCTTGAAGTGTCGTGCGAGCTGACGAGCTTCAGCTTAGCCGATTAATTCGATGGCTTCTTTAACGTGGTGATGAGCCTTGTCGATGTGCTCCAGGGCGCGCTGCTGGAGACCCTGAGCAAAGCCGTTGTCTTCTTCGCGGGCGATGTCATTGTGCGCCTTGTCGAGCAATTCGGCGGCGCGGCGGAGACGGCCGCCCCACTCGAGGTGAGCGTCGACCGGCGGATGATCGTTCAGGTCCTTGCCGTCTTCGATAGCCGCCTTCTTGATCTCAGCGATGGCGTCATCGATTTCGTGGATGGCTTTCTTTTCCTGTTCACGCAGTTCCCCGCCGTCGGGGCGCTGCAGGTGAGCTCTGGCGGCGCGCAGATCCGTCAGGGCGTGCAGATAAGCCGGGTGATCGCGGCCGGGCTCTGGAGCCGCCGAAACGTAGGCGGGCACGAAAAGCAGTACGGCCAGCATGGCAAATGCCAATTTCGCGAGCATTTTCATCGTTCGGAACTCTCCCTTTGAATAGAATGGCTACGTTCGCCTGGTGTTATTTCCACCGTAACGTGGGGAAGCCCGGCGGGCAACAACGGCAGCCCTCGCGAGCCGCCGGAGAGTAAATGACCCGTTGGGACAGGTGGCGCCTGTACGATCGGACACGCGAGTGGGTGGGGACGACGAACGGAAACATCGATTTGATGGAACGAAAACGTGGCGGAGGGCGTTGAGGAGTTTGGGAGTTATTTTTTCGGCAAGCTGGTAGACTGCGGCGCGTGAGACTGGCGGACGGGCCACGCCACTCAACGAGAAAGGCGCCCGCCTCGGAAGGCGGCCGCTACATGGTTCGCCGCTACATGGTTCACCGATGTGCGGTGGGTCTTGAGGAGAGCTGGAATGCGGGAAAAGGAGTTAACGTCGATGAGGGCATTTCGCGTGGGGATTGCGGGGCCGGTGGGCTCGGGAAAAACGGCGCTGGTGGACCGGTTGAGCCGGCGGCTGTGGCCGAAGTACAACCTGGCGGTGGTTACGAATGACATTTATACCAAGGAAGACGCGGAGTTCTTGCTGCGGCAGGGTATTTTGCCGGCGGAGCGGGTGCGCGGAGTGGAAACCGGGGCGTGTCCCCATGCGGCGATCCGCGAGGACGCTTCGATGAATTTGCAGGCAATCGCGGAATTGGAAGATACGCTGCCGGGACTTGAACTGATTTTTGTGGAGAGCGGCGGGGACAATTTGTCAGCGGCATTTAGCCCGGAACTGGTGGACGTGTGGATCTATGTGATCGACGTGGCGGAGGGCGACAAGATTCCGCGGAAGGGTGGGCCGGGGATTACGCGATCGGACTTGCTCGTGATCAACAAGATCGATCTGGCGCCGTATGTAGGGGCGTCACTGGAAGTGATGGATAGGGATTCGCGAAAGATGCGCGGGGAGCGCGTGTTTTTGTTTACGAATTTGCGGGAGGATGTCGGGTTGGATCGGGTGGTTGCTTGGCTGGAGGAGAAGCTGCACGGGCCGGAGCAGGCGCGGAGGGATTTGATCGACGCGCACGCGCCGTATGTTGGGACGCCGCATACGCACGAGCCGGGTGGGCACTCGCATGCGCATGGTGCGGCTGAGCATGGACACTCGCACTAGAGGCAATCTCATAAATGGCCGAGACAGGAAAGGAATTTCCTCAGAGGCTAAAGCCCTTTTCGTTTGCGGCGGTTATGTCGGAGCTAAAGCTCCGACCCCCTGAGATGCATTTATGAGATGACTTCTATGAGGATAAACAATGGATTCCGACAGACACCGGGGCGGGATGGATTCTGAGCTCGTGGAGTTGCGGCTGCTACATTTGGCAGATAGCGCTTTGCCGATCGGAGGTTTGGCGCATTCGTTCGGGTTGGAATCGCTTGTGGGGGCGGAGTTGCTTGGTGTCCGAGAGCTACCTGAATTTCTGCAGGGATTTCTGGAAGAGGCAGGACTATTAGAGGCGGTATTTTGTCGCGAGGGGCATCGATTGGTAAACGAGATGAATCTCGAAGACTTTGCGGGAGACTGGCTGGCGCTTAACGAGCGATTGGGTGCCATGAAACCTGCGCGAGAGAGCCGAGCCGGGAGCGGGTCACTCGGGAGGAATTTATTGTCGGCGCTGAGCGGGCTTGGAGATTTTGCAGTTGTGGGCGAGGCGCTTCGGATTTCGAAAGCATCGCACGAGCTAATTCACTATAGCTTGGCGTTTGGATTGGGGAGCGGGGTCTTGTCGTTCGATGAAGACCGCGCGGTGCTCGCGTTCTTGCATTCTTGCGCGGCGAGCCTGGTGTCGGCTTGCCAGCGATTGTTGCCCTTGGGGCAAAATGCGGCGACACGGATTTTGTGGGAGTTGAAGCCGACCATCGTGGAAACAATGCGGCGGAGCGGCGAGTGCGCCGTAGAGGATGCTTCGTGTTTCATGCCGCTGCTGGATTGGGGAGCGATGGAGCATCCGGCGCTCGCGACGCGGCTATTCATCAGTTGAGGGCAGAGGGCAGGCGATGGAGATTGCGGGCAGCGTCGAAAGGACCGGGCAAGATGCTCAGCCTGCGGCGCCTTCTGCGCCGCCGGGTCGAAACCCGTTGTTGGCTTCGTTGCGGCTGGACTTCGAACGCGTTGCACTGACCGGGTGCACGATGTTGGCAGCGAGCCGCCAGGATCCGCCGCTGAAAGTTGTGCGTGCGTTTGAAGTGGAGGATGGGGCTGCGCTGGTCCATTTGCACAACGTGTCGGGTGGACTGCTGGGCGGAGACCGGCTGGAGTTGGTGATGAATGTTGGACGGGGCGCTCAGGTGCAAATTACGACTACGGGCGCGACGCGGGTCTACCGGCCACGAGCGGAAGCGCTTGCCGTTTTGCAATTGAATGAAATTGCGGTCGCTGAAAACGGATTGCTGGAATATTTGCCGGATGCGGTGATTCCTTTTGCGGGAGCGCGATTTGCGCAACGCACGTTGATCCAGCTGGCGGCGGGCGCGGGATTGTTCTGGTGGGAGATTTTGGCGCCGGGGCGAGAGGCGCGAGGCGAAAGCTTTCAATACGAAAGCGTGGAACTTAAGACCGACCTAATGGCGGCGGGACGGCTTATTGCCGCGGAGCGCGTGCGGCTTGAGCCGAAGCGGCGGAGTTTGGCTTCGCCAGGGCGATTGGGAGCTTACCGGACTTGGGGAACGTTTTACGTCTGCCGGGTTGGAATGGAACCGACGGAGTGGTTAGCGATCGAGAATGAATTGCGTGGAGTTCTAGCTTTGTTGGGGAGACGGGAAGATGCACTCTGGGGGATCAGCTCGCTTCCGGCGCATGGGTTGATCGTACGATGCGCGGCGAAACGAGGGCGTGACGTTTTGTCAGGACTTCAGGAAGCGTGGCGCGCGGCGAAGTGGCGATTATATGGGCGTGCCGCGGTGATGCCTCGGAAGGTGAATTGACGGGCGCGGGCGACAACAGCCGGCAAGGATGCCGGCGCTACCAGAATTGCAAAGAGGACTGAATTGCACTTAACGCCGCGAGAGCAGGAAAAATTGATGATCGTCGTCGCAGCCGATTTAGCGCGCCGGCGGCAGGCGCGCGGCTTGAAATTGAATTATGTGGAGGCGGTGGCGATTATTGTCGGCGGAAGTGATGGAAGCGGCGCGCGACGGGAAGAGCGTCGCGGAGATTATGAGCTTCGGCGGCGAAGATCTTGTCCGCGAGAGCAGGTGATGGAAGGCGTGGCGGAAATGATTCACGAAGTGCAGGTGGAGGCGACGTTTCCGGACGGGACGAAGTTGGTGACCATCCATGACCCGATTAAGTGAGCGCGTGGGTTGCGTGGTTCTTGTTGCGTGCCGAGACGCGGCGGTTTGTGAGGAGCGCTAGGAAAGCGGCGCTTGGTCCGTAAAAGCGATGAGAGCCGAGGAGAAACGATGAAGCCGGGAGAATATCTCCTGGATGAAGCGGCCGGGGCTGATGCGGGCAAACGTGGGACGGCGATCGTCCGTGTAGTTGTGTGAAGAACACGGGCGACCGGCCTGTCCAGGTGGGCAGCCACTATCATTTTTTCGAGATGAATCGCGAGCTTGGCGTTTGACCGCGGGGCGGCTTATGGCATGCGGCTGAATATTGCCGCCGGGACGGCGGTGCGGTTTGAGCCGGGAGAAGAAAAAGAGATGGAGCTTACGGAATTCGGCGGAATGAGAGTGATCCACGGCGGCAATGGATTGGTGAGGGGCGCCGCTCGAGAGGCCCGGAGCGCGGGAGCGGGCGGTCGAAAGCGCGAAGAAGCGGGCTTTTTATTCAATGGAGAGGGAGAAAGAGCGTTGAGTCTGAAAATTCCTCGCCGCACCTATGCGGATCTGTATGGCCCGACTACGGGCGACCGGATTCGCCTGGCGGACACCGAGTTGATCATCGAAATCGAGAAGGATTTCGCACACTACGGCGACGAAATCACGTTCGGCGGCGGCAAGGTGATTCGCGACGGCATGGGGCAGAGCGCGGCGCTGCGACGCGAAGGCCGAATGGGCGCACTCGATCTGGTGATCACGAACGCGGTGATCTCGATCATTGGGGCATCGTGAAGGGCGATATCGGCGTGCAAGAACGGCCGAATCGTGAAGGTGGGCAAGGCCGGGAATCCCGGACACGATGGACGGCGTCGATCCGGATCTGGTGGTGGGCGCGGCCACCGAAGTGATCGCGGGCGAAAATCTGATCGTCACGGCGGGCGGCGTGGACAGCCACATCCATTTCATTTCGCCGCAGCAGATGTACGAGGCGCTTTCGAACGGCATCACCACGATGATCGGCGGCGGCACGGGTCCGGCGACCGGAACGGCCGCGACCACGTGTACGCCGGGCGCTTGGAATCTGGCGCGGATGCTGCAAGCGGCCGACGCTTGGCCGATGAATTTCGGTTTTCTCGGCAAGGGCAATGCCGCCACCGCAGCGGCCGCTGGCCGAGCAGGTTCGAAGCGGGGGCTTGCGGCTGAAGCTGCACGAGGATTGGGGCACGACGCCGGCCGCGATCGATGCGTGCCTGAAAGTCGCCGATGAGTTCGATGTCCAGGTCGCGATCCACACGGACACGATCAACGAGGCCGGATTTCTCGAGGCCACGGTCGCGGCGATCGCACGGCCGCGCGATTCACACGTATCACACGGAGGGCGCGGGCGGCGGCCACGCTCCGGATATCATTCGCATCGCGTCACTGCCGAATATTTTGCCGTCGTCGACGAATCCCACGCGCCCTTACACGGTGAACACGATTGCCGAGCACCTGGACATGCTGATGGTGTGCCATCACTTGAATCCGCTGGTGCCGGAGGACGTGGCGTTCGCGGAGAGCCGCATCCGTCCCGAGACGATCGCGGCGGAGGATATTCTGCACGACATGGGCGTGCTCAGCATGCTATCGAGCGATTCGCAGGCGATGGGACGCGTCGGCGAAGTGGTGACGCGCACCTGGCAGACGGCGCACAAGATGAAGACGCAGCGCGGGCCGCTGGCCGGAGACTCCAGCCGCAACGACAATTTCCGCGTGCGAAACGCTATGTGGCCAAGTACACGATCAATCCCGCGATCACGCACGGCATGGCTGACGGAAATCGGGTCGATCGAGCCGGGCAAGCTGGCGGATCTGGTGCTGTGGAAGCCCGCGTTTTTCGGCGTGAAGCCGGAAATGATGGTGAAGGGCGGGTTCATCGCCTGGAGCGTGATGGGCGATGCGAACGCTTCGATTCCGACGCCGCAGCCGGTGCTCTACCGGCCGATGTTTGGGAGTTTCGGAGGCGCGACCGCGGCTACCAGCGTGACATTCATTTCGCAGGCGGCGCTTTCGGCGGGGGTGCCGAAACGACTTGGCTTGCGAAAGCGGGCTGCGGCGGTGCGGAATTGCCGGAAGATCGGCAAGAAAGACATGGTCCACAACGACGCGACGCCGAAGATCGAGGTGGATCCGGAGACGTACGAGGTGCGCGTGGATGGGGAGTTGATTGACATGCGAGCCCGCGACGATCTTGCCGCTGGCGCAACGCTATTTCTTGTTCTAACCCTGACGAAATGGCAGTGGTATGTCGGCGAGAGTTAAACGTTGCGCGGAGCCGGCAAGGATGCCGGCGCTACCAAACGCAATGGCGTTTGACGGTTCCCGAGGGGAGTGTATAGGATGGCTGTCGTTGGTACTGAGGGGAGAACGATGGCTAAGAAAAGCAAGTTGACGCAAGTTGCAGTGAGAATCGGAACGGCGGTTGGCAAAGCCGATCGCAAGGCTCACAACTTTGTGAAGGCCGGAGCACTCGCCAAGAACGAGTTGGAAGAGATTTCGAAGCAAGTGGACGCGCTAAAGCGCCAATTGCAAAAGACGACCAAGCGGCTGCGAAGCGCGCTGCGGTAATGCCAGGGCGACGACGCGCCGTTCGCGTGGGAGCACCGCTGCTCCTGCTATTTTTGTCTTCCGCCAGTGCCTTTGCCCAGTGGAATCCTTTAAACCCCGTTGCGAGTGTGAAGAAGCAGGCGGACGGCGTCGTCTTGATCATGAAGTCCGGGACGCTGCGCCTGCTAATCTGTTCGGATTCGATCGTGCGCGTAACCTACGCGCCGGGCTCCAGCATTCCTGAGACGCCTCAATATGCGGTGACCAAGCAGAGTTGGCCTGCGCCGCAATGGACGCTGGAAACGAGCGATAACGACGTGAAGCTGACAACTTCGCAGATGAAAGTTACCGTTACGAGGAAGGACGGCGCGATTTCGTTTGCGGACGCTTCCGGGAAAGGACTTTTCCGAGATTACGACCGGACGCTTACTCCGGTCGAGGTGAATGGCGAGAAGACTTATCATTCCGAGATGTTCTCGAATCTGTGGACTTCGACGGAGGCGTTTTACGGGTTAGGGCAGCACCAGGCGGGTGTTTGGAATTATCACGGCGAGTCCGTTGATCTTTCGCAGGCCAACACGAACATCTCGGTACCGATGTTTCTATCGAGTAACGGTTACGGAATCTTCTGGAACAACAGTTCGCGAAGCCGCTTCAACAATCGATTTCCGCACGAGCTTTATCTCAGCTCGGAAGTAGCCGATACCGTCGACTACTACTTTCTCTATGGCCCGGAGTTCGACAAGGTCATCGCCGGGTATCGAGAATTGACCGGTGCCGCGCCGATGTTCGGCAAATGGGCTTATGGATTCTGGCAATGCAAAAACAAGTATGAATCGCAGGCGGAGGTTCTGGGCGTCGCTCACAAGTATCGCGAGTTGCATATTCCTGTGGATAACATCGTGCAGGACTGGTTCTGGTGGAACATCATGGGCGAGCCAGTGTTCAACAAGAACTATCCCGATCCGAAGGGGATGATTGACGATCTGCACAAGAACAACCTCCACGTGATGTTTTCCTTTTGGCCTTATTTCCGGCCGGGGTCTCCGGCATACGACGAAATGGACAAGCGGGGATATTTCGTCGACAAGACGAAGGTGAGTGGATTTCACCCCGCGGGGCAAGCGCTATACGACGCGTTTAATCCCGCAGCACGAGATTACTACTGGAAGTTGATCGACCAGGGATTGTTTCAGATCGGGGCGGATGCGTATTGGCTGGATACGGATGAGCCGGAGACGGAGGGGCGCGAAACAAACATCCTGGTGACCAATAAAGTTGCATTGGGAAGCGGGGCGCGCTACGCGAACCTTTATCCACTGATGACCACGAGCGCGGTTTATGAAGGACAGCGGAAGACGTCTGATCAGAAGCGCGTCTTTATATTGTCACGATCGGCGTTTGCTGGGGCGCAACGGAACTCGATTGCCGCGTGGTCGGGAGACGTGGAATCGAACTGGCTGAGTTTCGCCAGGCAGATTCCAGCGGGTTTGAATTTTGAGCTTTCCGGACTTCCTTATTGGACGACGGATATCGGAGGATTCGTCACAGGGAATCCCGACGATCCCGCGTACCGCGAACTTTTCGTGCGCTGGTTCGAGTACGGGACGTTTTGTCCGATTTTCCGCTTGCATGGGACGCGGACGACAAAACAGAACGAATTGTGGTCGTACGGCCCTGAAGCGCAGACGATTCTCACCAGCTACGATAGGCTACGCTACCGGTTGATGCCTTATATCTATTCGCTGGCGTGGAAAACCACCAGCGAGGGATACACACCTATGCGGGCGCTGGCGATGGATTTCCGCGCCGACACGCGAGCGCTGAACATTGGCGATCAATTTATGTTCGGGCCGGCGCTGCTGGTGAACCCGGTTACGGAACCGGGCGCCTCATCGCGCCGCGTGTACCTGCCGAAAGCGAAGTGGTACGACTTCTGGACGGGGCGGGATGCCGGCGGAGGCGGGATGATGGAGACCGCGGCGCCACTTGATCGCATTCCGCTGTTCGTGCGCGGCGGTTCAATTGTGCCGATGGGCCCAGACCTGGAGTATGCGGCCGAGAAACCGGCGGATCCCATCGAACTGCGCGTGTATCCGGGGGCGAACGCGAGCTTCACGCTCTATGAAGACGAGAACGACAACTACAATTATGAGCAGGGTTCGCGCGCCACAATCCGACTGGATTGGGATGACGCTGGGCGAAAGTTGACGATCGGCGAACGGCAGGGAAAGTTTCCGGGAATGCTGGAGACTCGCACAATTCGTGTGGTACTTGTCAGCGATAACCATGGGGTTGGAATCGAGCCGACGGCTCAGCCAGATAAAATTGTCGAGTATTCGGGAAAGCTGATCACGGTCGCCAAGCAATGAACTGATTTGACCGGACCGCGACTGCGCGTCACTTCGGCTCTTTTACGTGCAGGATCTGGTCGCTTTGGACGTCCTTGAGTCTCTGTACAGTACCCGACGGCCAGCGAATCTCGATCTCTTCGGCTACCTTCGCGTTGCGCAAACCAAAATGAACCGGCGCGGCGCTAGATGAAGCATATCCCGCCGCGGTACTCATGTGATTGAACTGCACGAAGCCCCCGGCGCTCACACGAATGCGGGCGCCGATACCATCGCGATTGCTTTTTGTGCCTTCCAAAGCGATTTCCAGCCAATGATTGGAGTCTGGACTGTCATTCATCCAGATTTCGGCGGGCGCACTGAGAGCGGTGACCACAACATCCAGCTTTCCGTCGTGATTAAAATCGCCAACCGCGGCGCCGCGGTGACGCCGCGGAGGCTGGGCTGCGAAACCGGCGTCTTCGGTGAGCGCGGACCACTTGTTTCCTTCAAGGTTGCGGAACACCGTGTTGGGTTGGTCGATCATCTGGCGACCCGCCATGTTTGGCGACTGCACGTGTCCCCGGCTGACAAAAATATCTTTCCACCCGTCGTTGTCAAAATCGGCGATGTTTGCGCTATAGCCCGCCATGGGAGCGCTGAGCAAAGCCATGCCCGTCTTCGCGGTGACATCGGTGAAGCCCAACTTGCCATCATTTCGATAAACAGGAAAAGTCTCATTGTCGAGAGCGACGAGGGTGATATCGGGAAGGCCGTCATTATTCAGATCGCGAAAGTCAGCGCCCATTCCAGAGATGACGTTACCCTGCTCGGGTAAGGCTACTCCGGTCTCAAACGCGACTTCGTCGAAGCGGGCATTCCCTTTGTTGTGGAAGAGAAAATTGAAAACCTTGTCGTTGGCCACGAATATGTCGGGCAGCCCGTCGCCATCATAGTCCGCCACGCCAACGCCCATTCCCTTTCCGAGATGGGCGCGGATTCCCGACTTCGCGGAAACATCCGTGAACGTGCCGTTGCCATTGTTCAGGAAGAGCTGGTTGGGAAGAGGCTTGTAAAGCTTGGGATGGCAGTATTCCGGCTTGCCTTCCCACTTGCAGTCCGGCTCCTTGTTGACGTCCCAACTCATGTAGTTCACGACGAAAAGATCCAGGAGGCCGTCGTTGTTGACGTCGACCCACGCGGCGCCTACGGACCACAGCGGCCCGTACTCCTTATCGGGCTGCGCGAGTCCGGCCTTCTCGGTGACGTCCGTGAAAGTGCCGTTGCCATTGTTGTGGTAGAGCGTGTTGCGATGGACGCCGCCGACAAAGATATCTTCGTAGCCGTCGTTATCGTAATCGCCGATGGCGACGCCGACGTCGTAGCCGGTTCCCGCGAGCCCCGCTTCTTCGGTTACGTCGGTGAACGTGCCGTCTCCATTGTTTCGGAATAAGCGATTGCGGTATTTGGGCGATGATTTCTGCAAGGTGACGATGTCGGCCCCATTGGTGAAAAAAATGTCCAGGTTCCCATCATTGTTGTAATCGAAGACGGCGACGCCTCCGGCCATGCTTTCCGGTGCGTGCTTTTGGTAGCTTTCGGAGCTGTCGAGAGAAAATGGGATGGGCCGGAACCAAAAGTGAATGGGAGCCTTGGTCGATTGCGCGGCAACCGTGCATTTCCATGCAATTCCGCCGGTCGCCAGGAGAGCCGCCAACGCGCAAACCATGGGACCACACAATGATTTTCCCAGTCGAGAAGCCATTTATATGGCTATCATAGCGGTCCGCGAAGCTGTTGCGACAAGAAATTGCGCTGATAAGCATTCGAAACGGCGTAGTCGAGTCCCTATCACCGGCGATGCATCCGGGAAAGCTTGACTCCATTCAACTGGTTGCCGTATAAATCCTACGACTCGGTTTTTGTATGGGAATCCGGTGCAAGTCCGGAGCGGCCCCGCCACTGTAAGCGCGGAGGAGCGAAGCGAGTAGGCCACTGGCGCAACCAGCGCTGGGAAGGCAGCTTCCATCCGAAGAAGCGCGAGCCAGGAGACCGGCTGAGTTCACGTCGATTCGCATCGGCCTCGAAGGAAAGGTCGATAACGATTCCAAAATTGAACCGAACACATCCGTTTGGTTATTTGGATTAAAGGCTGGGCCTCTTCGTCTATCTGCTCGGACGCAGACCCATCCCGTTTTTCCTTTCGATTCGATGCGAGTTAATTTCATTGCAACAGCGGTAACTCCAGGCGCATGGACCCGCGGACAGGAGGAAGGCAATTTGAATTGGAGTTGATGTGCGAAAAGCAGTTCGCTGGCGAGATGTTCGGGAAGTGCGGTGAAAAGCCGCCACTGCCCTGCAACTGTAAGCGGCCGTTTTTCGACTGCACAAAGCCACTGCCCGTCATCGGGTGGGAAGGCGCAGTCGTCCAGAAGTAGGCCGCGAGTCAGGAGACCGGTCCCGCCAAGCTCACGGTCCGCTCTTTCTAGGGCGAAGGAGGACTCTAAATGTCTGTTCCGATGGCGCGTCGTTTTCCAATACTTCTGTGCTCCGCGCTTCTGACGATCTTGTGTGCGTTTTCCGCGAAGGGTCAATCCAGTGGCAATCTGCACGGAAAGATAATCGACCCGCTGGGTAATCCTGTTCCAAATGCCAAAATCGTGCTCTTGCAAGATGACCGCGAAATCGTTCAAGGAACTTCCGATGCGGAAGGCTCGTTCAATTTGACGGTTCCCGCCGGCGGCCGCTACGCGCCACGCGTGGAAGCGCCCGGATTCGCGACGGAGAACGTCTCGCCGATCTTCCTGACGGCTGGAAAAAACGAAGAGCTGACAGTCTTAGTGCGCGTCGGTCCTCTGCCGCAACAAATTGTTGTCTCGGCCACCGGAACCGCAGTGCCGGAGGCGCAAGTAGGCGCCTCGGTAACGCTCATCGACAACAATCAAATCGCGTCGCTCAATAAACTCGACGTCCTTGAAAATCTGCGATACGTTCCTGGCGCGCAAATCGTGCAGACCAGCCAGCGCGGCGGCGCGACATCTCTTTTCATCCGTGGCGGAGAATCTAACTTCAACAAAGTACTTATCGACGGCATACCCATAAATGCCATTGGCGGAGGATTCGATTTCGCGCAACTCTCCAACAATGGTGTCAACAGTGTCGAAGTGCTACGCGGCGCAAACAGCGTGCTCTATGGCAGCGATGCTCTCAGCGGCGTCGTTAACATCACCACTGCCCGCGGCAGCGCGTCAATCCCCGAATTGAAATATTCGGTCGACGGCGGAAACTTCGGGACTCTGAACCAGGATGTCTCCCTCGGTGGCGCTCTCCATAGGTTCGACTACTTCTCTGAGTTTTCGAGATTTGATACCCAGGGAAGCTACCCGAATGATTCTTTCCACAACGCCACGGTCAGTGCGAATTTAGGCTGGGACATCGCTCCTACAATCGGAATCCGCGCAACCGTTCGCCATACAACCACAGCCTTGGGCACGCCGAACGCGATTGACCTCTACGGAATTTCGGATGATTCCACACAGAGGAATCAGAACACTTACGTTGGCGTCGCCGCCCAGCAACAAACCACCGACCGCTGGCACAACTCGGTACAGTTCGCGTTCGCTCAGTTCAGTTCTCTCTTCACCAATCCTTCACCAACGGGGCAACCTTTCGATCCGTTTGGAACTGGGCAACCCAACTACTTGGGGAATCTGGTCACCATCCGCGGAGCGAACGGCTACAACGTAACCGGTCAGGGCATTCTCGATTTCGCCGGAACCTATCCGCAAAGTTTTCCCGATTACGAAGCGCGGCGCTCCGCCTACGCACAGTCCGACTACCGATTCTTTGGCGATTGGACCGGGGTAGTCGGATTCCGTTACGAGCATGAAGATGGCGAAGGCCTCACGCGCAACAACTACAGCTCCTTTCTCGAAGGCCATGGAAGCATCGGCCATCGCTTGTTCATGACTGGTGGTGTCGGGCTCGAAGGCAATGCCGTTTTCGGTCTTGCGGCTTCCCCGCGCGTTTCGGCCGCCTATTATCTTCGCAGTCCCTCCGCTACCACCTTCTTCGGCGATACAAAACTCAAATTCAATTTTGGCAAAGGAATTAAAGAGCCAAGCACGACGCAACAGGCTTCTGCGCTTATCAACATCCTGACTCCCGCGCAGATCACGCAATTTAACGTGTCACCTGTTGGCCCTGAGAGGAGCAGAACGTTCGACGGCGGCGTCGAACAAAGACTGTGGAATGGCCGCGCACTCGTGGGGATCACTTACTTCTACAACGATTTCTACGACTTGATTTCGTTCCTCGATCCTTCCTCTCTCGAATCCATCGGCGTCCCAGCGGAAGCAGCGGAAGCCACCGCCGTCGGTGGCGGCGCCTACGTGAATGCCACCTCCGAACGTGCGTTAGGAACCGAACTGGAATCTAAGATTGACCTCGGGCACGGATTGCTGTTCGAGGGCGAGTACACCTATCTCGACGCGGTCGTGACGAAGGCATTCGGAGCGGCCGCAATTAATCCGCTATTCCCAAACATTCCCATCGGCGCTTTCGTTCCGCTGCAAGGAACGCGGCCGTTTCATGTAGCCCCCCACTCGGGGAGTTTCATCCTCGCGTACAACCGCAGGAAATTGAACGCCACTTTCAGCGGCTATCTCGTAAGCCGCCGCGACGACAGCACGTTCCTCCTGGACGGATTCTTTGGCAACACATTGCTTCTCCCGAATCGCAATCTCGCCCCCGGCTACCAAAAGCTGGATCTCAGCGTACGCTACACCCTGAGCTCTTACGCGCAAATCTATACCAGCATCGAAAACCTGCTCAGCCAGCACTATCAACCCGCATTCGGATTTCCGGCCGCACCTTTCACGATTCGAACCGGCGTCACCTTCACAATCGGTGGACACGAGGGATGGTGGAAGTAAGTGTTATTCATTGGTGCGTTCTGGTTGGAGACGCGTTCTGGCCCACGATGCGTTTTAGTTGGGCCGTATGGAATTCGTCCCGGGCGCTGCAACCAGGAGGCCTCGCAGCGAGTGAACTGGTGATTGGCCGAAGCGGGCAAATCGACGTTTGTTGAACGACGAAAAGTCCAGAAACACCGCTTTTTTTTCCTTGTCCTCTAGAGTGTCGAAAGGAAGCCTGCAGACTCTGACGCGCCGCATCCAAGCAGCGAGCCACATCACTCCGAACAGTGACCGCCGTCACAGCAGTTTGCGTCTCGCGCTCCGAAAATAATGGTGAACCTATGGTTCGACATTGGGAATTAGTCAAGGAGGGGCAATGATTCCGGAAAGTCAAGTTACAACCAATAAAACTCAAGACGTGGGCCCAACCGAGGCGGTATCCCTCGCAAGAATCATGTTGGCAACGGATTTTTCACCGAACTCCGATCGCGCTTTGGAGTACGCACTTTCTCTTGCGCGGCGTCACGGTTCGCGGATTTATTTGGCGCACGTCATCGATGCCGATCCTATGACGGCGCCCGAAGTCATGGCCTCATGGGGAGAAAGACAGCAGTTGGCTGCCAAGAATGCCCTCGACCAAATTGAAGCATCCGGGCGAATGCTGGGCGTGCCCTTCGAAGTCTCAATTGAACGAGGTCCCGTGTGGCCGACCCTCGAAGCGTTGATCGCAAAACATAAGATTGATTTGGTGGTTGTCGGTACCCACGGTATTGGAGCCGTGCAAAAACTTTTGATCGGCTCGACAGCGGAACAAATCTTCAGGCAGACCCGAGTCCCGGTCCTGACCGTGGGTCCCCGAATCGACGAGGAACCCTTTTACGAGATGGAGTTCAAGAATATTCTCTTCGCAACCGACTTTGGTCCAGCGGTCGATAGAGAAGCGGCTTACGCGTTCTTCCTGGCGCAGGAGCACCGGTCCAGACTCACGGTGCTTCATGTCACGCACGGCAAGAAGCCCGTGGGCGAAAGGGAGAAGGAAGCAATTACGGAAGAAATGCAGGAACTGATACCCGCGGGTGAGTTGCACTGTCTTCCGGTCTTCCGAGTCGTGAATGGTGACCCGGCTGAAGAAATCCTGAAGGTCAGCCAGGAGACGAGAGCGAACCTGATTTTGATCGGCGCGAAGAAGCGAACAGGACTCGCCGGTCATACGCCGACCTCAAAGGCTTACAAGATAGTCTGCGGTGCGCGGTGCCCAGTGCTCACCATCCGCTCATAGCCGACTCGCGTTCCCGAGATCCCCTTGGTCGAAACTTTGGTGTTCCTGTCGTTCGTCACTTTCCATCAAGTGGACGGCCTCGAACACGGCCAAGGGGAGCTCTCACTTTTCCGAATCGATATGTCAACCGGGATCGGTCCCTCAGAAGCGCCGATAGCAACTCATCGTTCACAATTTCCATATCTCAGACGAGTGCGCCGCCGGCACTTGTCATGCGATTTTCCATTTCTCAGCGGGGAAACAAACAGATTCTGCCTAGCCAGCCGCCTTCTCGGCTTTGGGGAATTTCTTTCCCAGCAATTCCAGCGCGCGATCTAGCGTCTGACGCTTCTTCCAGAAGTCCTTCCACAGATCGCCGGCATCTTCGATCCGCTCGTCAAAATTCTTCAGCGTCCAGGTGTCCGGCGTAATATTCTTCGCGAGTTCCTCGGGAGCCAGCGGCGTCGAAACCGGCGCCTTAGGCTCCGCCCGCACGGAATACGCGCATGCCAACGGTTTCCCGTTCGCATTCTGCAGCGCGTCGATCAGGATGTGCCCCTTGGGGCGCTTGCTGACGGTTCGCTCGAATGTCGTGAGCTTCGGATTTTCCGCCGCGACTAATCGACCCACCACTTCAGCGAACGTCCGCGTCTGTTCGTAGGTGTACCGCGCTTCCAGCGGAATGAAGATGTGAAATCCCGACGCGCCCGAGGTCTTCAGGAAACACTGCATCCGAATCGACTTCAGCATGTTGTAAATCTCTCGCGCGATGTGCAGCACGGAAGAAAACGGTGTTCCCGGCGTAGGATCCAGATCGAAGAAAACATAATCCGGCCGGTCCTGGCTCTGCGCGCGGCTCGACCATGGGTTGTGATCGATGCAACCGAGATTCGTCAGGTACAGCAGCGCCGCCCGCGTGTTTGCTAGGATGTATTGCATCTCGCCGCCGCGCTCCTCGGATTCGACCGTCGCGGTGCCGATCCAGTCCGGCAAGAACGAAGGCGCCTCTTTCTGGAAAAACGCCTTGCCACCCACTCCGTCCGGATACCGGCGCAGTACCATCGGCCGGTCCTTCAGAAATGGAAGAATGTACTGCGCCATGCGGTAGTAATAAGCAAGCAGATCCCTCTTCCGAAGCGCAACCTCGGGAAAATAGATCTTGTTCAGGTGCGTCAGATGAACGCGCTGCCCGTCCGACTCAACATCCAATGATTCCGAACTGCCCGTCCTCAATTCCCTTTCCGCATCACTCGCCATCTTGGTCGACGCAGATCCCGTCGACTGCGAAAGTTTCTCGCGCGACTTCGCAGTTGCTTTTCGCGCCACCGTTTTCATCGCGCTGTTGTCCGCGGGCGCTTCCTCCAAAATTTCCGCTTTCCGCGGCGTTGCTTTCGTCGACTTGGTTTTCCCTTTGCCTTTCACCTGTTCCGCCTTCCCCGTCTTACCCTCCGTCGCTACTTTGGGCGCTCCGGGCTTCGCGTCCTCGAATGTGCAGTCCTTGGCCGTACGGTCGTTCCGCAAGGAGAGAAATACCGGTGCTCGCAGGTGGTCGTCTGTGGTCCAATTGGCATACTTGACCCGCGCCACTAGTTCCGGCTTGACCCAATCCACCTTTTCCCGCAGCGCGGGGGCTCTTTTGAAAGGACATTGCGGCGTTCCCAATTCCTGCAATTTCTCAAAAATGGATTTCTGCGTTCCTTCGTCGAATCCAGTGCCCGCGCTGCCTATAAATTTCAACTCGCCCTTCTCATACAGACCCAGCACGAGGGCGCCAAAATATTTTCGGCTCCCGCGCCCTTCCGTGAAACCCGCGATCACCGCGTCCAATTCCTGCACAATCTTCAGTTTCAGCCACGCTGATGTGCGGGTACCGGAGTAAGTGCTGTTTTTGAGCTTGCCGATGAGTCCTTCGAGGCCTTTCGCGCGCGCCGCCTCGAATAATTCCTCGCCCTTTTCCGCGATATGCTCCGAATAGTGAACCCGGTCATTTCCGACCAGAGCTTTCCGCAACAACTCCTTGCGCTCCACCAATGGTGCCTTTCGCAAGTCATAGCCATCCGCATACATCAGATCGAACGCGTAATAATCCAGCGGCACCGCTTGCATCAGCTTTTGAGAAGGATTCTGCACGCCCAGCCGGTTCTGCAATTTCTGGAAATTACTGCGTCCGTGCTCATCAAGTGTGACGATCTCTCCATCCACGATCGCATTCTTCAGCCGGAACTTTTCCGCCAGATTGTTGAATTCGGGATATTCCTTGGTGACGTCCCGCCCGGAGCGCGCCCACAAAGTTGTTTTCCCGTCCTTGATCTCCGCGATCGCGCGCACACCATCCCATTTAATTTCAAAAATCCAGTCGGGATGGGAGAACGGTTTTTCCTTCAATTCCGCCAGCGTAGCGCGCGCGCCTCCCGGCATCTTCGGCATCGTCGCTTCCACCGCGCCCGTCAGCTCGGACGCGCCCACGACGCGCCGTTCTCGCGAAGCGGGCCTGCCTTCCGCAATATCTTCCAGCGTCCGGCCGGTCACCACCGATTCCGCGTGCTCCTCCGCGTCCCACTTGTCGTCCGCAAATGAGTCGCGGTGCTTGATCAGCAGCCATTCATTCTTGGTGCCTGGCTTCCGCAACCGCACGATCACAAAACTTCCACGCAGCTTCTCGCCGTGAAGCTGGAACTTCAATTCGCCACGCGCCAATTGATCGCGCGTGCTCATCTCTCCTTCCGGCGCGTAAGTGCCCTCGTCCCAGATGATGACCTCGCCGCCGCCGTATTCACCTTTCGGGATCGACCCTTCAAATTTGCGGTATTCGAATGGATGGTCCTCCACCTGGACCGCCAGCCGTTTGTCGCCGGGATTCATCGAGGGCCCTTTCGGCACAGCCCACGACTTCAGCACGCCGTCGACTTCCAGCCGTAAATCGTAATGCAGCCGTGTTGCCGCGTGCTTCTGCACCACGAACACACGATCGCCGCTCCCGTGAATTTTACCAGCGGGCTCCGGGGTCTTTTCGAAATGACGCTTCTTGCGATATTCGTTAAGCACGCGAATAAGCCGGCTCCAAGCGCCGTCGATTGGATGCAACAAAATGGCGGCGGGTCCTTAGGCTAGCGAGTCGCCCAATGGACGCCGAAGCCGCCACATCATACCGCTAGTCGACTGGCTCAGCGCCAGTGGCGACGCAACTCGCCGCGCCTGCATCTCCGCCAGTCAGTCGATCCGCATTCCCCGGTGAGGCTTCATCCAAAAACAAAGCCGCCGGCTTGTAAAAAGCCGGCGGCGTCATTCCCCATATTTGCCTATATTTGATTGACTTCGGTTTAGCGATTCGGCCGGTGCTCGGCGTTGTGTTCCTGCGCCGGGTGATCCGTCTTCGCGTTGTGCTTGTCGTTGTAGATCTGCTTGCTCGCGTTGTTCTGCTGATGGTTCACCTGCTGGCGTTCCTGCTGCGTCAAGTGCCCGCCGTTGGCCGCGCGGTCGTTGTGCACTTCGTTGTTGATGTGCGCTTCTTTGTTTTCCAGATGGCTCGTTTCGCGCGGAGTCAGTTGCCCGGACTTCACGCCTTGAGCGATGCGCGCCTGCTGGTTACCTTCGCGGGCGTTGACGCGGCTCATCGCAGCCGTCGCGGGCCGGCCGTGATTTTCGGACGCGAAGTTTGCGCGATTGGTGCTCGCCGTGTGTTCGTGCGCTATCTGCGCCGACGTCGGTTGGATGTGCGACTCGTTGCTCGCGCGAAGTTCCTCCGCGTTCGCTGCCCGGTTGATGCCGCCGGGGCCGCCGTTGAAGCTGGTCCGCGTGGTGTTATTCACGATCACCGTCTTGTTGACGTAGGTGTTGTGAATCACCGTGGTGTTTACGTTGACGACCGCGGTGTTATACGCGAAATGCCCACCGCGCCATTCGCCGCCCACAAAGCCCACACCGCCGTACCCGAAGCCGTAGTTCACGCCGCCGTAGAACCCAATGTGCGGTCCCCAATACCCGGCGTGCCACGCGTAAACGCCTCCGCCCCAGCCCCAGTACCCGGGAGTCCAAAGCACTCCGACCCTCGGGGGAGCGATCCACACGCCCGGAACCCAGTAGTAGCCCGCATCGCCATAAGCCCAATACCCTGGTGTCCACAGATATCCCTCAACTGGGCAAGCTGGCTGTACGTACACGGGAATGGCCGGCGGAGCCACATGGACTGATATGCCGATGCCAACGGCGATTTGCGCCTTGGCAGGCGCCGGAGCCAGAGAAACCAACGCAACCGATAAGGCCAGAAATAAGGTACGGACGGAAACCAGTCTGCTAACCACAGGATCCTCCCCACAGGTCCTTGCGTCCCCGCTCGACTTGGGCGCTCGGGGCGTCAATGAACCGACGTTCTGAAACTGCCGGGGTGTGTTGCTAATTCTCCGGCCTTAGCTACTTCAACCCCAGTTTGCGCTTCGGGTTTCGGTCTGTCGTCCGATTTGCACGGATCGGTGCTCTATGCATCATTATCTAGACCACTCATTTAAATAGACTTAGAGAGCACTTAGCATTTCGGCGAAAGGGGTCCTGGTACTTGCTGTTTCTCGCTTCCGCTAGCGCCCTCGCGCGGCTTGGTCCGGCACCTGGGAGTGCTTCCCATCCCATTCTGGGAACTGCTCCTATTTCCCCAGGCGCAGAACGTACATCCGGTAATCCTCGCCCGTGGCGAACCAGTTTTTGTAGGTCTTGCCCATTCGGGCGCCGAACTTCTTGTTCAATGCCTGGCTGGCTCCGGGGCGAGCGTGTCCGTAGATGCGTTTGAAATCGCGCGATACCCGGCCGATAAACGCCGCCTTCAAAATGGCACCATAACCTTTGCCCTGGTACTTGCGCAAAATCGTGTTCGAGTAGCAGTAAATTGCTTCGGGATCGCGCGGGAAACCCATCATGTCGTCCTTGCCGCTCCAGGGCACGCCGTAAGTCTCGCCGACGAGTTTGCCGTCTTCTAGCATCCAGATGGTGATCGCGGATTTCAGCAGCTCGCGCTTTTCCGGCAAGGAAAGCCGCAAGTTGGGATGATACTCCCGCTCGAACGCCATAGTGCGCTCAATGGGGTAGTGGAAGCGAAACGTGATGGCCACGAGCGGATATCCTTTGCGCAGCGTGCGCCGAATTATCCAGGGTTCCCAAGCATGCGGCAAGTGCTGCGCGCGGAGTGCGGGCACGGAGTCATGCAGGGGCGGTAGCACAACCATTCCTGGCTGTGTCTTCAGCCCGGTACCACAACGCTGCAAGACCCATCGCCGTCGTGAGCCCGTTGTGGGGATGACCAGCGCGACGTAGAATGGAGGACCGAGGAGAGCTTGATGGCTACAGCAGAAACAACCGTTCGGGTTGGTGACTTCGCGAATGAACCGTTCGTGGACTTTTCACGGCCCGAGAACAAGGCCGCTATGGAGGCCGCGCTTAAGAAGGTCGCGGCGGAGTTTGGGCGCGAGTATCCCATGTACATCGGCGGCGAGAAGGTTTTTACGACCGCGAAGATGATGTCCACCAATCCTTCCCATCCCTCGCAGGTGATCGGCGTGTTTCAGGCGGCGAATGTCGAACACGCAAATCAGGCCGTCCTGGCGGCGAATAAGGCCTTTGAATCGTGGAAAAGGGTGCCAGCGGAACGCCGGGCGGAATGTTTGTTTCGGGCGGCGAAGATTATTCGCCAGCGGAAATTTGAGATTTCCGCTTGGATCTGTTACGAGGTCGGCAAGTCCTGGGCGGAAGCCGACGGAGATACCGCGGAGACCATCGATTTTCTGGAATTTTACGGGCGCGAGATGTTGCGCTTGGCCGGGCCGCAGCCCACAACGCCGATGAAGGGCGAGAAGAATTTTATGGTGTACATCCCGCTGGGCGCGGGCGCCGCGATTCCGCCCTGGAATTTCCCGGCAGCCATCGCGACTGGGATGACGGCGGCGGCCTTGGTCACCGGGAACACCGTGATCCTGAAGCCATCCGAGGAAGCGTCGGTGGTGGCGGCCAAGATGGTCGAGATTTTGTACGAGGCCGGCATTCCCAAGGACGCTTTGAATTTTCTAACCGGCGCCGGCGAAATTGTGGGCGATGCTTTGGTGAAGCATCCCAAGACGCGCTTTATCACCTTTACCGGGTCCAAGGAAGTGGGCTTGCTCATCAGCGAGGTCGCGGGAAAGAAAATGCCGGGCCAGATCTGGATCAAGCGCACCGTCCTGGAAATGGGCGGCAAAGACGCCACGATTGTAGATGAAGAGGCGGACATAGACGCGGCCGTCGAAGGCGTGGCGCAGGCGGCCTTTGGGTATCAGGGCCAGAAATGCTCCGCGTGTTCGCGGGCGATTGTCTCCGAGAAGGTTTATGACACATTCGTCCAGAAGATTGCGGAGCGCGCCAAGAAGGTGACCGTGGGGCCCAGCGAAGAACCCGGCAATTATATGGGTCCGGTGGTGAGCAAGGCGGCGCTCGAGACCGTGCTTGGATATATTGATGTGGGAAAGAAAGAGGGGCGCCTGCTCGTCGGCGGCGATCGTGCCCCGGGCGATGGGTATTTCGTGCAGGCTACCGTGATCGCTGATGTGGATCCGAAGGCGCGCATCGCGCAGGAAGAGATTTTCGGGCCGGTCTTGGCGGTCATCAAGGCGCGGGATTTCGATCACGCGCTGGAAATTGCCAATGGCACCGAGTTTGGGCTGACCGGCGGCGTATATTCGCGGAATCCCCAGAAATTAGAAAAGGCACGCGAAAACTTTTACGTCGGGAATTTGTACTTGAACCGGAAATGCACCGGCGCCATGGTGGGCGCCCATCCGTTCGGCGGATTCAATATGTCGGGGACCGATTCGAAGACCGGTGGGAAAGACTATTTATTGTTGTTCCTGCAGGGAAAAAGCATCGCGGAAAAAGTCTGAAGCACTGACGTAAAGAACGTAATTAAAGAAAGTAGCCCCCGAAGTCTAGGAGTCATAAGTCATTTCATAAATGCATTTCAGGGGGTCGGAGCTTTAGCTCCGACATTCTAGACACGCAAAATTGGGCTTTAGCCCCTGAGGAAATTCTTCTCTTTCTGTCTCGGTCATTCATGAGATGGCTTGATGGCTTCTAGATTCTGATTTCGTTGCGACTTTTGTTCCTGTCCGATTTCTCCCCGTTCGTTCATTACTTCCTTATTTCTTCACATCTTTACTTCGCCTTTCCGACTCGCGTATTTCATCGCCCGGTACACCGGGTAACTCGCGATCAGCATGAGCAGCGCCAGCGGCGCGTTGTGCCGGTCGGTCGCTATCGACCCGATCAGAAACAGAATCGAGCCCGCCAGCGCGATGGTCGTGGTGTACGGGTAGCCCCAGGCGCGATAAGGCCGCGCCATTTGCGGTTCTTTTCTGCGCAAAATGAACAGCGAGGCGTAGGTGAGGGTGTAGTTCGCTACGAAGAAAAATGAGAGCATCGCGATGACCCGTTCGAATGGGCCGAGCACGAACACCACGGCGACGATGGTGCTGAGGAACAGGGCGAACGCGGGTGTGCCCCCAGTGTTGACTTTGGCGGCTTGCCGGAAAAACAGGCCGTCGAGGCTCATGGCGTACAGCGTGCGCGAACAGAACAGTTGATTCGCGTTCATGCACGAAAGCAGCGAGATGACCATGATCGAACGAATGATCGGATCGCCCAGGTGCCCGAAGATGCGGTCGGCCGCGGTCCCTAACGAGAACGTATTGCCGGCGACTTGGCTGAGCGGGAGAACGTACAGGACCGCGGCATTGATCAGCAGGTAGATCCCCATGATCGAGAAGACGCTGCCGAAGATGGCGCGCGGGACATCGCGGCCGGGGTTGCGGACTTCTTCCCCAAAGTAGATCACGCCGTCCCATCCGTCCACGGTGTACAGCACCGCTTGCAGCGCTAGCATAAAAGCAATGATGAGCGGCCAGCCGGATTGCAGCGTAGGCATGGCTGCCGCGGCGTGCGCTGCGCTGGCTGCTTGTGCCGCCGTGGGCACGGCATTGCGCGCTTGCCCGCCGAACAGGAAACATGCCCCAACGAGGATCAGGAAAGCGATGGTCTTCATCGCAGCAGTGACCAGTTGCGTGCCCTTGCCCCAGCTGATTCCGCGCCACTGCAAGATGAAAAATCCCACGATAACCACGATCGCGATGGGCTGGATGTGTCCGCCGAGTATGGGAATCAGCGCGCCGCTGTATTCCCCGATGACGATGGCAACGGCCGCGGCCGTGCCGCATGTGGAGAGCCAGTCGCTCCACCCCACGATAAAGCCGGCGTAGTCGCCGATGGCCCGCCGCGAAAAGTTATATTGACCGCCGCTGCGCGGAATGGCCGCGCCCAGTTCGGCCATCGAGGATGCGCCGACCAGTGCGTAGAGTCCGCCGAGGATCCAGACTCCGAAGAAGAGATAAATATTCGGCAGCCACTGCGCGATATCGCCGGGAGCGCGTACGATTCCCGCTGCGATGGTGTTGCCCACGGCGGCCGCGATCCCGAACCAAACTCCGAGAACTTTCAGTAGCCCGCCGCGTGAACGTGCCGCGTCGGCGGCGCTTGCAGCGATGGCCCCTATTGGCGCGATGGGAGTGGTGGAGGACGCGTCGGATGTGTTAGACAATGGGGTCTCAGGGAGCTTGCAGCAACGTCGCCATAATAGTGTCGGCGCAGGAAAATGCAAGCCGGAAGTCTCTCGAGATAACGACCGGAAGCGTCGTTCGGGATAATGAATTGAGCCTGGATACCGTTAATACGGAGATTTCGACGCGCCTCGTGACACAGACGATCGAGGGCACGGCCGATGTGTCGGTAGTGATTCCGTGCTTGAACGAGGCCAACTCGATTGGGATCTGCGTCGAGAAGGCCCTTGAGGCTTTCCGCGCGGCGGGACTCCGCGGAGAAGTCGTTGTGGCCGACAACGGATCTACGGATGGGTCTGTCGAGATCGCGGAGAAGCTTGGCGCCCGGGTGGTCCCGGTGCCGCGACGTGGGTACGGAGCGGCGCTGCGGGCGGGCATTGCGGCGGCCCGCGGCGCGTTCATCATCATGGGCGACGCCGACGATAGCTACGATTTCAGCGAGGTGCCGCGATTCGTCGAGAAATGGCGCCAGGGCTAC
This sequence comes from uncultured Acidobacteriota bacterium, assembly GCA_963810355.1. Taxonomy (GTDB): domain Bacteria; phylum Acidobacteriota; class Terriglobia; order Acidiferrales; family UBA7541; genus Acidiferrum. The sequence goes on from CAWENU010000021.1 coordinate 32,704, forward strand.
GACGTAGTGATGGGGAACCGCTTCCGCGGCGAGATCAAGCCCGGCGCCATGCCTTGGCACCACAAATATATCGGGAATCCCGCGCTGTCCTGGGTGCTGAATTTATTTTTTCACGCCGGAATCGGCGATAGCCACTGCGGGATGCGCGGATTCACGCGCGCCGTCTACGACCGGATGGATCTGCGCAGCACCGGAATGGAGTTTGCGTCGGAATTCGTGGTCAAGGCCGCTCAACTGCAGGCCAAAGTTACGGAAATTCCCATCACACTGTGGCCCGACAAACGGGGACGCCCGCCCCATCTGCGAAGTTTTCGCGATGGCTGGCGGCATCTGCGCTTCATGCTGCTGTATGCGCCGAACTGGTTGTTTCTTTTACCGGGCGCATCGCTGGTCGCCGCGGGATTGTTTCTGGTGTTCTGGCTGCTGCCCGGCCCGCGTGTTTTGACCCCGCGCGTGACGCTGGACGTGCACACCATGATTTTTGGCGTGATGTTTACGCTGCTGGGCGTGCAGATTCTGTCGATCGGAGCGTTCGCCAAAGTGTTCAGCTACGCGGAGCGCTTCGATCATCGCAATCATTCCTTGCGGCGCGCGCTCACGCACGTGACCCTGGAATCCGGGCTGCTTCTCGGCGGCGCATTGTTTGTCGTGGGATTTGCGGGTTGCCTCTGGGTGGTCTGGGGCTGGGTGGCCAGCGGGTTCGGGCCCCTGCACCAGGTGCGCGCAGTCCTGTTCTGGTCCATGTGGTTATTTATCGGGATTCAGGTGATCTTCGCCTCGTTTTTCCTCAGCATGCTGGGCATCAGCCGCGGCACCTACATCGGCGATTACGACCTGAAATAGATGGCTTACACAGGACTTGATCATTTCATCGCGAAGCTTCGCTTTCACGCGGCATATCCCTATATCCGCGCCGGCTCAAGCGTCTGCGATCTGGGTTGCGGACTGGAAGCGGCTTTCCTGAACTATGCGGGCGATAAGATTTCGCACGGCGTCGGCGTCGACGACCAGGTCGAAGACGGCGTGCGCGGTCGGTGGTGGCGCGTTCGCGGAAACATTGGAGCGCCGTTGCCTCTGGAATCGGGGCAATTCGATCATGTCGTGATGCTCGCGGTCCTCGAACATCTTCCGGACCCAGGCCCGGTGCTGCGAGAGGCGCATCGGATTCTCGCGCCCGGCGGGTCGCTGATCATGACCTGGCCTTCGGAAATGGTGGATCCACTATTGAAAGTTCTGCATGCGCTGGGCCTGGTTAGCGATGAGATGGAAAGCGACGAACACCAAAAACGGATTCCCGTCGAAGCCTTGCGAGCCATGCTCCAACAAATTGGCTTCAAAGAATTCCATCACGAACGATTCGAACTCGGCCTAAACAATTTAATGGTGGCCTCGCGGTGATTAATGGGGGCCTCGCGGTGATCAAAAAAGCTTGCAGGGGTGCAGCACTGCTTTACAGGCTGCCGAAAAAGTCTCTTTCTTCAGGAGGTCGGTGCTTTAGCGCCGACGTAAACAGCTTGCTCTCATTGGGCTTCAGCCCCTGAAGAAAGCTTTTTCTTAGTTTTGTTGCATTTTTCCGCAACCTGTTTAGTCTGACCTTCAAAGGGTGCGCCCCGAACGCCCAGACGCAACATTTGAGCGCACCCATCAACAATGCAGCCAACTATGCCACGCATTGACACAAATTCCCGTTAGGTGAAAAACCATGAACAAGAGAACATTTATCAAGCTTTCTTCGGCGATGATGGCAACTCCGATCATCTCGCCGCTGCTGGCCGCCATGCCCGATGACAAACTGAAAAACTGGTCAGGCAATCTCGAATACGGCACCGAGCGCCTGTACTCCGCGAGCTCGCTGGAAGAGGTCCGCGCATTTGTAGCGAAGCAGGAAAAGCTGAAGGTCCTCGGCACCCGCCACTGCTTCAACACCATCGCTAACAGCACCGACCAATTTCTGTCCGTGCGCCCGATGGCGAAAATTGCGGCGTTCGACGACCAGGCGCGCACGGTCACCGTCGAGGGCGGCATGAGTTACGGCCAGCTTTGCCCCGATCTCGACAGCAAGGGCTTTGCCCTTCACAACCTCGCATCGCTTCCTCACATTTCGATTGCCGGCGCATGCAGTACCGCAACGCACGGTTCCGGCGACAAGAACGGGAACCTGGCGACGGCAGTCTCCGCGCTGGAGTTGGTCACCGCCTCAGGCGACGTGGTGCGATTGTCAAGGCGCGACGACGGCGACACATTTCGTGGCGCGGTTGTCGGGCTTGGCGCTCTCGGAGTGATCACCAAAGTGACGCTCGACGTGCAACCAACCTTCCAGGTGCGGCAATATGTGTTCGAAAATCTGCCGATGCGCCAGTGGTCCGAAAACTTCGAGGCCATTGAATCGAGCGCGTACAGCGTCAGCCTGTTCACCGGCTGGAAGCAGCAACAATTCAACGAGGTCTGGCTGAAGAAGCGCGTGGAAGAGGGCAAGGCCATGGATGCTCCGGAAGAATTTTACGGGGCCAAACGCGCAACCAAAAATCTGCACCCCATCGCCGAACTCTCCGCGGAAAATTGCACCGAGCAACTCGGTGTGCCCGGTCCGTGGTACGAGCGGCTGCCGCATTTTAAAATGGGCTTTACTCCCAGTGCCGGCAAAGAGTTGCAATCCGAGTATTTCGTGCCGCGCCCACATGCGGTCGAAGCGGTGATGGCGGTGAGCCACCTGCACGAACAAATCAGCCCGCACCTCCTGATTTCGGAAATCCGCACAATCGCGGCCGACGACCTGTGGATGAGTCCTTGCTACAAGCAACCTTGCGTAACGATTCACTTCACCTGGAAGCAGGATTGGCCCGCGGTGCAAAAACTGCTGCCTGTGATCGAAAGAAATTTGGCCCCGTTCGGAGCGCGTCCCCACTGGGGAAAGCTGTTCACCATGCCTCTCACGCAGCTTCATTCCCACTACGAAAAGCTGCCCAACTTTGTGACGCTGTGCAAGAAATTCGATCCGCAGGGAAAATTCCGCAACGAATTCCTGAACGCGAACATCTTCAGTGCGGCTTGACTGCGACGCGCCATTGATTGTTGCAGGCACGCGGCACCGCTTTACCCCAGGTTGGTAGCGGGGTCAGTTCCGACTGCCCGACTTTCATGGCGTTGGCAGTGTGAAACTCCGGTTTTCACGGGACGAACGTACTGACCATGCGATTCCAGAGCTTAGTGTGGCCCACGGCGACAGACATAAAGGCCGCAATCACCATCCCGGCGTAACCCATCAAATACCATCGATTCAAGGTTCGGCTCATTCCCCACTGAAGAACAAAAAGCAACCCCCCGAAAAGCAATACCGGTCCCCAAACATACAACGGCGGAAACGCGGAAAGGTTTTCTACGTAGGGAAAACGGCCCAATGCACCGGATTGGATTACGATGGTGGCTAACAGCATCATCGGACGATGGATCTCGGGCCTGCGGCGATATACCAGGCCGAGGCCCACAAGCGTTCCGAACGACAGCATCTGCACAAACATCATGGCCAGGAAAGGTCTTGGCCCGCCCAGTTCAGCGTAAATTTGCGGGCTGAAGCGAACAGATAAGGGCGCCACCGTTGTACCCAGAATCACAATGGCCACGGCAAGGACACCCCCAAGTGGACCAATCACCAGATGAAGTTTCCGGTGGCCAGTCACGATCAGAATGCTTTGAAGCAAAAATGTAAGTACCCAACCCGTCATGGCGAGCCCGTGAGCAACGATCAGTGGGACAATCTGGTTGGTCATGTTCCCCCAAGGGGCCCGGCCGTGCAGATAGAAGTTCCGGAATCCCCCGGCGGTGAAAATCAGCATCATACCTGCAGCGACGACGTAGAACAGGCGATCTGAATTGATTCGGCGTTCCGCGATTTTTGCCGCAGACACAGGTGTTGCACCGATCATGGTTTGCGCCAAGTAAGAACCTCACCAAACGGAATTGGGGGACGTGCAAAACGGGTTATGGACGGAGATTCTACACCTGTTTTGGCCGGTGCGCGTGCTCTTCCACCCCAGCGCGGCATAAGACCGATCGTTTGCCACATGAACATCAAGCTGCATTCGAACTTGCATTCCAGTTATTGCTCCGGGACGAGTGGGGCGCCGGGCGGCGTGTAGGGCTCGAGGTAGGTGTTGTCCGTGTCGGGAGTCACGAGCCAGACTTTGCGATCTTTGAAATAAGCCAGGAGCTTGGCGTCTTGTTCGGGGTTAACTTCTCGTGCCCATAAGACTTTAGCTTCGTCGATTTCGGCGCCGTTGTAGACCCATTCGTCGTGGATGTTGTGATCTTCCGCATAGCGCACGATGATCAGGTGTTTGCCTGGCGTTTGCTTTAATTTGTTGGCGATCGTCGCCCGGCTGGGATCGCCTTCGCAGGTCCAGAAGAGCGGATCGCAGACGTGGCGGACGACGTTGATTCCCGTGCCAACTAACAAAGATAGAACCACGGCTCGCGACAATGCCAAACCAATCGGGCGCGTGCCGATGCGCATCGTGCGCAAATGGCGGGTGGTTTGTACCACCAGCAGATAAAGCACGCAGGTGATCGGCGCGGCATAGTGAGCGTTGGACCAAATGACGACAAAAACGCCGGCCACTCCAATGACCGCGATGATCCACGGCAGACGCATTTTTCGATCGCGCAATACGAACGGCAGCGCGGGAAGAGCCAGCAACAACCCCGGCCAGAAATAGGTGACGCTGCCGCGAAATAGCTTTTCCCACGAGACGCGAAAAATATCAGAACGGGTTTGATGGTAATTTTCACGCTCCCAGCCGTTGTAGAAATCCTCGAACTGCTGATTGCGGTAGTGCATTTCGGCCTTCGGCTGTTCCCACAGAAAAAGCGGCGCGGTGTGATAAGTGCGCGTATTGAGCACATGCGGCATCAGCAGCGCATTACCGGTTAAACGCCAGTTGTAGTAGCCCATCCACGCGGCCGTGAGAACCAAAACGATCGTGAGAGGAACAACGACATTCGTGAGGCGTACGCGCAGCACGTCGTTTGATTTGGTCTCGCCCATCAGCCACCACAGGAGCCACACGCCGACGGGAGCACAAAAAAGAACTCCTTCATATGGGCGGCTATTCGCCAGAATGGCAATACCTGTTCCAAGCAAAAGCGCATCCCGAATACGCGCGCGCTTGACGATTCTCGCGGCCGCACCCAAGACCAGCGCGCCGCCGATGGCCGCGGCTGCGCCTCCCCAGTAGCTGTTCATCCAGTAGCTGGCGATTCCGAGTTTCAGCGCGACGATCGCTGCGCCCAGGAAGGCCCATCGCGATGGCAGCCAGGCTTGCAGCATCCAGAGGATTGCGGCGCACATGGCAGCGTCGCTGAGTAGAACGCCGATCCAGGGATTTCCCAGAATTTGCCCGACCGCTAACGCGGCGCCTTGCGCGGGCGGATACATTGAGCAATAGGTAGGAAACCAGTTCACGTGGAATGTCTCGAAACTGATCCACATCGGATGCGTGGGATTGGTCAGTCGCCCGTGAGCGAAAGTGTCGGAGAGCAGCAGGTAGCTGTATTCGTCGTGGATGCCGGGGACCGGGACGTGGAGGAACGGGAGCGCGAGGAGGCGGGTGGCGATCACCGCGAGGAACAGCGCAACGATGGCGAGCGTGCGGCGCTCGGAGAACTCCGCGAGTGTGCGTTCCGCGCGGTCGAACAGGGTTTGTGCGGCGCGCGGAAACAGCAGCGCGATCACGCCTAGCGCGATGGCGATGCCGAGGGAGACTGCGAGGGTGTGGAGAGTGCGGAGAGTTGTCGCGTCGTCAAGTCCGGTCATGAACGAGGAATTGTAGGCTTTTTTTGATGAAGGAATGCCTCAAATTTTCTTTCGCGTCTGTGACGCGCGCGGGTGTCAGAAAAAATGTCGATGCTCGAACAAATAACGACCTCGTTTACGGCTCGACTTCGATTTCGGTCAGGCGATTTTCGCTGGGTTTTGGGGCGGCTGCTTTGGGTCCGCGGGGATTGTCGATGAAGTCGGCGAGTTCCAGGCGCATATTGCCGGGATTGGTCGAAAAGGCCATGCCGGTCTCGAAATCGATGGTGCCGTTGCGGATGAATTTTTCGATGACGCCGTCGAAGTGCTGCATGCCTTCGGTGTCACCGTCGCGCATGGCGTCGAGGAGCGTTTTGCCTTCGCCTTCACCCTTTTCGACGTACTCGCGGGTGCGCATGGTGGCTTTGAGAATTTCGATGGCGGCGATGCGTCCCTTGCCGTCTTTTTTTGGAAGCAGACGCTGCGAAACGATGTAGCGGAAGGCTTTTCCGAATCTCGTGCGGATGCCTTGCTGATCGCTCTGCGGAAAGACACCGATGATGCGTTCAACGGTTTTGGAGGCGTCGATGGTGTGGAGGGTGGAGAGCACGAGGTGCCCGGTTTCCGCGGCTTCGAGAGCGATCTCAATGGTCTCGCGATCGCGCATTTCGCCTACGAGAATGACTTTGGGAGCCTGGCGAAGCGCGGCGCGCAGGGCCATGGCGAAGGTCGGCGTGTCGCTGTGGAGTTCGCGCTGGTGGATGGTGGACTTCTTGTGGCGGTGCAAAAATTCGATGGGGTCTTCGATGGTCAGGATATGGAAGGCCTTGTCTTCGTTCATCTTGTCGATGATGGCGGCGAGCGTGGAGGATTTCCCAGATCCAGTGGGGCCGGTGACCAGGACGACGCCGTTGCGGAGGTGCACGATATCTTCGAGTTGCGACGGAAGGTTTAACTGCTGAAAACCGGGAATGACATTGGGAATCACGCGCATGACGATCGCGTAGGTGCCGCGCTGGCGGAATATATTGACGCGGAAACGAGCCAGGCCGGCGAGTCCGTAGGAGAGATCGGCAGAGCCATCCTGCTCGAGTTTGCGGATGGGATGGTCGTTCTTGCCGATGATGTCGTAGGCGATGAAGCGGGTGTCATCCGGGCTCAGGGATTCCAGACCCTTGAACTTCAACTCGACGAGTTCGCCGCTGACTTCGATTTGCGGTGCGCGTCCGGGAGAGAAAATCAGATCGCTGACGTGGCCGTTGGACTTGAGCATCGCGGTAATGAGCTGGGCGGTGTGAATGGTGCGCTGCGAAGCTGGTGCTTGAGAAACGGGTGCCTGAGATGGTGGTGCCTGCGGAGTTGTTGCCATGGTTTGTTTTGTTTCTCCGTTTGGATCGACTCGAAATTCGCTGGGTCGCCTGAAGAGGGCCGATTCGAGTGGCCGTCCGACGAAATCAGTGTAGCCGAGGTTATTAGCCTGTTTGTGTAAAGTGTTCGGAGTTGGCGCGAGAAGATTACCCGTTACTGAAAAGCGGCCATCCGGTAGTTATATCTTTAACACTCCCCTCCCCTTCTTTTTTTGTAAGTGTTCATTCTGGAGGGGGTTAAAGTTGTTTATTTTCATAGACTTTTGCAAGTGTTCATTCTGGGCAAGTTAGCCTCTTATGGCGCTACGAGCGGAAAAGACAGACACACCTCTCCGGATCAATTACACGAAAGTGTAGCATAAGATCACCAGAGTGTCAAGTTCCGATTTGGTTCATATGGCTGGAGGCTATCTCCTAATGGCCGAGACAGGAAGAGAAGAATTTCCTCAGGGGCTGAAGCCCGATTTTGCGTGTCTTTAAATGTCGGAGCTAAAGCTCCGACCCCCTCCGCATTTATGAGATGGCTTGATGGCTTCTAGTCGTGCTTGGAGGAGGCGTCAATGAAGGCGGCGACGTTGGCTTTCAGCTTGGCTAGATCTTCGTCGCGCAGGTACATCATGTGTCCGGCGTCGTAATACTGCAGGTGGATGTTTTTCTGCAGCTTTTCGGGCAGGCCGAGATGGTCCATGGTGTATTCGGTGGCGAAAAAGGGGGTTGCCAGGTCGTACAGGCCGTTTTCGACTTCGATTTGCAGGTGTGGATTGGTGAGCAGGGCTTGAATGAGGTCGCCTTCGACGTTGGGGGAGCCGGGGAAGCCGAAATTCTCTCCAGCTTTGTGTTTCCAGTCCCAGGCGGGTTCGGCCTCTTCGGAAACGGTGAGATATTTTCTGTCCTGGAGACTGAATTTGAGTTCGTCGCGCAAGTAGTTGTTGAAGGCGGCGGTGTAGGCACCGGTGATAGCGTCGGATTGAGGATCGGACTGGGCGTATTCGCCGAGCAGATCGTAGGTGAAGCCGGAGAAGCGGGCATCGAGGCGGCCAGTGGTGAGTCCGCGACTCCGCTGGAGTTCCAGCATGAATTGGGGGAGGTTGACGCGAAGGTTGGCTTTGATGAGGTAGTCTTCGCTCAGACCGGTGTAGCGCGAGATTTTTTTGGCGATGTCGGCTTTTTCGGCGGGGCTGAGCTTGGAACCTTTTTGCAGCGCGGCGGCGTACTCGGTGACGGCGAACTGGCGGGTTTCCTCGATCAGGGTGTGGACATTGTCCGGGCGATTGGGAAGAACCTTGTGATACCAGGAGGTTGCGGCGTAGCTGGGGAGGTAAAAGATGTAGGGCTGATCGTCGCCGGGGCTGAAGGAAATGGTGCCGAGATCAAGGACCGAAGAGATCAGCACAATGCCGTTGAAATACATGCCGTTGTGGTTCTGGAGGTAGTTGGAGAGGGCGGCAGAGCGGAAGGTGCCGTAGCTTTCGCCGATGAGGAATTTGGGGGAGTTCCAGCGGTCGGTGCGGCTGACGTAGATGGTGATGAATTCGGCGAGGGATTTGACGTCGGAATCGACGCCCCAGAATTCCTTGTTCTCGGCTTTGCCGACGGCGTGGCTGAAGCCGGTGCCGACGGGGTCGATGAAGACCAGGTCGGTTTTGTCGAGCAATGAGCTGACGTTATCGGCAAGCTTGTAGGGCGGAGGAGGAGTGGGCTCGGCGTTGGCGGTGACCACGCGCTTGGGACCGAAGGCACCCATGTGCAGCCAGACGGAGGCGGAGCCGGGGCCGCCATTGTAAACGAAGGAAATGGGGCGCTGGGAGGTGTCCTTGGCGTCGGTGCGGGTGTAGGCGGTGTAGTAGATCAGAGCGGTGGGTTCTTCCTTTTCATTTTTGAGCAGGATGGTGGCGGCGGTGGCTTTGTAGGGGATGGACTGAGCGCCGATTTTAAGGATGTGATCGGTTACGGAGGATTCTTCCTTGGGAGGCGGCGGGGCGGGCTCGGTGGGCTTTTCTTTTTCGACGGTTTTGGTTTCCTTTTCGTGGGTTTCCTGGGCGCGGAGGATTGGCGTCGCCATGGGAATCAGAAACAGACTGGTCAGAAAGATAGAGCGCGAGACTTTGGTCATGCTGGGCTCCCGTGAGAATGTGTGTTTGCGGGCGCGATTCTAACAGAGCGCGGACGCGAGTCAAAGTTTCGGAGATGCGGATCTTGAGTCAGTTTCCGGTTAGCGCGTTAATCGGGGACTAGACTCAGCCAGTTGGAAGACGGAATGCCACGTACGGGATTGAATTATTGCGTCCTGCGGCGGCGGACAGCGCGATATAGCTGCTGACACATGAAAAAGACCGTCACAAACGATAGCAGACCAAGCAAGACTTCCACTGGTTGTAAAATCCAAGCAGGAAAATCTGGGATTTTAATCAGGCGCAGCACCACCACGAACAGCATGACGGTAATGCAGGCGAACTCCACAAATCTGTCACCACGGCTGCGGCTGAACATGCGCCATAGCGAGAGCCCGTAAGCGAGAACGACGCCTACGCTTCCCAGGATTCCGACGACGATGCTCGATGTCAGCGGCGTCATTTGACGACGACTCTATCCTAATTTCACTTGTCTGGTAACCGCGTTTACCAGGACTTGACCCCATTAGTTGTGAGTAGTCGACTAACCGGAAGTTAGCCTGAAATCAGTCCGTTTCCGTTAGATTTATTTGACCTGACGGTCGTCAATTGCATGGCTTTACTGCCCAGTCTGCGACGGCGACCCAGAGCCGTCGAGCGTATTATTCCCCGCGCTTCAGGACTGTCGAAATTCGCCCTTGACCATTTATGGTTGGTGTTACAAACTAGTAGGCAGCATAGACTAGTAGGCGAAATAGACGCATACCATTCCAGACTGCCCAATGTGAATAAGGAGGACGAATATGGATCAAGTCGGAAATATTTTGAATCGGCCTAAGTTCTACCACAACATCGACGGCCTGGTCGAGTTGGAGGGCAGCGTCATGTGCCTGGGTTTTGCACTTCTCTTGTGGCTGCGGATGCACTCGCCCGCGGACTCCGTTTGGCACCAGATTTCGTGGTTTGCTTTCGTCGGCTTGGTGTTGCTCATTCACTACGGCACCAAAGCCGTAAAGACGCGCATCACATACCCCCGCACGGGGTTTGTCGAGTACCGAAGACCATGGCATACACGGGCAATCGCCGCCGCACTCGGCGCGTTGGTGACCGCCAGTCTGTACATCGTCTTCCGACGCCACTGGGACATCTCGATGCTTGCCTCCCTGACCGGGCTTGTTTTTGCCGCAGCCTATGGCTACGGCATCGCTAGGGCAGTTCGCTGGAAGTGGGTCATCGTCGGCGCAATGGCCGTTGCATCGTTTGTGATTGCTTTCCTTCCCGCGGATGTTCTGGGCGCGCTGGCCAGCGACTCGTCGGTGGGCTACCCGAGTGGTGCCAAACTCGACGGGAGCATTCTCCTGTCTTTGATGGCTTATGGCACGATGCTGCTGATTTCCGGCGGCATCAGCTTTTGGCTCTATCTTCGCCATGCACAAGCTCCGGCGCAGGACGCACAATGAACCCTCAAATCCAGACCATCGCCGAACTCGACCGTGTGATTCACGAACCGGCGCGGCTCATGGTTGTCGCACTTCTATTCGCCGTTGAGAGGGCGGACTTCCTATACCTGCAACATGAAACTCGTATGAACAAAGGGACGCTTTCCAGCCATTTGTCCCGCCTGGCGGAGGAGGGTTACGTCAAGGTATCGAAGACCTATCGCGGCAACGTGCCACAGACATTGTTGTGTTTGACGGCGACCGGCCGCAAGGCCTTTGAACAGTATCGGCGGAAACTCAAACAAGCATTGTAGGAAGGCTGGAAGATTAGCGTGCTAATTGACCGTACAACGGGCAACTCGGAAATAATTCCACCTGCCTGATTAGTCGCGTTACCGGACATTGAGGATTAGGCCGATTTCACCTGGACGGTAACCGCGTTTATCAGGAGTTGAGCTGAGGGATTCCAGGAAATGCGACTCTCATTCATAGCCTGGATTCCGAAATGACCCGTCCTGTTTTAAAGCGGACGAATCTGAGGCTGGCATCAGTCGTATTTCGACTTCAAAGTCGCCCTCGCCCGCGCTTCCTACGTCTTCAACTTCATGCGATCCCCACAAATTACGGAATTTATGAATCTCGGCAATGTCATAGTGGATTTCGAGGAGATGTTCGCGCTTCCAGACCAAGTCTCCTTTAGTTGTTGGGTCAGAACTAAATACCTCGCTCCCCGGTTTCGCGTAAACAGGCGCTCCCTTTGAGACGATATACACCTTGGAATCGACCCCACCTCCCGCTGCGGGCCCATACATGTCCACCACCAAAACGGCATCAAATCGGCCGTTAGGAGACGTAACCCGCCTCTGCTCCGACGATTTTGGAAAAGCATGATTCGACGTGGGTCCATCCTGACAAGCGGAAACTACGAGAGCGCAGAGAAAGACGCTGAACATTAAAACTAGCTTTTCCGGCCTTTCAAAACGAGAGCGTAAAGTCGCAATTCTTGGGGCTAGTCGCATGTGGAAAATTATGAGTACCAGCTACAATTTGGGCAATAGAACCGACGAACAGCATTTCCAAGTCCTGGTAAGTCGTGCCGGCTCAGATGGTCGACGCAACACTTGCCTGAAGTTTACTCGCAGGGGTTTGGAATCCCAGGGTTTTTCTTGGGCGTTGGTTCAAGAGCAGCTCGACCTGGTCGAGCTGCTCTTGAGAGACGGTGGACAGGTCGGTTCCTCGTGGGAAGTATTGCCGCAGGAGCAGATTTGTATTTTCGTTCGTTCCACGTTGCCAGGGGCTTTGCGGATCGCAGAAGTAGACCTGCACATTCGTAGCTACCGTAAACTCCTTGTGCTTGGCCATCTCCAACCCGCGATCCCAGGTCAGCGAGCGGCGCAAGGTCGCCGGAAGTCTACGAACATGTTTGCTCAACGCCGCCACGACCACCGCCGTATCTTTGCTCCGCACCTTAATCAGCATGAGAAAGCGTGAGTGGCGCTCCACTAACGTCGCAATGTAGCTGTTCTTTCCTCCGGCCAGCAGATCGCCTTCCCAATGACCGGGAATCGCCCGGTCTTCCGCCTCCGCAGGTCTCTCGCGGATGGAAACAGCGTCGACGATCTGCCCCCGCGAATGTCCATGCTCGCTGAAATGGCGCGAGCGACGCATGCGCCGCTTCGACCGCAGGTGGTCCATCAGCTCTTTTTTCAGCGCTCCCCGTGCTTGAATGAACAGGCTGCGATAAATGGTCTCGTGCGACACGCGCATGCTCTCGTCATTGGGATAGTGGACCTTCAGCCATCCGGAAATCTGCTCGGGCGACCAATCCAGGACCAGTTTACTCGCAACCATCTCTCGCAACTCGTGGTTCATGGCCAGCAGACACTTCTTCGGGCGCAAGGCCGCGACCCAAGCTTGGCGATTCGCGTCATGAGCGCGATAGGCAGGCCGGCCACCATGGCGCGCGATCTCTCGGCTCACCGTCGAGGTGGCACGACTCAGACCACGGGCAATCTCGCGAATCGACGAGCCGGAAGCGATCCCTCGCGAGATGTCTTCTCGCTCAGCGAGAGTGAGCGCTAGCCGTGAGCGGCGACGAGCAATGGGAGCGATGCCCCCAGAGGGCAACAACAACTTGCGGATGGTGGGATGTGGCCTGCCAAAAGCGCGCCCAATCGCATGCATGGACTGCCCGGCCTTCCAGCGCCCCCAAATGTCGTTCTTCTCCGTGGCAGAGAGTCTCGTTCGTTTCCCTTCGACCATAAACACCATCCTTAAACAGGTCAATTCCTAGATGGTGTTGCATCGACCTATAGAATGCACCCGCATTACCGGTAACTTGGCTACTGGGACCCACGTCTCCGGTTAACTGGGATTCTCGGTTTTAGCGCGTTCGCCTACTTGAGCAATTTGAAAGTGGAGAGCATGGCCAGGAAGTACTTCTCGTAAGAAAAATCGTTGTCACCGGCCTCTCTGTCCCAACTGACGAGAAGGACTCGGCCGCTCGGCAGCGTGCGATATGCGGCGCCCAGTTCCTCGAAAGGTTTGCATGGATTGGATTCCATGCAAACAACCTGGATCGCCCCGGTGAATCCGTTCGCATCGACGGCCACTCTTTTGACACCAGCGCCGGGACCAGACGATGTGTGAAGTTTCACCCAATCGGATGGCGCTGACTGGCGCAGATACCACTGGCCACTGGGCTTCATGTTCCAGTCCTCGACGGTTCCGCTTGTCCCGGTAATCTGGACGTCAACGATCACTCCGTCATCGAAAGAACCCCCTCCGTCCTTCGACTGGCTAGGACCATCCATCTCCAAACCAAACAGGTCGCGGGTCTCCCCTGCGAAGGCGGGGTGCTGGCCAGGCGAAGGCGGCTTGCCGTCGTCGTTCTGGTAGCCTAGGATAAATTGCCAGTTCGCCGGATAGCTAATCTCTAAACCGTATCCAGAACTGAGGTAGCGCTTCCAGCTGGGGGTTTTCTGTGCTGCGGCAAAAAGGATCGCCGTGGTGAAAAGAAGAACGAGAACGCCAGCTGTTATCCTTCGGGTCACGTAGCCAGAGTAGTTTAAAAAAGGCTTCGCGCCATTTTTTCGCGGGCATCGTGACACTCACACGTCAATCCCCACTGGGAGTGATCGGATACCGGGAATTGGGGCTTAGACGCTTTCCGCCCTGTCGGAAACGGCGTTGTTCCTGATAAGTGGCGTAATCGGAAACTGACTCACTACCGAGATTCGTCGTTAAAGGAAAACCCGAGATAGTGGTTGCCTGAGAGCGGAGCGAGCCTGACGGAAGCCAAGTCATTGACGATCCAATCCGCGCCCGCCGCGGACAATAGGGGATCGACTTCGGTGGTGCGCAGGGCCAGGACGGAGGCGCCGCAGGCTTTGCCGGAGCGAATGCCGGCTGGCGCGTCTTCGACGACGAGGCAATCGGCGGGGGCGAGTTTGAGCAGCTCGGCCCCCTTCAGGTAAGGATCGGGGTCGGGCTTGAAGCGCTGAACGTCGGCGGAGGTGACGAGATGTTTTGGCCGGGGCAAACCGGCGACACGGATGCGGACCTCGGCCAGGGGGCGGGTGCAGGAGGTGACGATGGCCCAGCGGTCGGCGGGCAGGGCCTGCAGCAGGTTTATAACGCCGGGGAGCGGGATGACGCCGTCGGTGTCTTCGATCTCCCAGCGCTCCATCTGGCGATTTTCGGCTTCGAGATCGGCGTTGGGAAGGAGTTCGCGGAGCGTGGTCATGCTTGGGCGACCATGAGCGCGGCGGGTGACTTCGTCAGCGACAAAGCCGTGGAGGAGCGACCATCTGGCCCAGCAGCGGGCGACCGCGGGAGTGGAATCCACGAGGACGCCGTCGAGATCGAATAGGACACCGAGAGTACGAATGTTCATGCCGTTGCTCAAAGCCTGGCTCCAGATTGAATCGTGTTATACGTTGTTCGCATCTTCGAACGGTTCTACCTTCTACGCGCGCATTGTGACGCGGGCCTAGCAGGCTGCGGAGAAAATGCAACAAAACAAGGCAAAAGCTTCCTTCAGGGGCCCTTCGTTCCTCAGGATAAACTGAAGCCCATTGGGAGCACGCCGTTTACGCCGGTGCTAAAGGGCCGACCTCCTGAAGAAAAAGACTTTCACGGAACCTGCCAGCTTTCCAATGTAGCACGCACGGAGCTTTTGAGACTTTACACGCGCGGGATTCGTAATTGTATGTGCAGGAGGAATCGCGATGAGAACTTCTCTGACCTTGTTTGTGGTTGTCCTGCTGTTGCTGTGTATTCTGGCTGGATGCGCGGCGGGGCCTAACCTGTCCAAAGGAACGGCGAGCGAACACGGAGGAGTTGCGGGCTTCTGGATGGGTGTGTGGCAGGGGTTTATCGCGCCGTTTGTTTTTGTGGCCTCGCTATTTAGAAGCGACCTCGGTATCTACGAGGTCCACAATAACGGAGGTTGGTACAACTTCGGCTACTTGTTTGGCCTGGCCTGCTTCTTCGGCGGCGGGGGCCACGGCGCGGCGCGGCGGCGGTAAATCCAGTTGGGTCACCGATGAGACGGTCCCTGAACTGTTGGCCGCACCTAAGCCTTCCGACGGTTCCTTCATGGTTCAGAACCGGTCACTACTGTCCGGAGTGCGATGATTTGTTCATCGCGTCAAACGCTGCGAGCGCCTCTTCTGGCCGGGCGCGGACCACGAAATCTTCGGTAAGATTCACCCAACGCACCTTCCCCGACGAATCGATTAGGAATTCTGCTGGTCGCGAGATGTCCGCGCCGTCGCGTCGGCCGTGCACCTGCACCAGATCCCACTTGCGGATCACGTCCTCATGTGCGTCCGAAAGAATCGGAAACGTATAGCCCTGCGACCGGCGAAGATTTTCGGAATCCGCGGGAGAATCCACACTGATCGCGATCACGCGAATTTTCCGTACATCGAACTCCGGCAGCGCCTTCTGGAAACTCCGTAACTCGGAGTTGCAGAACGGTCACCAATATCCACGGTAGAAAATCAAAACCACGCCGGCTGCTCGGGCCGCGCCCTGCTCGGCACCGGTTGCACTCTCTGGAGTGAACGAAGAATTCAACGCATCCTTCAAACTCACTGGGTGATTCTGCGAATCGGGCAGCGTGAAATCCGGCGCCGTCTGGCCCTCTCGCGGCGCATCGTGCGAAGCGGGTAGCACATGCCGCGCGGCGATGAAAATGCCGTAGAGGAAAAATCCGCTGAATGTCACCGCCAGCACCGCGAGGACGCTGCCGAAAATTTTGCCGCGACACAGATCGGGATGCCGGAAAGCGCGCACAAGCCCCAAGGCGAGAAGCCCCAACCCGAGCGCAATCATCGGCAGATTCGCCCACGGAAAATCGCGAAGCCCGGGGAAGCGAACGAAGAACAGCGGATAGCTAACCACTCCTAGGAAAGCCAGCAACGCGCCGGTCCACACTGCCCAGTTCCAGCTTCGTTTCATCGCTAACCCTCCCCCGCTCCACTCCAGCTACTGACTTCCAATGCGCCTGCCCGAGATCGCGGATTTGAAAGTTGTTTAACATCATGCCAAACGTCAGCTCATAGACCAACCCTGCACAAGACGCCATCGCGTTTTCCAAAGTGCTATACACGATCCTCGGCGGGGAGGTCACCTACTCTGAGAAATGAAATCCTGGAAGCTTCCGGTTGTCCACTTGGACGATTGACGCGCTAAACCGGAAATCAACTACCAACGGACCGGCTTTGTTGCGCGAATGAAGGCGCTGAAGAAGCGGCCTTCGACCTGAGGGGCGATCGAATCGGCGTCAACACCTTGAGCAGAGAGAAACTGGCGGGCATCTTCGACTTTATAGACTCGCGTTGGCTCAATGGAAACCTGCTCAAATCCCGCCGCCGTCAACTTGGAGACATATTCGGAGTCCTGCAGGGCGCCCGCCACGCAACCGACCCACAGTTCCATGTTTTTCCTGATTTCGGCGGGCACGTCGCCTTTCACAACCACGTCGGACACCGCGAACCGGCCACCGGGCCGAAGAACGCGGAAGGTTTCCGCCAGCACTTTGTCTTTGTCGGCGGACAGATTGATGACGCAGTTTGAAATCACCACGTCCACAGAGTTTTCCGGCAAGGGAATATTTTCGATTTCACCCTTCAGGAACTCAACGTTGGTAACGCCAGACTTTTGTTGGTTGGCGCGCGCCAAGCTGAGCATTTCGTCGGTCATGTCCAGCCCGTAAGCCTTTCCACCGGGGCTGACTCGCTTGGCAGACAACAAGACATCGATACCACCACCCGAGCCAAGGTCGAGCACGACTTCGCCGGGCTTTAGTTGCGCAAGCGCCGTAGGGTTTCCGCAACCGAGAGAGGCAAGGACTGCCTGCTCGGGCACGCCGGTGGTTTGACCGGGTTCATAGAGATTTGCGGTAATCGGGTCACCACCGCAGCACTGCGAGGAAGGCGAAGTGCCACAGGATGCGGAACCCCCGGAAGCGACTCTATTGGCTGCTTCGCCGTACTTCTCTTTCACGGCCTGGGTGATGTTTGTTTGCTGGCTCATTTTGGCGCCCCTTGATCTGAAAAGGCGAATTGGACTATATTCGCTTAGGCGAATATAGTATATGAGCAAAGCAAGTGTCAATACGATGTTTCGGGCCTTCTCGGACTCCACGCGGCTGCGCATCCTGCACCTGCTGTTGAACGGCGAACTGTGCGTGTGCGACATCGTGAGCGTGCTGCGAGTGCCGCAGCCAACGGCTTCGCGCCATCTTGCCTATCTGCGTAAGGCCGGGCTGATTGTGAAGAGAAAGCAGGGACTGTGGGCATTCTACCAACTCACCGCGGCGACATCTCCGTTTCACCAAAGCCTAATTAAGTGCCTCAGGGAGTGCTTCCGCGATGTGCCTGAACTTGCGAGCGATGCGAAACGGGCGTCGAGGCAAAACATTTGCTGCCAGGCAGTAGGAGTAGAACGTGGAGGAAAACTTTGATGAGCAAATACAACGTCCTGTTCCTGTGCACCGGCAACTCAGCGCGCTCGATCATGGCCGAAGCGATTCTCAATCAGAAGGGGAAGCCAACCTTCCATGCGTACAGCGCGGGAAGTCAGCCAACCGGAAGAGTTCGGCCAGAGGCTTTGAAACAGTTGGAGTTTGCCAAGTTGCCCGCGGATGGCCTTCGCAGTAAGAACTGGGATGAGTTTGCCAAGCCTGGAGCGCCACATCTCGACTTTGTGTTTACGGTGTGCGACAACGCAGCCAAGGAAGTTTGCCCGATCTGGCCGGGCCAGCCGATGACGGCGCACTGGGGCATTCCAGACCCGGCAGCCGTGATTGGGACGCCTGAAGTTGTCGAGCGTGCTTTCCGAGATGCGTTTGTGACTCTAGACCGCAGAATCGGTCTTTTTCTCTCCCTGCCTATCGGGAGCTTGGACGCGCTCGCTCTCAAGAGAGAAATCGACCGCATCGGGCAACGATGATGGCGACGCTCTCGCGTAAGAGAAAGAAGAAGTAATTGGGGTGGGAGACGGGGATTGAACCCGCGACATTCGGTGCCACAGACCGACGCTCTACCAGCTGAGCTACTCCCACCACTCGACAGCAGTTTAGCATGACTGAAGGGGACGGAAAACGGACAATGGGCATCGGGATGCAGCCATTACCAGCTAACCGAACGAGTACTACGAAAATTGAACCTTGACTTATCTTATTGTAAATAAGTATAATACAGTAAGCAGTAACCAAGGAACCCGCCACAGCAACTCTTAACGGACGCCTTTCAGGCGTCCTAGTGAAGCGTTAAGAGTTGCTGTGGCGGGTTCCTTGGTCGATCCTAGGTATCGCTTGCGTTCAGATAAGCATCTCTCTACAGTACAGACCTAGAGAGGGAGAACGAATGGTAACCACCCTAAGCAGTTTGGTAGACATGATGGAGCGAGGGACTGTTCCGGCTTGGCTGCGTGACGAAATTGTAGCCAAGAAGGAACAAATCGCCAACGCTCTGCGTGATGGTGGAGAGATTGAACTAAAAGGGCCGAACGGCGACCGCGTGTGCATCCATGCCGAAGGACACGCAGTAGCAGCATAGCGTTAGCTCGTGCTCGCCGTACTTTTTTCCCTCCTTCTTACCCTCTATCTCATAATCCCTGAGGCGATTTTCAGGACGATTTTCGGTTGGTATGTTCCTCCTAGAAACTTCGTCATCTCGCGAGCTGAAACAGCCTATCGAGCTTTGATTGTTGCAGTTCTCCCCTTAGCGCTGGCTTGGTTGGGGACATGGTACATGCCGTACATGGACCGCTTTCCATTTCCCGTGGTTGAAAGCACTGTGATGCGGCGCTCAGACTACAAATTGGTCACGTCTGCGCTGTACAGCGAAGCGAAATATAGCGCCTCAGAGAAAGACTTTTGGCCTGCATTCACACGATGCTCAAGGCGGCAAGGTCGCTTGCTCGCATGGTACATGGTTCTAATAGGACTTGAAGCATGGGGCGCAGGCTACTTAGCGGCAAACTATGCAAAATACAGGAGCAATCGGCCTTATGCGTGGTTGGCCGATAAATTCCTGTTTTCTTACATATCTGAATGGCACCCGCTACTCACCCCTTATATGTTTGTTGACAAAGAAACCACCGTCCAAGCGGACATTCTGTGCACGAACGACATTCTCTATCAGGGAACGGTCACTCAGCATTTCATAAGTGACGGAAAGCTCACAGGGATTTTCCTAACCGACCCCAGGCGGTTTAACCGTGAACCCTACGTTAAAGACCGCGAAGCTTGGGAGAAATCTGAGGACAAGACGAAGGAGAAACCGGACAAGGAGAAGTATTGGCAGACAATTCCCAGCAAAAATCTGTACTTTTTTGCGGACAAAATCTTCAACATGAATCTCAATTTCAAACCACCCGCAGGGCAGGTTGCTGGCTCCGAAGCAATCAGGAAACTGCTTGCTGAAGCGATTGGCCGGGTCAACCTGCAGGGCGTCACCATCACTCAGAGAGTGTCACCACCGCAAGAGAAGAAGACCAACTAACCTTCCGGAATCTTCAAGCGTCCTGACTGGGACACGCGCGGGCGTGCCCCTCGTGATGGCTGGCTCGATCACGAACGCGTCTGATTCTTGCTGACGCACACAGCCAGGAACGGCTGTGCCACCGGGAGCGGCGTTTGCGCCTGCGCTCCTGCTTATCTGGCACGGGATAATTCTCACTGTTAAAATGATCGCCGACAGGCGAACCGCATGCGACAGACTTTGAGCGACGTTATTCTACGGTGGGTTATTGAGGCGCGAAATTCGGCAGGTTTCGAGCATGTCGATGATCCCGCTTTCATGTTGTTGATCGTGAAGAAAGCGATTGCGAATCTTCCCGGTCAGAGGATGCAGCGACGGGAAGCGGAACAGATCTACCGAAGTCTGCGGAAGGCGGCGGACGAGTACACGACGCTGCACCCGGAAATGCAAATTTTCGGGGCCTATGATACGCCCTTGGCGAAGATACGAATGCTTTTGGAAAAAGCGTCGAGGGGCACAGCGTAACAGACTGCAACAAAACGAGGAAAAGGCCTCCTTCAGGGGCTGAAGCCCGTTGAGAGCCGGCAGCTTATGTCGGCGCTAAAGCACCGACCTCCTGAAGAAAAAGATTTCTTCCGCAGCCTATTAAGTCGTTCGGCTGTAAGCTAGCTTCAGCGTCAAACCAAGTTCCGTGGATATAGCTATCGCAGCGCCTGGGACTCCAAAAAGGTGGGAGGCCTGGCTCAATTATTTGCCGCTGCGCGTCAACTGCCGCACGTCGGCTGCGGCACGTCGGCTGGTGCACGGCGGCGGAATCTCCCGCGCCGCATTTACTTGCCGATCGATGCGACCAGGCCGGCGATTTGTGGGCTGGATGCAATTCCTGTGAGGAAAAACACGAGCGCACACAGCACATAGTCCAAAGCAATGAACGGCATGGGCGGAAAATCGGCGTACGGATCTTTTAGATACCACTTCTTGTGCATGACCCCTGTGGAACTCCTGGCGGCCATCATGGCTCTGGAAATGTTTGAACGTCTATGGGTTAAAAGGTCTAGCCTGTGGAAAAGTTGATAATAAAGTGTGACTACCTAACTGGATGCCTTAACACTTTTTGGATTATCGGACGCGATCCCCTCGCGGGCGATGTTATGGCAGCTCTCTTACGGCTTCGGCGGGATTAGGCAGCGACCCTGAACAATTCGGCGTTGTGCAATCGGGCTCACCATTCGAGGGCACGGGAGTCTAACAGCCGGGATTCCGTGTGACCGTACATCGATGGACAGGACTGAGCGGTTGTGCGCTTGGGCAAAATTTACGTTGTCGAAGGGGGCGGCTGGGAGTAGTGTGCGGGAAGAGCTAGGTGTGTGTCGCAACCTGCCGTCACCGGGGAAAACGGCCCCCCAGCGGCTGAAGCCGGTTTGACACCTATTCCCTGAGGCCGGCGCTAGAAAGGCCCCCGCCTCGGAAGGCGGCCGCTACAACGCAACTGAAGCCGTGCCCTGACGTTCTCGAAAATACTCCGCAGCCTTGAAGTGATGACCACGCGCGATGTACGTCGCTTGGGATGCAAATCCGATGATCGCCGGAAGACGTATATCAAGCTGAGGGTTCACTGGTGAAACTTAGCGCGTTATTCCTTGCGGTTCTGCGGGGGGCGGTACTGCTGGCGGCGATGGCGCTTTCCCAAAGCGCGTTTGCGCAAGCCCCGAGCACGATGGCATCCCCCATGTCCGCCCCCGGCAAGCTGAACTGGCTGCCGTGGTCGGATGAAGTATTTTCCCAGGCTCAGCGCGAGCAGCGGTTTGTGCTTCTGGATCTGGAGGCGGTGTGGTGCCACTGGTGCCACGTCATGGATGTGACCACGTATCGCGATCCCAAGGTACTGGCGCTGCTGCACAGCAAATATCTGACCGTGCAGGTTGACCAGGATTCGCGCCCCGATCTTTCCGATCGCTACGAGGATTACGGATGGCCGGCGACGGTGGTGTTCGATGGGGCGGGCCACGAGATCGTGAAGCGGCAGGGGTACCTGACGCCCGATGAGATGGCTGGGATGCTGCAAGCAATTATTGACGATCCGAGTCCAGGGCCGTCGGTGCAGGCGGAGAAGGAGATTGCGTTTCCGGCGAATCCGCTGCTGGCAAATGGGCTGAGAGCGCAGCTGGAGAAGGATTATCTCGCGGGGTACGATGCGAAGCAGGGCAGCTGGGGGACTGAGCAGAAATACTTGGACGTGGATTCGGTGGAGCTGACCATCGACCGGGCGGCGCATGGGGATGCGCGGGCTGCGAGCATGGCCAAGCAGACTTTGGATGCGCAGCTCCAACTGCTGGACCCGGTGTGGGGTGGTGTCTATCAGTATTCGACCGACGGGGTTTGGAGCAAGCCGCACTTCGAGAAAATCATGTCGGTGCAGGCGGAAAACCTGCGAATTTACGCGGAAGCGTATGCGCAATGGCGCGATCCGAAATATTTGCGCGCGGCTCAGGCGATTCAGCGATTCCTGGTCACGTTTCTTACCAGTGCCGACGGCGCCTTCTATACCAGCCAGGATGCGGACGTGATCGAGGGCCAGCACAGCGCGGACTATTTTGCGCTGAACGATCAAGAGCGCCGCAAGCGTGGCATACCGCGGGTGGACACGCACATTTACGCTCGTGAAAACGGCTGGGCGATTACTGCGCTGGCTTCGCTTTATGAAGTTACGGCTGACCCGAAAACGCTGGACCAGGCGGTGCGCGCGGCGGATTGGGTGACCCAGCATCGGGCGCTGTCGGGCGGAGGATTCCATCACGGCGCGAAAGATGCCGGCGGGCCGTTCCTGGGTGATTCCATTGCGATGACTCGGGCGTATCTTGCGCTGTATCGGGTCACTGCAGACCGGAAATGGCTGAAGAATGCGATTGCATCGATGGGGTACCTTGACCGGACATTCCGGAGTCCCAGCGGTGCGGGCTTCGTCTCGTCGGTGGCGCCGACTGACCGAGCGTATCAGCCACATCCGCAACGGGATGAAAATGTCGCGGTGGCGCGTGCGGCGAACTTGCTCTTTCACTCTACGGGCGACGCGAAGTATCGAACGATTAGCGATGCGGCGATGCGCTACTTGGCGGCGGCTCCAGTGGCGACGCGGTTGCCGGTAGCGAGCGTGCTGCTGGCAGACTATGAAGTAAGTCGGCCGCCGCTGCACTTGACGGTTGTCGGCCCCAAGGATGATCCCGCCGCGAGAGCGCTATTCGAGGCGGCCTTGCAATATCCGTCCTTTTATAAGCGGCTGGAATGGTGGGACACACGGGAGGGGAAGCTGCCCAATCCGGACGTGCAATATCCATCCGTTCGGCGGGCGGCGGCGTATGTCTGTACGGAACGGACTTGCTCGTCGCCGATCTTCAGGCCGGAGGAGATCTCCGCTAAAGTCAACCGAGTGCTTGGGTTGCAGGAGAGCAAGGCTGCGTCGTCGTCTCTGCCCCCGCCAACGGGGATGTCCGGCAGGTGAGACATAGCCAGGAATGGCTGTGCCACAGGTGCTGGGCGCCGCCGTTTCTGGGGAATTTGTGGAGCTCAGTACTAGGAGTGGGCTCGGCAAAGGTTACAAAGTTTTTGCAAGGCGGGACGATATTTTTGCTGGCAGGCGGACTCTCATCGGGCGTATGGTTAGACCCGCCGTCGAGACCGCCCACCGGAGCCCGAGTCCGGGCCCAGACAAAACGCTCGCAATTTGCCTTGCGGTCAAGGTGCTCTGGTGAAGTCACACGGTCTTCTGGCAGAAATTCTGCCTGAAGTAGGAGAAGTAAAATTCATTCAGGAGGACGTTGGGGAAAATGACAAAGTCAAATCGGTTTCTACTCACTGGCGCAGCGATCGCGGGCTTGCTCGCGGGAACTGGCGCGGCGGTAAAGGCTTCGAATCTCGCACCCGGCGCGAACGCCTCGGCGGCCGCGCAGGACGACACGAAGACCGACAAGAAGGTGAAAGAAAAGCACGCCTGTAAGGGCCAAAATTCCTGCAAGGGCAAGGGCGGCTGCAAGTCGAGCGACAACGGCTGCAAGGCCAAGAACTCCTGCAAGGGCAAGGGCGGCTGCGCGACTGACGGCAGCAAAATGCCCGAGTAACATCCTCAACAGTAAGCTTCAATCGTTTGTCAACGATAAGCGGCAATCGTTTATTGTTTGTACGGGGGCTGGTGAGGTTCACTGGCCCTCGTGCTTTCCTGTGATTCTTTGACTGGGCCCGGAGAAGATTGCAATGCCTGCGAATGAGTTTAATGGATTTACCGACTACGGTATCGGGATCGGTCTGCGCGCTACGCACTACGATCATATTTTGACGCGCAAGCCGGTAGTCGACTGGTTTGAGATTATTTCCGAGAATTTTATGGTCGATGGCGGAAGGCCGCTGCAGATCCTGGATCAGATTTTGGAGCAGTACAAAGTGGTGCAGCATGGCGTGTCGATGTATTTCGGCTCGGCGGAAAAGCCCAACCGCGAGCACCTGCGGCGGTTGAAGAATCTGGTCAAGCGCACGAAAACGCCTTGGGTGTCCGATCATCTTTGCTGGGGTAGCGTGGATGGGCGATACACGCACGATTTGCTGCCAATGCCGTATACGTTCGAAGCGGCGAAGATTACCGCGCAAAAGGTGCGCGAGGTTCGCGATTTTCTGGAAGTGCCCGTGGCGGTCGAGAATGTCAGCAGTTATGCCGAGTTTCACGTTTCCGAGATGACCGAGTGGGAGTTCCTGAACGAAGTCGTGGAGCGTGCCGACTGTGGAATTCTGCTGGACGTGAACAATATTTACGTGTCGTCGCAGAACCACAACTTCGATCCGATGACCTATGTCAACAGCGTTCCGGCGGAGCGCGTGGCGCAGATTCACATCGCGGGGCACTCGAAATATCGAAAGTACATTTTGGATACGCACGACCATCCGGTCATCGATCCGGTGTGGAAGTTGTATGACCGCGCCATTCGGCGCGCGGGACACACGGCCACACTGTTGGAATGGGACGACAGCATACCTTCGTTCAAGGAAGTGCACGACGAAGCGTTGAAGGCCAACAAGTTCCTGGCGTCCAGCGTGCTGGCGACCGCCGTATGAAACTCCTGAGATTACAGCGAACCATGGCGCGGGCGGTGATGCAGCCGCTCACGGCGACCGAGCGCATGCAGCAAAAAGCGCCCGACGGCCGCCCCATGCGGTCGTATGCGGCGCGGTTCATCAAGCCCAACGACCGCCTGACTTCGTTCGAACGGCTGGAGATTTACAACCGGCAATATTGGTTCCGGTTGCTGTCGAGCATGACCGAAGATTTTCCGGGAGTGCGCTCGGTGCTCGGTGAAAAACGCTTCGACGCCATGTGCAAGGCCTACCTGATGGATTGCCCTTCGCGATCGTTCACGCTGCGCAATCTGGGCGCGAAGCTCGAACCGTGGCTGCGTAGGCATCCGAAATGGGCCGGAACCGAGCAGCAACTGGTGTTGGACATCGCGCGGCTCGAATGGGCGGACATTGAGGCGTTCGATGCCGCGGCGGTACCCGCGCTGCGCACCGAGGATCTCGGGGGAGCGAGCGGTGCAGGCTTACGATTGCAATTGCAGCCCTACGTGCAGTTGCTTAGCTTTCGCTATCCGGTGGACGATCTGCTGCTCGCGATGCGCAAAGAAGAGGAAGACAAAGACTTCGCCAGCAACGCCTTTGAGGAACGCCGCAAGCGAAAGCATGTGCGAGCGGTTGCCAAGTTGAAGCCCGGAGCGATATTCCTGGTAGTTCACCGGATCGATAATTCCGTATATTTTCGGCGCATCGAAGCGGAAGAGTTCTCGGTCTTAACCGCACTGCGGCAAGGGAAGACGCTTGAGAAGGCCATCGACGCGGCATTCCGCAAGAGTGCAATCCCACTGGACGAACGAGCCGCTTCGGTGCAGCAATGGTTTCAGAATTGGGCCACGCTGGGATGGTTTTGCCGGCCGGAGAAGAAGCAAGCGAGTTCTTGAGACTCTCCGCCACTTGAGGCTTTTTACATCGACATGAAAAACATTTTCACGCAGTTCCGGCAGATCTACGATCGATTCTTCGACTTGGTCGCTTATCTGCAATCCCCGTTTCTGCTGTTGGTACGACTGTATTGGGGCTGGCAACTGATTCAAAGCGGCTGGGGCAAGTTGCACCATTTGTCCAACGTCACGGACTTTTTCACGAGCCTCGGCCTGCCGATGCCCGCACAGACGGCCCTAGCCATTTCCTGCCTGGAATTTTTTGGCGGAATATTCCTCGCGATCGGTTTGCTCTCGCGGCTCACGGCGCTGGCGATGACCATCAACCTGATCGTGGCCTACATCACCGCGGATCGCGAGGCGCTATTGTCGATTTTCTCTGATCCCGACAAATTCTATGCGGCCGCCCCCTACACGTTCTTGATCGCCTCCTTGATCATCCTGATTTTTGGGCCGGGCAAGTTCGCGGTGGATGCGCTGCTCGGTTTCCGGAGCGGAACGTCGATCGTGCCTGCGGCGCGCTCGCTCGAAAGTTGAAGAAAAGACAGTTTGCTGGACGCCAGTGGTCGTCATTCCATGTCTTGGTCCATGCCTTGTATCGGGTTCCCTTCCCGTTTGCCGCGTCGCATCGCTCGCTGCCTATTGGTTTTATCGCTGGCTTGGATTCCCGTGGTGGCTTGTGCCAGGGCGGATGATATGACTTCGACACTGATCATTGGCGGCTCGCGCATCGACGTGACCATCCAAACCGGCGGATGGAAGCTATCGCAGGCTGATCTGGTGCACTGGGTGCAGATGGCGGGGGAAGCGGTGGCCACATACTACGGGCGCTTTCCAGTTCCACACCTGGAACTTCGAATTGCACGGTTTGACGGCCGCGGGGTATCGCACGGCATGACGTGGGGACGCGATGGCGGCGGATTGATCAAGATCGGTGTCGGAACGGAAACGATACCCGCAGGGCTGGCCCAAGACTGGATGTTGACGCACGAGATGGTGCACCTGGCGTTTCCATCGATGGCCGACGAGCACCATTGGATCGAAGAAGGGATTTCGACATATGTGGAGCCCATCGCTCGCATACAGGCTGGGCAAATGACCGCGCTACAAATGTGGACGGATTTGGCGCGCGACATGCGTAAGGGCGTTCCGGATCCGGACGACAAGGGTCTCGACCACACGCACACGTGGGCGAGCACGTATTGGGGCGGGGCACTGTTCTGCTTCATGGCCGACGTGCGAATTCGAGAGCAGACGAACAATAAGAAGGGTCTGCAGGATGCCCTGCGCGGGATTCTGAATGCTGGCGGGGACGTTCGGTACGATTGGAAACTCGAAGATGCCTTGAAGGCTGGAGATCAGGCCACCGGGGTGCCAGTGTTGGTTGAACTTTACTCCAAGATGAAAGATCAACCGATGCCCGTGGATCTTTCCGCAATGTGGAAGCAACTAGGCATCGATAGTGACGGCAAGACCGTGCACTTGAACGATGATGCTCCGCTGGCAGCCATTCGGCGGGCGATCACCAGTCCAGAGACAGCCAAGGCTACACAGTCAGGCCGCGCCTCACCGGCTTCGGCGGTTTATGCGGGGCGTTCCGCGAGGTCTTCCACACGGCTTGGCCGGTGATCATTATTATTGGTCAAAGGCGGCGGCTAGCCGCGCTCATTCCAAGAGGATGGCGACAGTAGGTAGGTGGCTGCGGGCGCGCGCCGGGGACACAGCCAGAAATGACTGTGCCACTGAAGCTCGGCGAGTGGCTGGGGTATGCCTACCGGGAGTATGCCAACTTGGAGTAAGCCAACCCGGGTTTCGCCGCGGTTGGCATCTGTGTTTGGTGTCCTTTCGGTGACTCGTTCTTAGCTGGAAACGCTCCCGCTGTGTACTCGCCATCCCTTGCTAGACTCGATGGATAGGGGTGCGTCCCCGCGCATGAATCCGCACGAAACCGATCGCCGGCATTTTGAACGGCAGATTGCTTACGCCCGCCCGATCATCGTGCTGTTGGCGCTGATCGCGCTGCTGCAGCAGTCGGCGCCGGTGCACGCCAAGCGCTCGATCTCGTTTCTGATCGGGTATCTGGTGCTGTCGCTTTGCGCGGTATTGTTTGAAAAAATCGTCCCCAGCCGGTCGTGGCACTTGCCGCTAATCTGCGATTTGGTGGCGTTGGGCTATTTCATGATCGTCAGCCCGACCATGGTGCCGGCATGGTTTCCGTATCTATTTGTTTGCTACGTCGCCGGTATTCGCTGGGGCCTGAACTCCGCTTTCCCTCTCGCTGGCCTGCTTTCGCTGGAAATCGTGTTGCTCACGGTGGTTAAAGGAGAAATTCACTGGATCAGGATCGTTTCGTGGCTGGGTCTCGCTGGGGCCACCTTTGCCGCCGGAGCGGGCATTGCTTTCCTGGGCGACCGCAACCGCCTGTTCGCCGTGCAAAACGAATTCTTTTCGCGCATCACCAGCACCATGGAGGTCGACCAAGGCTTGGCCGAGTGCCTCCGCCTGTTCCTCGATGAGCTTACCCGCGCCTTCCAAGCTCAGGAGGCGCTGCTGGTCTATCGTGATACCGATCTCGAGCGCATCTTTCTGTGGCGCCACAAGGCCGGTGAGGGCGACCGGCTGATGCCCGACAATCTCCCGCTGACCCGCGCGGATGGCCTCCTGCTCGACGACGCCGACGCGAGCATCTGCTGGAACAGCCTGGTCGGGGCGGGCTCTGGTTTCGGCTGGGACCGCCGCGATGGCCGCTCACTTAAGTCGCTGCCACGCCTTCCCGGGCCTACGCAGCAGCTATTGGGGCTGAAGTCCATGATGACCGTAACGTTCGATCAGGGTGGTCAGCCGGTCGGGCGACTGTTTCTTCTCAATGGCCGCAACCGCTTCACCCGAGACGATTTAGCGTGGTTTGAGCGCATTTCCCGCCACATTGGCCCGTCTCTCGAGAACGTTTTCCTGTTACGCCACCTGCGAGCCCGGGCCATCGAAGCCGAACGCAGCCGCATCTCCCGCGACCTCCACGACGGCATCCTCCAGACCCTGCTCAGCTTTGAGATCCAACTAGACGTGCTCCGCCGGCAAGTAGGGGTGACACCGGAACAGGCCTCAGCCAGTCTGGCGTTGCTACAGCAGACGGTCAAGGGCGAGTCCGCCGAACTCCGCCGCATGGTAACCGATATGCGCCCAGTACGGGTACAGAGCGCCGACCTGGTCGATTTAATGATTGGTTTCGCCGAACGTTTCCGTAACGAATCGACGTTGGCTCTGGATTTACTGATTGATTCGGTCGAGGTGCAGGCCCCGGACCGCGTCTGCCGGGAACTGTTCCAGATATACAGGGAAGCACTCAACAAC
Organism: uncultured Acidobacteriota bacterium; assembly: GCA_963810355.1. Classification (GTDB taxonomy): domain Bacteria; phylum Acidobacteriota; class Terriglobia; order Acidiferrales; family UBA7541; genus Acidiferrum. The sequence goes on from CAWENU010000021.1 coordinate 61,752, forward strand.
ATAAAAAAGCATGCTAAGGCTTCCCATGTCGTGGTAAAACTGTCGCAGGACGACAGCCGACTCGTTTTAGTGGTTGACGATAACGGCGAAGGGTTTAGCTTCGCTGGACGGTTCACAGGCGATGAATTAGACCGTCTGCGGCTGGGTCCTATCTCCATCAAGGAGCGTACGCGTACCGTGGGGGGCGTGTTGACCGTGGAGTCGAATCCAGGCCACGGAGCGCGTCTGTCTATCGAGATTCCGCTCGGCTAATGGCCAAACCAAAACAACAAATACGGGTCCTCCTCGCGGATGACCATGCGATTTTCCGCGACGGCTTGCGCAAACTCCTTGGCTCAGATGAGGATATCGTCATTGTCGGGGAAGCTCAGAATGGCGCTGAATGCATCAAGCTGCTCGCGAAGCTCAAGCCGGACATTCTGCTGCTCGATCTGCGTATGCCCGATAAAGACGGGCTTGCTGTGCTCGAAGAAGTAAACTTCGACACGATACCCACTCGCGTTGTAGTACTCACAGCCGCGGAAGATGACCGCGACGTGGTGCGCGCGATGCGACTCGGAGCACGCGGCGTCGTTCTCAAGCAGTCCGCCACAGACTTGCTGGTCAAGAGCATTCACCGCGTATTCGCGGGCGAAATCTGGCTCGACAACCGCATGACCTCGGAGGTCATGAAGGCGTTCTCGAAGTCTTCGGAATCCGGTCCGCGCCGCGAAAAGCCGCTGCTGAGCGACCGCGAAAAAGAGATCGTGCAACTCGTTGCCCAGGGATTCCGCAATAAGGAAATCGGAGAGAAGCTCTTCATTAGCGAGCAAACCGTGAAGAACCATCTTCACAACATTTTCGACAAGTTAGGCGTCTCAGACCGTCTCGAACTCGCGCTCTACGCCATCCACCACCGCCTGATCGACCAAACGTAGCTACGCAGTTCTCTTGCAGTTCACTCGTCAAAAAATTTCGGGAGTAGTAAGCGAAGTTTTTCGACTTCCCTGGTCGTTGCAAAAACTAAACCACCCGGCAGCCGACGTGGTCGTCACCTGCGTTTAACATTTGCTCTCAGCCACGCAGTTAAGCCGCGTTCATCAAGTTTCCCGGCGGCGAGGCCTAACATCGCCTGTGTAGCATCTTCTTCCGATGCCACGAATCGACAGCCATTCATCTCAAGAAAAAGCACGCCGACGATGAAACCCGTCCGCTTGTTCCCGTCGAGAAAACCATGATTCCGAACGATGCCCGCCATGTAGGCGGCCGCCATATCGATGATATCCGGGGTTTCACCATACGCGAGGAGTTGGCGCGGTCGCGCGAGTGCGGACTTCAAGAGCCCGGCATCGTGAACGCCTGCCGCTCCGCCCTCCAGCGCGAGGAGACGATTATGAAGCGCCAGGACGTCTCGTTCGTCGATCCAGACGGGTTCGTTCACCTGGCGAGTACATGCAACGTGTTGCGATAACGGCCGATGATCTCCTCAGCCTTTTCCATTTTCTTTTGAAAGCCGGGATCGTACGGTGTGAGTTGATAAGCACCCTCTGGTGCTTCTATGAGGAAAAGTCGATCGCCAGCACTGGCATTGAGGCGGTTGACAGCTTCTTTGGGTAGAACGACACCGAGCGAATTCCCAATCTTGCGGACTTTAAGTTGGAGCATAGTGTCCTTTCAACGTTATAACAATTGTAGCAACTCTAACGAGGCTGCCACAAGAGGCCTGTGCGGATCTCCGGAACACCCCTGATTCATTCTCCTATTGGACACAGACCGGCGCGGTCCGGAAGCCCGACTTGCGATCTTAGGAGATCATAGGTACTTATTCTGGCGCAGAAGTTGTCTTCGGCCGCAGCACCGGAGTTCACGAACATCCATGAAACTCAGCGCCATCAAGATCATCCTCACGATCGTGATGATCGTCTGTGCCCTCCGGCTGGGCAGCAGCGCGCAGTTCTACACCGAAGCCCTCGTCTCCGCCTATTTCGCGTTCACCCTGATCGGCGCCAGCATCATTCATCTGCGTGTTCATCCGTCCTGGCGGGATGCCCTCTTCGTAATCTTGGGCTCCGTGCTCTTCGCCGCCATTGATTTTCAACTTCTTCATTTCAAGCCCGCCATTGCCGGCTGGCTCTCTTTCGCGGGGCTCACCAGCCTGCTGATTATGGGCATTGAGGCGGTCTGGGCCGAAAGTGATTCGCGGAAACCGCATCTGCTCACGTTCGTTCCGTCGCTCCTATTCGTCACCTCGGAGTATTTCGCCGACGACATGTTGAAGTGGGCAGCGACCGTCCAGCAGAAGGTGTATGACCTCTACCTCTACACGTTTGACGCCAGCTTGCATGTGCAAATTCCCTTTCTTGTGGGCCGCCAATTCGCGCAGCATCCTTCTCTACGGGTAACAGCCTTGCTTGCCTACATCGGCCTGTCGGTTCCCATTGCCTTCGTCTACGCCGGACAAGTGCGTCTCATAGGCGAAAAAGCCCTGCAGTGTTTCGCGGCTTTCGTGCTAACCGGCCCAATGGGCATTTTATTTTACAACTTCGTTCCGGCGCTGGGGCCGGCACACTTGCTCAATCAGGATTTTCCCTGGAGACCTCTGCCCATCGAGCAGGCCGCGCGAATTTTTCTGGAGCCGATCGCGCTGGCCGGTCCGCGTAACGCGATTCCGTCTTTGCACATGGCTTGGGTGTTGCTGGCCTGGTGGTACTCGCGCGGTCTGTCGTGGTGGGAGCGCGGTATCGCCCTGTTTTACCTGGTCTTTGTTGGCTTGGCCACGCTCGGAACGGGCGAGCACTATTTCATCGATCTAGTGGTAGCCGTTCCGTTCGCGCTATTCATGGAAGCGCTCCTGGCATTCGATTTGCAGTGGATTGACGCAAGGCGCATCAGCGGAGTCGCGTTCGGTTTACTCAGTACGTTAGTCTGGCTAGCGTGCTTGCGTTTTGCTCCGCACATTTTCTGGTCCACACCGATCTTGCCGTGGGTACTCTGCGCAGCCACGGTGGTGTTCAGCCTCTACCTGGAACGCAGTCTCCACGGCTGTACCCGACAGCCCGCACTCGACGCTCGCGCAACCCAGCCCATCCCTGCTCAGTGAAACTGCGGTATCGGCGGCTTACCGGAATGCTCGGCGGCGTTTCCTACTTTTGGCGAAATACTACGATCTAGTTTGAGGAACGATTGCCGTTCCGCCATGCGCAAAACAACTACATCGCCTCCAAAAAGAGGGTCGCGGCGCGCACCGAGCTGCCCCCGATTCTCCGTCCATAATTTAAAGGTTGTGTCTGCAAGGGCTTAGCGAGGTGCGGAGAGGGACCGGGTACTGCCTCGGTATGGGCCCGGTTCTGGTACATTCGTACTTTCAAAGCTTAAATCGATTTTGTATCTGCAGTCCTATTGTCCCTTTCCTGCACCCCGGCTAAACTCTACTTTCAATCAGGAGGCTCCGCCTTGACCGGGTCCGAACGCCGCAATACTCAACGCTTTCAAATGCGGCTGCCGCTAACCGTCCGATGGACGACGGGTGCGGCGGTCGGCGAGACCAGTACGGAATCCCGTGATGTCAGTTCGCGGGGCGTTTACTTCTTCCTCTCCAAGGATGTCAAACAGGGTTCCGCTATCGAGATCCTCTTGACCTTGCCAAACGAGATTACGCTTGCAGGCCCTGTACGCGTGCGCTGCCTTGGCCGCGTGCAACGGACCGAAGCGCGCGACGAGGGCGCCATTGGCGTCGTCGCTGCGATCGAGCGCTACGAATTTTTGCGTAGCGACGAAGACCGGAAGCAGTAGAAACGGTCTTGCCAGAGTTTGCATTTTAGAATTTAACGAGTTTCTTGCTCGCTCACTGCGGAGGCGGGCAGGATGAGCCGGAGTGCCTCGGCCCCTCAGCGGAGCGCTCCGGCTGCTTTATTTTCACGTCGTGATCTTGCGGAAGGCCGCGGAGACGCCGGTTAGCGGTTTCCACGGATCGAGGGACGCGCTGAAGGGCGTCCCCACATAGAAGTCCCGCCAATCATCCGATTCACTTCGGCAATAACTTCACCGCTAACCCGCTGACTGTATCATGTAGCGCGTGCGTCATCATTCCCGGGCGCATGCTCTTTCTGCATTGCGCGAGAATCCCGAACAATACGCCGTACACCGTAATCACAACGACGGCTTTCGCTCCCTGGTAAATGTGGCAGGCGCCGAAGATCACTCCGGAAAGAACTATGCCCGCAGGCGCGCTGCCGATCCATGCGATGAACTGTTTTTGCAGGTAGCCGCGAAAAATGGTCTCTTCACAAATTCCCGCCGTGACGGACAACGCGATCCATCCAGCCACCTGCGCGATGCCTTCCGGGGCCAGAAATCTTAGATTCTGCTGCGAAGCTCCGAAATGCAGCAACTTCGCGGTGGCCGCCAGCACGATCAGCGCTGCGATCCAGAAGGCCATCGCAATTCCCAAGTCACGAAAGAAATCTTTCGCGCCCTTCCAGGGGGCGCCCATTACTTCGGTCAGCGAGGTTCCGTGGCGGCGCACACCAAACAACACATACGCGGCCAGGAACCACTCCCATAACATCGTTGTCGCGTAGAACCCCAGACGATTCGGCTGCTGGACCGCGCGCATGCGGCCCGCTGAAAAATACATCAGCCCCGCTGCCCCCAGCAGAATCACCAGCAGAAGGATTGTGTGAAATACGCCAGCCACGGGCTCGCGCTTCCTAGCGTCAATGTCTTGGACGTCCGAGATGACGGCCGTACTCATTCCGAACCTCGCGATTCCTTGCCGACTTCAGAATCCTACCCGACCTAGCCTGACCTCTATCCCGTGTATACGCGGGCCGCCGCCAAAAGACTACCCGTCGCGGCGTCTCAACTCGCGAAGCACTGCGAAAGCGTGCGTTTTCACGGCCGATGTTACCTGTAAGCCGCCTGTACTTCGGAGCAGGCGACTTCCGCCACACTAATAGGCGAGGATGATCGGTGCCCGGGATCCCCACCCCGCCTGGAATAACTTTGATGGCGGCAGAATCCGCCACGTGGGATGAAGTCCGTCTTTAAACGATTTTGAGGTTCGCGCTGAACTCGAGGCGTCGATCGACAGGAGTGCAAGGAATGGGACTGGAAATGCAAACGGAATCGATTGCAGACCTGCAGGCCGCTTTGGACGCGGAGCGCGCTACGGAGGCTCAGAAAGCCGTCGACGGGCAAGGCCCAGCGGGCGTCCTCACCGGTGAGCACGCGCTCGCCGCAACGGATTCGCCGAGCGATCCCGGGATACACGAACTGCGCGAGCGCCCGCAGCCGGAAATCACGACCGAAGAGAGCCTCACTTCGATTTCCATGCTGGAACTCGCTCAAGTACTGGATCAGCACCGCATCTGGGTCGAGTCCGGCGGAGAAACCGGTGCAAAGGCCGACCTCTCCGGCGTAAGCCTCGCCAAGGCCGATCTGACCGGCGTCAATCTGCAAGGCGCGTCTCTTCAGCGAGTGAATTTGTCCGGCGCGGACCTCTCGATGGCCAACCTGCGCGGCGCAAGCCTCGTGCAGGCAGACATGCGCGACACCAATTTGCTGGGCGCCGAATTGCGCGGCTCGAACTTGATGGGCGCCAACCTTTATGGCGCGGAAGGGGTATGGGTCGGCCGCCTCGGGGGCGCGAACCTCTTTGACGCCATCCTCCCGGAAACTGTGGCCGCGTTTGACAGCTCCCGGGCCATCGAAGACGCGACAAAAGTCGCACGATGGTTCTATTTCCTGATGCTTTCCCTCAGCGCCATCTGCTGTCTCCTGGTGGCGACCACGTCCGATCTTCGTCTCATCCTGAACTCGTCGGCCATTCCGGTCTCCCGGCTCGGCAACGTCCTTCCCATGACGGGCTTTTACCTGGGTGGACCGATACTTCTGTTCATCGCCTACGTGCGGTTCCACTTCCTGCTGTTGCGTCTGTGGGGAGGCATGGCGGAACTTCCGGCGGTGTTCGTCGACGGCCAAACGCTGGAGAAAGACGGCCCCTGGTATTTGATGGGAGTCGTGCGCCGTCATTTCCGGTGGATGCGTGATGGTCGCTCGCCATTCGCGGTGCTCGAGACCATGCTCTCTACAATCTTGGCCTACTGGGTTGTCCCCGCGACGCTGTTCCTGTTCTGGCTGCGCTATCTCGTGCGCCAGGATTTCCGCGGCACGCTGCTGCATTCCGTTTTGCTCACCCTTTCCGTCGGTGCCGCCACCTGTCTGCCTTCTATCGTGTCCAAATTCCTGCGCCCCGGCGAGTTGCGCCATCACAAAACCAAGAATCTCCTGCGCCTGGCGTTCATGACGTTACGGGCCGCCCTCGCCACCGGTTGCGTGATCCTTCTGTTCTCTCTGGGCGTCAATCGCGGCCTGCCTTCCGACCGAGACATCGCTCCGCAGCATTCCACGGCCGACATTCGCCGCTGGGCCGCGAACGTGCTGCAATCCATCGGCTATCGCCCCTACGCCGATTTGACGGAGGCCGCGCTTTCCGGGCCGCCACCGAACGGCGACTGGAGCGAGCAGGGCCTGGCCGAAGTAGAAGGCGCACGGCTCAACCAGATCAATTTGCGATTCACCCGCGCCTATCGCGCCTATCTGGTCAATGCCAAGCTCTGGCGCGCGAACTTGGAAGGCTCCTATCTCTCCGAAGCCGACCTGCGCGGCGCCAATCTTCGCGAAGCCAACCTGCGCGATGCCATTCTGGACCGCGCGAAAATCGGCCATGCTTTGTTGGTTTCCTCGAATGCCACCGGCGCAAACCTCGTCGGCGCGGACCTCCGCGCCGCCGATCTTTCCTACAGCGTTCTTGAAAATGCCCGGCTGTCGAACGCAAAGCTTGGTGGCGCATCACTCTACGCTGTCAATCTTCGCTATGCGCAAATGCTGCGCACGGACCTGTCTCTCGCGGACCTGCGCGACACCAAGCTGGAACAAAGCATCCTCTCGTTCGCCAATCTCCAACAAGCCGATCTCTCATCGGCGAAATTGACGCAAGCCAACCTGAACGGAGCTCAGCTCAAAGGCACAATCCTGCTGGACGCCGATCTCAAGTCCGCGGATCTGCAGGGAGCAGTACTAACAGGCGCCGTCCTCCGGGACGCCGACCTTCACGGCGCAACCCTCTCTGGCGCCGATCTGCGGGGAACGAGTGGCCTCACTGCCGCCCAAGTCTGCTCCGCCCACTGGCACGGCGCCCTACTTGATCCAGACATGCAGACCGCCGTGCAGTCCCAATGCCCGCAGTAAACAGCAGTAAGTGTATGAACTCAGTGTCTCTCTGGTTCGGATAACTTCCACGCCCGCGCGCGTGCCAAGATCTGAGCACGCGTCTCCGTAGCAACTGCCCGACAGAAAGGGTCAATTGGTCGCGCGCGAATCGATTTCCGTTTGCAGAGCGGCAAGAAATTCGGCCAGGGGCTTGGGGCCGAGGTCGCCTTTGCTGCGATGACGCACCGAGACGGTGCCGGCTTCCGCTTCTTTTGCGCCGACCACCAGCATGTACGGGATCTTCTGCATCTGGGCATCGCGAATTTTCGCTGGGAGTTTTTCGTTGCGCTCATCGAGATGGACGCGTGCGTTGTGGCGCTTCAGCGTTTCGGTCACATGTTTGGCGTAGTCGATGACTTTTTCGCTGACGGGACAGATTTCGACCTGTACGGGAGCGAGCCAGAGCGGAAACGCGCCGGCGTAGTGCTCGACCAGAATGCCGAAGAAGCGCTCGACGGAGCCGAGCAGCGCGCGATGGACCATCAGGGGTTGATGGCGCGAGCCGTCTTCGCCCACGTATTCCAATCCGAAGCGGCCGGGAAGATTGAAATCGAATTGCACGGTGGTGAGCTGCCAGGAGCGGCCGATGGCGTCGATAAGCTTGACGTCGATTTTGGGGCCGTAGAACGCGGCTTCACCGGCTATGTGTTTGAAGGGAATCTTCATGCGCTTCATGGTGTCGGCGAGGGCGGCGGTGGCGCGGTGCCAGTCCGCGGGATTGCCGGCGTAATTCTCGGGATGCGCGGCATCCCAGTCGGAAAGCTCAACTTCGTATTTGTCGAACCCGAAATTCTTCATCACCGCGAATGCGAAATCGACGCAGGCCTCTAGTTCGCCTTCGATTTGCGATGGCATACAAAAAATGTGGGCGTCGTCTTGAGTGAAGCCACGGACGCGCATTAGGCCGTGGAGAACGCCGCTGCGCTCGTAGCGATAGACGGTGCCGAGTTCGGCGTAGCGCACCGGGAGATCGCGATAACTGCGGAGCCTGGATTTGTAAATGAGGATGTGGCCCGGGCAGTTCATGGGCTTGAGCTGGTATTCGGCTTTTTCGACTTCCATCGGGCCGAACATATTGTCTTTGTAAAAGCCGGTGTGGCCGCTGGTATTCCAGAGTTCGCGGCGCATGATGTGCGGGGTGTAGACAATATCGTAGCCGCGCTTGAAAAGTTCGGCGCGAAGCCAGTCCTCGACAATGGTGCGAATCAAGCCGCCCTTGGCATGCCAGAAGATGAGCCCCGGTCCGGCGTCGTCTTCGATGCTGAAGAGATCGAGCTCCGCGCCAAGCTTGCGATGATCGCGGCGCTTCGCTTCTTCGAGCCGATGCAAATATTCGTCGAGCTCTTTTTGCGTGAAAAAACATGCCGCATAAATACGTTGCAGCTGTGGATTGCCTTCGTGGCCCTTCCAGTACGCGCCGGCGACGCTCATCAATTTGAAGGCCTGAATGCGTTTGGTCGACGGAATATGCGGGCCACGGCAGAAGTCGATAAATTTGCCGGTGGTGTAGAACGAGACCATGGGATCTTCGGCTTTCTCTTCCACCAGTTCGCACTTAAAGATTTGATCGGTCTTTTTGTATAGCTCGATCGCTTCGGGCTTTGGCAGCAGCTTGCGCTCGTTGGGCAGATCCTGCGCCGCCAGTTCGTGCATTTTCTTTTCGATCTTGGCGAGATCTTCGGGGGTGAACGGCTCCGCGCGCAGAAATTCGTAGAAAAATCCTGTGTCGATCGGAGGACCAATCCCAAGCTTGACGTCGGGATAGAGCTCCATGACGGCCGCTGCGAGGAGATGCGCCGCGGAATGACGGAAAACGAAAAGCGCGTCGGGATCTTTTTCGGTGAGGATTTGCAGCTTAACGTTATGATCGAGCGGGCGCCGCAGATCGATCAGCTCGCCGGCGCCGTCGTTTGGCTCGGCTACACGAGCAACGAGAGCGGCATCGGCAAGGCGCGGCGAAATTTTCCTGGCGATGTCCGCGGGCGTGGTGCCCTGAGGGACTTCCTGAACTTTGCCGTCCGGCAATGTGACCTGGATTGCATCCATGCTGTGATTTCACCCGGAAACGAGAAAGACCAAGCTTATCGGCGCGGCAGTAGCCGGTCAAGGTGATGCGGTAAATCGAGCTTAGGCTTGAACTAAATCAAGGTGACACCCGGTAAAAACAAGCTCCTCCCCTAGAGGCTTTCCAGGGGACTGTAGCCTAGGGTCATTTTTCCAAAGACTTGGAGGTTTCTTGGGCCCACTGACTTTGGGGGTTTAGCTGGAGGGCGTGCTGGATAGCGTCGCGAGCATTAGCCTTGTCCGACTGCTTTTCGTAGGCTTTGGCTAGCCAGACCCACGTTTCATCCTGATTCGGATCCAGTTCCAGAGACTTCTTGAAGCTGTCGATCGCCTTGGATGTGTCTCCGCCAAATGCTTTGGGGGACATCAGATACTTGCGGCCGGTGCTGGCCCAGACGCGAGGATTTTTGTCGTCCAGGGCCATGGCGCGTTTGTTTTCTTCGTTCGCCTTGGGTCCGAAACGGGGGCCTGCGAACATTCCTCCGCTCAGCCCGATTTTTCGGCCGTAGAGGTCCGCGAGGAGACTGTGGGCGTCGGCGGATTTGTCGTTCAGCTGAATGGAACGCTGCGCGGCTTCAATGGCTTTGTCGACGGCAGCCGCGGCGGCGTTCTTGCCCTTGCGCATCTCGGCGACATCCGCGAGGAAGCTCTCGACAGTGGCCAGGTCGTATTGGCCAACTGCGTCGTTCGGATTCTGGCTGAGGCGTTGCTCCAGCTGCGTTCGAAGCGACTCAAGCTGCACGGGATCGCGTTTTCGGCGCGCGGATTCCAGCGGAGCGGCCAAGGGATCATCTGTCTGCGCCAGCACCGCAAAGTCCGAACAGATCATACCCATTGCTATGGCGCTTGCCAGCACGAAGGCCCCGCCCAGCTTCCCGTTCTTTCGCACAAGGAGCATGCAATGACCTCCTTAATGCACGCCTGACTGGTATACGGATGCCACCTAGGGAATATTTCGTTGCCGTCTTCACTGGAAACATGAATCAGGGCGCGAGGAGGGAACGGAATTGCGGATCGTCGCGGAATTTGGTGAAAGCGGGCTCTTGCTGGAGCCACGCGGAAAATGCGGCGGGATCTTTCGACTTGCTTCTGGCATGGCGCAGAGTGTCGAAAGTCCCTTTACGATCATTACCGAGCGCGCAAGCGGTGGCCAGGCTGCTCAGCGCCCGTAGCGAGTCCGGGTCAGCATCGGTGGCCAGCTGAAAATAGTCCTTCGCCAGTGTCACATCTTTGGCCTCCAGACGGTCGTTACCCGCTTCCATGGCTTCGACGAGAACGCCGGCGATGGCGCGGTGCAGAACGCGGGCCTCTTCCGCATGTTTTTCATGGGCGGCGGCATCGCGAAGATTGATGATCTTTTGCCGCGTGTCTTTGAGGGTATCGGCGAGGTTAGAGGAAATCTGGCGAAGGGCGGCGAGTCCTGCGGAAATATCATGAGTGAGATAGTCCTGCTCGGCGAACTCTTTATTTTCGCGTTTTTCACCTTCGCGAACGGCCTTTTGACTTGCAAGGGAGGCGGCGGCTTGGCGGAACTGCGTAACATCGGTGAGCTGATCGAAACTGGAAGCGGACTGGCGGTATTCCCGCCAAGCGGAATAGAAGTCCCCGGATTGTTCGAACGCATGAGCGCGTGCGAGCGCCGCCGCTTGCTGCTGGGCGATGAAATCGTCGTCGCGTGTCTCAAGGTGCTGTTTCATCCCGATTAGCCGGAACCACGCCAATGCTTCGTCCATCACCGAGGCGGGCGCCCATTGATGCGGTCCGTCGAAGTAGCGCAGAAAGTGCGGGAAGCCCTTCGTCTCAAGAGTTTCATCGAGGCGCGTGACCTCCGGATAGTTGAAATCCACATTCCCGACGGCTCCGAATACGGCGAATACCGCGTCAGGTGACGGCGAGGTGTTGATCGCGAATCCAGCGCCGTTGAGTAGAACACCTGCGGCACATTTGCACAGCTGGGCGATTCGCGAAGCTACGCGTGCGCCCCCGGAAAGGCCGGCGAAATACACGCGACGATCGTCGATCGATAGATGCGTTCGGGTGTCATCGGAGACCGCCTGGGCTGCGTCAATTTGCACCTTCCAGGGGCCGTTGCGAGAGTTATTCGAGCCGGCGACAATGTAGCCGTATCGTTCTGCAGCATCCTTCATCAACTCGACGGGCAAATTGCCGCGCGCTGCCGGATCGAAGGCGTAAACAATGGGCCACTTTTTGTCGGCTGCGTAGCGGGACGGGAGATAGAGAGCGTAGGTCTGATCGGGGTGGGATGTGCAACTTTCACGAAGGATGACGACACCAGTTTGCAGTGACGGAACCGAGGCGGCCGGCGGCTGAGCGGGCAAATGACAAGGCAGAAACAGGAACAAGATCCAGAGGATGATGAGCCGGGTCACGTTCGCCAGTATAGACCCGCGATTTGAGTTTTTGTGGAGCGGGAAATTTCGCCGGATTCAGGCGGTAGCGTAAACTCTTCAGCTTGACGAACCCAATGGATTTCCTGTCGAGGACACGGATGAGATCACTGTTGGTGTGCAGTTTGCTCTGTACGTTGGCGGCGCTGGCTGGCTCGCAGGACACCAAGCCGCTGCCGACTGCGGACACCCGGTATAAGGCGGACATTTTATTGGTGGTGGCGCACCCGGATGATGAGGGCGCCGCGACGGCGTATCTCGCGCGGGCGCTGGATGAGGGCAAGCGCGTCGCGGTGGTGTTTGGCACGCGCGGAAGCAGCGGCGGAAATGAAGTCGGGAGCGAGCAGGCGTCGGCGCTGGGGGCGATCCGGGAGATTGAGGCGCGGCGGGCGCTAGGGACGCTGGGGATTACGAACGTGTGGTTTTTGGGAGGGAAGGATACCGCCAGCCAGGATGTCTTGCAGTCGCTGGCGAACTGGGAGCACGGGGCGGCGCTGGAGCAATTGGTGCGCCTGGTGCGACTAACTCGCCCGGAAGTGGTGCTGACGTTCTTGCCCGGTACTTTTATTGGTGAGGATCATGGCGATCACCAGGCTTCCGGGGTTTTGGCGACCGAAGCTTTTGATCTGGCAGGCGATCCGACGGTCTTTCCGAGTCAGGTGGCGGCGCCGCTGCGGCGCCTGGAGCCTTATCTCGAAGGCCTCCAGCCTTGGCAGCCGAAGAAAATCTATTATTTCCCCGACGCGGAGCGCGAGGATATTTTTAAGGGCAAGGGTCCGGAATATTCCGTGAAGGAGATATCCAAGTCTTCGAAGAAGGCGTATTGGCGGGCCTCGCTGGATTCGTTTCGCCTGCATGAGACGCAGGCGAAGAGCTTTGTCGATCAGCTCGACAAGATGGATGACGCGGCGATTGAAAAGATGATGGCGGCCGACGGATGGACGGACGTGCAGCGGTTCGTCTTGGGAAAATCACTGGTGGGCGGCAGCGTTACGGGGCCGGTGTTTGAAAATATCACTTCGGAGGCCATTGCTTTTCGACGGGAGGCGTTTTCTCCGGAGCCGAGTGGGGCCGAACTCTCGGTGGAATTAGCCGGACCCTGGAAGTTCTATGCGGAGTTTCGAAGAGCGCATGGGCTTGAGAATTTGCCGCACCCGGGGCCGCCGGAGATTGCCTTGCAAGCGGGGACTTCGCTAATAATTCCGTTGTGGATACACAACCCGACGGGCGCGAGTCGCGAGGTCACCCTGTCTGCGGACCTGCCCGCAGGATGGACGGTCGCAAACGGCGCGGGGAAATTCGTGGTTGCGTCGAAGCAGACGGCCCCTGCGCGGATCGAGATTAACCTGCCGGCGCTCGCTGATGCGAAGAAGACCAAAGAAGATGCGCGCGAAGTGACCGCGCGGGCGGAATCGAACGGAGTTAGCGTTGGGGTAGTGAAATTGCGGGTGGAGCTGCGGAAGCGCGCCTTACCTGAGTAGCAGGAAGGAAAACGGGGCACATTTTAACGTGGAGGGCAAAGAACCTTACCCCAGTCAGAACTTCTTGGGACGGGCGGCTTCCATCGCTTCCCATGCGGAATCAGGGAGCATCAAAAGGTCGTTGAATTCGCCGGCGCCGCGCAGCCAGAGGCCGCCATCGATCACCACGCACTCGCCGTTGATGTATTCGGCCAGGTCGCTGATTAGGAAGGCAGCGAGGTTGGTTAGTTCTTCGTGGCGGCCGAAGCGCTTCATAGGGTGGGATTCGCGAGCGTGGTCCTCGAATTGTTTTGAGGGCATGAGGCGGGAGAAAGCGCCCTCGGTGGGGAATGGGCCGGGAGCTATGGCGTTGAGGCGGATGTGGTATTTCGCCCACTCGACGGCGAGAGAAGTGGTCATGGCGAGGACGCCAGCTTTGGCACAAGCGGATGGAACCACGAAACCCGAACCAGAATTCGTTGCGGCATAGGTGGTAACGATGTTGAGTACGTTTCCGCCTTGTTTTTCCGCGATCCATTTTTTGGCGAGGGCTTGGGTGCAATGAAACGTGCCGTTGAGAACGATGCTGACGACGGCGTTGAAGGCGTTAGGGCTAAGCTTTTCGGTGCGGGCGATGAAATTTCCGGCGGCATTGTTGACGAGTGTGTCGATGCGGCCGAAGTGGTCGCAGGCCTTTTCCACGGCGGATTCGACAGCGGCATAGTCGCGGACATCGCAGGTGGCGTAGGCCGCAGCGCCGGAGGCCTTCGCGATTTCATCGCAGACGCTTCGCAAAGGTTCTTCGCGCCGGCCGATAATGAAGATTTTCGCGCCCAGCCTGGCGAAGTGCAGGGCCATCGAGCGGCCTAGGCCAGTACCCCCGCCGCTAATGAAGATTGCGCGGCCTTTGAACAAGTCGGTTTGAAACACGGTCACCGCCTTTTTAGCGTCGCGGAGATTCTAGTTCATTCTTAGCTTGTGGTGCCAGCTTGGGCACAATAGCGCGGCCGGAACTCCTGGGAGGCACGCGGTTACGGCGCGGATTTTAGCTCGGCGGGGATGGGGCGGCCCATGGCTTTCGCGTATTCGGCGGCGAACAGAGGACTAGTAGGGAATTGTTCACTGAGCTCGAGGAGAAGTTTTTGCGCCAGGGCGTTTTGTTTTTCGCGCCGGGCGGACAGCGCGAGCAAAATCTTGGCGAAGGGTTCCAGATAACGACCGTTTTCGGCGGTCTTGGCAAGTTGCTCCATCCCGAGTTTCTTGTCGCCATGAATGCCCATGAACCACAGACCCATGCGATAGCCGGGGTTGAGGGAACCGATGATGTAATTCGCGGCGCCGAGTGCGACGTACGCGTCCGTGGTATCTGGCTGAATGGCGAGCAACTGTTTTGCGTACTCGTTGGCTTCCTTCATGCGCTTCAGGCCGTCGAGCTGCTTTTTTTCCAGGATGGCGTCGGCGTCGGATTCCATTCCTGAGGCCAAAGTCAGGCCGAAAAGAGCCTCCGGGTCTCTTGGAGTTTGCTTCATCCGCTGCTTGGAAAGAGCGCGGGTTTTTGAGAGCTCGGACCGAAATTTCGCCATTCTCGCGGGATCCGGTTTGCCTTCGATTCCATTGAGGAAGCGCTTTTGGTCCAGAAAGAAATCGCTGCTCAGCACATTTTGGCGATAGAGCTCTTCAAACAAGTAGCTGGCGGCGATGGCAACGGGGCCAAAGGGGTCTTCCGGATGGCTCGATTCCCAGTTCGTGAAAATGGTTCGCGCCTCGGAAAAGTGCTGCGCGTAGAGCTCGTGGAACCCGCTAGCCATCTCCAGGTCGGTCGTGAACGCAGCGCCGGCACTGGGAGTCGCCGCTTGCGCGAAACATGCAGCTGGAGTGAGCAGCAGCAAGAGTGGGATGAGGCAGATTCTTCGACAGGCGAAAAGTTTCATGCGGTCGAGATCCTTCGCTTCAGTCAGGATGACACCCGTTCGCAGAAGTGAAACATGGTCACCCGAAAGATGACGCCCGATCCGCAACACTCGCTCGTGGCTCGCGCTGTACACGTTGTGTCGATGCGCAAATCAGAACAGGCCCGGCAGGAATCTGGGTTTGCCCGCCATCGCGGCGCGATAGTCCGGATTTGCGAAGAGTACGCGCTCTTCCGTGGATAGCCGCTGTGACAGGACTGCCACATGGGCGAGGGTCCCGGCGATCGCAGTGATCCAGGCCGTGTGGATCAGCGGAAGGGCGAGCATCTCCGCAAAAACAGCGGCGTAGTTAGGATGCCGGACGAAGCGAAAAGGACCGGTGGTAATCACGCCCAGCCGGGTGGAATCCATGATTTGAACATTCCAATGGTCGCCCAGGGTGCGGATGACCCACCAGCGCACGGCATTCGCTGCCAGGAAGATCGCGAACGTCGCCGCGGCCAGCGCTGGAATGAACGGGCGCTTCAGAAAGACCACTTCGAGCGCGGCGCCGATCAAGACGGCGGTGTGCAGCAGGACCATCCAGCGGAATCGAGGTTCGTCGACTTTGGGTGCGCCGCGGGCGATGAGTTCTTGCTGGTGGAGGCGGGAGATACGCAGCTCGAGCAGGCGCAGAGCCGCTACCAGCAGGAGCAGGATGAGAAATGCGATGACGCTTAGGTCCATTGCAGCAATAAAAATTCGGCGCTAAAACCCGGACCAAAAGCGGCGGCCATGGCGTAGTCACCCGGTTGCAGCGGGCGCTTTTCGAGCCACTCTTGCAAGATGAAGAGAATCGTGGCGCTGGACAGATTGCCGACGTTGCCGAGGATGTCCCAGGAGGGCTGGGTCTGGCACTTCGTTAGTCCCAGTGCGATTTCGACATTGCCGAGCAGACGCGCGCCGCCGGGATGCAGGATCCAGCCCTTGATGTCTTGCTGCGTGAGGCCGTGGCGCTCCAGGAAGCCGTCAACGAGGCCCTTAATTTTGGCCCCGATCATTTCGGGAACACCTTTGTCGAGGAGAATATGGAAGCCGGAATCGCGCAGATCGAAACCCATGGCGCCGAGAGAATCGGGGAACGTGTAAGTTTCGGAGACCAGGATTCTGGGGCCGCGTCCGCCATTGCCGCTGACGAGCACGGCGGCGGCGCCGTCGCCGAAGAGGATCGAAGAGATCAGATTGGCTTGAGAAATATCCTTGCGCTGAAAGGTGAGCGAGGGGAGCTCGACGGCGATAATCAGGACGTTTCCGCCGGGATAGGCCTTCAGGAAATCGGCGGCGCGACCGAGCGCCATGGCGCCCGCGGCGCAGCCCAGTTCGGTGAAGGGCATGCGGCGGACGTCGGAGCGGAAGCCCATCAGATTGATCAGGTGCGCATCGAGCGAAGGGATCATGAAGCCAGTACAGGAGACGGTGATGATGAGATCGACTTCGTCGGCTTGGAGACCCGCGCGCTCGAGGCATTTTTCCGCGGCTTCGCGGCCGAGCTTGATCGCGTGCTCCATGTATTCCTGATTAGTCTTTTGCAATGCACGGGGCTCGACGGTGTAAGTGATCGGGAAAATGGCATGGCGTTTGTGGACTTGGGCGTTGTCCACGATGCTCATCATGGCCTCGAGTTTGCGCTCAGGTATGTCGAATACTCGGCCCATGTAGTACTTCACATCGTCGCGAGTAATGGTGTGTTCGGGCACTGCGGTTGCCGTGGCGATAATCGTAGAGTGGGAAGAATTGGTGTGCTGCGACGGCGCGAGCGTGGCTACGCGGTCAGTGCTCAAAGGGGTCCCCTGTCTCCTCGGCGCAGGTCAAGGCCTTGCAACCACTTACGTGGAGGTCGTGATAAGGCTGCGCATCTACAAGCCTGCCAGATTCCGGCCCTAGACTCTACATCATTTGAGGCACGGTGAGGTAGTTTTGACACGGTCCCGGCAACCATCCTCCGGGCGGGCCTTGGCCGACTTCCAATATTAAAACGGGTGTTTCGTGTCTGTAAAACTCCAAAGTTGAGTTTGATGTATCCTTTTCGCGGTCATGAGGTCAAGGAAAAGATTCGGCGAGAGGTCTTATCGCGTTGTCTTCGCTGCAGTTCTGCTTGCCTTAGTGACGTGGTGCGCCGCCGGCGTCGCGCCACAGAGTCGCCAAAGTCCGCTGCTGGTGTTGATTTCCATCGATGGCCTGCGGCCGGACTACATTACCGACGCGGATGCGCATGGAGCGAAGGTGCCGAATTTGCGGCGCTTTCTGAAGGAAGGCGTCTATGCGGAGGGCGTCGAGGGCGTAGTGCCGACGGTGACTTATCCGAGTCATACGACGCTGGTGACTGGCGTGTGGCCGGCGAAACACGGGATATTCGCAAACACGACGTTCGATCCCTTGCAGAAGAATTATCAGGGCTGGTATTGGTACACGGAGGACATTCGCATACCAACGCTTTGGGATGCGGCGGCCAAGGCCGGGCGCACGACGGCGAGCGTGCAATGGCCGGTGACCGTCGGCGCGCACATTACCTGGAATATTCCGGAGTTTTGGCGGGCGAATACCGAGGATGACGCGAAGTTGCTGCGGGCGGTCGCCACTCCGGGGCTGCTTGCCGAGGCGCAAGGCGAACTCGGCCCTTACAGCGGCGGGACCGACACTACCGCGGAGGCCGACAAAAACCGGGGACGCTATGCGGCGTGGATTCTGGAGAAGAAGCATCCTGGTTTGCTGACACTGCATTTGATTGCGCTGGATCATATCGAACATGAGACCGGTCCGTTTAGCACGGAATCCGTCGCGGTGCTCGAGGGACTGGACGCGGTGATTGGGAGTGTTCGCGAGGCCGCGGAGCGACTTGCGCCGGGCCACGCGTTTGTCGCCGTTGTTTCCGATCATGGGTTTGCGCGGACCGAGGCGCAGCTGGATTTGTTTCCGGCGTTTCGGGATGCGCGATTGTTTACCCTCGATGACAAGGGCAAAATCGCGGATTGGAAAGCCATGCCCTGGGTTACCGGCGGGTCCGCCGCGATCGTATTGAAGGATCCCGCCGACACCGGAACGCGAGCCCAGGTTCACGACTTGCTGATCCAGCTTGCCGGCGATCCGGCGAATGGCATCGACCGCGTTCTGGATGGCGCCGAATTGCACAAGCGCGGCGGCTATCCGACGGCTTCGTTTTTTGTGAGTCTGAAGCCGGGATGGCGAACGGGCTCCGCGCTCGATGGGCCTGTCCTTTCGAAGACTAAACCCGGCGGCACGCATGGCCAGCTGCCCGATGTTCCCGACCTGCGGGCCGCGTTTTTCCTGGTGGGGCCTGGTGTTCCAGCGGGGCGGTCGCTAGCCATCATCGACATGCGCGATATCGCGCCGACGCTTGCGCATGAGGCGGGTTTGTCGTTGCCGTCGGCTGACGGCAAGAGTTTGCTGCCGTAGGGTCGCGATCTGAGCCACTGGTGAGTCTGATGCGCCCGCTGTGATTTCGGGTCTCGTGGCGGCGCGACAAACGAGGCGTCGGAAGTTGAAGATCCCACGGACTGGTGCCTCGAGAACGCGAGTGCTATCATCCCTAGGTGAAGCCTCCAGGCCAGCACGGAAGGCCCTGCGAGCCTGCCCGACAAGCGCAAAGTCCACCCAATGGTTTGCTCGGGCATCGCGCGTCACTTGTCTCGGCACATCCAGTCAGAATGTAAGTCCAGCAGAATCAGCATCTCGACATTTCCAACGTCGTCCTACGCTCGCGGTTCGCCCGATCATGCTCAGCCTGCTGCTCTCACTTCTCCCAGCCTTCACTTTCGCGCAGCAGACATCCGGCAACGTCATTCGCTTCGTTCGCAATCCGGATCCCGCCCCGGACTTTAAGCTGGTCGACCTGGACGGTATGCCGCTCAGCCTTGCCGCAGCTCACGGCAAGGTCGTGCTCTTGAATTTTTGGGCTACGTGGTGCGGCCCCTGCCGCGAAGAAATACCGGATTTAATCGAGTTGCAGGCAAAATACAAAGACCGCCTGCAAATCATCGGAATCTCGGTGGATGACGACGAAGCCGAGGTCGTCAAAAAGGTCGTCGACGAAACGGGAATCAATTATCCGGTGGCAATGGCATCGCCGGAGGTCCGCATGCAGTATGGCGGCATCACCGCGCTCCCCACCTCCTTTGTGCTTGATACCGAAGGCCGCGTGGTGCAGAAGCACGAAGGACTGCGTGATCCATTGCTCTATGAAATTGAAGTGCGCGCCCTTCTGGGCATGCCCATCCCGGCGCGGGTGGAAACTTTCGAGGACACCGGTGAAGTATTCCTGAAGCATGCCGATCGTGCCAGCAGACTTCCAGGAGTTGATCTCTCGAAATTAACGCCCGAGCAAAAGCAGGCTGCTCTGCACTACTTCAACGCTGAAACCTGCACCTGCGGCTGCAAATTTACGCTTGCGCAATGTCGCATCTACGATCGTAACTGCGCGGTGAGCAAAGCTCGCACGGAAAAGATCGTGGCTGAAGTTTCCGGCGGCTCGATTCAAAAGGGAGTTCACGTAACGGCACCTGCGCCACCGGATTCTGTCTCGCCAATACAATCTCCACGTTGAGGGACTGATAGAATCTTCGCGGTTTCAGGCACGCGAAGATCACCTTCATGCACACGGACATCGGCGACGAAAGCCTAAAATCTCTAATCGTCAAAACGTTTTTCTTTGCTGGCCTCATCGTTTCCGCCAGCGGCTATATTTCTCCACCCATCGCCCTGACCGCCGGCATTATTTTTGGCCTGAGTGTTGCTCATCCCCTTCCCGCCGACAGCAAGGATCTCTCGCGATTTCTGCTGCAAGCCTCGGTAGTTGCGCTGGGCTTCGGAATGGACCTTCACGAAGTCATCAAGGCCGGGCGCAGCGGGTTTATCTATACCGCGCTCGGAATATCCTTCGCGCTCATCGTGGGCCTCGGGCTCGGCAAATTGCTGCAAGTCCGCGGCAATTCCTCATTCCTGATCACCACCGGCACGGCCATATGCGGCGGCAGCGCCATCGCCGCCGTCGCACCAATCATCCAGGCGGATGAACAAGAAGTGGCCGTCGCGCTCGGCACGGTATTCATCCTGAATTCCGTGGCGCTGCTGGCTTTTCCGCTGGTAGGCGCTGCGCTGCGCCTGACCCAGCAGCAGTTCGGTTTGTGGGCCGCGCTCGCGATTCATGACACCAGCTCTGTTGTCGGCGCAGCCTCGAAATACGGCGCCACCGCATTGATCGTTGGCACGACCGTAAAGCTTGCTCGCGCGCTCTGGATTGTGCCCCTCGCGCTGATTACCGCCGCCGTAAAACGCAGCAACTCCAAGGTCAAGCTTCCCTGGTTCATCTTGTTTTTTTGTCTGGCTGCGGTCATCAACACGTACGTGCCGCAATCGACGTACTTCGCCAAGGTATTTTTTACCTTGGGCAGATACGGCTTGACCGCGACCCTTTTTCTGATTGGCACAAGCATTTCGCGTGCTGCTCTAAA
This sequence comes from uncultured Acidobacteriota bacterium, assembly GCA_963810355.1. Lineage (GTDB taxonomy): Bacteria > Acidobacteriota > Terriglobia > Acidiferrales > UBA7541 > Acidiferrum. The sequence goes on from CAWENU010000021.1 coordinate 82,352, forward strand.
GGAAGTTGGCTGGCGACCCCTGGCGCAGGGTATCGCCCTCTGGATTGTTGTCGCGCTCACATCGCTGTACTTCATCCGCGCGGGCGTCATCTCCCTCTAGAGACTGATTGCAGCTTCGGCCCAACGCGGCGTACACTCGCCCCTTTGCTGCCCACACTCTTGCCCGTTTCGATCGTCTAAAGAAACGAGTCGATAGCCCGCGGAAGACCAAATATCGGCACTAATATAGCGTCAATATGTAGTCATGTGCCCATATATTGGCTGATACCATCCTCGCATAAACTCTGACAGCGAGTTAAGATATTTGTAATCATTAGTTTCCACATGAACGGGAATTTGCGTCCATTGGTGCTTTACCTGCATCTACTCAGATCCACACAGAAGGTCTGCATGCTGAGAATTACGACAGAAAAGAAGCGCGGGAAGCTGGTGCTCACCGTCGAGGGTCGCCTGGCTGGGCCGTGGGTTAGCACCTTGGAGCAATCCTGGCGCGACGCTCGTGCAGGTTCACCTACAGAAAAGGTCAGCGTGAATCTATGCGGCGTCAGCTTCATCGATCCGGCCGGAAAAACGCTCCTCAAAGAGATCCATCACCAAGGTGGCCACCTTCTGGCGGAAGGGTGCCTCAACCAATCCATCATTCGGGAGATCAGCAAACAGGGCAGCCGGAACAAGTCCGCCGATGGCGGTGAGCAGGAAGGCGGCCCCAAGGGTTCCCCCATTATTTTTTACACGATCTTGTTCGGCTTGCTGCTCACTCCTGTTTTGGGACGCGCGCAAGGCACGCGGCAACAAAGTCCCCTGCCCGCGAATGTGCCCTCCGGGACGCTGCGGCTCACCCTCGAGCAAGCCGTCAACCTCGCCCTGAAGCAGAATACCACCGCGCAGATCGCGCAGATTATCGCGGCCGAAAGCGTGCAAGACAAAAATGTGGCACGCGCGGAACTTCTGCCGCAGGCAGATCTGAATGTCGACGAAAAGTGGCAGCGGCTGAACTTGGCAGCGGAGTTCGGCGGCGGATTTCCGGGGCTGCCGCCGGGCGTCGTCTTCCCGGGCCACATCGGACCGTTTTCCTTGTTTTCTGCCGGTGTGGGATTTAACGGACAGATTTTCGACCTGACGCTGTTTCGGCGCTATCAGGCTTCGCGTAACACAGCCAACGCCAGCAGGTTCGACAGCCAATCGACGCGTGAGCAAGTGGTCTTACTCGTGGTCTCGCAATACATCGGGACGCTGCGGGCGACCGCCGACGTGCAAGCCTCGCAGTCGCGAGTCGAATTGGCACAAGCGCTGTATGACCAGGCCGCCGACTTGCAGAAGGAGGGCGTAGGCACTGGGATCGACACCCTCCGGGCGAACGTCGAGCTGCAAAACGAAAAGCAGCGGCTGATCGAGGCCGAGGCCCAGCGCCAGACTTCGGTGTTTGGTCTGAGCCGTATCTTGAACCTTGATCCGCGCCAGCAAGTGGAATTGGCCGACTCACTGAGTTTCTTCGAGACTCCACAGCCGGAACTCGAATCCAGCATCGAAGAGGGCCTTTCGACGCGGCCAGAATGGAAATCGCTGGAGCAGCAAATCAAGGCCGAGGAATATCAGAAGAAGGCCTCCAGCGAATCGCGATTGCCTTCGGCGCACTATAGCGGGAACTGGACCCAGTTAGGCGTATCGCCCACGACGGTGATCCCGACCTACACCTATTCGGGATCGATAACCATGCCGATATTCACGGGCGGACGTATTCACGCGGAGATCGCGCGCGCGAACCTGGAAATTCAGCGTATCGAGCAGCAGCAAGCCGATCTGCGAAATAGCATCGCGTTGGACGTGAAAACATCGCTGATCAATTTGGGTTCGGCTCGTAACGAAGTGCAAGTAGCGAATTTGGGTGTGCAGCTCTCGAAGGAAGAAGTGGATCAGGCGCGCGACCGCTTTCAAGCAGGCGTCGCCAACAATATCGAAGTAATTCAGGCGCAGGATTCACTTGCCCGCGCCAACGACAACCAGATTGCGGCGCTGTACCGCTTCAATCAGGCCCGCGCCGATTTGGCTCGAGCCATTGGTCAGATGGAAAGGATTTATTCCAAGTGAGGGTGCGATGAGTGTGGAAATCGAGGTTGGGCTAGAAAACGCGGCAAGGGTCAAACCGGAAACGCAGGAAATCCCGCTGGAGGAGCCGCCGAAAAAAGGGCTGGCAAATCCGAATGTCCGGCGGCTGCTGTTTGTCGGAGGTCTGGTGCTGGTTGCGGTCCTGATCGGACTGTTTCTCTATTACCACAACCGCGAAAGTACCGACGATGCGCAGGTCGATGGGCACATCACGCCGATCGCGTCGAAGATTTACGGCCGGGTCGCGCAAGTGTTGGTCGACGATAACCAGCCGGTGAAAGCGGGACAGGTTTTGGTCAAGCTGGACCCGCGCGACTACCAGGCGAGCCTCGATCAGGCGAAAGCTCAACTCGCGCTGGCGGAAAGCGATGCGGCATCGGCCGGCGTAGATGTTCCTCGCACCCGCGAAAACGTGGCCAGCGGAACCTCCGGCGCGGACGCGCAACTCGCGGGTGCCGAGGCCGACTTGGCCAGCGCGCAGGCTGCCTACGAGCAATCGCGCACGTCGGATCTGGCATTCGCTCAGGCCAACATCGACAAGAGCCGCGCGAACGCGGTGTTGGGTCAAGCGGATCTGGCGCGCTATAAGCCCCTCCTGGACAAAGGTGAAATTTCCCAGCAGCAGTACGACGCAGCCAAAGCCAACGCCGATGCGACGGCCAGCGCTCTGAAGGCTGACGAGCAGAAGTTGGCGCAAGCCCAGCGCGCCGTGGACATTGCCAGAGCTCAGCTGAACTCCGCCGCCGCACGAGTGGATGCGGCCAAGGCGAAAGTCGAGTCCGCTCATGCGGACATCAAGCAGGTGAGCATGCGCACCTCGGACGCGCAGGGCAAAGTCGCGAAAGTTCAGGAAGCGCAAGCGATGCTGCAAGCTGCGGAACTCAATTTGAGCTACACGGATATCGTGGCGCCGGTCGATGGCGTGGTTACCCACAAGCAAGTCGAGCCGGGACAAATCGTGCAGCAAGGCCAGGGATTGCTGGTTATCGTGCCGCTGCAAAACGTGTGGGTCACCGCAAATTTTAAAGAAACCCAGTTGCGCAAGATGAGGGCAGGCCAAAAAGCGTACGTGCACGTGGACACCTATGGCAAGACGTTTACCGGGCACGTCGATTCCATTGCGGGGGCAACCGGAGCGGTGTTGAGCCTCCTGCCACCCGAAAACGCCACGGGCAACTACGTGAAAGTCGTGCAACGAATTCCCGTGAAGATCATCGTCGATCCAATTCCGACGGATAAAGCGGTTCTCCGGCCCGGGATGAATGTGGATGCGACGGTGGTCACGAAATAAAAACAGCGCAACGTAAGACGAGATCGCGAGCGGAACGTCCAAAATAAATGCGTAACAGAATTCTAGCCAAGCTGAGGACGCCGGACGGGAACATCAACCCGTGGGTGATCGCCATTACCGTGACGTTGGCGACATTCATGGAGGTCCTGGACACATCCATCGCGAACGTCGCGCTTCCGCACATTTCCGGAAATCTGTCGGCCAGCGCGGACGAATCGACGTGGGTCCTCACCTCGTACCTCGTGTCGAACGCCATTGTGCTGCCGCTGTCGGGCTGGATGTCTTCGCTGATCGGCCGTAAGCGTTTCTACATGTCGTGCGTGGCGCTGTTCACGGTGAGTTCCTTCTTGTGCGGGTTGGCGCCTAGTCTTGGCATCTTGGTTCTCTGTCGCATTTTGCAGGGCGTCGGCGGCGGAGGATTGCAGCCAAGCGAGCAGGCCATTTTGAACGACACGTTTCCGCTCGAAAAGCGCGGCATGGCGTTCGCGGTCTACGGGCTCGCCGTTGTGGTGGCTCCCACGATCGGGCCCTGGCTCGGCGGCTATATCACCGACAATTTTTCGTGGCGCTGGATTTTCTATATCAACGTGCCCGTCGGAATCATTTCGCTGCTACTGACCTCGGTGCTCGTCAGCGATCCGCCGTATATGAAGAAAGCGAGCGTCAAGAGCGGCTTTCGCATCGACTACATCGGCATCGGCCTGATCAGTCTCGGGCTTGGCAGCATGCAAATCATCCTCGACAAGGGAGAGCGAGAGGATTGGTTCTCATCCAATTTCATTGTGGCCTTTTTCGTGTTGATGCTTGTCGGGGTGGTGGCGGGAATCATCTGGGAAATGCGCGAAGAGCATCCGGTGGTCGATATCCGTATGTTGAAAAATCGCAATTTCGCGCTCGCGACGGTAGCTATGTTTTTTCTGGGTTTCGTGTTGTATGCGAGCACGGTGCTCATCCCGCAAATGCTCCAGGAATTGCTGGGATATACGGCGCAGCTTTCCGGCATGGCGCTGTCTCCGGGCGGCGCGGTGATCATGTGCATGATGCCGATCGTCGGCATGCTGGTATCGCGTGTGGACACGCGGATACTGACGACGTTTGGCTGCCTGGTGTCAGCTTCGGCGCTGTTTGTGATGGCCGGTTGGGACTTGCAGCTGGATTACCGGCACGCCGTCACCGCCCGCATGTTGCAAAGCTTTGGGCTGGCGTTCTTGTTCATCCCCATCAACGTGGCCGCCTTTGCCTACGTGCCGAGAGAAAAGATGAACATGGGCACCGGCATCATCAACCTCGCCCGGAATATTGGCGCGAGCGTGGGCATTGCCACGGTAACCACCATGCTCCAACGCCGCACGCAGATGCATCAGGCGCAGTTGATGGAGCACGTGAATGGATTGAGCGCGGCGTACCACAACATGCTTACCGCCACACAACTGAAGCTGGTTGCCGCGGGATCCGGACTGTCGCAGGCGGGCGCCCAGGCACACGGCATGGTCTACAACATGGTGCAGCGCCAGGCGGTGATGCTCGCGTTTATCGACAATTTCAAGATGTTGGGCGTCGTTTTTCTCGCGGTGATTCCGGCGATGTTGCTGCTGAAAAAGCCGAAATCCCCGGCCGGCAACGTGCCGGTGCACTAAGTCGCGGAAACATTCGCACCGCGGCAAACGTAAGAGTTTTAGATGGAATGGGGGACGAACAGATGGCAACACAAGCGGCAGTGGCAGTCGGAACGCAATTCAATGAAGAAAAGCTGATTCGCGCCGGTCAGAAGGGCGATTCGCAAGCGGTGGAGGCTCTGTTCAGCCGCTACCATCGTCCGCTGTTTCAGACCGCGTTGCGCGTTCTCGGCAACGCGGAGGACGCGGAAGACGCCTTGCAGGATGGACTGCTTTCGGCGTACCGCAACCTGAAGCGTTTCGAAGGGCGCTCGCAGTTTTCCACCTGGCTTACGCGCATAGTCATCAACGCGGCGCTGATGCGCCGGCGCAGCGCCAAGTCGCGGCCTGCGGTCTCGCTGGACGAACCACCGCGCGAGGATGAATTGCCGGTGGTGGAACGCTTCGCGGCCAAAGGACCGAACCCGGAGCAGGTTTTCGCGGGCACGGAGCTGCGCGAGATGATCAGCGCCAATCTCGATGAGCTCTCTCCATTGCTGCGCACCGCCTTCGTGTTGCGCGAAGTGGAAGGCTATTCAACCGGAGAAGCCGCCAAGAAACTCGGCGTAACCGAAAACACGCTGAAGGCACGTCTATGGCGCGCACGGCATCAACTCGCGGAGCGCCTTGGCCGCAGGCTCCGCCGTTTCAGCGACGACGTTACCGGAAAGAATGGCGACGGCGCCGGATTGATCGCCGAAGAGGCATGCAGCTACTGCTGAACGCCCGCTGTCGGAAATGGGAGTGAGTTTGGAAGAAGGGTCGGCTGAACAAGCCGGCCCTTTTTGCTTTTGCTCTGGGTCCGGAGAGCGGCGATTCTATCGCCTTGCCGCAGGAGTGCTTGCTGCGGAAGGCTCGATCTTCGCCGCCGCATAAAGACCCAAAACGCGTAAGTCGCTTGTTACTTTGCGGACTTCACCGAGGGCATCGTCGAGCTTCTCTGGTTCGTCTGCCTCGATTTCCAGCACAAATTGATACACCCAGGGCTGGCCGTGAATCGGCCGGCTTTCGATCTTGCGAAGATTGATGTTGTGGCGCGCAAAGGGTTCGAGCGAAGCCAGCAATGCCCCCGGACGATGGGCAATGCGCATCGCAATCGACATTTTGCGCGCGTCCGAAGCGATCACCGCGCGCGCAGCGTCAGCGGCTCGCCTCAGCAACACGAATCGCGTGAAGTTCTCTGCATTGTCCTGAATGTGCTCGGCCAGAATGACTCCACGATAGTGCTCGGCCGCGCGCCGGCCCGCAATAGCTGCGGAGCTTTTGTCGCCGCGAGCGAGCGCCTCCCGCACGCTGCCAGCGGTATCTTCGGCCGGAACGCGCTTGTATTCCGGGTGCGCCGAGAAAAAGCGCTCACACTGCGCCAGCGCCATGGGATGCGACGAAACCGTGCGAACGTCATCGAGATTCGCACCGCGTTGCGCGATAAGGTGAAGCTCGATCGGCAGAATCGTTTCCGCGGTTATGGTCAGATCGTTTTCGAGGAGCAGATCGTACACACGCACAACGGACCCAGCCAGTGAATTTTCGACTGGGACTAGCAGCGCATCCGCAGCCCCATCCGCGATAGCGCTAAACACGGCATCGAATGTTGGCCGCGGAACAGTGGTGATCTCCGTGCCCAGCAGCTGCACCGCGGCCGCTTCGCTGAACGCTCCAGGCTCGCCCTGAAACGCCACCCGCATCTTGCTCGGATCTACATCCACACGCGCCTCCTGGTTTTTGCGCCCCAGCCCACTCGCGTCGGCCCCGCCTGCACCGCACCTATCCAATATCGCCCGTATTGACGGTTCTCGGCTATCAAGTATGATTCCCGCAGCTTCGCGAAACAAATGTGAGTATACCCATCGCGCGCGGTAATCCGCAGTAGAAGGACCGACAAATGAGTTACGCTCAAAGAAGCCTGGTTCCTGGAGAAACGCTGCTCTACGAGACCCGCCATCACTGGTCGGTCCTGCTCGGCCCCCTTTTGATCAGCGTGGTGTTCGCCGCGTTGGCGGTGGGGTGCCTGGCGGAAGTAATCGCAGCCAGAGAGGGCAAAGGCCAGCTGGTCGGCGCTTCCCCGGCCAGTTTTCACGCGACCGAACTCGGCGGAGTTCTCTTGATCGTCGCCGCCATCGCCGTTCTTGCCTACGGACTCGCCAAGCGCAACGCCACCGAAATGGCGGTGACCAACAGGCGCGTGCTGATCAAGACCGGCATGGGCAGCCGTCGCACCCTCGACATGATGCTCTCCCGCGTCGAAAGCATCGGCGTCGAAGAGACCTTCTGGGGCCGCATGCTGGGATTTGGCTCGGTGGTCGTTCGCGGCACCGGGGGCACCCCCGAATCCTTCGTCATGATCGCGAATCCCCAGGAATTTCGGCGCAACGTGCAAGAGCAGATCGGCGCACACCCGCCCACTACCGCGTAGGTCGCAGCCGTCAAGTCACGTACTGAACACAATCCCGAAAACCCGCATGGCCGCGTCGCCCGCCTCATGTTGAAATTGAGAGCGAGATCTTACTATGTCTCTGGATCGCGTTTGGCGGGTTCTGCTTTCGAGCTGCATTCTGGCGGCTGTCCCGGCGCTCGCCGTCAGCCACGTGTTCTACGCTTCCGCGATTGCCAGCACATTCTACCCGTACGTTTTCGCGAGCGTAATTTACATCCACTTGCGGCTAAGGTTCCGCTGGACGGACGTCGGGGGCATCGTTGTGCTTGGTGTGCTGTTCGCCATTTTCGATGCGTTTGTTCTCCATCCGGGCACCGTCTACATCGTCACCTGGGTCTCCTTCTTGGGAATGGGGAGCCTCGCCATCATGGGATTGCGGGCCGTTTGGCTGGATGGCGAAGATCGCCGCCTGATTCTGTTGGCTCTGATTCCGGGCATTCTCATCCTTGCCTCCAATCACTTCGCGGGGTATCTGCATAAGTGGACCGAAAGCGCGCACCCCAAGACTCTCGACCTCTATCTGTATTCATTCGACAGCAGCATGCATGTTCCAATCGCGTTTCTGGCCGGCCAGCTATACGACAAATGGAAAGTCTTCGGCGCCGTAAGTTTCGTCTTCTACGTCGGCCTACCGTTTACCCTAGCGGTGGTTTACGCGGGACAGGCGGTGCGGTTGCGCGCCAGAGCTATTCCCATTTTTGTCGCCTTCTTGATTGCCGGCCCGATTGGCGGGATCTTCTATAATCTATTTCCGGCTCTCGGGCCCATCCACCTGTTCGCAGACCGCTTCCCGTGGCAGCCGCTCACCACAGATCAGGCTCATCGTTTGCTTCTCGAGCCGGTTCCCATCGGCGGCCTGCGCAACGCCATTCCGTCCTTGCACATGGGATGGACACTCATGGCCTGGTGGTATTCCCGCGGGCTCTCCATCTGGGAGCGCGGCCTCGCCTTCATCTTCGTTGCCTTTACGGCCTTCGCCACCATGGGCACCGGGGAGCACTACTTCGTCGACCTGGTCGTCGCGTTCCCCTTCGTGCTTTTCCTGCAAGCTATGTGCACCACCTCTCTGGATTGGAGCGATTCGAAGCGCTTGACGCCGTTTCTATTTGGCTTGGTCACCCCGCTGGTCTGGCTGTGGGCCCTGCGCTTTCACCCGCGCGTATTTTGGTACTCGCCAGTGATCCCCTGGGCGTGCTGCGTTCTGACCATCACGCTTACGGAACTTGCGAGAAGAGGCTTAAAGGATGCCGCCGTCGAGACGACCGCGCCCTCTCGAGTCACATCCCCTGCTCCGGCGAGCGCCATAGCGGAGCTAGCCCACTAGCGAATCCCGCGCCTCAGCAAACGTCAAGTCGATAGGGCTTTAGTAGGTGGCGACGCCGCCCATATGCCACCCGCATATAACTCCAAGCCAAGGCAAGCTATAATGTCGCCCATGAGCTCACCTAAATCCGCCTCTCCCCGCCCCGCATCAACCGAATATGCATCCTTCTACGAAAAGTACGTTGCTCTGGTTCCCGGGAATGACATCGTCGCGATTCTCGATGCGCAGCGTCTGCAAATGACTCAGCTCTTTGCCGCACGCAGTGAACGCGACGGCAACTTTCGATATGCCCCCGACAAATGGACCGTCAAGGAAGTCCTCGGCCACATCACCGACAGCGAACGCATCTTTGCCTATCGCGCGCTGCGCTTCGCCCGCGCCGACCAGACGCCCCTGAGCGGTTTCGAGCAAGACGACTACGTTCGCTCCGGCGAATTCGGCGAGCGCACCCTCGCCGACCTGGTCGAGGAATTCGCCCTCGTTCGCAGCGCCACCTCAGCCCTTTTCCACTCCCTTTCCGACGAAGCCTGGCTACGCCGCGGAACCGCCAACAAAAATGAAATCACTGTCCGCGCGCTGGCCTTCATCATCGCGGGCCACGAACTGCACCATCGCGAGATCTTGAAAGAACGCTATTTTCCCGCCATACCTCGCGCTTGATCCGCGATCAAGCTCGCACGCGAACGTGGTCCACGTAGCATCGTTGATATGCCAAGTCCGTGCGATGCTCCATTCGCACAGGAGCCGCGCCCGAAGGTGGCGCGACGCAGACCGCCAGCCCGCCCGGTGTCGCGACCCCCGCCAGCGCGCTCTGCGGCCGTTTTAGCGCCAGGGCGTCCCTCCCCCACAGACTACTAGGCAGTTGAATCAGTTCATACAGCATGGCCATCGCGCTGGCGAGAAGCACCGCCGCCGCGAATAAGCCCAGTGACTGCGAAGCAAGCGGGTTCGTAAATTGGTCTTCGATCAAGTACGCACCGAGGACGAACAGCGCCACCACTAGCAAGATCGCCAGCCCCCCGAAAGTCCGCAACGCCCCGCCTCGCGCCACCAGAGTCTTTCCCGGCACCATGCCGGGAATCGCGTCTACAACACAGGTATTACGCATGGTGTATCTCGTGTGATTCGGTTTGCGCCGCGGCCGGCTCTTCGACGCGAAGAAAATCCAGATAAGCAGACACGTGCGAGGCGTATATTCTCTCCATAATCGCGCCACACGCGCAGCGCGGATGTTGCCCCTCCACTTCCCCGCCGATTTCGACCGCCACCTGGCATCCGCACGCCGGATTCATACAATGCCAGCGTTCCCTGGCCTTCATTAGCATGATCCCTCCAGCTCGTTCTTCACGCCGCGAGACGGCGCGTTCCGTTAATATGTTAACGGAGAAGTAAAATAACCATTAGTGGAGTAGAATGCAAGGATAAGTTTACGAAATATGGGAAGGGCCGAGCCGGGCAGCTCCAGTACCAGTTAGGTACTACTGAACCAACACGCCTAGTTCAATTCGCGTGCCGTCGCGGAGAAACGCTCTAACCAAGCCCCGCGTGGGGTACGCTCGCAAGATTGGCTGCGGAGATTTTGGCCGATAACGCCTCTCGCATTTGCGGCGACACAAACGCCGCTTCCGCCGCATGCTGTTGGCAGCGCCAAAATTCAGCGGCTCCCCAGCCGAACGTGGTGGCCAGCCGATCAAATTCCGCGCTCACCGTGGTGCCCGAGACGGTGCGCGCATCCGTGCTCACGGTAACACGCAGTCCTTTTCGCAAAAGCCGGTCAATCGGATGATTCCCAAGCGAAGTGGCCGCGCGCGTTTGCACATTGGAAAGCGGGCACATCTCCAAAGCGATCGCCGCATCCCTCGCGACTTCTTCCACGTCAGCCGACTCCTCAATTCGCACCCCGTGGCCGATCCGTTCCGCGCCCAACAATTCCAGCGCCTCGCGAACGCTGTCCGCGCCGGCCGCCTCACCTGCGTGTACGGTTCGCCGCAACCCTTCCGCTCGCGCCAGCGCGAACGCTTCGGCATGTGCCGCTCCGGTAAAGCGCGCTTCATCCCCCGCAAGGTCGAGCGCGCAAACCTTGTCCCGGTTGGCCAGCGCCAGTTTCGCAATTTCCACACTGCGCGCCGCCGGCTCATGACGCAGGCAGCACAGAATAAGTCCAGTCGCCACGCCGAATTCGCGTTGCCCCTGAAACAGTCCTTCATGCACCGCATCCACAACTTCTTGCAACGAAAGTCCCTGCCGCAAGTGCAACTGTGGCGCGAAGCGCACCTCGCCGTAAATCACACCGTCGAGCGCCAGGTCCTCGACAAATTCGCGCGCGATGCGAACGAGCTGATCACGGTGCTGCATCACCTCCAGCGCCAGGTCGATGCGCAACAGAAAATCCGCCAGGTCCAGGCAAATTTCGGGCGCCACCAATGCGGGTGCCAGTGGTTCCGGGAGTGTCAGCCCGATTTGCCGCCCTAATTCCGCAACGGTAGCGATGCGCACGGATGCGTCCAAATGACAATGTAGTTCGATCTTCGGAAGTTTTCGGAAGTCCGGCAACATGAAACCTGCTAGAACCTGAAAAACGGCAGAAGCTATCTCGGCGAAGCCGAGCCCCTTGTAGGGGCGGGGCTTGCCCCGCCCGGGCCGACGCGTCTTGTCATACGCTTACGGTAGGAAAGATCGTTCCCGCGAACCCATCATAAAGAAGCCGGCAAAAATCTGCAAAAAACCCCGTTAAAGAACCGGCTCGCTCCAGTTCTCGAGCGCTTCCTTGACCGTGTGCATGAACTTGTGCGCGATCGCGCCATCTACCACGCGGTGGTCGTAGCTCAGCGAAACGTAGCACATCGATCGAATCGCGATTGAATCGTTGATCACCACCGGCCGTTTTTCGATCATGCCCAATCCCAGGATGGCCACGTTCGGCTGGCTGATGACCGGCAAACCAAACAAGCCGCCGTAGACGCCTGGATTCGTAATCGAAAACGTGCTTTCCTGCACTTCTTCCGGCTTCAGCTTCTTCGTCCGCGCCCGTTCCGCCAGATCGTTTAGGTTGCGTTGGATGCCCAAAATGTTTTTCTCGTCGGCATTCTTGATCACCGGAACAATCAAGCCCCAATCCAGCGCTACGGCCATGCCGATGTTGATTTCTTTGTGCAAAATCACGTTCGTGCCGTCCAGTGAAGAATTCACCGTCGGAAACGCACGCAATCCAGCAACGGCTGCCTTCACGAAGAATGGCATGAACGTGAGCTTGGTCTCGTAGCGCTTCTCGAATTCGTCTTTGGCCTTCGCGCGCAGCGCGGCCACTTTGCTCATGTCGATTTCATCGATCGAATACACGTGCGGCGAAACGTGCTTCGACGCCAGCATATGCTCAGCGATTCGCTGACGCATCACGCTCATCGGCTGCACTTCGTAATTGCCGAAGTACATTTTTTCCCGCGGCACGGCCGACTCAAACGACATGTGCACTTGTCCACCAGAGCTTGGCGGTGGCGCTTGCGGCGGAGCAGACGCGCGCGGCGGCGGTGCTGCTGCTGACGTGGAGACCGGCTGGGTGTATACATCGGCCTCCGCCGGTTCGATTTCCTTTTCCGTTTCCACTGCGCTCCCACCGGCCGCGATGTACGCTTCGATGTCCTGCTTGCTGATGCGTCCGCCAGAGCCGGTTCCCGGCACCGCGGATAGATCGACGCCGTGCTCCTTGGCCATGCGTCGCACCAGAGGCGAGCTGTGAATGCGCTGTCCTCCTTCTTTGGTCGGAGCGGCAGGTGCAGCGGATGCCGCCGGCGCAGGAGCCGTGGGTTTCGCCCCGGTTACAGGAGGTGGTGCGGGAGGCGGCGCAGCCGGCGGCTTGGCCGCGGGAGCAGGCGCTGCCGCTGTCGCCGGAGCAGGTGCGGGAGCCGCGGCTTTTGCTGCGCCAGCGCCATCACCGGCCGCGTCAATCACGCCGACCACCGTCTGAATCGGCACGGTCTTCCCTTCGCCGACCTTGATTTCCTTCAACACGCCCGCCGAAGGCGACGGAATCTCCGCATCCACTTTATCGGTGGAGATCTCAAACAGCGGCTCGTCGCGCTCCACTTTATCGCCCGGCTTCTTCAGCCACTTGGTGATCGTTCCTTCAAAAATGCTCTCGCCCATCTGCGGCATTACGATGTCAACGGCCATCTGCGGTCTCCTGGAAAACTTGAACCATCTAAAACTCTGCGCGCCCAACCCAACGATGTCCCAAAACCACCAATCGCGCCCGCACCCAACTGGATCCTGAAACGCCTGATCCAGCCCAGCCGGCCACCAACTGTCATCCTTAGGCTACCCGACGAGGGTAGCCGAAGGACCTCAACGTAGGCTTCTGCGAAAGCGGTAACCTCACGCGCAAATACGAACCGGTTGCTGATGCCAAGTTGAGATCCTTCGCGCATCCTTGTCGGATGCACTCAGGATGACAGTCCGGCGGCCCTCACCGTACAGTACAGTCTTCCTCATCCCAAATACGAGCCCATCACTCCCCATCCTCAATAACGCGCCAGTTCCTTGGCGGCGGCCACAATCTTCGCCGTATTTGGCAGAAAATGCTCTTCCAGCGGTGGCGAATACGGCACCGGCGTATCCAGCGCAGTCACGCGAAACACCGGCCCATCCAGATCCCCAAACGCCTTCTCGCAAAGTAGCGCCGCGATTTCTCCCGCGATTCCGCCGGTCTTCGTGTCCTCGTGAACCACCAGCACGCGATTGGTCTTCTTCACCGACTTCAAAATCGTCTCTTCATCCAACGGCAGCAACGTCCGCAGATCGATCACTTCGATCTCGATGCCCTCTTTTGCCAGAGCCTCAGCCGCTTCCAGCGAATTGTGCATCATCGCCGCATACGAAAGGATCGTCAGGTGCTTGCCTTCGCGCCGTACCGCTGCCTTTCCGATGGGCACCGTGTAGTCTTCGGCCGGCAACTCTTCCTTGATACGCCGATAGAGGTACTTGTGCTCGAAAAACAGCACCGGATTATTATCGCGCACCGCCGCCTTCAGCAAACCCTTCGCGTCATACGGCGTTGAAGGATAAATCACCTTCAACCCCGGCGTATGCACGAAATACATTTCCGGATTCGCGGAGTGAAATGGCCCGCCGTGCACGCCTCCACCAGAAGGCCCCCTAACCACGATCGGCGCCGGAGCGTTCCACAGGTAATGTCCCTTAGCCACGAAATTTGTAATCTGGTTGAAGGCGCACACGATGAAATCGATGAACTGCATCTCGCAGATCGGCCGCAACCCCAGATAACTCATGCCGCAAGCCGCGCCAATGATGGCGCTCTCGCTGATCGGCGTATCGATCACCCGCTCCCAGCCAAATTTCTCGAGCAAACCCTCGCTGGTCTTAAAAGCGCCGCCGTAAACGCCGACGTCCTCGCCGATCAGCACCACGGCAGGATCGCGCTGCATCTCCTCAAACATGGCCTGCTTGATGGCCTCGAGAAATGTTATCGGCCCGCCTGCATTGCCATTCCCCGCCCAGTTTTGGAAGAATCGGCCATGATTATCTCCGGCCCTTTCTAGCGCCTTTGGCAGCAACTTTCGCGACCCCTTTGCGGTTGGTAGCGCCGGCATCCTTGCCGGCTCTTTTCTCCGTGCCTTTCCCGCCGCGCGCACCATTTTTCGAGACCCTGGCGGCCGGTTTCCCCACTTTCTCCGCGACGGTCTCGATCGGAGTCGTGGGAGCCATCTTGTCTTCGTTTGCCTTCTGTTCCGCGGCGGCCGGCGTGTCCTCGAAATGAATCGGCGCGGTCCCCCCGCCAGAACTCTTCCCACGCCCAAATCCTTCCACTACCCAGCTGGCGTCGATGCTCGACTTCGGCGGCGTGACCTCCGCGACCGGGCGGTCCCACTTCGCCCGAATCTTGTGGCAATCGTCCCCCGTGCAGTAAACGCCCTTTTCCGCGAGCTCTGGAGGAGGCATCGGCGAATTCTCCGCAAAGTCGCGGTCCTTCGAAAGCAGTGTCTCGATCTTCGTCTCAATCTCCTTCTTCGTTTTCGCGACCAGCAGCTTCTTCTCCATCAGGAACTTCTCATGCAGCAAAATCGGATCGCGCTTTTCCCAATATTCGCGCATCTCTTTCGGCACATATTCCGCGGGATCGTGCTGCGCGTGCCCCATCCGCCGAAACGTCTTCGCCTCAATCAGAATGGGACCTTCGCCCCCCCGCGCCCGGTCCACCGCTTCCTTCGCTGTCGAATAAACATCCGCGACATCATTGCCATCCACAATGTAACTCGTGATCCCGTAAGCCTTCGCGCGATCCGCCAGATTCTCCAGCGGCACCTGCCGCCGCACCGGCGTCGAATAAGCCCAGCCGTTATTCTCCAGAATCAGCACAAACGGCGCCTTCTGCGTGGCCGCAAAATTCAAGCCCTCGTGAAAAACTCCAGTCGAGCTGCCGCCATCCCCGATCCACGTCATCGCCACAATTCTCTGCCCAAGATAACGCCCCGCCATAGCCACACCAGCCATTACCGGAATCAGATCCCCCAGCATCGAAATCGGCGAGACGATGTGCAGCTTCTCCAAATCCCCAAAATGGCTCGTTCCATCTTTCCCCAGCGTCGGCGAGGTGTATTTCGCCATATGCTGCGTGAAAATATCCCGAGGCGGAACGCCCTTCACCAAAAGCGCCCCAATATTCCGAATCATCGGCGCCATCCAGTCCTTTTTCTCCAGCGCAAACGCCGTCCCCACCGAAATCGCTTCCTGCCCCAGGCTCGAATACAAACCGCCGACAATCTTGTTCTGCCGGAACAGCTTGACCATCGTGTCTTCCACAGCCCGATTCAGCCGCATGTAGTAATACAGATCCAAATGCTGCTGCCGTGTAAGCTCGACGTTCTTCATTCCTTCTCCTGCCCTTGCTCCTGGCTTTGTCCCCGCCCTTGTAGCCGCCGGGCTTCAGCCCGGCAAGCCGCTCCAAACCCAACCGGTCTCACCACTCTGCTATCCAACAAATGTCATCCCGAACCCCGCGAATTTCAGCGGGGGTGAGGGATCCGCTTTTTCCCCCGCCAGCAACCACGCAACCATATCCAGCGTACGAGCCGGTGCAGCCCAACCGCCGCCAAGCCTAAGCCGAAATTGCCTCCACCGATTGCAACTCGAACCGCTGCAACTCCGCGAACAATTCCTCGCGCGGAGCCGCCTTCATCTCCAGGCTAAACACGTCGCCAAAATGACGCGCCAGACTCGGCGCGACGTCGCTTCGCTCGACGCGCCGCCCTAAAACTTTTTCCAGCGAAGTAGCCGCCCGCCCCGCAATCCCACAAGGCACGATCAAATCGAAGAACCGCAAATCCGTAGCCACATTGAACGCAAACCCATGCGAAGTAACCCAGCGACTAATGTGCACCCCAATCGCCCCAATCTTCTCCGCCCCTCCGCTCTGTGAACTCTGTGCCCTCTGTGTTAAGTCTGTTGAAGTTTCCGCCCCCGGCACCACCCAAACCCCAGTCTTCCCAACCTCGCGTCCAGCCCTAATCCCAAAATCCGAACAGGTCCGAATCATGACCTCTTCCAGCATCCGCACATACCAAACCACATCCCGCCGAATCACGCCAAGGTTGATCACCGGATACCCCACAACCTGCCCAGGCCCGTGATACGTAATATCTCCCCCGCGATTCGTCGCATGAAACTCCACGCCCTTCTGCGCCAAGACCCGCTCCGAAGCCAGCAAGTTCTCGCGGCTACCGTTTCGCCCCAGCGTAATCACGTGCGGATGCTCGCACAGTAACAGCACATCCCCAATCGCCTCAGCCTTCCGCGCCGCAACCAGCCTCTTCTGCAGCGCGAACGCATCCGCAAAGCCAATCAACCCCAAATCGACAATGAGACATGAATTCATCAAGAGCTAACCGTGGAACTAACCCCGAAACACTAAGCAGCGACTCTGTTGTTTTCAACTTTCAACTGTCGACTGTTAACTCTCCCTCAAACATTAATCTGCAACCCCTTCACGCTCGCAAACGCATCCCCCATCCCCTCCCACACCGTAGGATGCGCATGCATCATCTCCATCATGTGCTCGACGGTCCCTTCCAGATGCAACACCGCCGCAGCCTCCGACAGGATTTCCGTAGCCAGCGGCCCGATGATATGGATCCCCAGCACCTCGCCATACTTTTCGTCCGAAACCACCTTAATAAATCCGCCGTGATTCCCCAGAATGGTAGCCTTGCTATTTCCCACAAAAGGAAACTTCCCGGTCTTCACCGCGTAACCGGCTTCCTTGGCCTGCTTTTCCGTCAATCCAATCGACCCAATCTGCGGCTCACAATACGTTGCATTCGGAATGCGCGTCTTCACGATCGCCGGAGGCTGCTTCCCCGCAATGTGCGTCACCGCCGCAATCCCTTCCATCATCGCCGCGTGCGCCAACTGCGGCAATCCCGCCACAATATCCCCGATCGCGTACAAACCCGGCTCATCGGTCTCCATATAAGGACCCACGTGAACAAACCCGCGATCCAGCTTGGCCTTGGATTTCTCGATCCCGCAATTTTCCGTCATCGGCTTACGCCCGACGGCCAGCAATAGCTTTTCGGCCTGCAAAGTCTGCGCCTTGCCGTCCTTGTCTTTAAACGAAACGGTCACGCCTTTGGCGTCCTTCTTGACCGACTCCACCATGCTCTGCGTGAAAATCTGAATGTTTTTCTTGCGGAAGGTCTTATCCAACTCGGCGGAAATCTCTTCATCCTCGACAGGCACTACCCGCGGCAAAGCTTCCAAAATCGTAACCTGCGTCCCAAACGAATTATAGATGGACGCGAATTCCACTCCCACCGCCCCCGCCCCAACAATAATCAAAGTCTTCGGTATCGCCGGCAATTCCAGAATCGACCGGTTCGTCAAAATCGTTTTGTGATCCGGCTCAATCCCCGGCAGCGACCTCGCCTCCGACCCGCTCACCATCAAAACATTCGAAGTCTCAATCTGCGTCTTCTTCCCATCCTTTTCGACGCTCACCTTCCCCGGCCCCTCATATCGTCCCCACCCCTGCACCCACTCCACCTTATTCTTTTTGAACAAATATTCGATGCCCTTTGCGTGTTTCTTTACGATCTTCTCTTTCCGCGCAAGGATGTTGCCCCAATTGATCTTCAACCCGCTGACTTCAAATCCCAATTCCTCGCCATTCTTGAAATGCTCGTAAACGTCCGCATGGTGCAGCAAAACTTTGGTAGGAATACAACCAACATGCAAGCAGGTCCCGCCAAGAAACGGATCCTTCTCCACCACAATCGTCTTTAACCCCAGCTCTCCCGCGCGAATGGCCGACACATACCCGCCCGGACCACTCCCGATAATCGCCACATCGTACTTAGCCACGCGCACTCTCCTTCGACCGCATCCCAGGCTCTGTTATTGGCTGGTGGCAGCCGGCACTCCTGCGGAGCCAGCGCCTTTGGACAGGGAAAAGCCGTCCGCGTTACCCGGCACAGACGGCTCTAACTCACCAAACCCCCAAATTTTAGCAGTCGCCCGACACTGCCGCAACTTGCCATCCGCGCTATCTACCGCGCCCATTGGAATGCTGACCGCCGACACCACCATATGTAGGTGCCTGGCTTCAGCCAGGCGTTACCCTGCATCGCAAATCCGGCAGGGCTAAGCCCGACAGCCCGCACAGCAGTTAAAATCGGATTTCCCGCCCATCGTTACTCCCTGATCGGAGTCGGCGCTCTCGAAAAAGATAACCGCGTACTCCCGTTGTCAGTCAACCATCAGACTAACCTCGTCACCTAATAGGTTTTCGCGCCGCGAGCAGCGGCGGCACGGTTGGCGGAGGGCGCCGGTGCTTGGTCGCTTGTTCATAACCGTAGCCAATCTCCACCAATAGCCTCTCGGACCATGGTCTGCCGAGGAATTCGATGCCCACCGGCACGCCAAGCGTGGCCGTCGCAGTCGGCGAAGAAAATCCGCCTGGTACAACGATGGAAGGAAAGCCGGTCACCGCTCCCAGAGCGCCGTTGCGCTCCACCTGGGTCTCCCCAATGGGCACCACAAGCCGCTTCTGATGCGGGAACAGGATCGCATCGAGTCGCTCGTCCGCCATGATCTTCATGACCCGCTGCTGCAACTCCGAGCGCTTCTGAAGACGCAGGCGATAGCCGTCGTCCATCTCGAGCCCTTGTGCTTTCGTGATGTTGTCCCGGATGTTCGGATGAAACTTGCCGGAAGCGATGATCTCCTCGAGCGATTGAACCGGCGTGTTGCCTGCGGCAAGATAAGCGTTGATCGCCGGCTTAAATTCGTACACATGAACGCTGACATCAGCGGTCAGCTTTCCGCTATCGAGGTCCGGGGTGTTCAACTCGACCACCGTCGCGCCAGACTTCTTCAGATCCTCGACCGCTCGGTTCGCGACCCGATTGACCTCGTCGTTAATAGGTGCCGTGCCGAAGAAACTGCGTAATACGCCGATGCGCTTGCCCTGCGCGCCATCGGACCTCAGGAATTTCGTGTAGTCCTCCTCGGTATTCCCGACGCTCCATGCCGTCGCCGGATCGTTAGGGTCATACCCGACCAGCACGTTTAACATCTTCGCCGCGTCCGTTACGGTACGCGCGAGCGGTCCAGCGGCATCCTGCGTGAATGAGTACGGGATAATACCGGCTCGGCTGACCAGACCCAGCGTCGGGCGAATTCCCACGATGTTGTTTGCCGACGCTGGTGATCGGATGGAGTTGACGGTGTCGGTGCCAATGCCCGCAATCGCGAAATTCGCAGCCACGCCCGCGCCAGTACCACCACTCGACCCCCCAGGCGTGCGAGTAAGGTCATAAGGATTGCGCGTCTGCCCTTGGATTGAGCTAACCGTTTCACCCCAGATCGCGAACTCGTGCAGGTTGACCTTAGCCAGGATGATTGCGCCCGCGCTGCGCAATTTCTCGGTAATGGCCGCATCGGTGGCCGGAGTGTATCCCGCCAGGCTGAGCGAGCCGCCTGTGGTCGGCATGTCCTTCGTGTTGACATTGTCTTTCAACAGCAACGGGATTCCATGGAGCGGGCCCACGAACCTCCCGGTCCTGCGGAAATGTTCATCGAGTGCGGCCGCCTCTTCCAGGGCCCGCCGATTGAGAAAGATCACCACATTGAGCTTCGGGCCCGCCTGGTCGCAGGCCCGGATGCGCTCCAGATAAGCCTGCACCAGCTTTACGGATGTGAGAGCTCCGGACTTGTACGCCGCGTGCACATCGCTGATGGTCGCCTCATCGAGAGGAAATGGTTTGAGGGAATTCTGCGCACCGGCGCCGTTGGCCATCAACAGGACCATCCCAAACATCAGCGGGCGCATGAATTTCATAGGAACTCCCATCGCGGGCAATCTTTAATCCCACCGGGCCTGGATGCGCTCTGTCTCTTCATATTGCGTAAAACCGTCAGTGAGGTCCCGCGGCGGACGTCATCAGGTCGATGAACATTTTTGTAAATTTCGGCAGATCCAGATCGGTTTGCGCGTGCACCAATTGCACGTCCTTCGCGGGTTTCAGCTTCTCCGTCCACGTCAGCGTATCCCCGTAGGCGGGGCCGTGACTCACGTCGACGTCCATGTACAACAGTCGTTCTTTCGTGATGATGCTTGGATTGATCCACGCCGCGGCGGTAAGTTCGTCCCACAAGTAGTAGCGTTCCTGCGAGTACTTCGCGATGTACTGCGCCCCGGGATTCGGCGACTTCGCAATTGTGTCCACCATTTCCTGCGTAAACGGGGCCTTGATCGACACATCAACGGTGGTCACGTCGATGCGCGGCCAATGCGCGCGAAGCGTAATGTGCGCCCCTTCGGGATCGAACCAGAAATTAAACTCATGCCGCGGGCTGGTGGAAAATTCCGGGTCGTCCGTTTGCGGATTCAAGCTGCCGCCCATGATCACTATCCCTTGCGTCAATTCCGCGAAATGCGGATCGATCGCCAGCGCCAGCGCGATGTTCGTCAGCGGACCCGCGGCATAGATGGTCACCTGATGCGGATGCGCGTGAACCTGCCGGATCAAAAAGTGCGCGGCGTCCTCATCCAGAGGCTTCGTATGCGGCGCGCCCTCCGGCATCGGGGGGACTTCCCAAGGCCCGTGAGCGTTCGGATTCGCCGTCGCTCCGATCACGCCTTGCTTATTTTGCGCGAGCGTCATCGGCCCAAGCCCCCAGGCGCCGAGCCAAACCACTTTGCCGAACAGCTGCGAAGCAATCCGCGTTTCTTCCTCCGTGCGCACCAGCGGAAAAACCGCTCCAGGCACCACCGGAACGTCGCTCCTCTCAATCAATTCCAGCATGCGCAAGGTATGCTGCACCTCTTCATCGCGCCAGGCATTCCCGGTAACCATCGTAATTCCCAACACCCCCACCCGCGGCGACTGCAGCAAAACCATCATCGCCATCTGGTTCGACCCGCCCGGCCCCGACCCATCCTGATCGATCAGCACTAACCGTTTTTGCCCCAAAGCAGGCGCCCCAACCACCAACAAAAAAATCGCACCGAAAAGTATTCGTCTCATGGCCCAACATTCTCGCACGAGTCCCTCTTGTAGGGGCGGGGCATGCCCCGCCCGCCGTAAACACGTCCACGGTGCAACCCGCAAGGCTCCCGACCTGTCCTCACTCCTTGGAAATTCCGTCAACCTCGATTCAAACTTCCGCTACTCCAATCCCGCTAATTGAATCACTCATCGTCGCTCGGACTCTTGCGTCTCCACAACCACCGCCTGTATCGTTGGCCGCAATATTCCGACAAAGCAAAAAGGGTTCTTAATGGAAACGCCACCCCAATCCGCTCAGCTTGCCGACTATGGTCTGCGAAATGCCGTCCTCTCCCCGATGGAAACGCTCGCGCAATCCGTTTCCACCATGGCGCCCACCACCACCCCCGTCGCCACCATTCCCCTGGTCTGCGCCCTCGCCGGAAACGGTACGTGGCTCGCTTACGTCCTCGCCACCGCAGCCGTCCTCCTCGTTGCGTTGTGCATTGCCCGCTATGCCCGCTATTCCGCCTCCCCCGGCTCCCTCTACACCTACGTATCGATGACCCTCCCGCGCTGGCTGAGTGCCCTCGCCGCATGGAGTCTGTTACTGGCCTACGTAGCCACTGGCTCAAGCGTAATCGGCGGCTTCTATCACTACGCCAATCTGTTGCTCCGTGATGCCACCGGACACGGAACTTCCGCCGCGCTCCTTGCGATTTTCGTCACCGCCATTTCCATGGCCATCGCCTGGCGCGACGTGAAAATTTCCGCCCGCCTGATGCTCTGGATCGAAGCAGTATCGGTGACTCTGATTTTAATTCTGGTCGCCCTGGTTCTTTGGCGCCACGGCCTGCATTGGGATTGGAGCCAGCTGCATTTGAGCGGGATGACCGGAAGCGGCTTGCGGCTTGGCTTGGTGCTCGCGCTGTTCAGCTTCGTCGGATTCGAAAGCGCCACGACGCTGGGCTCCGAAGCGCGCAACCCTCTCCACACCATCCCACGGGCGGTAATCCAGAGCGCGATCTTATCGGGTGCTATTTTCACGATTTGCGCCTATGCCGAAGTCCTCGGTTTTCGCAGCGTCGGCCAGGACCTCGGCGCAAGCCAGGCTCCCATGCGCGTCCTGGCCGGCGTTGGTGGCGCGCCCATCCTCGGCCTGCTGATCGATATTGGCGCGCTGGTGAGCCTGTTCGCTGGCACTCTGGCATGCATCACCGCTGCCGCCCGCGTCTTGCTCTTGATGTCGCACCACGGCCTGGCCCACGGCTCGCTCAAGGCCACCCATGCAAAACACGAGACCCCGGGCCGCGCGATTCTCGTTACCGGAATTGCGGCCGTTGCCCCGGTCGCCGTTCTGGCGGTGCGCGGAGCCAGCGGCCTGGACGTCTACGGTTGGCTCGGCTCGCTGGCCACCTACGGCTTCATCGTCACCTACGCCCTGGTTTCCTTCGCCCTGCCCAAGTACCTGCGCGAGCGCGGCGTTTCCAGCATCGGCGCGCATGCCGTCGCCTGGTTGGCCTGCGCCGCGATGCTGTTTGCCTTGATCGGCAATCTATATCCCGTGCCCGAAGGCCCCTACGGGAAATTACCCTACATCTATATTGGATATCTAATCGCGGGACTTGCGTGGTTCTTCTTCGACACCCGCGCCAGAAAACAAGCGTTGGCAGAGGGCTAAGCCCACGAGCAGGCTGCTTGAACGCGGCGTTCATGCTCTGAACCTATCGTCCGTCCCGAATTGGAACTTTACAGATACTTACTATTATGATATCTTAATCCGTGTTGCCTCAAATAGTAATTCGAATGCTAGACGCGCGTCCCGATGCCGCTAACGCCCCCACTCAATACGTAATTCCAATCTTAAGCTCTTTAGAATCCGCACTTACAAAAACCGCGCCCGTAACTCCTTTACAATCCGCAGATCCAAAAACACAGCCCTTAAAGTCCTTTAGAATCCGCACTTACAGAATAAGGCGGGGGGGGTAGACGGAAACCCATATGTGCCCATATGTCTAGGATGCAACAGTCTTACCGTCCAACTCTTCCGCACGCTATCCTTGTGGGAGCCAGGAGAATGAGCAATCTTCGCTAACACATCTTATCTGCACCTTCTCCTTGCCGATTCGCCTCTAATACTGTAGTGGGGGGAACGCGATGCCCACGATCTGCGTGGACCGGAAAAGAGAGTCCGAATGCGCTATCCTCTATGGAGTCGGAAGCTGGGTCTAGGAAGGCTGCGAGGGGGAATCAAGAACATGAACATTCTCGGACATGCCAGGGGATCCGCGGGGCCCCGTTTCGGCCAGCCGGCATTGGTTTCACTGTTGTCGTTGACTCTGCTGTTCACGGCTTGGCCTCAGAGTCTGCCCGCCTATCAACAAGACCCGCAAGAGCCGGCGCAGGCCAATCAGCAGGCGCCCCCGCAGAACGGGCAAGCCCCAACTCCATACATCACGCAGACTCCGGAACAAATCCAACAGTTGGTTGCGCCGATTGCCCTCTATCCGGATTCGCTCATAGCTCAAATTCTGGCGGCGGCCACTTTTCCAGAGCAAGTCGTCGAAGCCGACCGATGGGTGCAAGCGCATCCCGACTTGAAAGGCGAAGCTTTGGGCCAGGCTGCGGACCAACAACCCTGGGACCCCAGCGTCAAGGCCCTCACTGCATTTCCATCCGTCCTGGGAAATATGGACAAAAACCTTTCCTGGACCTCATCTCTCGGCGACGCTTACTACAACCAGCAACAGGACGTGATGGATGCCGTCCAGGTAATGCGCCAGCGAGCGCAGCAATCGGGCAACCTCAAGAGCACACCGCAGCAGACCGTGACGACGCAAGGCTCCACGGTCATTATCCAGCCTGCTGACCCCCAAGTCGTCTACGTGCCCGCCTACAATCCCTGGGTCGTGTACGGCGGTCCGATTTATCCCTGGCCGGGCTGGTATCCGTATCCCGGAATCTGGTATGGCGGCCCGTACGTCTCGTTTGGAATCGGCTTCGGAATCGGCTTCTACGGTGGCTACGGCTGGGGCTGGGGTCACTGGGGCTTCGATTGGCACAACCACTACGCAGTTTATAACCACAATCGGTACTACTCGAACAGCAGAACGTTTTACAACCGGAACACCTACTACCGGGGAGGCGCACGCACCGGGTATAACGGTGGCCGCGGCGAACCCGGTGGCCGCAATTTCGAGGGGAACCGATCTTCCAACGCCGGTCGCGGCGGCGTCTACAACCGCCCCGGCGGAAGCAGTCGGCCCTTTGAAGGAGATAACCGCGCCGCTCGAGGCTACACGGAAAACCGTGGCCAGACGGGCACTCGCTCCAATGGCTTCAGCAATTACGACCATGGCGGTGAGACCAGGAGTTATTCTTCACGCGGCAGCGCCAGCGTCGGTGGCTCCCGTGGTGGGGGCGGAGGAGCACCTCACGGCGGTGGTGGTGGGGGCGGGGGCGGCGGCCGGCATCATTAATTGGAAGGAATCTCTTTTCACCGGGCACAATGCGAAATTTAGCGAATGGAGAAAGCCATATGCAGCGGACGGATTTGAACTTCGGCAAATTTGCTTGGGCCCATCTTGCTAAATTAGCCGCGGCCGCCATCCTTTTGGCGGCGTGCTTTCCCGTGCTGTCGATGGCCCAGCAAAAGGGGCAGAAAACATTTTCGTCGGCGGAAGAAGCGACCAGCGCACTCGTCACCGCCGCCCAGAATAATGACGAAAAGGCGTTGCTCGATATCTTCGGCCCGGCGGGGAAGCAAATCGTCTCGTCGGGAGACGACGCCGCGGACGCGGAAAACCGCGCTACCTTCGTACAGCGCTATCAGGAAATGCACCGTTTGGTCAAAGAACCGGACGGAACCACTACCTTGTACGTCGGCGCACACAATTGGCCCACCCCTATACCCCTCGTGAACAATGGAAATACCTGGTATTTCGACACCGAGGCAGGCAAGAAGGAAATTTTGTTCCGCCGCATTGGCCGCAATGAAGTATCCACCATTCGCGTTTGCCAGGAGTTCGTGGCCGCCGAAAAGGAATACCGCTCCGCGCAGCACGCCGAATACACTCAGAAGGCCGTCAGCGATGAAGGACAGCGCAACGGTCTTTACTGGAAAGCTGCGGATGGCGAGCCTCAGAGCCCCATCGGACCAATGGTAGCCGCGGCTATTGTGGGAGGCGATCATAAGACCCAAGGCGGCGCTCCGACTCCGTTCCGCGGTTACTATTTCCGGATCCTCACGCGCCAAGGCAAAGACGCCCCAGGCGGCGCCAAGAGTTATGTCGTGGACGGCAAAATGACCGAAGGATTTGCCTTGGTGGCCTACCCCGCCGAATACCAGTCATCCGGCGTGACTACCTTCATCGTGAGTCAAGATGGCGTGGTGTATCAGAAGGACCTCGGCAAAAAGACCGAGTCTGTCGCCAAATCCATGAAGGAATACAACCCCGATTCCACCTGGCAAAAGGTTGAAGACGAACCAGAACAAACCGCCAGCGATCAAAAAGCCCCATAAGTCGGAGGCCAAAGGCGGGCTAAGGCGTCTCCCAGTCGAGGGCGTACAGTTCCTGGATGCTCACATCGCGGACCAACAGCGGAGATTCATCCGGGGCCAGGCCGCTCCAGTTACCGAACGCTCCTCCAGCCGCTCGAAATCCTTCCAGGCTAAAGAGGCGCTCCAGTTTGCCGCTGGGGACCTGCACGCGGTAGTACCCCTCCTGATTGTCGAGAATTCCGTCAAAATACAAATAGCGCGAGTCGTGAGACCACGTCGGGTAGGCCACGAAAATCTTCGCGAGTTCCGTCCATTTCTGCGTCGTGAGATCAAAAAGCATGAGCTTGAGGGAGTCCAGCGGAATCGCGGCGATGTAGCGTCCGTCCGGTGACCAGCGCGGAGAATACAGTCCATCGGACCCGGCCACCTTTGTGGCCACACGCGTTTTCAGATCGAGCACGTAGATGGCGGACCCCTGGTTATTCAGGGAATTCTCGCCGAAGGCCAGCGATTTTCCGTCGGGTGACCAAACCGGGTCGGCGAGGTTCGTGTTACCGCGATAGAGCAGCTCGGGTGCGCCACCTTCGGCGGCAATCTCGTAAATCTGGAAGGGTTCGCCCGGTGGATGGCCAAAGAAAGCGAGACGCTTGCCGTCCGGCGACCAGCGAGGCAGGTAGGCCAGCATGGGTGGAGACACCAGTTGAAGCTTTTGACTGCCGTCCACCTTGCTTCGCCACATGGTGCCGTCGGTGCCGTCATTGTAAGCGACCCACTGCCCGTCACGCGAGAAGTCCAGACCCATCGCTGAGATTCCCCCGAGGTACGGCACGAGTTGTGCCGATTTCGGATCGTGGCGTACTAATTCTCCTCGGGGCTGCCAGCCCTGGACAAAGAGCTTTTTGCCATCGCGGCTTGGGACCGGAGTGCCTACGTTCATTGGTCCGGTCGTTAGCTGCGTGGGCGGCTGCGGAGTTGAGAGAAACGGGCCGCCGCGCTCATGAATGGCCCACAGGTTTGTGGTTCCATCGCGGAACGCCTGGAAGACGAAGTATTTTCCATCCGGGGTCCAGTTGCCGCAGCATTCGTTGGGTGTAGGGTTCCAATCCTTGAGCAGCGGATGAAGGTTACTGCCGTCCGCGGAAGCTTGCCAGATGGAGCGAACATTGGTCTGGGGATCGCTCAGGGTGAAACGCAAAGTCGCGCCGTCGGGCGACCAGCGGATGTAATTAGGTGTTCCCGCAGTGGTCAACAGCCGATGCGGATTACTGGCGTCGCTGTTGGCCAGGAATATATCGTTCCCCTTGCAATAAGCGATGCTTTTGCCGTCGGGCGACCATGCTCCGCCGTGGCCTGCAAGATCGCCCAATCGACGGTGCGTGCCACCTAGAACCGGGACGGTCCAAAGAGGGCCGTCGAGAGAGGTCCCAAAGGCAGTATTCATGAGGAGCACCGACAGGTCCGGCGAAATATCGAAAACGTTGGCAAAGCCGGTGTCTTCCAGTGTGGTGGCGATGGGAAGAGTCTCGCCACCGTTCACGGAGGTTTGCGAAAGACGCGATTGGCCTTCGATGAAATAGAGACGCGCGCCGTCGGTAACGACGCCGGACTTCGGTAGATTCGTGTTGGTAAGCTGAACGGTTCGCAGGATGCGGGGCGGGGTCACCGGACGTGTTAAGACGAACCCAAGAATCGCGAGGATGGCGATCAGAAGAGCGGCGGCGACCGCGGCCCAAGTGCGCCATAGCCGGCGTGGGCGAGCTTCGCGATCTCTTTCCAGCGCAGGTGGGACAAAAGCTACCACCCCCGAACGGCTCGGGTCGGTATCGCGCCGCAAGCGCTTCAAGTCGGCGCGAAGTTCCCCGGCGTTCTGGTAACGGAGGTCGGTATCTTTCTCCAGGGCCTTGGCCAAAATATTTTCGAAACCTGGCGGTAATCGCGGATTTACTTTTGTCGCGGCCGTCGGAGAGGAATGAAGAATGCTGTCGAAGATCAAAGCGGGAACCGGGCCTGAAAAAGGAGGGACGCCGGTGGCCATTTCATAAAGCACCACGCCAAGCGAGAACAAATCCGTGCGTGCATCCAGCTCTTCGCCGCGCGCCTGTTCCGGCGACATGTAGGCGACCGTGCCCATGGAGGTGCCCGGGGTGGTCACCATGTCGTTGTCGAGGAAGTGCATTTGCGTAGGGATGGAGGATTCGCTTACCGAATTGGTCGCCGGCTGCCGAAAGGCCGTGAGTTTCGCCAGGCCGAAATCCAGTATTTTCGCGGGGCCTCGATCGACGAGGAAAATGTTAGCGGGCTTGATGTCGCGGTGGACGATGCCTTTGGCGTGGGCGGCTTCGAGACCATCGGCAATCTGGATGGCGATGTCCAGGAGTTCGGAGATGGGGACGGACTTTTTGCCGATGCGATGCTTGAGCGTCTGCCCCTCGAGCAGCTCCATGGCGATAAATGGGCGCCCTTCGAATTCTCCAATGTCGTAAATGGTGCAGATATTCGGATGATTCAGCGAGGAAGCGGTGCGCGCTTCGCGGCGGAAGCGGTCAATCGCCTGGGGGTCGTGAGAGATGTCTTCGGGAAGGAATTTCAGCGCTACATAGCGGCCGAGCCGGGTGTCCTCGGCTTTATAGACGACGCCCATACCTCCGCCGCCAAGCTTTTCGAGGACGGTGTAATGATCGATGCTGCGACCGACAATTGAGGAAGCGTCAGGCACTTGCCCGGAGTGTACTCCAGCACATTGGTGTAGGCAACGCGACATGCGGGCCGGTCGCGGGTCGGTTTCCGGTAACCGCGTTTACCGGGAGCGAGAGGCCTTTAGTCTGCTCGGCTCGTTAGTTTGCAATGCAGGCTTTATTCAAGGGGTATACTGAGTGCATGTCGCAAAGTGATTTAGTTGTTGTTCAATCCTACGCCACTGAAGGCGAGGCCGAGGTTGCGAAGGGCGTCCTTGAGTCTTCAGGAATCGATGCAACGATTCAGGCGGATACTGCCGGTCGCATGCGAGAGCATTTGGCATGGAGCGGTCTGGGACATCGGGTGCTTGGCGCGAAGAAGATGCAGACGCTGCGCGAAGCCTTCTTGCTTTGCCCCAAAACGATGAACTCGTGTTGCTTCAGAACGCAACGGCGATCCAAGTGGAAATTCTGCAAAGCGCGCTTTTGTCCGCAGGCATTTTCGCAACAGTCCGGTATGACGGCACTTATTATCAGCTGCTCGTGAATGAAGAGGATGAAGCGACCGCACGCAGGCTGCTTGAGACGCTCCCGAAAGCGCGACCTTAGCGACAAACCGGGGGCGGGAACCAAGGAGGAGTCGCTCGTACGGCTATTGCCTCTCCAGAAGATGTTCACACCTTGAAGGTTTGGCAAGTGTCCTGATTCCCAATTCCCGATTGGTCGAGTTACCGTACAAGTCCAGTCTCAGTACTTCAAGTTTCCGATAACCGCGTTTCCAAGGACCTGGAGAACTCATTTAGGAGCGTCGACGTGTACGGGAACACCTTGCTGGTTGAAATTGGTTAGCTCTTCCATCGGTTTGTTCCAGCCCATTTATTTTCAGGCTTCCACTTGGGGTCCGAGAGCGCCTTGCAAGGTTCGTTGGGAAACTCAGTGAAACTCCACCCGGTGAAAAACCAGTCTTTGTGCTCAAAGACTCCATGCACAACTGCAATCCCCTTGTAAGTTCTGCCTTCGCGCTCGGCTTTTCCGCACCCGTAAATATCGTAGCCATCTTCGTTGCTCTTTGCTCGGTCTGGCTTGAACTCCTGAAGGTCCGGCATCTGAGCGAAGCTCTTGCCGTGAGACGCCTGCATTGCGGCAGCGAAAATCTTCTGGCTTGCGCTGGCCCTACCTAGGTCGGAAACGAAGCCATAGAGCCTTTCCCAATTCCGCGCTTTGTATGCTTCCACATATCCGTTTAGCCGGTTGGGTAGAGAGTCCCGCTGGTCTGCGGGAATATTTGAGAATGGGTCAGTAACCGTAGCGAACAGAACTGAACATGAGAGAAGAAATACGAGAGGGGACAACGCCTTGCGCATTATTGGTCGCATGCTTCTATTCTATGCCCGCCGTTCTATGCGGAAACAAATTACTAATTCCTGCAAAGTCCCGGTAAGTCGGAGTACCGTACATGTGGTTTTTGGCCCGATTTCCAGTTCTCCGGTTACCGCGTTTATCAGGACCTTCGGCCTATTCCTTCGTCAGCGGATAGAGAAGCCGTTCAAAAAACGAAAGCGGGCGAGCAGTCACCAGAATTTCGCCCGGAGTTGCCTTGTAACGGACAGCGAGTTTCTTTTCGTCGCTTGCTGGTGAAGGCCCATTAATTCCTTGCCGAACTAGGTCCTCTGTGGAACCAATTACCCCACAACCGCAATGCCAATGCGACCAATCCACGCGGACTTCGGCCAGAAAGTGTACAGGCGGAGGTTGCGGGAACTTGAAGAGCGCCTCGCCATTTTTGTCTGTTTCGAGCTTCAAAGACGCATCGTAGTTGGCGGGAATCTCTTTATCGTATTTTTTGTCATACAGGAAAGAGACAGAAATTGCGAGCTTCGGCAGCGGGCGTCCATCTACGCCATCAATGACACGGATTTTCGCCTCTTGAGCCAAGCAAGAGGGCGCAACACTCAACAAGAGAAACCATGCTACGTATCGGAGTGTCGCGGCCACTTCCAGAGGTCTCTCCAAGGTTCATCTGGCTTCTCGTACTGGCAATTCGGTGCAACTTTATGGCCAACGTAGCATGACGCCGGGTGGCAGGGCACCGTCTTGAAAACAAAGAGGAAACACAAAAACAACCTCTTAGCGAATCGAGCAGGTGGTGGTTTCACACCAGCAGTGTCAGGCAGACCTGACGGCGAAATCGGTCCTATCTCCCGGTAAGTTTGAATGCATAGGTCGAAGGAGGAGCGCTTGGTGTAGAAAAGCTGAACTCAGCCGCGACGCTGATTCAGAACACCAAGGAGGCTCCCCCATGGAACCTATGTATTACATCGGACTGGATGTTCACAAGCGGAAGATCAGCTACTGCGTGAAGGACAGCAGCGGCAGGATTTATCGCCGAAGGGTTGCTTTCCGCCACACGCCTGGACCTGGACCACTGGATGAAAACGCTGCCACAGCCGTGGAGCGCGGCGATGGAAGCGACCATGTTCACGGGCTGGATTTACGATCACCTCCAGCCGCATGCCGCCGCTCTGAAGGTGGCGCACCCGCTGATGCTGCGGGCCATCGCCGCCGCAAAAAAGAAGAACGATCGCATCGATGCCCGCAAGATTTGCGACTGCCTGCGCTGCGATTTCCTGCCCGAGTGCTATATGGCTTCGACCGCCATTCGCGAACGGCGGCGCACGCTGCGCTATCGCAACCTGCTGGTTCGGCAGATGGTGCAGATGAAAATCAAGATCAGCGCGCTACTGATGGAAGCCGGCGTGAGCTACAACAAACAGCGCTTGCACAAAGCCGGCTATTTCCGTGAACTGCTGGCGAGCAACCCGGACATCGACGAAGGGCTGCGTGCGCTGCTGCGGTTATGCCGCGAGACCGTGGTGCGCCTGCAGAAAACCGAGAGTGCCTTGGTGCGCTCGCTGGAAAGTGATGCGTTGTTAATGGATCGCGTGGAGCGATTAATGACCATCCCCGCCGTGGGGCCGATCACGGCGCTGACCTGGGCGCTCGAAGTAGGGGATGTGCAGCGATTTCCCTCGATCAAAAAAGCCATCAGCTACTGCGGGCTGTGCGGCGCCGAGAAGAGTTCCGGCAGCACCGTACAGCGCACGCCCTTGTCCAAGCAGCGCAACAAACATTTACAGACGACCTTGATCGAGGCGGCCAAGATGGCGCCGCGAAACAGCCCGGCGCTGGCCATGCTCTATGACCAGGAAAAACAGAAAGGCAATGCCAATCGCGCGACGCTGGCGGTGGCGCGAAAGTTGGTGGCCTACCTCATGGCCGTGGATCGCGGACAGCGGACTTTTCAGGTCGTGGAGACCAGCAACATCGCTGCGTAGCACGTGGCGGTGAACCAGGAGGATTTCTTCGACGCGTGGCCTGCCAGGTCTTGCCGTTAACCCGACTGAGCGAAGGAGCGCAAGCTCCCGATGCTCCCGTTGATAAGTTTCGAGACTGGCAGGAGATCACCAACTCAATCTTCTGTGCAAGACCACTCGCTGGTCTGAGACAGCAAATGGAAGTCTGGTTCTATCCGAAATAGGAACCACGGCTGAGAGGCCAACACACGCGGCGAAGAATCAGAAGGGATTTACACCCGCGCTCCTCCGCAGCGCATCGGGAGAGCTTTTGCCCTCTTGACAAAGACCTATCATGGAAGTCGCGTAATCGTACAAGTGGTTTTTGGCCCGATTTCCACTTCCCCGGGTAACCGCGCTAATCAGGAACTATCGTGGCCTACTCCAGCATCTCTGAATCGAAACGCCGATAGATGTCGTGCTGGTGGGCTGGGTTCCGATCAGCCTGGAGCGCATTGATCAGACCGCTCAGGCGAGGCGTGAGGACGATCAGATAACGGGCACCCTCTCCGGCGGTATACGTGTGGGCGACACCTGCGGGCACAAATACCGTCGTTCCAGGACCAAACGTTTCGGTTCGGTCGGCATAGCGGAAAGTCAGTTGGCCCTCCAGGATGTGCCACGCTTCGTCATCGGAATGGTGGACGTGAAGGATTGCCGGGCCACTGCCCCGCCACTCATGGATGCTAAACGAGGTACCGGTTGCTGTGAAGGTCGGCACGCGCCCATCGTACTACTGAATCAGCGCAGGGCCGTACTTTTCCGATAACCGCTGCCAGCTCAACCGGTCGATGCGGCACCATCTAAGCGGTTGATCCGACACCACTTCCGCTGGAGAACCGATCTGTGCGGCTGTACCGGGGCAAGACCTAGCCAGGGTAGCGTTCCCGGCTGATCTAATATAGCGAGCGATTTTAGCTTTTGTCTTCAATAAGAGGTGGGTTCGAGCTGAGTGTTGCGTCGACCTATTGAGACCTCAGCGTCAATCAGGACCTACCCTCCGGGAACATGTCTCTAATTGTTGAGCGAATGGCCAGCGCGCCACTCGGCAAGAGTTGGCGTGTTGGGAAATAGTTTGACGCCAACCAGAAAATGCAATACGAATCCGCTCACCAGAATCGCCGGAATGCCAGTGAACATCATTGTTTCCATTCGGTCCAGTTGGACTTTCTGAGCCTGCGTTATATAGACAGTGTTCCCATGGTCGGAAATTGGGTCAGGTTGGGTTGCGGTCGGCGTGGGTGACCCGCTCTGAAAAGTCTTACCAGAATATTGGAAGAAATAAACGCCTTCTATCCAGACCAGCAAAAACAAACAACTATAGATGCCTCTAACGACTCTGCGCCAACGTGGTTCCAATGGTTCTGTAGCCACGGTTGACGTTTGCTCAGCAGTATGAGTGCGAGAGTCAGCTAGCATCTGCGATTCCGACGACCGCACCAGCCTCAGAGTTGAAAGAACATTGAAAAACCCAATACCAAACCCAGCCAAGTACCATGGCAAAAATCTCGGGTTCGATGCTGGAAACATGGAACTGCCAGCACCAAGAAAGAAAACCATGAGTGCAGCTACGCCGATTGCCATCGCTAGGTCTTTCGTTTTGATGCCCTCCCATTTCCACCCTATTGCGCTCCGATGGCGCAGCGAGAGCATCGTAAGAACCACCACAAGAGACGCCGCGATGAAGAGTTCTTGCCTCGTTGTAAATGCGCTCCCGGCGATGAAGAGGAACATCATGCAACCGTGATAGACGAACATTAGCTTGAAATCGAAAGACATATCCTTCCACTTTCTTGGATAGTCTTCGTCTTTCGGTGGACCAAACAGCGTCATGGGCATCCTTCCGTTTCACACTTCGTGCGACAGCCTCTTTGATCCTAGGCGATGTCCATCGGTGTAAGTCTCTCGATGATACGAGTGTAGCGTAAGAGAAACGTGCTCGAATGTTGCTCAACTCCCGGTTAGTCGCATTATCGGAAAGTGACCCTCCGCGTGCTGCTCGGCTGCGTGGACTAGATGGATTCACAAGCGGCCGGAACGGAGAAAAACAATTCCCCAGGGGCTAAAGCCCATTTTGCTTGCCTTTGAATGTCGGAGCTAAAGCTCCGACCCCCCTGAATCGCTGCGCTCCCTGAAATCGCTGCGCTTCCGGAGGAGCACTCGTCCAGATGACTGAGATGACTTCTAACTTGGAGTACCTTGATTACTGAATCCCGCGATCGGGCCTCGCATGTGGTGCGCGGCGCGATCAGAATCTCGGCGGTGGTTCGGAATGCGTTTATGATTGGCTGAGCTAGGGGTTGCGAGGGGGAGTCGAGGTTCCCCGTGGAATGAATACCGGTGTCAAGACGCCAAAGTTTCTCGGTGGGTTGCTGGCTGGAGTGCTGCTTGCGTTGATGGCCGCGTTGGCTGGGGGCGCGGCACTGCGTGAATCCGTGACGATCGATGAGGTGGCGCACATCGGCGCGGGCGTGAGTTATCTGCAAAAACTGGATCTGCGCATGAATGACGAGCACCCGCCGCTGCCAAAGGTGCTCGCGGCGCTTCCCCTGGTGTTGCGGGGAGTTCACGCGGATTATGGGCATATATCCTGGACTATCAGCGACAAATTTTTTCCAGCGTTCGTGGGGGAATGGGTATTCGGAGAATGGCTGCTGGAGAAATGGAATGAACCGAAGTCCGTGCTGGCATGGGCACGGTTCCCGATGTTGCTGTTAACGCTCGCGCTGGGCTGGGCGGTGTACGCGTGGGGGCGGGGGTTAGGAGGCACGTGGGGCGGGCTGCTGTGCCTCACCGTGTATGCCAGCGCGCCGATGTTTCTTGCGTTTGGTCCGCTGGTGCACACCGACGTGGCGGTAACGCTGTTTTCCGTGCTGGCCCTCTGGATGTTCGCCGAAGTGTGGAAAGAGCCGAATGGGAAAAATGTGATTCTGTTTGCGCTGAGTCTCGCCGCGGCACTGCTGTCGAAGTTTACGGCGGGAATGTTGTTCTTTGCGTTTGGAGCCGCGGTGCTGAGCCTGCGATGGCGCGCGGTGTCTGGGCAGCCGCAGGACAAGGCGGAAGCGCGCGCGTGGAGGCGAGTGCGTTGGCACGCAACGTTTAAGGGCGTGTTTTGGGCTGCGCTCACGGTGTACGCTTTTTACTTCGTCTTTTCCTGGCACCAGCCAACGACCTCTGTCGAAGCAATAG
Source organism: uncultured Acidobacteriota bacterium (assembly GCA_963810355.1). Lineage (GTDB taxonomy): Bacteria > Acidobacteriota > Terriglobia > Acidiferrales > UBA7541 > Acidiferrum. The sequence goes on from CAWENU010000021.1 coordinate 117,380, forward strand.
GGACCAGCCCGATGGCGCTCGTCCTGCGCCGGCTCCTTTGGCCAGCGGTGCTCTATTTGCGGGGAGCGGGCTGGGTGCTGCTCACCGGGATACGTCGGACATTTATTCTCGGGCATACCTATACGCATGGTGTTTGGTTCTACTTTCCGGTTGTGTTTGCTTTGAAATCGTCTCCCGGATTTCTCGCGTTACTGATCCTGTGCCCGGTGGTTGCGGCTTGCCGAAAATTCGGCGGAAAAAATATTGCGGCCATCCCAGAACAACAAGGAATGCACTGGAGGGTACTTTGGGTGAGTTTGCTGGTGTTTACGGCCGCGTGCATGGTCAGCCCGTTGAATATCAGCATTCGGCATTTCTCGGTGCCGGTGGTGTTGCTGATGCTTCTGCTCGCGCCGTTGCCACGCATGGTGGATGAGCTGCGTGACCAGGCTCGTTTCGGGGCGGTAGCAGGAGCCGCGGCGGTTGCGTTGCTGGCGGCGAGTTGCCTGTTCACGGCGGTGCGCGCTTATCCGTACTATTTTCCATACATCAACGCGCTGAGCTTTGGACGTCCCGCGTATACGCTGATCAACGACTCGAACGTGGATTGGAACCAGTCGCTGCCGGAAGTGAAGAGCTTTGCGGAGCGGCATGGACTTGCGAAGATCCGGCTCGATGAATATGGGCTTACGGATCCGACCGTGTGGGTGCCCCAGGCACAAATCTGGGATTGTCAGAGGCCCGCACCGGAGGATGGCGGACAGTGGGTGGTGCTCTCCGCGAACATGATTCTCGACGGACACAACTGCGGATGGCTTTTGCAGTATCCGCGAGAGGCGCTAGCGGGCGGAAGCATGTATGCGCTGCGACTGCCCGTGCGTATTCCACCGGCTGGAGTTGCGGGTGGCCCCCCGCTGCCTTCAACGTTTCGTCAGATCGCCGGCGCGTTTTACGATGTGCGCGCGTTCACCGGGCATTTGTTCGAATATCCGGACGATCTGCCGCGGGCCTTACATTGGATGCAATCCCTATTCGAGAACTGGAGGGAGACTCATCAGCCGCCTGCGGGACCTGTCAAGTTTCCTTGGGAACCCTAACGATCCTTGCGGGACTCAGAGAGTCGGCAGGCAGCGCGCCCTGGTTTGGGTAGACGACGTCAATGGCGACCATGGTGATGTCGTCATGTTGGGGCGTGGAGGGAGGTTGCCAGTTCTGGATCGCGGAGAGGATTTGATTTAAGAATTCGGCGGGCGGGCGTGATTCATTGTCGCGCACGACTTGTTCGAGCTTGTGATCGCCGAAGGAATCACGGTTGGCATTCTCGGGTTCGCTTACGCCGTCGGTGTAAAGCAACAGACGGTCACCGGAGCGAATGGGCATTTTATGCAGAGGGTAGTCGGCATCCGGGAATACACCGAGCAACATGCCGTTGCTTTCGATGCGCTCAAACTGGCCTGCGCGCCAGAGCACGAGCGGAGGATGTCCCGCGGCGGAATAGAGCGCGATGCGATTTTCGGTGTCGAGCCAAAGATAAGCGGCGGAGACAAGCCGGGTGCGAAGTTGCGCGCAGAGAATGCGGTTCAATTCGCGCAAGACCTCTTGTGGATCGTTCGCGCTCGGCAAGACGGATTGCATGGCTACCTTAATCATGGAAGCAATGAGCGCGGCGGGGACACCGTGCCCGGTAACGTCGGCCACGAGGAAGCCGGTGCGATTCGGGTCAACCGGAATGAAATCGTAAAAATCGCCTGCGATGTCGGTCATCGGTCGATAAAGGGCGGCGACACGCAGACTTTTCAGCTCGGGATTGTCGGAAGGAAGAATCGAGGCTTGAATCTCACGGGCAATGGAGAGTTCGTTTTCGATGGAGAGCAGGCGGCGTTCACTGGCGAGGGCGATTTGCACCGCGACATATCCAAACGAGAAGAGAAGAACCGCCAATCCCAGTGTGCCGGTAATCCGCCACGTCTGGTAGTGAAAAAGGAAAGACAAGCTGTAATACAGAGCCTCGATGGCGAAGACCAGCGTGCCAACGACGACGACGGCGCGATTGGGAAGAGTCAAAAACTTGCGGCAGAGTCCTGGAACCGCGACGACCACGAGCAACACCAGGAGGGCGATGGCGGCGACGACATTGTTGTAGAGAATCAGCTTGCCGACCGAGCCGGTCGCGACGAAAAATGCCATTCCGGCGACGGCAATGATCAGACCGGTGACGATCACGACCTGAATGAACACCTTCATTATTCCGACGCTTAGCTCGAGCCACACAAGGGCAGCGACGGGAAGAAGGAAGTACGTGATGGCCGTCCGCAGAAAGGGAATGCCGATCTGAATCCAGTGCGGCAGAACGGCCGCCATACTTGAAGATTCAATCAGCAACCGGACGCCGTACAAGGCACTCCAGACTCCCAGCCAAAGAAAGATGCGCACTCCGCTGCGGCGACGGATGGCGGCGAATAGACAACTCGCGAATCCGATGAACACAAAGATCGTTCCGGAGATGATGGCGACCAGTTGTTCGCGGAGTGTTGCCAGCAGTTGGTCTTGCAAGCGCGCACCTTTAAGGCACCGTCACGATAGCAGATTCGATGTACTGCCTGGATGAAGGCAGCGTACGCGCGGCGGGTAGCAGCGAGACGCCGCTATAATGCGAGGCCGTGGTTTAGATGGATCGATCGCAGGAGTGACTGGGGTCGGAGTGAGGACATGGCGCGATTGCTCATGATTTTGTTCGGTGTCGGAGTTTTGGTTGGCATTGCACCTATGGGCGCGCCGCGCGCGAGGCTGCGGGCACAGGAGCCGCCGCCTCCCGCTAAGCGTGTTTCGCGACAGGCGAAGGCTGCGGCACTTGCCGCGGACCCGGCTGTCGAGAGGGGGCGCAAACAGTTTGTGGAGTCGTGCGGGTTTTGTCATGGGGCGGACGCTACCGGCGCGCGGGGGCCGGATTTGATGCGGTCGGCGCTGGTGGCCCATGACGTCAAGGGTGAAGTGATCGGTCCGGTGATTCATCAGGGGCGCCCGGACAAAGGGATGCCCGGCTTCCCGTTGAGTGATGAACAGGTGGCGGATATCGCTGCTTTCTTGCATGCGCGAGCGGCCCAAGGTATGGCGTCGTCGGAAGTTCCCGAGGGATATTCTGTGGAGAGACTCCTGACAGGAAATGCAGAGGCTGGGAAGAGTTATTTCCATGGGGCTGGCGGGTGTAGCGGTTGTCATTCGCCGACAGGGGATATGGCTGCGGCCGTCGCTAAGTACTCGGCGCTCGATCTGGAGACGCACATGCTGTATCCGGAGGGACACTTCAAGAGTGTGGTGGTAACTCTGCCATCGGGCGAGAAGATTGAGGGGCGTTTGGAGCATATGGATGATTTCGAGGTTGCGCTGCGCGATTCGTCGGGTTGGTATCGGGCGTTTGCTCGGGGCCGTGTGAAGGTGGAGGTTAAGGATCGGCTGGCGGTGCATCGGGAATTGTTGGACCGGCTTACGCAGGCGGATATTCACAATTTGTTTGCTTATTTGCAGAGTTTGAAATGACAGTTGCCCATCGAAATGCCAAGAGCTTTCTTCCGGGGCTAAAGCCGACTGGGTGCGAACTGGTTATGTCGGAGCTGAAGCTCCGAGCCTCTAAAAATCGAGGCACCCGAACCTGCTATCGCGGCAGGTTGATCAAGATTGGAATGGCCGTCTTGGCTTTGACGCTGGGTTCGATGATCGCTTCTGGGCAGGGGCTTGATCCGGCGGCTTTGCTTCGGCCTGCGACGGATACCTGGCCTACTTACAATGGGGATTATTCGGGGCGGCGGTATAGCACGCTTGATCAGATCAATGCGGGGAACGTGGGGTCGCTTACTGTCGCCTGGATTTTTCGGCCGCGCGGGGTGGCGATCAAGTCTACGCCGCTGGTGGTGAACAATATTCTGTACTTCACGGAGCCTGACAACGTTTGGGCTGTTGATGCGAAGTTCGGGCGGCAGATTTGGCACTACGAACGAAAATCGGAAGGCGGTCATATTGGGCATCGAGGCTTGGGGATGTACAAGAATTGGCTGTACTTCACGACGCCGGACGCCCATTTGATTTGTCTGGACGCCAAGGATGGCACGGTTCACTGGGATATCGTGCTTGCGGATGCGAAGCTTGGGTATTTTGCGACGATGGCGCCGCTGGTCATACGCGATCACGTGATTGCGGGTGTGTCCGGGGATTCCACGGACATTCGGGGAGTTTTGACTTCGGTCGATCCGGAAACGGGAGCGGTGCAGTGGCATTGGTATACCGAGCCGGATCCGGGGCAGCCTGGTTCGGAAACGTGGCCCAAGGACGGCGACGCTTTGCTGCACGGCGGCGGCATGACGTGGATGACGGGGACTTACGATCCCGCGCTGAATTTACTTTATTGGGGGACGGGGAATCCGAATCCGGTGCTGGTTGGGGATAGCCGGCCCGGGGACAATCTTTATACCTGTTCGATTGTGGCGCTTAATCCGGATACCGGAAAACTTGTGTGGGCGTTTCAGCCTTCGCCGCACGATGTGCACGACTGGGATGCGGTGCAGACGCCAATCCTGTTTGATGCGGAGTTCAAGGGCAAGCCGCGGAAACTCTTGGCGCAGGCCAGCCGCAATGGGTTTTTCTTCCTGCTGGATCGAACGAATGGCGAGCACCTGGTGACTGCGGCCTTCATCGACCAGACTTGGGCTTCCGGGGTCGACTCGCGGGGACGGCCGATTGCGAAGCCTTCGGCGAATCCGAGTCCGGACGGTGCGCTGGTGGAACCTGGATCGGACGGGGCTACCAACTGGATGGCGCCCAGTTTTGATCCGCAGACGAATTTGTTTTATGTGATGGCGCGGCGGATTTTTGCCATTTTTTACAAGATTGCAGAGGGCAAGACGGAGGGCTGGGGCGGACGGGATCGCAACCTGTGGTCGAACACTACCTTGCGGGCTTTGGATTACAAGACGGGCAAAGTGGTTTGGAACCATGAGTTCGGCGAGGGAGAGGGTGTCGCGGGAATTTTGACTACGGCGGGGCATCTGCTGTTCAGCGGGGATACTTCGGGGAACATTTTGGCGCTTGATCCCGCGACTGGGAAAATTTTGTGGCACTTGAATGCTGGGGGGAATGTGGTGGCTTCGCCTATGACCTATCAGATTGATGGGCGGCAGTATTTGATTGTGCCGGTGCAGGATGTTTTGTATGCGTTTGGGTTACCGGAGAGTGTGGTGGGTGCGGGCGGGGTCAAGGCTACGCGGTAGGTTGAGAGAACGTCGCCCGCTTCGGAAAGCGGCCGCTACAAATTCCATACAACGATCGACATAGTGTTGGGCGGCTCACAGCCAGGAATGGCTGTGCCATTGGTTAAGGTTACTGGTCGGTGTCTGGTTGGGCCAGGAAAATTAGGATGATGCCGACTACCGTGAACATGCGGAAGGCGGCTTCCTGGCCGTTCCACGTTTTCGATTGCCACATCAGGAACCACTCGGCGCCTAGCGTCAGGAAGGCTACCAGCCACATCAGCAGGCTGATCGTAAGCGCGATGATCGCAGTGCGCTTGGCTTGATTGAATGCGGCGGCCGTTGTGCGCGCGGCACGCGTCAAGCGAACGCCTCCCCACAAGCAGAGCAACATCGTGATCGATTCCCAAGCGATGATGGTGATGTAGAAAATCGTGTGAACCGTCGGGGAATTCATCGCGCGCCACATGCCGTTGTTGTTGGGGAAGGTGGAATCCATCATTAGGACGTGGCGGATGAATTGGTAGTTGGAGTGGTAGTCGGTGACGTTGTTGAAGACGATCAGAGAATAGAAAAGGGCTACCGCGAAGATGAGTGCTGTTTTGGCGGCGCGGAGGGTCATGGTGTTTCTCGCATGGTGAAGGTTTGGAAGTAGGCGATTAGCGCGCGGAGAGTGGCGTCGTCGTATTCGGGGAGGCTGGGCATTTGCGCGTTGGGATTATTTTCTTTGGGATTGTGGACGTAAGCGGCGAAATAACTGGGTGAGGCCGTGGCCCACGCGGAGAGCACGAGCCACGGGCGGCCGGCTTTTTGTCCGCCTTCGCTGTCCATGTTGTGACAGTGGAAGCATTTTTGTTGGGCGATGCGGTAGCCGGCTTGGACTTGTTGATCCTGAGCTTGCGGTCCGCGAGGGGCGATCGCGGCGAAGACGGCGTTTTCGTCGCGGAATTCCAGGCGCACGACGCCCCAGGGAATTTGTGGCTCATCGGAGTGCGAGAGAATTTTGAAACTGGGGGCGAAGTCGGGATGTGAGATTAAGTACGGGCTCATGTCGAGGTTGTGGCCTTCGGAGTCTTTGGGCCAACTGCTCGGAGGTAGGCCGTTGATTTTAAGAACAAGAACCGGATGATGCGCGGCGATGTAGGCGCGCGGGTAGCTCGCGAGATATTTATCCTCGCAGATGGCTAAAGTCAGATCGGAGTCAGGCGCTGCGGCGAACCGGCGGACCAGTTCTTCGAGCGAGATTCCGCTCACCTGCGTCGGGCCCGTGAAATTCGCGTCATTTACCGCGGTGAAATGTGCTTGAGGCAGGGCAAGCAGATCTTCGCGGGTGATGTAACGCGTGGAGTTTGGCGGCAGGTTTGCTAGATCGCCGCCTAGTTCCAAGTCTAACGGCGATGCGCGGTTGGTGTGGAGTTTGGTGGCGAGCGATTGGGCGCGGGGTGGTTGGACTGCGAAGAGAGTCAGACTCGCTATCAGGAGAATGATGAAAGTGATGAGGACGACGATAGGCTGCGAAATGCGCCCGCTTCCGAAAGCGGCCGCTACAACGGCGGCTTGGGGCAGCTTGGATTGATTTTGCATGGCACATGCTAGCGCACGTCCAAATTGGCGCAAAGGAAAAGTCCGAGGCGGATGGGCTGATTGCGCGGGCGTGTTAGAGTGGCGCGTTATTTTTGCTTAGGAGAAATTATGGCGGCGGACATCGAGGCGCGGCTTGCGGAGCTTGGAATTATCTTGCCGGCGCTGCCTTCGCCGGGCGGAAATTTTATCCCGGCGAAGACTGTTGGACAGATGGTGTACTTGTCGGGTGTGATCTCGATCGGGCCTGAAGGCGTAATTACCGGAACAGTGGGAGCGGGGCGGACGATTGAGGAAGGGTATGTGGCCGCGCGGGCGTGTGCGTTGACACATCTGGCGCTGTTGAAGCGGCACCTGGGATCGCTCGCGGCGGTGAAGGGTGTGGTGGGAGTAAACGGATACGTGAACGCGGTTGCGGGATTTGCGGATTCGCCGGCGGTCATCAATGGGGCTTCGGATTTGCTAGTGCAAGTGTTCGGCGAAGCGGGGCGGCATGTGCGGACGGCGATTGGCGTTTCGGCTTTGCCACGGGATGCCTTGGTGGAAGTGCAGATGACGGTGGAAATCTAGGAGCGGCGATGGCTGAGCATGTTTTGTCCGCGGAGCCGACGCACTCGCGGTGGAATCGGGCGTTGCCGCCGCGGATCTCCATCGCGCCGGGCGACACCGTGCACATAGAGTGCGTCGATTCCAGCGGCGCACAGGTGCGGCCGGGAATGAGTGTGGCGGAATTTCTCGAGATCGACCGCGGGCGCATTCACGCATTGACCGGGCCGATTTTTGTCGAGGGCGCCGAGCCGGGCGACGTGCTGCAGATTGACGTGTTGGAAGTGGCACACAAAGGCTGGGGCTGGTCGAGCGTGATCGCGGGGCTGGGATTCCTGAAGGAGCGTTTTTCCGGGCCGTATTTATTTCACTGGGAGCTTGAAGACCGGGTGAGCAGGTCGCTCGGGCCTGCGATCGTGCCGTTGCGGCCGTTTTGCGGCGTCATGGGTGTGGCGCAGGCCGAGGATGGGGAATTTCGCACGCGACCTCCTGGAAATTTTGGCGGCAACATGGATGTGCGGGAGTTGTGCAGCGGGGCGACGCTGTATCTGCCGGTGCTGAATCGAGGCGCGCTGTTCTCGGCTGGCGATGCGCATGCCGCGCAGGGTGACGGCGAGGTCTGCATCAATGGGATCGAGTGCCCGGCGGATGCGACTCTGCGGTTTGGTCTACACAAGAGGCAAACGCTGGCCGGGCCACTAATTGAGTCGACGGCGACCCGAGCGCAGCCTGGGCTGGGCGGGGAGTGGATCGTGGTGGAATCCGCGGCCGACGCGCTTGCCGCGGCCAGAGCCGCGACTTCACACATGATCGATCTGCTGGTGGCGCGCTGGGGCTTTAGCGACGTGCATGCGTATCTGCTGTGCAGCGTGGCAATGCACCTGCGGTTCAGCCAAGTTGTGAACGAACCGATGTTCACCGTGAGCGCGGCCGTCGCGAAGAGAGTATTGCCCGCGCGAACGCTTTTTTAGCGAGTGCGAACACCGGCTGACAGCTTTGCCAGGTTGACAGCCGGGCGGGGCAAGCCATGGGCAAGCCCGGCCCCTACAAAAGCGCTTAACGCGAAGGGATGGTTGGAACATCGCTGGCATTCAAGAGCTTTGTTCCTCGTTTCTTCCTCCTCTCTCAAACGTAGAAATTGAAAAAAGCGATTTGCGCGAGTCAAAGAATTCGTTTCGATTCCCAGCGAGTTCACGATAGCGTGCTGCAATTATTCGACGATCCGCAGGCCGTGCAAAGCGGCCTGGACAGCATCGAGTGTCAAGACAACAGTGCTTCAACCGGCCTGGCATGGGGATGTAGGTTCCGTGCATTTTCACAATTGGAGGGGGTTTTCCCGAATGTGCAGAAGAATCAGCCTATCCGCTTTCGTCCTCGCGTCATTCCTCCTCATGTTGTTGGCTTCCGCGCGTTTTGTAAAAGCTCAGCAGACTCTTGGAGGCATCACCGGGACGGTTACCGACACCTCCGGCGGGGCGCTGGCAGATGCGACGGTCACGCTGGTGAACGACGCGACCACGTTAACTCGTACGCAGAAGACCAGCGCGGTTGGCAGCTACGATTTCGTTAATTTGCCTATCGGTTCGTACACCCTGACGTTCAGCCACGACGGATTTCAAACGCAAAAGATTCCTTCAATTACCGTGCAGGGGGACCGCACGGTAACCGTGAACGCTACGCTGAAGGTGGGCGAAGTCGGCTCCACGGTGACCGTCGAGGCCACGCCGTTAATGAACTCGGTGGATACCACCAACGGCTACATTCTGGAGAAGGACCAGATCGAATCCGTCCCCTTGCCAACGGGCAGCTTTACGGGTTTAGCGATTCTTTCTCCCGGAGTGAACGCGGAACTCGCCGCGGGCTCGGGAGTCAACACCGGGCTGGGCAACCAGCCTATTTGGGCCAACGGTCAGCGCGATACCAGCAACACGTTCCAGTTGAATGGCGTGGATGCCAGCAACCTCTTTAACGGTAAGAGCACCAGCTCGGTAGCGTCGGCGCGCGTGGTAAACAATACCGGACTCGGCGGCGCGGCCAGCCTTTCGAGCACTTCGGCATCGCCACTGCAGACGACCGCATCGCCCTATCTGGCCATCGGCCAGGCAATCCCCACGCCGCCAGCCGAGACCATCGAAGAGTTTCGCGTAAATACTTCGATGTATGACGCGCAGCAAGGCGCGACCAGTGGCGCGCACATCGATATGAGCACCGCCTCCGGCACCAACAACTATCACGGCAGCGCCTACGCTCACCGTGGAACTGACGCTCTCAACGCCGCGCCCTTTTTCTACAACGCCGATCCCAACATTCCCGCAAGCGAGAAGGTGCCGGAACAGCATCGCTACAGCGCCGGCGGCACTTTCGGCGGACCCATCATCAAAAACAAACTCTTCGGCTTCCTCAGCTACCAGCATATCCACAATTCAGATCAGGAGATTGGCAGCTCTCGCAACGCGGTGCCCCCGGGGCTCACCGACGATCGCAGTCCAGCGGCGCTGGCGGCGCTTGTGAATGGCAACTTTCCTTCTTCCGCAACGGTTCTACCGGTCGTTGGCACGGCTCCCGGTGATATCAATCCGATTGCCTACGGTCTGCTCAACTATAAGCTTCCGAATGGGCAGCTTCTGATGCCTTCCGCAGGCAGCTTCGTGCCCACCATCAACTTCCCGGAGAATACCTTCACGGTGGGGACCGCCTATTTCATCGCCGATCAGGCCACTTCCAACCTGGACTACGTTGTGAATTCGAAGGATACGCTGGCACTGAAGTATTACTACCAGCACGATCCTAGCCTGGCGCCGTATGCCTATTCCGAGTCTCCAGGTTTCCCGCAACATCTCGACGCCGGGAGCCAGGTGTTTTCGATCAGCAACACGCAAACCCTGAAGCCGAATCTGAGCGTGGTCGAGGTTTTTGGATTTATTCGCGAAAAAGTTTACAGCACCATCGGACAACCTTTTACGCCGCAGCAATTCAGCACCTACGTGCAAGGCCTGACTGGCTTACCGGCGTCCGAAGCAAGCATGAACACCTTCGGCTCCACATTTTTTCCAGGCATCTCGATTGTCGACAACTTCGGTAACGCGGCACCTTACAACGTGAACTTTGTTACCAACGCGGGCACGAATATCGGGAGTGGCGCCAACTCCCAGAGCGCTTTCACGGGCGTTTTCCAAAACCGCTTCATGCCTTCAGCCAATGCCATTTGGACCATGGGCAAGCACACCCTGACCTTTGGCGGGAGCTTCTCCTATACGCAACTCAATACGCGTGACCGAAGAACCGACAACGGCGTCATCGCTTTCGCCGATTTCTCACAGTTTTTGCAGGGCCTGGAGACTTCTTATAGCACCAACGGATTCGTCACCAGCACCTTCCTCCAGGGAGATGCCAATCGCTACTACCGCTCCAAGGAGACCGGCGCATATCTCCAAGACAAGTTTCAGATTCGCTCTAACATCAGCCTGACGGCGGGATTGCGGTTCGACGATCATGGAGGGCTTACCGAGAAGAACGGGCGTCTTTACAATTTCAACCCCGCTGCCTACAGCTACGACGCGGCGAGCGACACCATTGTCGACAACGGCTTCATCATTGCCGGCAACAACAAGCTGTTCCCCACCAAAGGCGTGAGCGATTCCACACTAACCGGCCGGCAATGGGGGCTTGCACCGCGACTCGGAGTGGCCTGGAGTCCCAAAAAATTCAACAACAAGATTGTGGTTCGCGCGGGCTGGGGCATGTACTACGATCGCGGTGAACTATTCACCTATCTTTCCCCGGGCGTCGCCGCCGGCGTCATCCCCGGTGGGCCATTCGGCGTCAACCAGTCTCCGCCATTCGTGAACTCACAGGTTTGCACGGCCATAGGGAGTTTTTACGAGAACTTCATTCCGACATGTGATCCTACAATGCCCAATGGTGCATCTTTCAATAATCCCTGGGGGGCAACCCTCGGTCCTCCACCCAGCGGCAATCCCGCCAACATCACCCTGCCCAACGCGGCGGCCATCGAGGCTGGATCGCAATTGTTTGCGTTCGCGGATTACAACCGGGCGAACAAACTCCCCTACACTCTCAATCAGATATTGGATATCCAGTGGCAGCCCCGGAACGATCTCTCCATTGAGATCGGCTACGTTGGAAATTTCGGGCGCCACGAAGTCGTTCCCATACCGTTCAATCAGGCTCAGATTGCGACGCCCTCGCACCCCATCCACGGGCAGAACTACACCTATGGCTATACGGTAGAGGCTCCTCCAGGATGCAACCCCACACTGAATCCTGCGGCTTGCGCGTACACCGCTACCTGCAATCAGAGCACTTCGATGGGTTGCTCTCCCTTGGGCCTGCCCGATGGAACGCAGATGATGTCCAACTACGAAGGCGGCAACGTGGATCTTCGCGTTCCGTACATTGGTTATTCTTCGGAGTCCGAGTCTTACACCGCGGCGGGTATCTCGGCTTACAACGCGCTGCAGGCTCACGTCGAGAAACGCCTCAGTCATGGCGTACAGGTGGGCTTCTCCTATACCTTCTCCCATGCGACCGACGAGCAGAGTGCACTGGGTTTGTTTTACAATGGCAACAACCCGCTGAATCTTCGCAGCGGGTATGGATTGTCGGACTTCGACCGCAAGCATGTCATCAACTTTACGTATCTCTTCCAGGTGCCCAATTTCTTTGAAGCCTCAACGTGGAAAGGCAAGTTGGCGAATGGATGGGCGCTGGAGGGCCTTGCGATCATCCAAAGCGGCCAGCCTTATAGCGTCATCGATTACTCGGGCGCGGTGGGAAGTATCTTTTACGGCACCTCCGACGGCATCACCAATCCGATCGTTCCGCTGGGTTCCTGCACTCCGTCAGGCGCTCTAACGGGTCACAGCGGCGCGACCGATGGTGTCCCGGCACTCAATGCGTCTTGCTTTACTCTGCCGCAGTTGAATCCGGGCGATCTGGGAGGCGCCATCGCGCCCGGCGACACCTTCGAAACCAACTTCACCACCGGACAACGCAATATCTTCCGGCAACCCTGGCAGAAGCGCGCGGACGCCTCGATCGTCAAGCTGACGAAGTTGACCGAACGATTCTCGCTGAAGTACAGCTTCGACGTCTTCAACTTGACCAACACGGCCAGCTTCGATGTACCGGTCGACAACGTTTCCCAAAACCTCTTTTTCAACGATTTCCCGACGTATGGTTCGAAGCTCTATTCTTCCCCGACGCTCAGCGGCCTGGGGGTCGTGAACAAGACCATTGGCGGACCACGGCAGATTCAGATGACGTTGAAGCTCACATTCTGATTTTTTCCACCCCCCAACACCGGGAACGGCGGCCGATTTGGCCGCCGTTTTCGTTTTCGGGTGACACAGGCACTCCTGCGTGCCCTGAGGAACGAAGGGTCTGACCACCTAAATAAGGTTGAGGATGCCGTCAGTGGCGGAAGTCAGGAGGCCGAAACGCGTACAGATAAATTCACAATGGGCGCCGCATCGAATTGCTTCTGCAAGTCCGCGGCAGTCGCGAAGGTCTTGCCCTCGACATGACGCGCGGGAAAACGGAACGTTAAGGGAGCTTCGTTAAACGGGTAGGGATCGAGCACGAAATGGCGCGAAGCGGTACTTCGTACCTGAACGCGCGCGTATTCCCCATTCCGCTGAGCCAGCGGATGCAGCAGGTTTGCGGGCTCGCGGAAGTCCACGCACGTCAGTAGTGAAAGATTGTCGGTGGCTTGCAAGAGGCGGAAGTGATCGAGAATCGCGGCTTCGCTGGCTTGTGCGGGCGAAAAGCGGGCATCGGCGCCGATTCGCTCGCGTAGCGATTGCTGGAACAGTTTTTGCTGCTCCAGAAAGTGATCGAGCAACGGTAGATCGGGCGGAGCAATCGTGGAGCGGTCGGCATGGTCGTTCAACAGGCTGTAAGTATGCATGGAGATCAGCACCGCGGCGTAGGCATCCTCGGAAGCAATCAGCCGTACGGCGCGATCGCGAACCGCAAGGTAATCCGCGAGGTCAATCTCTTCGAAAGCCGAGTACTTGCCCACCAGCTCCGTCGAAAACGCACTGGGTTTACCCTGCCGCGTGATTTGCGGCTTCGCATCGCGCGCGAGCCATCCGTCGTCATGCCGCGCGATTCCCTTCAGCACGTGAACGCGAGGTTCCGGTGGCAGGAACCGGTCGTTGCCCCAGCATTCGGCGAAAGCGCCCGCGAGACGCGCGTGGTCCGGATGCGTGACCAACCACCATCCCGTCTCGGTTTCTAGTCGCAACATCGCTCACTCCTCATTCGCATCGCAACGGCCTCCGCGTCCCCTGCGGTGAATCCGATTTTTCTATTCCGCTTCCGGCACCCGCGCCGATTCATGCCATCGATGCAGGAAATACCATTCGAGGAACATCACCATGAATAGAAAACTGAACCCCAGCACGGTGGCGGCCAGCACCAGCGCGAACAGGTAATCGGTTTGGAGCTGTGACGACGCATACAGAATGGAATATCCAAGTCCGCCTTGGCCGACGCTGCTTGATCCCGCGTATAGCTCACCGGTAATCGCGCCGATCACCGCAATCCCGCTGGCAATGCGAATTCCCACAAAGAGCGACGGTACCGAGTTCGGCAACCGCAGCTTAAGCAAGAGCTGCGCGGGAGAAGCATTGTGCATGAGAAACAAGTTTACGAGGTTCTCGTCGACGCTGATCAGACCTTGCGTCGTGTTGGCAATGATCGGCGCCAGCGAAATGATGAATGCGATCAGCGTGACCGAAAAGATGCCCGCGCCCATCCACATCAAAATTAGCGGCGCGATCGCCACGATCGGTACGGTCTGCAGGAGCAGCGTCCACGGATACAGCATTCGGCGCACCCAGCGCGATTGCGCAAAGATCAATGCGATGGTCACGCCCGCGATGATGCTGAGAATGAGTCCGCCTACGGCCTCCTCCGCGGTGATCGCGAACGAATTCAGCAACGACGGGAAGCGCGCGGCCACCGCCTTAGCCACGGCCCAGGGGGAGGGCAGCATGTAGGGCGGCACGCGGAAGATCCAGAGAATGAGTTGCCACACCAGCAGCAGCGCGGCAAAAACGGCCAGCGCATTGGCCGCGACGATCAATCGCCGCTTCATCTCGAGAGCGCTCCTCGAAGCGCGTGTGACACCTGCGCGACGAGCGCCTCAAACTCTAGCGTCTCGCGAAGGGCCGCCGTGCGTGGCCAGGGCAGCCCCACCGGCATCTCGGCGCAAATTCGTCCCGGCTTTGGCGCCAGGACCACGATTCGCGTCGAGAGGAACACGGCTTCCGCCACCGAATGCGTAACGAACACTCCCGTCCAATTCTGCTCTGAGCGCAAACGCAACAGCTCTTCGTTCAACCGGTCACGCGACATTTCATCGAGCGCGCGCGAAGGGCTCGTCCATCAAGAGCAGGCGCGGGCTGGTAGCTAGCGCACGAGCGATCGACGCTCGCATCTTCATGCCTCCGGAAAGCTCGCGCGGGTAAGCGCCGGCAACGTGCCCAAGTCCTACCAACTCGAGCAGCGCGGTGGTCTTCTCCGCGCCAAGGTCCTTGGGCACGCCCTCCAGTTCCAGGCCGAGGCCCACGTTTTCGCGAACGGTACGCCACGGAAGCAAGGTAGCGTCCTGAAAAATGTACGACACGATGTCGCGCGCGTTCGCCGGCGTCATGCCGTCTACGAGCACACTGCCTCCACTGGGCGTAGTTAGCCCGGAGATGAGCTTCAGCACCGTCGATTTACCGCAGCCCGACGGGCCGATCAGGGTAACGAACTCTTCTTTCCGTATACACAAGTCAATCGAATCGAGCACCGCGCCGGCGTTGCCGTAGCGTTTCGTCACGCTGCAGATTTCGATCATTGGTGATGCGGCAACGGAGCTCATGCGGTGAATCGATCCTGGCTCAGCGGAAGATGCAACGCGCTCCTTCTCTGTCCGTCGTGGTACACGATTTGCGTCGAGCGCTCCCAATCCCAGGAAGTGGCGCGGCAGGAAGGTACCTCGGTTCCTGGATTGCGGTCGTAGAGCGGAAACGCGCTGCTCGCGATCTCCAAGCGGATGCGATCCCCTGCGTCAAAGCGGCACGACGTCGGCTCCAGCGAAAACTGCCATCGATGGACTTTGTCGGCGGTGTATGCCGTTTCGGCAAAAAGGAATCTCGATCGCGCTATGCCGATGCAAATGAACTCCGCCACGCGGTTTGGACGCACGCGCACAAGTTTGGCGGTGAAGTCGGTATGGGCCGAGGAACTTGAACAATGTAAGACAACTTGCGGGATTCCAAAAATGAGCAATGGCTGCTCCAGCGGTTCCGTCGTGTAAACCAGCAAATTGTTGCCCATCTCCAACGCCGCTTGGTCGAACTGTCCGAACGCTGCCGATCCGCCGGGCGCCATCACCGGCACCTCGGGATCGTATACAAAGACATCGCAGGCCTCGTCCGCAGCGGGCGGGATTTCGGAGAGTATTCCATCACCCTTGCGGGAATTAGCCTTGCCGCCACCGCGTATATAGAGGATATGGTTTGCGCCTGTCGGAAATTCATCCGCGTGGCGCCATCGATTCTCGCCCAACACAAAGTGACGAACGCGTGGCTCGCCGGAAAACTCCCTCGAGTCCTTCAGCCAGTGATTGAACCAGCGGAGCAGAATCGAGTCCGTATCAAGTAGCGCCTCAGGGCCAAAGTTCGAAGCTCCAGCGCGATCGCCCCAGGGAATATGCACCCACGGTCCCGCGATCAAATACTGATGCGCGCGGGCGAAGTCGCTTCCCGCTTGTTGGCGTAGCGCCACAAATCCCTCGATGCTTCCCTTTGCAAAACAGTCAAACCACCCGGATACATGCAGCGCCGGAACGCGAATGTCCGCAAGCCTGCGGCTGACATCGAGCGCCGTCCAATACTCCCCCGGCTGATCGTGATCGAACCAATCCAGCACGTACTGCGGCAAGCCTTCGCCGTGCAGCGCGGGATGCTCGCGAAAGGGCACCACGCTTGGCTGTGCCGCGAGATTCGCCCACGCGCGTTCGAGGCGATCGCTCGCGTCGCGCAATCGTTTGCGCCGCGCGTCGCCTTTTAACAGTTGCAATCCCCAGCCCAGGATCAAAGCCAGCCGCAACGCGCCGTTTTGATAAAACCACCCATGATACAGATCGAACGCCGTCATTCCCGGCGCGATACACACCAATCCCTCCGGCTGTTCGGCGGCGGCGAGCAGTTGCGTCATCCCCTGGTAGGAGAAACCATACATGCCCACGCGACCATTCGTTTCGGGACGCCTGCGCAGCCACGCAATACTCTCGGCGCCATCGCGCGCTTCGTTACGAAAAGGATAGAACTCGCCCTCGGAATCGCCGCGCCCGCGCACATCTTGGATCACCACGTTGTAGCCATGACGCGCGAACCAGACCGGGTGCGCGTAGACGACCGTGGACGCGATGTCGCGGCCGTACGGTTGGCGCATGAATAAGGTAGGAAGCGGCCCGGCCTGCGGCGGGTAGTAATGATCGGAGACGAGCTCCACACCGTCGGACATGCGGCAGCGCACGCCGCGTTCCAGCCGAACGCCATTGCCGCAGTCAACCCACTGCTCGCCGCCAGTCATTTGGGTGAATTCGGGTACTGCGCCATGGTCCGCAGCGCGGCAGCCAAACGTTCTGCCGCTTGTTCCAACCAGCGCGCTCCGTTTTCCGCCGTGGCTGGGCGCGGATCACCCAGTACGCCGCTCGCAGCGATATCGCGTGTGAGCCACGCAAACGTCGCCGGCGCATTTTCGGGCCGCAGCAGCTCGGGCTTCGCGACGTCCGCAATGTAGTTGACGGTGTAGGCCGAACGGTCCACAAGTTCCGGCACCGACGCCAGCAGCAATGCCGTCTCGACTTCGCCCGCGTGGAACCCATAAGCGCGTTCCTGCTCGCTCAGTCCCTCGAAGGCAATCCCGCCCGCCCCGTGCAACGTGAACGTGCCCAGGCCGAACTCCGCGCGGAGATCGCGCGCCATGACGTCGATCAGAGAACTATTGCCGCCATGCGTGTTGTACAGCACGAGCTTCTGAAAGCGCGCGCTGGATAAACTCGCGCCCAGGTCGCGCAACACAGCCATAAATGTCGTTGCGCTTACGGAAAGCGTGCCTGCGAATCCAATATGCTCATTGCTTTTGCCGTAATGCACGGGTGGCAAGGCGTAAACCGGCAGGTCCGCAGGCAATTTGTTCAGTGCGTGGCCCAGCAGCAAATTGTTGATCAGCGTATCGGTCGCCAGCGGCAGATGATGGCCGTGCTGTTCGATGGCCGCCGTCGGTAAAATCAGCAGCGTGGATTCGCGCGGCAACCCATCCACCTGCTTCCAGTTCAGATACGCGAAATTGCGCGCGTCGGGAATCCAGGTTTTCATCGCAAAGGTGCCTGCGCCGCAGGGGCTGCCGGCTGAAACGTGGCCATCTTACCCGGGTTCAGCAAACCCTTTGGGTCGTAACGCTGTTTGGCGAGGAGTTGCACGTTGTCTGCGCGGTAGCGTCCGCCGCCTTCCACGTGGTTCACGTGCGGATTGGCCACAAAGACGCCGATCTCCCGGCAGTAATCGATCATCTCGTTCAGGCGTTCTTCGGTGGTGTAGTAAACCACCGGGATTGCTCCCGGAATTACGCGCCCGTCGCCACCTTTCCAGAATTCCATGTGTAGCAGGAATTCCTTGCCGAAGCGCTCTTTTAATTTTCGCATCTGGTCGCGCACCTGATCGGGATGAAAAGCGCACTGGAGATAGGTATACGCCTCGTCGGCGCTCATGGCCCAGAGCGTTGTGTGATTCCAGGTGTAATCCGAAAGCAGCGGGCGCGTGCGTAGCCCTGTGTATGCGCCCGAGTAGCTGACTTCACCGCCAGCTTCGCGGGCGGCGCTTTCCAGCGCGGCGAGTTGCGCCGACGCGATCAGGACAAAAATCAGTGCCTTGCCCTCCCGGATGTATTCCTTCACCGGAGCAAAGAAAGACGGAATCGGCCACTCGAACGTCGTAATCAGGCGTTTGGTCCACGCGGAGTCGTTGGCCATCCGCTCGCTGAAATCGAAGGCCGCGTCGAAGGTTTCGAATGCCGTCGCACACTGCGACCACTCGACTGCGGGAGCCAGCGCCAGCCAAATCCGCGAAATCACGCCGTTGGTGCCCCACGCATGCAAAATTTCGTGTACGGCTTCTCCTTCATGCAATACCACCCGCGGGTCGGCCTCCATCGTGACGACTTCCAGCGCGCGCACCGTATTGAAGTCGCGCAGATTCCCGTGCGCCACCGAACCGATTCCTCCCGATCCGCCGCCAAGGAATCCCCCCACCGACGCCTTCACGATCGTCGACGGATAGCACCGCAGTTCCCACCCCGACTTGCGTGCTTCATTTTCCAACGCGCCCAGACGCACGCCCGGCTGGCAGACCGCCACGCCATCCGCTTGAATCGATTCGACGCGGTCCATGCAGGACAAATCCAGCACCACGCCGCCACGCAGCGGCACCGCCTGCCCGTAGTTCCCGGTGCCGGCGCCGCGCGCCGTCACCGGAAGATCGTTCGCGTAGCAATAACGCAAAATGCCTTGAATTTCTTCCGCGCTTCGTGGTTGCACTGCGATGTCGGCTACCTTGCCGTCCAGCACTTTACGCAGTACCGGCGAGTACCAGTAAAAGTCGCGCGAAAGCTGCTCCACCATTTCGCGCTGTGTCAGCACGCGCGCGGAATCACCCAGGGCGGCGGCGAGTCCATAGGCGTGAGTCAGGTCCATGGCGGCTTTCTTCGCGAGCGGGTTACGACTTGTCCCCCGTCTCTTTCCGCGAGCTCCAGCCGCGGAAGGCCTTCAACATTTTCGGATGCGTGAAAAGCGAGTAGCAAAGCTCGCGCAGCACTGGGCCATCCACGACACAGGTCATGTCCGACCGTCGCGCCACTTCCTTCGCTGGAATCAGAATCTGCAGGCAGTGCTTGTTGGCGTCGGCGATCGTTGCGCCGTATACCACGCGATCCAGCCTGGCCCACAACGCATTAGCCATGCACATCGCACAGGGTTCGCACGTGGAATACATCGTGTACCCGGCTAGCGACGTGCTTTTCAGTTTCTTGCAGGCCAGTCGCACGGTGCGCACTTCCCCGTGTGAACTCGGGTCATTCTCGCGCATCACTGCGTTGGTGGCGCGCATCAACCGCTCGCCGGTTTTCGTGTTTACGATCAGCGCGCCAAATGGCGCCGGGTGAGGTGTATCCAACGTGCGCGCCGTGAAGCCAACAAGCTCGCGCATCCGCTCTTCGTCAAGCGCGCTCACGCGCATTTGTAGCGGCCGCTTTCCGAAGCGGGCGCCTCCTGCAGCTTCTTTCCCGGACGACCCCGCACCCACCACCGACATGCCGCAATCTACCACGAGCGTCGACAGCCATCACAAGTTGAAAATTGAATCAGTCAAATCGAACTCGCCGCACGTGCGTTGTCCCAACTGCGGTTAGAATGCACCGAATGCTCGCCGGGACCAGTCCAACCAACTCGTTGCAGCAACTTCGGATGGCACTCCTGTCCGGCGCCATCACGCCTCGAGCCGCGGTCGAGCAAGCCCTCGCCCGCGCCAACAGCAATGCGGGCCGCAACGTCTACCTGGCGCTTGATGCGGAACGCGCGCTCCACGAGGCTGAAGAGCTTCCGAAACGATTTCCCGGCAGCGCCAAGCCGCTGCTTTACGGTCTACCCGTGTCGCTGAAGGATTGCTTTGACCTTGCCGGATTCGTTACCACGGTGGGTTCGCGTTTCTACGCGGAGCGCAACGCGCCTGCAACGGAAGACTCCGCCGTAGCCGCCCACCTGAAGTCGCAGGGCGCAGTCATCCTCGGCAAAACGAATCTGCACCCGCTGGCGTACGGCATCACCGGCGAAAATCCTGACTATGGCGACTGCACGCAACCCCGCGATCCTGGCCTCCTGACGGGCGGCTCGTCCAGTGGTGCCGCCGCCAGCGTACAAGAAGCCTCGGCGGCAGCCGCCATTGGCACCGATACTGGTGGCTCGATCCGTGCTCCCGCAGCCCTGTGCGGCTTGGCAGGATACCGGGCGTCGATCGAACTCGCCCATGAGCGCGGCCTATGGCGTGGCGGAGTCCATCTCGCGCCCTCGTTCGACACACTCGGCTGGCTCTTTCGCGATTTGCGCGACGCTCCGCTGCTTGGCGCAGCCCTGTTCGCTCTCGACGTCCCTGCAGACACTGAAACAAGAGTCCGTATCGGCACAGTCGCGGAGGAATTTCTGCGCGGCTGCCTGCCCGTGGTGAGCGCCGCATTGACGCAATGGCAGGAACGCCTGCGGGGGGTCGGTGCCGAAATCGTGCCCTTCGAAAGTTCCTTCTGGGAGCAGGCTATGGAAATTTACGCTCCCATCCAGGCTAGCGAGGCCGCAGCCATTCATTCCGCCGCAACTGGGGGCGACTTCTCGCCTTTCGAACGCTCTATCGCCGAGCGTCTGGCTTGGGGCGCCTCTATCCCCGCCGCCGAGGTGCAGGAATTCCGCCGGCGCCACGCCGCCTTCCGCGAGAAAACTGACGCCCTTCTGCGCCAGTTCGATTTTGTCATCGCACCGTGCGCGCCAATATCCCAGCTGGTGGCAGGCATGGATCACAGCAACAGCCGCCGTGCAATTTTGCGCTATACCACGCCTCTGAGCCTGGCTGGCGCGCCGGTAGTAACGCTTCCTGCGGAGGGTGGCGCCGGCATTCAACTCGCCGCCGCGCGCGGAGCCGACGCGCGACTGCTGGCCTATGCAGCGCAAGTAGGAGCACGATCTTGAATCATCAGGCGAGGATTTTCATCTTGCTTTTGCTCGCCGCCGCCTCGTTCGCTGGCTGTAAAGGTCAATCCCCCGCCACCCAATCAGGCCTGACCAAAGTCACGCTGCAAGCCGACTGGTACCCGCAACCCGAACACGGCGGCTTCTACACCGCCCTGGTAAAGGGCTATTACCGGGAGGAAGGGCTCGACGTCACCATCCAGCCCGGCAGCCAGTACGCCATCCCGGACCAGCAGGTCGCGGTAGGCGCGGCGCAATTCGGCATGGGCTCCTCCGACCGCACTCTCGAGTCCGTTGCCGACGGCCACCCGCTCATCGCCGTAGCCGCCACGATGCAAACCGACCCGCAAGGCATCATGGTCCGCAAGGACTCCCCAATCCATTCCTTCAGCGACCTTCACGGTCATTCCGTCGCCATAAAGCCCGGCTCGACCTGGTTTCAATACCTGGTCAAGCGCTACGAACTCACCGACGTACACGAAGTTCCCGCCACCATGAGCGTCGCCAACTTCGTCGCCGATCCTGGCTACATCCAACAAGCCTTCGCTACCTCGGAACCCTTCTTCGCCCAGCAGGCCGGCATTCAAACTCGCGTGCTGCTCACCAAGGAAGCGGGATACAACCCCTACCGCGTAATGTTCACCACGCGCGATTTTCTGCGGCAGCATCCCGAAGTAGTTGGCAAATTCGTGCGCGCCTCCATCCGCGGCTGGCGCGAATACCTCAACGATCCTGCACCCGCGCACGCCGCAATCGCGAAGCTGAATCCCGCGCTAAGCCCCGAATGGATGAATTTCAGTTGGCAAGGCCTGCGCGACGGCCATTTCGTAGCCGGCGAAGATCCCACCGGCGCCCAGTTAGGCCAGATGACCGCCGACCGCTGGACCATCATGTACAACCAACTGATCGAGCTAAAGGTGATCGACAAGCCCTTCGATCCCACAACGGCCTACACCCTGCAATTCGTCCAGCAGAAATAGCGGGGCGTTCCGATCTTTTCGACCGTGAGATTTTCCTTGACTTCCTGTTATGATTAAGGTAATATGACGCTAAGTTATCTTGTACCCGATGCCCGTCTAGCTTTATCCTCGAGTTCTCTGCAAGCCAGTGAGTTTGGAGGATCACCCACCTAAGAGCTTTAGAATCCGCACTTGCAGAAAACGCTCCTATAACTCTTTTAGAATCCCCACTTACAAAACACGGGCTTTAAAGTCCTTTAGAATCCGCACTTACGATTAAACCCAGGGGGGAGGGGGCGTTATGGTTAACCAACTGGCCGAGATTAGTTGTCGCAACCAGATACAGACTGTCTACTGGCTGGCCTCAAACGCCCGAAACCGCCGCTCCAGTTCCCACTCCTGCCCGGCCTTCTCGCTGCCCTGAAGAAACGCCGCGCAGCTCGCCGATGGCTTGTCTTGGACAAAAGTCTCCTGTGAACAACCTCCCACACGCCGCTTGAAGATATCCGGATCGCTCCACAGCGAATCCCCCGGCAAGAAACTATGTTCAAGCCCTGTGCGGACAAGCTGCTTCAGGTCGGCATAGCGCAGTCCATAGGTCTCGACGGCGCGGACGAACTCATGCGTAAGATCGATTCGCGAAACTCCTTCATCATCCGTCGATAACGCCATCGGCACGCCGAATTTCCTGTAAATCGGAAAAGGGTGGTCTTTCCCGCTGATCCCCAGAATCACCTCATTGCTCGTCAACGCAATCTCCACCATCACGTGCTTGGCCGCCATCTCTTTCAGCAGCTCATACGGCCGCTCTTCGTACATCACATCCACGCCGTGGCCAATGCGCTCCGCGTGTCCTTGCTCGACGGCCAGCCGGATGTGACAGCAAAGCCCTTCCTCGGGGACCAGGCCGGGCGCCAGTTCCCCGGCGTGCAAGCTGATATGTACCTTCGGATATTTCTCGTGCAGGAAACCGACCATGCGCATTTGCAAAGCGTAATCGGTCATCGACACGTACCCGTCTTCCGGCATAACAAAATTAATACCGACGACGCGCGGGTCCGCCGAAATGGTCTCGAACCCGAGTAAGGTCTGCGCAAAAACCTGCTCCTTCGGGAAGCCGCGCAAGATTTGATAGATGAAACGAATCTGCACATTGCACGCCGGAGCCGCATCCGGCTGCCCGCAACGTTCTCGCTTGGCCCGCGTCGCTTCCGCCTGATCGAAAGCCGTCTTCGCGACGGGAATCTCATCGCGCAAACCACCCGCCAGCAACGCGTCACGCATCTGGCCAAAATCGTCGTGCCAACCGATCTCATGCGCGAGCGCCGCGGCACGGCTGAAATCGGGCGTCTCCATCAATTCCAGATACTGCTCGTTCTGCGCCGCCGCCCGCGTAGCGACTTCATCGAGCCACTCGCCTTTATGGCGATGATCGGTGCCGCCGAATTTGTCGAAGGTGTCGAAGAAATGATCGTGGCCCGTTACGCCGGGCGAAGGCACATATCCGCGCATCGAGAAGGAATCGACTAGCGCATCGTAAAGGTGTTGATCTTTGTAAGCTTGCGCCGCCGGCACTTTTCCATCTTCGCAACCAGCCTTCGCTGGCGAATTTTCCGAGCCGTGTTGCGGCTTGACGAATGCCAGTGACGCGACGTTGACGCAAAGCCCATCCTCCGCGCCAGCGCGAATCCAGGACTCGGCGTACACCGCCCCGCTCAGATGAACGTGCAGATCGGCGCCCTTCGGCATATCTACCAGGAACGCGTGCAGCTCGAGCGGATTCGCGCGCGCAGTTTCCAGCGCGCGGGCGGTACGCTGTTCGGCGGTGAATTGTTGGCGAGAAAGTGCCGCGCTGCCGGTCTGTGCCCATGCCGGCATCGAAACGAAAAGCAAAACAGTCGAAATCCGGCACAATTGGAGCACAACATCAGGCAGCCGCGGAGGTTTCATTCCCGATCCTTTCTCGATTGTTTGCAGACACTTCACCACAATTGGCGCGCAGCGACAAGACGCACAGCGCGGCCAGAACCAAACACGGACACTTTGCCGCCAGCCAAGGCAAAGAATAGAATGCGGTGACACATGAAAATGACCTCGCTATCGTTGGTCTTCAGAGGCGCCGCCAGACTGCTCGCATCCGCCATTCTCGTGACACTGGCACAGCCGGGCCGGCCTGGAGATGAACTCGCCGCGCAAACCCAAAATGCATTTACCGTTACCGGCACCGTTCGGGACTCGACCGGCCAACCCATCGCTGACGCCCAGGTGTTTCTGGAACAAACGGGCGCGGCCAAGTCCGTCCAGACGAAAACCAACGCGGACGGTACATTCGCGCTCGCGGCCGATCGACCGGGTACCTACACTTTGCGCGCGGAGAAGTCCGGTCTGCACGCCCGCACCATCGAACCGTTCGTTCTGGCGGCAGGCGAAAACAAACACATCGATTTAGTCCTCGCTTCTCCATTCGCAGCCGCCATGGAATTCAAGGATGAGCCCGATTTCACCGTAGCAGGCGTCACCGATTGGTCCAATGCCGGCTTGCACGGATCGGACACCACTTCGCGCACCAGCGAAACGCTGGCCAAGGAAACCGCGACCCTCAAATCCGGCGCCCTCGAAAAAATCGCTCCCGACAGTAAATACAAGCAAGCGCTGGAGTGCCGCGAAAAGGGCGACTACACCCAAGCCCGCGAACTGGTTCGCAGCGCCCTGGCTGGCGCGGACGATGCCGATGGCCATCATCTACTTGGCGATCTCGACGAGCGGCTCGGCGATCCGCTCGATGCCGTGCGTGAGTATGAACGCGCCGCCCGCATGCATCCCAGCGAGCAAAATTATTTCGATTGGGGCGCGGAACTCCTTCTCCACAAAGCCGCGCAACCTGCCGTCGAAGTTTTCACAAAAGGCTCCGCGCTTCATCCGGATTCGGCCAGAATGCTGGCGGGACTCGGCGCAGCCCTCTACGGTGTCGGCTCTTACGATGACGCCGCACGCCGATTGTGCGCCGCTTCCGATTTGCAACCGGACGATCCCGCCTCGTATCTTTTTCTAGGTCAGATGGAAAAGACCGTCTCGGCGCCGCTGCCGTGCGCCGAAGAAAAACTCGCGCGCTTTGCGCGCGTGCAGCCCGCGAACGCCTCGGCGAGCTACTATTACGCCTTATCGTTGTGGAAGCGGCAGAGAGGATCGGAGAATTCGGCGGCTTCGCGCCAGGCCGAAGCGCTGCTCGAAAAGGCCGTGAGGCTGGATCCAAACTTCGGCGAAGCTTACGTCCAGCTCGGGACGATATTTTTTGCCCGCAACGATTTCGCGCAAGCCATTAAAGCGTTCCAGCTGGCCATTACGGCCAGCCCGCAACTGAGTGAAGCGCATTATCGGCTCAGCCTCGCGTACAAACGCACCGGCGACAACGAAAGAGCCCACCAGGAATTCGATGCCTACAAGCAAGCCCAGAAAACAGAGACAGCGGAAGTCGAACACCAGCGGAGCGAGCTGAAACAGTTTCTGATCATTCTAAAGAACCAACCGGAGCCCACAGCTCCACACTGATGCGTTTGCCCCATGTAGGCGCTGGGCTTTAGCCCGGCGCGCCTTCTCCGAAAAAACGTCGGAACTCGTCAAACGAAACCGCGTTTTTCAACCCCCCGCAAAGACCTATTTCATTTTCGGCTTGTGGGTGTCCACGACACCGCCACCCTCGCGAATCGTAAGAATCTGATTAACCTTCACCTGCGTGAAACGCTCGACCTTCTGCGTCGTAGGCCATTTCACCTCCAGCACGTCGACGATTTGCGCCGCCCCCAATCCGAAGTGCAGCCGCAAATCGCTCTGCGACATAACGCTCGTCCCGGAGTGCACCTCATCCATCTGCGCATGCTTCCCAGTGACGACGCGCACCCGCGCTCCAATCGCGGTCCGATTGCATTTCGTTCCAATCAACTTGATCTTGATCCAGTTCTGCGCGTTGCCGCCATCGTTGCGAAGCAGTGACGGCAGATCATTCATATTCAGAATGAGCGCGTCGATATCTCCATCGTTGTCGTAGTCGCCGAAAGCCGCACCCCGGCTCGAGAACCGTTCGCTGATCCCGGGCCCCATGTCGGCGGAAACATCCTTGAACCGCCCGTTCCCCAGGTTTTTATAAACGAGCCGCGGATTCTTAAACGTCTGCCCGGTGTCGTGCCCTTCAATCTCTGGATAGACGTGCCCATTCACTTGAATTAGGTCGGTCCACCCGTCATTGTCGAAATCGACGAAACCGCAGCCCCACGCGACATATTGATTATTGATCCCCACGCCGGCAGAAAACGTCACATCGCTGAACGTTCCGTCGCCGTTGTTGTGATAGAGGTTGCAGGTATCGTCCGCAAAATTGGTTTTGAAAATATCGAACCAACCGTCGCAATCGTAGTCGGCCACCGCGACGCCCATGCCCGCCTGCTCGTGTCCATTCTCGCTGTAGGCTACGCCGGCGATTACGGCCTGATCGGTAAACGTGCCATCGTGATTGTTGCGGAACAATATGCTGGGCTGCGAGTCCACCGCCACATAAATGTCCGGCCAGCCGTCGTTGTCGAAATCGTACGACACCGCGGTGATGGAATAACGCGGCCCGGGCTTCAGGATGCCGGCTTTCTCGGTGACATCGCTGAACGTTCCATCGCCGTTGTTATGAAACAAAACGTTGGTATCGCCCGGCAAGCCGCGCGGACCGCACATGATGGGAATGCCCTTCCACTGGCAGACGGCCGGCTCGCTCTTGGAAGGAGTGTTTTCTGGATCGAGCTTGATGTAGTTGCACACAAAAAGATCCAGGCGCCCATCGCGGTCGTAATCAAGCCAGGTGCAACCCGCGCCCCACCGGATCTTCTCGTCGTAGACGCCTGCCTTCCGCGTTACGTCGGCAAACGTTCCGTCACCATTGTTGTGAAACAAAACGTTGTGGCCCCAGAAGCAGCAAAACAGATCGTCCCACCCATCGTTGTCGTAATCGCCCACGCACACGCCGGTCTGCCAGCCAGTGCGCGCCAGTCCGGATTTTGCGGTGACGTCGGTGAACGTTCCGTCGCGATTATTTTTGTAGAGATGCGAGGTTGGCTCTTTGCCGGGCTCCCACTTGGTATCGAAACGCGTGCCGTTGGTCAGATAAATGTCCAGCCAGCCATCGTTGTCGTAATCAAAAAACGCGAGGCCGCTGCCCTTTGCTTCAATAATGTATTTCTTGTGATCGACCCCGCCCCATACGTTCGGTGCGGTCAAGCCGGCTTCACGCGCGACGTCGACGAACTGGACGGGCGACGCCGGCGCAGGATGCGGAACCCGCGCAGCTTGCAGCACCGCCGCCCGCTTCCATTTCCAAAGCGGTGTCGCCAGCACCTCCAGCAAACTGCCGCCAAGCGCAACGAGCGAAGATCCAAGAAACCGCCGCCGGGGAAAATTCATCGCCGGTCGGCCGCCTTGAACGCGATCTTCGGAAAAGACCGCGGCACGATCCCTGCGCCTTCCTTGACGGCGATGATGCGATCGACAGGCACGTTGGTCAAACGATCCACTTGGCCGCTCGGCCAGGTAATTTCCAGCGATTCGATCTTCGTGCGCTTTCCCAAACCAAACAGAATCCGTGGATCGCTGGCCGACATGTAACTCATCCCGCCCTTCGCCTGCTCCACGTGTGTAACGCCTTCCGCGGTCAGCTTCAACGAAGCGCCAATGCCATCGCGATTCGATTTCGTCCCGATCAAGAAAATCTCCAGCCAATGATTCGCGTTGCCGCCGTCGTTGCGTAAAAGCTGCGGGTAATCGCCGCGATTGTTGATGGCGATATCCGTGTCGCCGTCATTGTCGAAGTCCGCGGTAGCGAGCCCCCGGCCGGCAATGGGGCGCACAAAGTCCGGCCCCAGCGCATCCGAAACCTTCTCGAACGTGCCCTTACCCAGATTGCGGAACATGAGCAGCGGCTCTTTGTAAGAAACCTCGCCGTGATACAGGTTCACGTTGTCCAGCATCGCGCTGTTCAGTTGCAGAATGTCGGGCCAGCCGTCATTGTCGTAATCCAGAAATTTCATCGACACGCCGCTGAACAAAATCGCCTTATTCCCGATGCCGGACTTATACGTGTAATCGTCAAACGTTCCATTCTGATTGTTGTGGTAGAGACGGTTCAACTCGAAATCAAGATGCGTGATGTAGATATCCTGCCAGCCGTCTCCATCCACGTCCGCCGCGTCGATGCCCATTCCCGCTTCATAGCGTCCGTCCTCACTCGCCGCAATTCCTGAAATCAAGGAGACATCCTGAAACGTACCGTCATGCTTGTTAATGAACAGAAAATTTGGCCACGTATCGTTGGCGATGGCGATGTCGGTCCACCCGTCGTTGTTGAAGTCCGCCAGCACGACGCCCATGCCCTTCGATTCCGGTTTGCCGACACCGGAAGATTCACTCACGTCGGTAAATGTTCCGTCATGATTGTTGTGATACAGCTTGGTCTTCTGTCCTTGGTAGTTTCCCGGATTGCAGTATGACCGGTAGCCCGGGCGCTTTTCGCCGCACCACAAATTATTTTTCGGCGACCATTCAATGTAGTTGGTTACCACCAGATCGAGCCATCCGTCTTTGTCGTAATCAAACCAGCCCGCGCTGGTGGACCACCCGCCTTCATCCGCGACACCCGCCTTGGCGGTGACATCGGTGAAAGTTCCGTTGCCGTTATTGTGATACAAAATCGCGCGGCCATAGCCGGTCACGTAGAGATCGGGGTAGCCGTCATTGTCGTAATCTCCGACCGCCACTCCCTGCCCGTAGTGTCCTTCGCCACCGACGCCCGCCTTTTCGGTAACGTCGGTAAACGTTCCGTCACCGTTGTTGTGATACAGCGCGGAGCGTAACGGATGCGCCGGCTTGTAAGCCTCCGTGGCGGCCGTCTGAACGAAATAAAGATCCATCAACCCGTCTTGATCGTAATCGATCCAGCCGACGCCGGTGCCCATCGTTTCCAGGTAATACTTTTCTTCCGTCTGCGTGGAATCCTGAAGAAAAGTGATTCCCGCAGCCTGACGAATATCGGTATAGCGAACCGTTATCGGCGGATCCTGCGATTTCGGAGATTGCCTGGCGAAGGCCTTGCCGTGAAATGCTGTCAAAGCCGCCATGCCAAGCGTCAGCATCACGGCGCAGGCGGTCTTGAGATTGAATTCGCTGCGGCGTCGCAATGTCTTATCCCGTGCCGCCCGCCGGATCATAACGTCCGGTCCGCGAGCGATAGCGCTATCTGCAGAAATTGCTGGCGCGCCCCAATCGACATCGGCTCGTTAAGCGTGGAAGGCCTCTCGGGTGCTCGCGCAAGAGCTTCTTCAATCCGGTTCACGTCCAGGCTGCCGTTGGCATTGCTGCCCTTGAAGCGATTGAGAACCTCGCGCGCCTTGGCAATCTCTCCCGTCTGATAATAAAAAATCCCCAGGGCGGAATAGCTCCCGGGCCATTCCGGCAACAAATCCACGGCGCGTTCCAGGTGCTGCTCCGCCTGTGGCGTCTTGCCTTCGAGCACCGACACAATCCCCAAGCCCCACAGAATTTTGCCGGAACTGGGAATGCGCGCCAGCCCTTGCCGCAAAGTTGCCGCGGCGCCATCGACGTCTCCCCCGCGCAATTCCACCAGCGCAAGCGAAAGATAATATTGATCGTTGTCGGGATTTCGCCGAATCGCATCGCGAAAAATTGCGGAAGACTTGGTCGCATCCCCCAGATGCGCGTAAATGTCTCCGAGCAAAGCCAGAAACGCGTCATCCTGCCGCCCTTTTTCCGAAACATGGCTGGCGGTTTCGAGAGCTTCGGGGTACATCCCCTTGCGGAAGTAAGCGTCGGCCAGATCAAATTTCACATCGTCGGAATCCGGGATTCGCGGCCAATGCCCTTTGGAAATGTTGAATGGCATCGTCATATAAGCGATAGCGCGCCAGCAGCACTCCCACTCCGGTCTGCGTGCGAAAGTCCGCGCTGCTCAGCTGATCGAGTTGCGCGACTGCCTGACGAGCCTCGGCGAGCTTGCCCAGCTTGAGATACGCCTCCGCCAGCAAGTACAGGTTTTGCGGTTGGTCCGGGTGCTTGCTGACCTCGTCATTCAGTTGCGTCAGATCGAGCTGCGCCCGTTCGCGCTCGGACAGGTTCGACCGCGTATCCACGTAATCGAGCAGATGCTGATAAGGATAAGGCCCCGGCGGCGCGTTCTTGGAAAGCGTCTGAAACACGTTCAGATCACGCTGTGCCGCTTCGCTCTGGTGCAGGCTCCTCTCCACCATCGCGAGCTTGTAGTATCCCGATGCGGGATCTTTGCTTAGCTTGACGTACTTACGGAGAAGTTCGGCCGCGCCCTCGAAATTCTTATTCTCAATGCGCAGGTTGGCGAGCTCCAGCAGCGCTTCCGAAAGGTCAGGCTTGTAGCGCAGCGCCTGCTGAAACAATTCCTCCGCGCGCGCACGGTTTCCTTGCCGCTCTTCGATATAGCCCATGTTGAACAAGCAGGAAGCGTTGTGCGGATCTTTTTTGAGCCCCGCCTCGAAATATTTGCGAGCCTCATCGAATCGTCCGAGGTGCCGGTACGCAAGACCCATAAAAGCGTACGAGCGCGCCGACGGATCCAGTTCGATCAATGTCTTGAACTCGTCGATGGCCTTCTCGGCTCGTCCGGACATGAAATAGCTCTCACCCAGCGCCGCGCGAAGATCCGCGCGCTGCGGAGCGATCTGCAAACCGGATTCGAGCAGCGGGATGGCATCCTCAAAATAATTCTGGGTCATGCTCACGCGCGCCAGCAGAAAAATGATGTCGGCATTCTGCGGAGCGAGCTTATGAGCGCGCACCAGCAAATCCAGCGCATCGACAGACTTTTTCTGTTCCGAATCCACCTGCGCCATCAAATACAGCGTCTCAGGCGAATCCGGCTTGAGCTTGAGCGCGCGACTCAGAGCGAGCTCGGCTTTGTCGTACTCAGCGTTGCGAAGATACGTCTGGCCGAGGTTGTAGAGGATCTCGAACGTGTCGGGTTGCAGCGCGTTGGCTTTTTCCAATTCCAGTTGCGCCGCTTTGTACTGTTTTTCCGACCCGAGCAGCACGCCCAGCGTGAAGTGCAATTGCACATCATCCTTGTTCTGCGAGGAAATCGCCGCAACGGTCTTCAGCGCCTCGGTAGTCCGTCCGGACTGCAGGTACGCGCGAATCAGGTTGAGGCGCGTCGCGGTATTCGGCGGATGGATCCGCTGGAAATAAGGGATTGCCTGCGCCGGCGCTCCTTTTGCGAGCAGCACTAAGCCGACATTGTAATTTCCATCGTTGTTGGATGGATCCAGGCTGCAATACCTTCCGAAACTCCTGTTCGGCAAGAACCAGGTTCTGCTGAGCGACGTAAACGTTGCCAATGTTGTTGCGGGTTCTGGTGGACTTTGGCTCGATGTTCAGGGCCTGTTGGAACGCATCCAGCGCCTGCGCGTAGTTCTTCTCGCTGGTATAAATGATTCCCAGCAAGTTGTAGCCTTCCACGCTCTTGGGATTCTGCCGCAGCTGTTCCGCGATTTTCTGCTTGGCCTCTTCATCGGAGCCTTGGCGAAATAGTTCTTCGGCCTCGGCGAAGGGCGACGGAGCTTTTGGGGATTGCCGCGCCGTGGGCTGGCTGGGCGCGGGCTGCTGAGCAACCGCCGCCATTGCGATTGCTGCGCCAAACACCATCACCATCAGGATAAAAATTCCGCGAAGCTCCAACACCGTGCGCACCGGCCGGGACTTTTGCTGGCCTGCGAGCCTTGCCGCCATTTGTTTTTCGAGTCTCCGCATGCGCCCGGCTTTCTTGCTCCGAAAATTCAATTTAGCATCTCCAGCGCCTGCTGAGCCATTTTGTGCTCGGGTTGCTGATGCAACAGGGCCTGCAAGACTTCTTTCGCCTTGTCCTTTTCGTTCAATACGACATACAGGCGCGCCAGGTTCAAATAGGCCTGATCGTAATTCGGCGCCACACGAATGCACGTCTCAAACTTTTCCTTCGCCGCCGGATATTGTTGTTCGCGGACAAGAAGAACGCCGAGGTTGTTGAGAGCATCGGTGTAGTCGGGACGCAGACTTACGGCTCTTGCGAGCGATTCCGATGCGAGGTCGAGCCGTTCCTGCCGCGCATACAGCATGCCCAGGCTGTAGCTGGCCTCAGGGTTTTCTGGTTCGAGCTCGACCGCACGGCTTAGAAGTCTCTCGGCCTCATCCAGATTTCCCTGGCGCCGGTACAGGTTCCCAAGGTTCTGCAGCGCGATAGCGTAGTCCGGCCGCAGTTGCAAAGACTTCTGGAAGTTGCGAACACCTTCGTCCGCCTGTCCCTGCTGCGCCGCGATCATTCCCAGATTGTTCCAGGCTTCTGGATAATCCGGCCGCAACTTTACCGCTTGTTCGAGGTAACTCCGCGCGTCTGGCAAATCATTTCGTCGCAGATAGAGTGTGCCCAGATTGTAGTAAGCCTCGGGTTCGTTGGGTTTCGCCACGATCACGCTTCGAAAAGACGCGGCGGCCTGCTCCAGATAGCCGCGCTGAAAAAAAGCCACGCCATATGTAAAGTCATTCCGCTTGAATTCGCCTGCGTAGAGGGTTCCTGGGAATGGAAGCGCCTTCCGCACGCGGTCGGCCGCGGTGCGTGGCATCGATTTCAAATCGTCCGCGACGCGATCGGGACTCACGACTCCCTGGTAGACCTTGACAATCATTCCGTCCGCATCGATCAAGAACGAGGAAGGAATGGCTAGATCTCTGCGCCGGTCAAAAAGGTAGCGGTAAATAATGTTGTAGATGCCCGCCAAATCTTGCGTCGCAAATAAAATGGGAAACGATACGCCACGCTTTGCGACGAAAGATCGCGCCTCGGATGCGCCAGGCGGTTCATCGACATTGACACCGACGATCTGAAGACCGCTCGATGCGAATTTGGGCTGCGATTTCTGGAGGGCTCCCAGCTGGTCCAGTGAAGTCGGCGAGGACATCGCCCAAAACGTAAGCAGCACGGCCTTGCCCCGGAACGACCGAAGCTCCCGCAGGTTCCCTGCCAAATCCGGCAAAGAAAACTCCGGAGCGCTCAACGGCTCAATGAGCCATGTTTCCGCCGCCGCAGGTGGGGTCTCCGCCTGATCGGACTCACTGGCGTGCACATAGGAGGGCGGTGAATCCACGAAGGGCTTAGCGACAAAATCGCGCGCGCCTTCTTCCATTTCAATTCGATGGTTGACCGGCAAATTCTCGAAAGTCTGCGTCAAACCACTGGGCCAGCGGACGCTAGCCCGCACGTTTCCTCGCGCATCCCCCACTCCAAAGAAAACCTCCTTGGTGTGCTGAGACAAGAATCCGGAACCTGCCTGCAGATACTTCGTCTGGCGGTGCGTTCCCGCCTCCACGGTCACCGCGGCTCCGATCGCATCGCGATTGCTCCGCGTTCCGCGCAAGCGAAAAGCCAGCGACCCCCCGATCTCTTTCATCACATTGTGAAACACACGGACTTGCGGCCCGCTCCGGTTTTTCAAAATAACTTCCAGCCGTCCGTCGCCGTCCAGGTCCGCCAGCACAAAGGACCGGCTGTCGTCGCGCACATCCAAACCTGCTGCGCCGGAGGCTTCCGAAAAAGTCCCGTCACGGTTGTTGACGTAGAGAACATTTCGCTCGTAACCGTTCCAGGTAGAGTCGGACCGGATCAATTCATTGATGGCATTCCAACCTCGTTCGTAACTGGCGGACGAAGTCGCATCTGGCGGAGACTTCCCCACCACCTGCCGCCAGAAAAAACTCGCCAGGTCTCCGCGATCGCCGCCCGAACTCAGCGGTCCGGAAATATAGCCGTTGGCGATATAAAGATCGGGGTAACCATCGTGATCGAAGTCCCAAGAGTCGGAAGACCAGGCCCACCGGCCCATTTCCACGCCGGTCGCGCCGCTTACGTTGTGAAACTTCCCATTCCCCTGATTCCGGTACAGCGAATTGCCGCGGGCGTGCCGGCGATACAGTGCGCGAACCTCGTTCCGAATCTTTTTCGTGAAACTGTTTTTGCTCCGAAACCCGCATCCCCGCGGCCGACCACATGTTTGCCACGTAGATGTCCTGCTTCCCATCGTTGTCGAAATCGAACCAGGACGCGCTCATCCCCGCGCCGGGGTCTTCCACGCCGGCCTCCGAGGAAGCCGACGGCGAACGTTCCGTCCCCGCGGTTCCGGGAATAATTGCTGCGCCCAAAATCATTCGCCACATACAGATCGGGTGAGCCGTCTCCGTTGGAGTCACCCCAAGCGCACGCAAAGCTGTAGCGGTCGTTGTCAACGTTCAGCCCCGCGGCTTCCGTGCGGTCGCGAAAAGTCGCGTGTCCTTCATTGTGAAACAAAAAGTTTGGCGGACCGTTGCGCGCGTCAAAATACGGAGCTGGATAATGGTACTGGTCCAGACCCAGGTAGTAGCTGTAAACGACAGAAATAGATATCCAGCCGTCCGTCGCGATCGTAGTCGGCTACCGCCGCGCCCGTAAAGGTGCCCGCTGGAGTACGCGCGAATTGAAAGGCATCGCGCTTGAACGCGAACTTCCCATTTCCCTGATTGAGAAACAGCAATGGACCGCTTCCACAGACAACCAGCAGATCCTGAGCTCCTTTGTTCTCGAAATCCGCGAACAGCGCGCAGGCCGTATCGTCCAAAACGCCGACGCCGGCTTGTTCGGTCACATCCTCCAGGGTGCCATCGCCGCGGTTGCGATAGAGCCGGTTGGGAAGTCCCGCGGGCTGGCAGACGTATAGATCGTCGAATCCATCGTTGTCGAAATCACCGACCGCCAGGCCGTTGTTGCCGTAGACATCGATGCCGCTGGCACCATCCAACACCGTGCGCCAATAGTCGGCGCCGTGCGCCAGCTGATTCTTGTACGAGTCGGTCTGTCCTACAACGTGCGAGGTAACATCGACGAAAATGGGATCGCGCGCGCGGCACACCGTCTCCTCGGTCGCCTGCCATTTCACCGCACGCCATCCGCTCGATTCGTCGCGCAACCACTCCGTCCGCCACAGCCCAATGCGCTCCTCGCCCCCTGCACCCCTAAGCGTCGCGACGAAGTCGTAACGAATGTCGGCGCGAACCTTCGGACGCGCGCCAGTGATTTGCTCAATGTGAACAATTTCAAGCTGGCAGGTCTCGACGTGCGAGACACGATCAAAGTAAGCGTTGATTTCGTGGAGAAAATCCTCGCGGCACGCCGCGCCATTTCCGCCGGATGCTCCACACGGCGTCTTGGTGTCTGGTTTTGTCGCGCCAACTTGCCGTCGAACGATGCTGATTCCATTCCCAGAACGCACGATCTTTTCTGGAGCGGAACCCAACAAGCCGCCTTCGATCAAAGGATCCAGAAATCTACCCACGACATCCAGAGCTGGCGCGTTTGTCCGCAAGCCCCGGCTCCATTCGTCGAGCAGCCGCCCGATTTCAAAGGCGTATTTCTCCGTAAGAAATTCATCCGACCCGGGAGTCACCAGGCGAAGGACATCATCCAGAGGAGACTTCGAGGGATAGTGCGGCGTCAGGCGTGCATCAGCAAAAGGAAACGAAGTTTTTCGCTCATCGAACGAAAGTACCGGCCGAAACGTGGAGGCACGGATGGGCGCGGGCAGAAAAAGCACGGGCGCCCAACGCATACCCCGAAGGAACTCTCTGCGCGATAGACGATATTTGTCGCTCTTCAGTTTCGCCATCCTAAGGTGTCCGCGCAGCGCCTCCGCGGCTTCTGCATGCTAGCACCTCGCGGTCAAGTGGCTCAAAGGACCAACGGAGGATTCGCCCTTTTGGCACCCGCGCGTTGTGTAGCCGCGGTCTTCGGCCCCGAGGGTTTAGAGGAAAGCGCCGCCCACACGATCTTTGGTAGGCGGGCTGTTCGCGGCGGCCGCGAAACGACGCAGTACTCCGATCGCATCGAGGACGGGCCTGGTTGGTAGATGGATTTTCAGTCGGACTCTGTAGGCGCAGGACCCGAGGACTCTCCCAAAATCAATTCCGCGGGAATCTGATACTCCCGGCCCTGAGGATTGGGCGAAGCGGACAATTCGTGAAGTGCGTCAGCCGCCATCTGCCCCAGCATATCCCGGTGTACGTCAACGGTCGTGATCGAGGGATTGCTGTACTCCGCCAATCGCGTGTTGTCGAATCCCGTCACCGAGATGTCCTGCGGCACGCGGACACCGCCCTTCAGCAAACCCTTGAGCACACCGACGGCGGTCAGATCGTTGACGGCCATCACCGCAGTCGGCCGGGGAGAAAGCTTCGCGATCGCCAAGCCCGCAGCCAATCCGCCTTCAAAGCGCAAGTCCCCGGGAATGACGGGCCCGGGCTCCAATCCTAAGTCCGTCATGCACTTTTCGTAAGCCTGCAGTCGCGCGACGTTGGACTTCAGCTTCGGCCGCCCCGCGATGAACGCAATCCGCCGATGTCCGCTCTTATAAAGATACTCGACGATCTGCTTCATCCCCGAAAAATAGTCGATCCGCAATTTGCTGACGTGCCCGCGCACCGGCGCAAGATCCAGAAAGGTGACGGCAATCCTGCGTCGCGCCAGCTCGTGAATGAGCCGCAGGCTGATCTCCGAGGTCATGATCGCCACGCCGCGCACGTTGTGCTCCATCATTCTCTCGGCCGCTTCCTGCGTTCGGCGCGGATCGTAATTCGTATCGCTGAGAATGGCGTCATAACCCAACTGTCGCGCCCTTGTTTCAAACCCTTTGATCACTTCCGGGAAAAATGGGTTCACGATGTCGGAAACGATAATTCCCAGCGTGCGGCTGTCCCGCGAAGCCAGGTGGCGCGCATGGGCGTTTGGAAAATATCCCAGGCGTTTTACCGCCGAAAGCACGATGTGGTGAGTGCGCCGGCCTACTTTTCCAGTCTTATTCAAAACGTTGGAAACAGTGGCCGTGGAGACCCCCGCGGCCTTGGCGACATCACGAATGGTTAGAGCCATAACCGGAGCTGGCAGCCTCGGTGCACCGACAATCAAACTAACGGAAGTATAGAAGAAAAAAAAATGCTTGACAATGCGCAAGAGCGCGTGCTATCAGATTTCCACTAGGTTAAGCGGTTAAGTTGTTTGGGGGATCCTAAAGGTGAAGCGGTTTACATCCAACCCGTTCGTTTGGGAATTTCCGGTACGCATGATCGGCGGATATTAGCGGTCCCAGGTAAGCCTCCGTCTCCACACTGGTGCGTGTGGAGCGCGCCGCCGCCCAGTGGTTTCGGCTGGAGGCTTCGAGAAAACGGTTACTCCAGTATTTTGTAACGGTCGAGGACACAGTGCGGGCCCGACGGCCCCCAGGAGGTAAGTGATGAGAGCAACGGCCGTTTCAAAGTTGATGCGGCAAACGGCGCTGGCGCTGGCAGCCGGCGCGTTTATTCTGTTTCTGGGAGTGTTGCCGCTGGGCGCACAAGTGGATGCCGGCGCGATCCTCGGCTCTGTAACTGATAGCTCGGGCGCCCCCGTTCGCGGCGCCACGGTCACCCTCACGAATGAGGGGACCAGCGCCACGCTCTCGACGACCACGGGTAACGACGGAGAATATAAGTTCACGCCGGTATCGATCGGTCAGTACACCGTAACCACGAATTTTCAGGGGTTTACAACCACGACCCAAAAGCACATCACCGTGAACGTGGGCGCCGAAGTAGTGGCCAACTTTTCCCTGAAACCCGGCGCGGTGACGGAGACCGTCGAAGTTGCCTCGACCGTACCGGTCCTTGAGACGCAGGATGCCTCCGTCGGTCAGGTCGTCGATTCGCGCAGCGTCAACAATCTTCCGCTCAACGGCCGCAACTTCACTTTCCTTGCTCAGTTGGCCGCCGGCGTAAATACGCCGCAGGCGGACACCCGCGGCAACGCGGCCTCCGGCGCGTTTGCAGCCAACGGCAACCGACCCGCACAGAATAACTACCTGCTGGATGGCATCGACAACAATTCCGACACGGTTGACTTTCTGAATGGCACGAATTTCGTCGTTCTTCCACCGTTGGACGCCGTCCAAGAATTCAAGGTGCAGACTTCTGACTTCAGCGCGGAGTTCGGGCGCTCGGGTGCCGCGGTTCTGAACGCTTCGATCAAGTCTGGCACCAACAGCTTCCACGGCGCAGCCTGGGAATTTTTCCGCAACGACAAACTCGACGCTGCCGACTTTTTTGAAGATGCGGGCGGCATCCCCAAGAAGGCGAACTTCGCCAGAACCAGTTTGGTTTTGCAGCCGGGGGCCCTGTGGTAATCCCGAAAGTCTTCAATGGTCGAAACAAAGTTTTCTTCTTCGGAGACTATGAAGGCTTGCGCCGCGTTCAGGAGCACGATTTTGACCGGCTCCGTGCCAACAGACGCGGAGCGCGCCAGTGGCTACACCAACTTCCAAGACCTAATCACGGGCCAAGCCTGATCTGCGCCTCGCACTGACCGTTGGGACGGATCGATTCCGGTCGGGACGGTTCTGGATCCAGCGACGACCCGAGCCGTAACGGCAGGAGTCGTAGACCCAATCTCAGGTCTCCCCGCTACAACGACTGGTTTTGTTCGCGATCCCTTTGGCACCTGCCTGCTGGCACGACGACTTCACTTTGGCTGGCTGCGGGCTTGAACATCATTCCCGCCGGAAGGCTGGATCCCAACGCCATCAAGCTCCTCAACCTTTACCCATCCCCAACGAATGGCTGCGGATTGTTCTCGAACTTCGCCAATTCACCACACCTGTTCGAGCATCGCAACTCATTTGATGCCCGTATGGATTTCAACATCAACGACAAAAATCAGCTCTTCTACCGCTTCAGCTTGGCGGACGATCCGCAATTTATCCCTGGCATCTTCGGTGGCGTCGCGGACGGTGGGGGTTTCCAGCAGGGCACCCAAACTGCCAATGGCGCAGCAGAGCGCGTTGAGTTACACCCACACGTTCTCCCCGACACTGATTAACGTGGTGCGCGCCGGTCTGAATTACCTGCACACCACGCGCGTTTCCCCGTCGGCCAACGATCTGTCGGATATCCCGGCGCAGTTCGGGATCCAAGGTATTCCGCAACTCCAGGAAAACGGCGGTCTTCCGGCCTTCGGGATCAGCGGCCTGCAAACTCTGGGCAGCAACGCCTTCCTGCCCTCCGATGAAGTTACCTCTACATTCCAGTTGACCGACGACGTCACCAAGATCTTGGGGAAGCACACATTCAAGATGGGTTTTGAATGGCAGCACGTGAAGTTCTCGACGCTGCAACCACCCTGGTCGCGCGGTGAGTTCGATTACAACGGCGATTACACCGACATCCCCAACAGCAACCAGGGAAATACGGGTCGCGTGCAGTTCCTGCTGACTCCGACGGCGTCCACGGTCGGGCGGTCGCTTCTCGCTTCCTCGGTGGCGCCACCGATAATCCGCGCGTCGAACATCGCGGAAACCGACAACGGCAAGAACTACTGGGGCGGCTACGTCAATGACGACTGGAAAATCACCAATAAACTGACGGTCAATCTCGGTCTACGTTACGACTTCTTCGGCTTAGTCTACGAGCATCACCACAATCAAGCGAACTTCATTCCCGCGGGCACCGGTCCTTTCACGGATCCCACCTACCTGATTCCAGAGGGACCGAACTCTAACAATTTGTCACCAAGCTTCCTTTCTCTCCTTACTAAAGACGGTATCGACTTGCTCGTCAGCGATAAGTATGGCAAGGGCTTGGGGGATTCCGAGTCGACAAACTTCGCGCCGCGCTTGGGCTTTGCTTATCAGGTATCGCCCAAACTCGTTGTGCGTGGCGGGTGGGGC
This sequence comes from uncultured Acidobacteriota bacterium, assembly GCA_963810355.1. Taxonomy (GTDB): domain Bacteria; phylum Acidobacteriota; class Terriglobia; order Acidiferrales; family UBA7541; genus Acidiferrum. The sequence goes on from CAWENU010000021.1 coordinate 157,320, forward strand.
ATGTTCTACAACGGATTTGAGAATCGCGGATATTCGCCAAACATCGGTGAGAACTATCCATTCCAGTTCCAGTTCAACTTCCCGGAGCCGAATCCCAATACACCGATCACATTCCCGGGTTGCGCTACGGCCGGCCCCGGTGGTACCGGCACGTTTGAGACCGGCTTCTCCTGCACTCCGCTCGATCCGCTGCTTGTGAATGCCAATGGCTTGGGCCTGTTGGGAATCCAATTCAAGTACATCACGCCCTACACCATGAGCGGCAATTTCACCGTGCAGTATCAGCTCGCGCCATCCATGTCGATACAAATTGCTTACGTGAACTCGCTGGCGCGCCACCTGGAAGTGTTCCCGAACACCTCCAACGCGGTAACCACACTATTGCCGGCCAACGCTAACGCACAAAACTTCATCCCCTTCCCCGACTTCGGGCGCAACCCGAGTTACGCCGCGACGGAAGGAAACAGCAACTACCACGCCCTTCAAACCAAGCTGGAAAAACAATTCCAAGACGGATTGAACTTCCTGTTCACCTACACTTTTTCGAAGACCCTCACGGATGCCGACGACCTCCTCAATGGCGGCAGTTCCCAAAATGGCGCCAGTGGCAACGTCAATGGTTATCGCGCGCCCGGCATTTTCGGAATTCAATCCGACTATGGCCTGGCTTCCTTCGACATTCGCCATGTCTTCCACTTCAGCGGCGGCTATGAACTTCCGTTTGGCAGAGGCAAACGCTTCATGAACGATGCCAGCGGATTCATGAATCAAGTCGTCGGCGGCTGGAGCGTTAACTGGAGTTCCACGTTCCAGGGAGGTCAGCCTATCGCGATCGGCTGCCCAACGCAGACGGCGGCGGGTGTTGGGTGCGGTGCCCTTTTCACGGGTCAACCTGTCGATCTGGGGCTGCACACGGACGCAAACGGAAAGTTGAGCTACTACGGCAATCCGGGCGCATTCGTCCAACCGTGCGCTCTTGACGCCACCTTGACTCCGCAACCGAACACCCCGGCCGGTTGCACGCCTCTCTCCGGGATTGCTGCCTTGGGCGGAGTCACGAAGGTGGAAGGTCCGGGCTTCCACCGGTTCGACCTGTCCTTCTTCAAGGACTTTCCGATCAAGGAACGCTTCCGCCTCCAGTTCCGGGCGGAACTATTCAACATCGCGAACCACCCGAACTTCAACGCCCCGAACTTCGGCGGCAACGGTGTTGTGGCCATCCCCAATTCCGGCAATTACAACAGTTCGACCTTCGGCGAAATCGGCTCGACGCGTGATGCTCCTTACGATCCGCGCCAGATCCAGTTTGCTCTGAAGTTCTACTACTGACGCCTCACCACCCCAAAACCGCGAAAGGTGCTTTGACCAAGCACCTTTCGCGGTTTCTATTTTCCGGTGTCGGCGCTGGCCTTCAGGCCGGGGTTCCGGCCCTAAGCAGTGCAGCCATTTTCAACCCACCCACTGTCGCCAGTCCCCGGCGCTTGGACGCCCTCAGTCCGGTGCTAACATACAAACATTGTGATGACGAGATACGTGTGGCTGCTGGCGCTTTTGGCGTGGACACTGCCGTTACCATTGCGTAGTGCGCACAAAGCAAGGCGCCCGACAACGACCTCGACCGGCAATTCCAATCCGCCGTAGCCCAGTACGACGCCGGCCACTTCGCGGAGGCCGCCGTCCAACTGGAAAAGCTGCTGCCCAGCGTGCCGCAAAGCTTCGAAGTCCACGAACTTCTCGGCTTGGTCTATTCGGCCGAATCCCAGGACGCCAAAGCCAACGAGCACCTTGAAAAGGCCGTGCGCCTCAACCCCAATTCCGCTGCGGCGCGCACCAACCTCGCCGCCAATCTCGCACGCCTCGGAAAACTCGGCCCAGCCGAAGAGCAGTTCCGCAAAGCGGCGCAGCTCGAACCCGAAAATTTCGACGCCAACCACAATCTAGGCGAAGCTTACGTGCGCTCCGGAAAAATCGCCGAAGCCACGCCATTCCTCGAAAAGGCCCAGCGCATCGATCCCTCCTCCTACGACAATGGCTACGACCTCTCCCTCGCGTACCTGTTAACGGGTCACGCGAAAGACGCGCGCGAGAGGATCCACGCACTGCTACAACAAAAAAACACCGCCGAACTGCACAACCTGCTCGCCGAAGTCGAAGAGAAAGACGGCAATTTCGTCACCGCCGCCAACGAATTCGAAATCGCCGCCCACATGGACCCCAGCGAAAGCAACCTCTTCGACTGGGCCAGCGAACTCCTGGTCCACCGGACGCTGGAGCCCTCCATCGAAATCTTCCGCCAAGCCGCTGAGCGCTACCCGCAATCCTCCCGGCTCGCCATCGGCCTGGGCATGGCGCTCTATTCGCTCGGCAAGTATGACGACGCCGTCGTCTCCCTATTGCGCGCCGCGGACCTGAGTCCCGCGGATCCCCGCATCTATCCATTTCTCTCTCGCGCCTACGACAGTTCGCCCGGCCAGGCCGACGAGGTGATCAAAAGATTCCGCCGTTTCGCCGACCTCCAGCCGCGCAACGGCCGCGCCCTCTACTACTACGCGATGAGCCTGTGGAAGGGAAAGCGCGCGCAGGATCCCAGTCTCGATCTCCACCAAATCGAATCGCTGCTCTCGAAATCCATTGAGCTCGACCCCACGCTGGCCGATTCGCAGTTGCAACTCGGCAATCTCTATTCCGATCAATCTAAATACGCCGACGCCATCCCGCATTACCAGCGCGCCCTCGAACTGAACTCGGATTTGGCCGACGCCCACTATCGCCTCGGCCAAGCCTACGTCCGCACGGGCGAAAAGGACCGCGCCCAGCAAGAGCTCCAGGTCTACCAGCAACTCCGCGCCCAGCATCTAGCCGACCTCGACAAACAACGCGCCGAAGTCCGCCAATTCGTCTACTCCGCCAAAGACAACGCCACCGCAAAACCCTGAACCAAATCACACACTCCTGAGGGGCTTGCCCCTCCCGGCGTCAACCCCGCCACGCTGTCCGCCGCGCAGCACGTCCATTCAAATAACCTCACGCAATCGTTCTGACAATTCAAACGGCGCCGACCATAAGCTCCATGTCCCTGGGGCGCGCCAGAGAGATATAATGCCGCCGGACGAAATCCCTTCCACGCAAAAGGCGGCAACGATGACGATCGAGCGTCGCGAATTCCTGAAGACCACCGGCAAAGCCATCACCGCGGGCGCGGCAGCACTCGCGCTGGGCGGCAAAATCCTCGGCGCCAACGATCGCGTCCGCGTAGCCATCTGCGGTGTCCGAGGCCGCGGCACCGATCACATCAAAGGCTTTCCTCGCGTCCCCGGAACGGAAATCGTCGCGCTCTGCGACATCGATGAAACGATCTTGAGTCAGCGTATCGGCGACGTCGAGAAAATGAACCTGCCCAAGCCCAAGACCTACGTCGACGTGCGCAAGCTGCTCGAAGACAAGGCAATCGACGCGATCTCCATCGCCGACGCCCAATCACTGGCACTCGCTGATGGCCATCTGGGCCTGCCAGGCCGGCAAAGACGTCTACGTCGAAAAGCCCTGCTCGCACAACAGGTGCGAAGGCCAGCAACTCGTCGCGCGCCGCCAAAAAGTACAACCGCATCGTGCAGCACGGCAGCCAGAGCCGCTCCAACCCCGGCATGCTCAGAAGCCATCGAAGCATCTGCGGGACGGCATCATCGGCGACGTCTACATGGCTCGCGGCCTGTGCTTCAAGTGGCGCGACACCATCGGCCACGCGCACCGAAGAGCCCGTGCCCGCCGGCGTCCACTACGATCTTTGGCTCGGCCCCGCGCCCGCTGAAGCCTTCACGCGCAATCGCTTTCACTACAACTGGCACTGGATTCTGGGACACCGGCAACGGCGACTTCGGCAACCAGGGCATCCACGAAATCGACATCGCCGCGCTGGGGACTGGGCGTAGGTTTCCCGACGTCGGTCTCCGCCATGGGCGGCCACTTCATGTTCGAAGACGATCAGGAAACGCCGAACACTCTAAACGCGACTTCCATTTCGACGGCACGGATGGCAAGCGCAAAATGATGGAGTTCGAAGTGCGCCACTGGATCACCAATCACGAAGCAGAAATCGGCACCGGCGCGTATGGTGCGAGCGCCGTGCCCCCCGCCGGACTCACCGGCGCATCCGACGCCACGAAAAAGCCAGCCGACAAAAAGTCTGCGAGCTCGCAGCAATCCCTCGGGCCGAAAGACGCCAAGACCAACACGGTGGGCAATATTTTCTACGGATCAAACGGCTATCTGGCCATCGACGGTTACGACGCCTACAAAACGTGGGTCACCGACGAAGTCGAGCCAGGCCCGCACGGCAAAGCCTCCGGCGACCACTACGCCAATTTCATCGACTGCGTTCGCAGCCGCCGCGCCGAAGACATCCACTCCCCGATCGTGGAAGCCCACATCTCCACAACTCTGGTGCACCTCGCCAACGCGTCCTACCGCCTCGGCCGCACCCTGAAATTTGACGCCTCAACAGAGCAGGTGATCGGCGACGACGAAGCCAACACGCTACTCCGCGGCACATATCGTGCCCCCTACGTCGTCACCGAAAATATGTAGAGCTGTGCCCCAGCGCCAACATGTAGAGCAGTGCCCTAGCGATGTACAGCAATGCCCTAGCGCAATATGTAGCGCAGTGCTGCCGATATAAAGCGCAGTGCTCGAGCGCCCACTCGACGCCACCCGCGCCGCCCAATGTCATCCTGAAGCTATCCGACGAGGATAGCTGAAGGACCTCAACTGCCGCTGCCGCCTGCGTCAAAACAAGGTGCAGCTCGGTTCGCGGCGCGATTCCCAGTTCTTAGACCGCCAGCAATCGCCCGAAAAACGAACGATAGCGCCGCAGCGCCACACGCAGATCCTCAGTCGAAACATCCCCGCCGCGATCCCACTGCCCCTCCAGCTTCGATCGCTCTTCCGCAAATTGTTCCGCCAACCGCTTCATCGCGGCAGCCACAAGACTATCCGCTTCCTCCACAGCCCGCCGCGGCTCATCCACAAAGCCCACCTGAATCGCGTCCCACCGTGCCCGCAGCGTTCCGGCTTCCTCTTTCGAAAATAGAGGACCTGCCTCCGGCTCCTTCGCCATTGCCGCCGCGGTTCCAGCACCGGCCCGTCGCGATATCGGCATAGACGGACCTGCGTTAGGCACCGTCGCCCCCGGCTCGGCAAAATTGCGGCTGTCCTCGCGAACTACGCGCATCACTTCCACGGGCGCCCCGGGAAGGGGTACGTTGGTCGCTTCATTTCTCACCCGCTCTTCCTGGCCCGCTCCCGCCAGGTCTGCAGTCGTCAGTCGTTCCTCTTCAATCCGTTCGATCCGTTCGTTCTCTCTGTTAATTTCGCTCACAGTGATCTCCTCTCTTCACATGGAAAAGTGTTTCGTGCCTTAGGGGGGCTGCGGAAAATTCTTCTTCAGGAGGTCGGTGCTTTAGCGCCGACGTAAACTGCGTGCTCTCAACGGGCTTCAGCCCCTGAAGGAAGCTTTCGCTTCGATTTTCCCGCAGCCTGTTAGAGCATCGCTCGCCTGTTGTTGTTTGCCCTTACACGGCGGCCGCGCGAGCCCGAGCTACTTCCGGCTCTCCGACCAAATCGTCGAATAGCTTCCGGTAATGAATCATGGCTTGACGCAGGTCTTCGGTACTCGCCTTGCCCTGCGCATGGCGCACGGCGATCGCGTGGCCATCGCGGTAATGCTCCACCACCAACGGATGGTTAACCGAAAGATCCGCGGCTTGCTGGTCGAAATCGACCACCGGATAACCACGTGCGGTCATCACCTCGCGAACCAGCTGATCCCCTTCCGCTACGGCGACTTCCGGGGCATCCACGAATTTCGCTTGCACCAGCCGCCAGGCCTCCACAAAGCGGGACTGGTCGGAAGGAGAAAGCGCGTGGATTTTGAATCGTTCTACTCGCTGTTCAAGCTTGGCAAGTCGCTCTTCGCCTCGTGCAGCGCTTCCCGATTCTTGAACGGCGCGGCTGTACTCCGGCCCAAACCGGGTGCGCAGCCTCCGGCTTTTTTGCGCTTTCGCCGCTAGAATCAGCACAACGGCAACCACGACGACGACGGCAACAACGATCCCGATTAACTGCACATTGGTCAGAACAATGAACGAGAGGTAGGTCATATCGAATGGGCTCCTCAACGCTACGTTCATATGCCTTCGCGAGCGAAGCTCCTATCGGTAAGTCCCTGTACATCCTCAAAAGTAAGCGCGTAGGGAAGCACGACCCGCCGGGTAGGGGGGCAGTTTCCGGGTAGCGCGTGACTGCAGGCGACTGTGCATCCTCGCAATCTCGCCTTGCTTGAATTTTTATTGAGGCATTCTGACTAGCCTGTCCGAGACGACGCTCTTAAAGGGCTCTTGAAGCGGGTAAATGTACCAGAGACCGCTAGACTGCGGAAAGCGGCTAGGTTGCTAGCGGTCACAGTCCAGATTGCGCTTCCATTTTGCGCGACGATAGCGTTCAGTATCCGTACGCCCTTGCGTTCTGCAGATGCAACGTAATCCTAACTGGTTCCCATTGACCTACCGCAAGGCTGCCACCGCACCATTGGGGACCCGCCGCTTGGCACGACAGCGCAGAACAGTCGAAAGTCCGCCTGGCGAGGCTCCAGTAGGATTCTGTCACTGAAAAGTCTTTGAGAACTTTGTTGAGTAAATTCGAACGATCTTGCGGGCTCTTGGTGAGAATATATCTACGACGCCGTTCGAAAAACTGGCGCGGTATTGCTGATCCTGTTTAACGATAGCTTCGACCATTTCCTCGAAGAGATTCATTGTGAAAGTCCAAATTATTGGCTTAGGGGTGGCGTCGCGGTCTGCGGATTCAATAGCCATGGGCACTTGGTAGTATAAGCAAGTTCGATCACGGAATCGAAGAGTTTTTCCGCACGTATTGAATCGGTCTACCAGCTTATTGATTTTTTGTTCAAAGGACGCCACACGGGGTAACTGGGCCGTCGCCTTCTGGCGCGGAACGCCCTGCGCCGAGAGTCGGCAACCACAACGCAGACACGCACATTAACTTTCCGATGAGTCCCACGGAACACCTCGGCGATCGATAATACCAAAACGCGGTTATCGAAAACTTAAAGTCCCAGTACGCCACTTGATTGCAACCTGCCCTATAATGCCCGATGTTGCTGAGACACAAAAAATGAGGACGAGACAGAGTGTCAGAGAGTCCAGAACAGCGTTGACGGTTTTTCGCTGGAATTGGGCCCAGAAGTGACGAACATTGTTTGCGACCACTGCGGACATACGTTCAAGAGCGTTCATGGTTTTATAAAGAAGGATGATTGGGCTTACTCCATTATTTCGCAACTCTGCAAGTCGGCCACGATAATATTGAAGCCGGTCTTACAGTAAGCATTGGGAAGTGGTGGGATGATTCCGGACTCCGCCGTGGCGGAGAGAAGTTGGGTGTACATGAGGGTCTGGCCATTCTCAGGCAGGGAGCGGCTTCGAGATGCGGCTAGAACAGCCTGAGGGGTCGAGGCACGTCAATTTTAAGAATCTAGGAAACAAGCTTACTCCCGACGAAGCACGCAAAAGCCCACTGTTTAATGATTTCTTCGCTGTTGCTGACTATGCGATTGACAATGACCCGGCTGTGCTTTCGTACCTATCTGGAAATGAAATCAACATAGCTGGCCGCGTCTGCAAGCACTGAAACGCTTCGACAGGAATCCTCGTTTCGAGCCAACTCCGGGCTAGTTGCGTAATCGGAAACTGTCCCACCACACCCGCCGGACATACGGACTCGCGGTCCACAAACTCCTGTAATTTAAAAACTTTGAAGTCTTGTCTCTGGGTTCCCGTGTTGCAGCGTCAGGATCTTACTCGTATCGCAGGCAATCGATGGGGTCGAGATTGGCCGCCACGCTCGCCGGATAGTAGCCAAAGAACAAGCCCACGCCGACCGATATCACGAAGCCTATGGTCACCCACAGATACGACAGCGTGGCAGGAATCGAAGGCACCAGAGTGCGCACCAGCGTCGATACGCCTGACCCGATCAGGATGCCGATGATTCCTCCGACCAGCGTAAGGACCACCGCTTCCAGTAGGAACTGTAAACGTATGTCCGCGCGCCGCGCGCCGATGGCTTTACGCACGCCGATTTCCTGCGTGCGCTCCGTCACCGAGATCAGCATGATGTTCATTACGCCGATCCCCCCGACCAGCAAACCGATCGAGCTGATTACCGTAGTCAGGATCACCAATGCGCCGGTAAGCTGATTCCACAAATTGCTCAGAAAATCCGGCGAGCTCAGCTCGAAATCATTGTCTTTTTCCGGAGGAACGCGACGCAACCGGCGCATCACCTGAATGACTTCACCTTGTGCCATGTCGACGTTCACATCCTTGGGGACCGTGAAGAGCAGAATCAACTCCTTGGCCTCCGGGTATTGCTTCTTGAAATTGCTCAGCGGAATGATCGCGAAGATGTCCACTCCCGGACCCAGAAACAATCCCTGATCGTGCTCGAACACGCCGATAACCTCGTACGCGGCGCCGTTGATCCGCACGGTCTTGCCAATAGCGTCCGTATTGGGAAACAGCGATTCGCTAATAGCCGCACCCAGCACCACCACCGCACGCGCGTGTTCCTCGTCGAAGGCGCTGATAAACCGGCCTCGCTCGATCGCAAACAACGGGATCGCCTCCGTATACTCCGGCTCGGCCCCGCGCACGATGACTTTCTCGACGCTATGGTCTCCGCTGGTGATCAGATTGCTGTCCCCAAAGAAAAATCCGCGCGTGCCGACCGTGTTTACGTTTCGCACGTCCGGAGCCGCCTGGCGGATAAAGTCGGCATAGCTGTATTCAATATATCCGCGCGTGCGGATGCGTTCGGGCATGTGCGCCGGGTCCAGCCCTGGCGGAAATCGCGTGAGAAAGTACGTGCGTGATCCAAGGGATTCCACTCTGCCCTGCACAAACTTGTTCAGGCCTTGGATGATGGCCGCCATGGAAATCACCGAAGATACCCCGATGACGATGCCGAGCACCGTCAGGGCGGAGCGCACCTTCGACGAACGCAGCGTCTCCATCGCGGCCAGAAAATTCTCCCGAGCCTGCGCCAGCGTCATCAGTGCCATTAGTCCGACCTCAAAGCCACAACCGGATCCAGTCGCGACGCTCTCATCGCCGGATAGATTCCGAAGAACAGTCCTACCGCCGAACTGAGAATCACTCCCATCACCGCCACCCAGGTCTGCACCGAGGCCGGAAACGGCGTATAGGTACGCAACACCAGCGCCACCAGGAATCCCACGGAAATCCCGGCCAGTCCCCCGGCGATGCATTGCATCACGCTTTCCAGCATGAACTGACGCAGGATGTCGCTCTGGGTCGCGCCAACCGCCCGCCGCACGCCAATTTCCCTCCGGCGAAGGGTCACGCTTACTAGCATGACGTTCATGATCACGATGCCGCCGATGACCACGGAGATGGCGCTGACCATGATGAATACGCCAAAAAACGCCGAGCTGATGCTCCGCCACAGCGCCATGTAACTTTCCTTGGTGCCGATGAAGAAATCATCTTCCATATTTCCCGTAAGATGGCGGCGCGAGCGCAAAATCAGATGGGCCTGGTCCTGCGCCTTTTCAAAGTTCGCTGTGGTCGTCTTCACATTAATGGTGATGCTGGAATGAATGCCCTGAATGCGCAGGAAAACTGGCAGCGGAATCATCACGAAGTTATCCTGGTCTTGTCCCAGAACGCTGCCGATCTTTTCCATCACTCCCACGACCATAAATTCATCGTTGGCGATGCGCAGGGATCTCCCCGATCGGGTCCACACCCGCAAATAGTTCCCGCACCAGCGTCTCGCCGATCAGGCAGACGTTGGCCCGATGTTCCGCTTCGGATGAAGTGAAGTACCGGCCGAGTTCCACCGCTCGCGAGTCCACGTCTACCATGTTTGAGGTTTGGCCATAGAGGGTTACATCCTGCAACTCTTTGTCGCCCGATCGCGCCCGGACGCTGGTGCTGGTGCTGGCTCCCACTACTTCGCAAGCGCCGCATCCTTCGGCGATGGCGGCCATGTCCTCGGCTTCAATTTTCTTGAACTTTAGCGCTTTGATGATGATGTTGAAGTCCGTAACCGCAAATGGCGTGCGCGCGATCTGGAACACGTTCGTCCCCAGGTTGGCAACCTTCTGCTCAACGTAAAGATTGGCGCCCTGCACGATGGTCATCACCGTTATGAGCGTGGCTACACCCATCGTCAGTCCCAGCATGGTCAGCGAAGCGCGCAGCTTGTGCCCCCGCAGGGCGCCCCAGCATTGGGCAAAATTGTCGCTAATAGCCAGCATGAGTTAGTGAGGACTTCTCCCGTTACTCTATCAAATTCAGCAGGTTACAGTGTTAACCCGCCAAAATTGACCCGCCAAACTGGATGGAACGACCCATCTCGAACCGCCCGCGGAAAAAGTCTCTTTCTTCAGGAAGTCGGTGCTTTAGTTCATCCTGAGCCTAGAAGGGCGCCGACGTAAACTGCGTGCTCTCAACGGACTTCAGAGTCTGTGCGAGAACTCCTGGTTTTCGTCAGGGCACGGCTTCAAGCCGTACTACTCGCCAGCTTCCTAATCCCCCGTAGGGGCGGGGCTTGCCCCGCCCGGCGTCAACCAAGCCACGATCCAATCATCGAAGCACGTTCGCCGCCGGCATTCCTCTTCAGGAGGTCGGTGCTTTAGCGCCGACGTAAACTGCGTGCTCTCAATAGGCTTCAGCCCCTGAAGGAAGCTCTTTCTTCGTTTTGTTGCATTTTTCCGCAGCCTCCTAAGATACGAAAACAGCGGGGCGGGAGTTACGCGTCCGATCAGCGTTACTAACCGGGACCCGGAATGGACTATCGGTGGCGTCCCCGCTCATCCCTCTGGCGAAGTTTAAGATTCGAGGCCACTTATAGGATAACCCTTGACAACTAGTAACAATATGGTACAATGCTGATTAGACTCTGGCACGATTCCTCCGTGCTCCGCGAACCATGCTTGCCCGCCACGCAGACCCTAAAGCCACCCAAGAGTCTCCGCATCCTTGCCAGTTACTCTCATATAAACACGCCGCGCCCGTAAGTCCTTTAGAATCCATACTTGCGCAAGTGTTGATTCTAATGACCTTTAAATCGCTTAGAATGAATACTTACAAAAAAGGGGAGGGGGGGTGGCAGCGCATTTACGACCGTCGTCGTGCGAGATCCAGCGCCCGTTGAGTGTCCTCTACGGTTGACTTTGTCGCTGCCGGGACATAGTTTCTAAGGTTACTACCGTTGGTTCTTTCATGAATTCTCGCTCTCAATTTGGTCTTGCAGGTCGCGCTGGCCGGTTTGCGATCGACACCGCAAATCCTCGGGAAATCGCGCGCCAGCTCGCCTTTACCCGCCGCGACTTCCTGCGCTCCGCCGCTGGCGTCGCATTGGGCAGCACTCTGCTCCACTCCCCAATCGCCCTGGCCGGCGCCGCCATGAAGAAAAGAAAAGTCGTGGTGATCACCTTCGGCGGAGGCGCGCGCGATCAGGAAACCTTCGCGCCCGAAGGCCAAGAGAATATTCCGCACCTGATGCGCGAGATGATTCCGCAGTCCACTTTCTTCACTCAAGTCGTGAATCGCGGCATCCTCGGGCATTACGTGGCCACCGCCAGCCTCGCCACCGGCACCTACGAAACCTTCAACAATTTTGCCGCGGTCTCCCCGGAACACCCCACCGTTTTCGAGTACTTCCGCAAGGATTTGCACCGTCCAGCCTCGGACGCCTGGGTCATCGCCCCCAGCAACGGCTTCAATCGTATCGGCGAAAGCAGCAATCGCTCCTACGGTCCCGGGTTGGGCGCGCGCGTGATTCTCCCGAAACACCTGCTGACTGCGGCCACTGGCGGCAGCGGCGGCAAAGACTACGAACATCTGCTGCGCGACAATTACGAAACTCCCTTCTACACGCCGGAGCTTTCCGGCAATGAATTTGAATTGCAGCAATTAGCCATGATGCTGAAGCTCTCGGTGGACGACTTCAAGGCCCACGCGCTCACTTTATCCAGCCCCGATGAACTTTCGGTCTACATCGCGCGGCAGTTGATGCGCCAGATTGCGCCGAGTCTCCTCTGGATCACCATGCACGACATCGACATCGCGCATGCCGGAGCCTATTCCCTTTATATCGATGGGATCAAGCGCACCGACCGTCTCTGCGCGGAATTGTGGAAGACCATCCAGACCGAGCCCGAATACGCTGGCAACACTACGCTGTTTATCCTGCCGGACTTCGGGCGCGACGCGGACGAAGATGCCGGCGGCAACGGATTTCAGCATCATCGCACCGGCGATGCGCTCTCTCGCACCACCTGGTTGATGGCCATGGGCGCGGGCGTCCGCGAAGGCATTGTCTACGATCGTCCCACGGAATCGACTGATCTCGTGCCAACGCTCGGCTCCATGATGGGATTTTCGGCTACGCTCGCGCAAGGCAAGCCGATACCGGAACTTTTGTAATGCTTCCCGCCGATCTCAAGCCCGACAAATTCAACGGCTACCCGCCGGAAGCTCGCAAGCTGGCCACCAATTACATCGCCGCGTTGCAACGGCTGCCGCTGAGCTTTCTCCCCAGCCTGTTGCGTGAAGTCATCGAATACGATTTCAAGTTTCCCGTCGAGCGCCAGGCAGTCGAGAAGGAACTCGCAAATCTCGCTTCCCTTTCTCCCGAACAGACCAGGGAATGGTTTCAAGGATTCGCGAAAATCCGCCTCTCCACTCAACTCGAAAACGCCGACTGGGTAAATGCGCCCGCGCAATATGTGGAACAGTTTTCGGCCTACCTTTGGAGCACGCATCAGCAGGATGCATTCCGCGCGGCCGCCGTTGGATACGCCGAGCGTTTGCGCGCGGTCGCACCACCCGATCCACCGCCAGTGCCGCGCCTGGGCATCACCATTGTCGGACAGGGCGTAGAGGCCTATGACGCGCCGCTTTTCAGAAAGCTTCGTGCGCACGGCGTGTACTTTAATCACGTCAATCCCGAAAACGGTCTGCAATTTTTGCTGGACGCGGTCGCCGCGCGAGCGCAAGCGCATCCCGCTCCCTACGCGCACTGGTATATCGACGGTGGCCAGGAGACAAAGTACGATCCCACGCTAACGTGCGTCTCGTACCATGCGCTGGAACCTGCACGCGCTGCCTTGAGTGCGAAGATGCGCGCCGAAATCGAGCGCCCCGGCATGGGACCGGAAGCGTTGCGCTCGCTGATGGCGCGCATGCGTCCCGAGGATCTTGGCCTGAACGCGATGCCTGGTAAAACGTCTGACCCGATCATGGAGCGATTCCAACTCAAAGTCCTGACCGAGGGTTCCGGGACGCAAATTTTTGCGACTACTTTCGCTCAGTGGACGGCACGCGAAGCGCTCCGCCGCGCGCAGCCGCTGACTCTGTTAGTCCGCTTCGCGCCGCGGCAAAGACAGAAGCCGATGAACGAAATGATTTCCAATAGCACCAAGCCAGTGGAACTCGATCCCGTTGGCTCGTTGGTCGACGGCGATTTCGGCGCCTATTACAACTGGCTGAATCAGCAAAGACTACCAGGCGCGGAACAATCAAGATTCCTGGTCTGGTTTGAAGGCCACAACGAGGCCGTCGCGATCGGCCCGTCCTGGCCGCGCGGCACGCAATCCAGCGCGACCGCGGACATGAAGCAACTACTGAGCTAAGTGGATGGGGCTTAGTCTGCCGCGCCGTTGTCCCGGCCAAATCAGCGGGCTTCTGGTGAACGCGTTCCTGCAAGATGGGAAGGTCTTGCCGGGCGGCTTGCACATCAAATCCTGCCGACGAAAGATTCAAATGGCACCGCGCGCTTGCTCTACTACCCGGTGGTGATCCAACCGAATCGCTTCGCCGCCAGATCCAGTACTGTGGTGCCGAGATAGCCGCCGAGTATTGAGACAAAGAGCACGCTGACGATACTGTGCGCAACGTTGGCACCCACATTCGGCAGAGCGAGGAACACGTACATCCAGCTGAGTACCGCGCCGCCGAGAATCCCCAGAAAAAGGCGCCAGAACCACGAACCTTTGAACCTGTTGTAGGCGGCAAGGCCGCCTGATATTCCGCCCCCCAGACACAGGCCCACAACCATCCAGCCGGTGACAACGACGGGCAAAGGTTGTGGGTTGTAGTTTGCTACAACCGCTTCGACGGTGTCGTTGCCCCACGATACCGGAAGCAGCTGGGCAGTCCCTATCGGTGAATTGCCCGGAACCTCAAAAGACTCCGGTCCGAAATGCAACCTCGACTCCTTGCTGCGCAAAGTCACTGTCCAGTTCTTGCCGGGAGCAACTGGATTGTTCTGGGCATCCAGAAAGACAATCATCACCGGCGTGTTATCGACGATCGACAGCCTTTCCGGGCCTAGTAACGCGACCAATGGAGGAACGAAGTGAGCCGTCAGGTCCGTGTCCCCTTCCGCCCGGTAAGGAGGTGTCGAACTGACAAACTTGAGACTTACATCCCCGGCGGTCAATGAGGTCAGATGTGTTACCCCCGAAAATGTACCTTTCCTGATGAGCAAAGGTTGGGCATCCAGGGTGCCATTTACCCAGTGAAACCAGACATGAATGTCGCTGGGAGCTGGCGTGAGATCGGGACTCTCATAGGTTGCAGAAATGGTCGCAGCGTCCTTTCCATTGGCAAAATATGTCCCACCTACGTCGCCCGTGGAAATATGAAGCACGGGATGTTCCGTTGTCGCTGGGGAAGGTTTACGAATATGCTGGGGCGCGCCCCCTGAATCCTGGGATTCTGGATTGAAGCCCACAAGTCTCAACGCTACAGAATGGCGTGGAGCATAATATGGATCGACTGTGGTCACTGGGGTCGGCAGCGGGCGCGACAGCATGGAGCTACCCTTTTTCTTAATCGAGGATTTCTTCGGAGATTGCACTATGACTTCCAGCTTGTCACCTCGCACTTCTTTCGAGGGTGCCCGAACAACAATGGTCACTATCCCCGGTTCAGTCGCTGCGAATTCGAATTCGCCGGAAGACGAATCCTTTTTAATCCACGCAACTTTTTCCACAGATTCACCTGAAGGAAGTTGAATCGATATTTCGCACTTCCAATCCTCCTTCGGGGCAACCGATTGATTTTCCACGTTGATCAAATCTATTTGCACCCTGGCTTTGCTGCCCACGCGGATTTCCTGGGTCAGCAATTTCGCAGATATTTTGGCGGGCTGCGAGGCTACGAGAGCAGCTTGATGGTCAATTTGGGATCTGTACTCAGCTGGAATCTGTTGGGTTCTGCCGTTCGTGCCCATGAACGTCGTAGCACCGGTCAGCAAAAGACGGCCCCAAAAGCGCCTCGCCCGTGGCGATTGGCTGATCATGTGTCTGCACCTCGGAATTAGCGGTTTGCGGAATAGGCGTAACGTAACGTAACGTAGCTTAGTTTTGTTATTTAGGCAATAGTTAGCCACGAGTGAGGCATGTACTGTCGATACGTACATGGAGGAAAGCGCCGCATGCGGCTACTTTGCCGTTCTCCTGAATCTGGGCCAGCACTCATCTCGCCGGCAAATACATGCGAGCTATCCTCTTAGTGCTCGCATCTGTGTTCATCTGGATGATCATTGGCGCCTGGCTACAGGCGCTCGAAGGCGGGTTGAACCAGAACTTCACAACATTGCCGAAAGCGTGTTGGGCGCTGGCAGAAAATCTATTAGCGAAGCTTCAATTCTGCCGGGGGCGCTCACGGCAACAACGCGGCAAGGCGCAACGGTCATGAACGGGTTCATTTGGGTTTGCGTCATCGTGCCCACCAGCTTCGCCTATCCCTGGCTGAAGAAAGTGTGGCAAACGCAGCAGTTTCCGCCATGGAGGCACGCGCAAAAAGCCGAAGGAAAATCGCCGTCGACTTCGGGATCGCAGAGCGCTTCGTGAGGACGCTTTCGGCTAAGACTTGTGAACTTGAAGTGACAGAACTGAACCCGGCAGTGCCGTAGCGTTATTACCCTATGTCGCAGGCACTGGGGCGGTACGTGGCGCGGAATTGCGAGTGTAGCGCGCAGGGGTGGGAGATGGATGTTGTGGAAGCCAAATGGAATGGAAGAGTGGCCGAGAGGTCGAAGGCGGCGGTTTGCTGAGGCAAAGAGGCCACTTCGCTATCTGATAGAAAACTCGACTAAATCCCTTTGCCAGCTTCCGCAGCCCAACCTTTTCCGCCCCGTCTTTGTCTGCATCCGAAACGGTGGCATAAGACAAGTCCACGTGGGTGTCGCCACAGCCTGCCGCGAAAATGGAGCTCGCGCTCATGTGCGTCGCGAGAAGCCGCCACAGGACGCCGCGTGAACTCATCCCGGAAGACTAGAAGTTATCTGATGGGCTTGTAGTCCAATCGTCGTTCTTTTCTGTTGACATTAGCTCTATCGA
Source organism: uncultured Acidobacteriota bacterium (assembly GCA_963810355.1). GTDB lineage: Bacteria > Acidobacteriota > Terriglobia > Acidiferrales > UBA7541 > Acidiferrum. Next base: position 173,773 of record CAWENU010000021.1, read on the forward strand.
CATACATTATTTCCGACAAAATTAGCTTGAAGATAACGTAAGCCTCTGAGCAGCGGAACAGAATCGCCAGCCAATTCGCTGCCGGGAAAGGCCTATTGCAAGTGTCCCCAAAGGGTTTTTCCATCGTCCCTCGTTCTACCGTGCAGACGCTCGAACTCGCGCCTGCATTCGCAAAAAGAGGTGCGCCATGCTAGACACTGCCTTGGCCTCGGTTGATTTATCCAAACTCGTTTTAGCTATCGGCGGTCTCGGCACTGCCGGTTTCGGCCTTGTGGACGTCACCAAAGCGCTAGGCGGAGGCGTGTCCCGGGCCGGTTTCGGCGACATCAAGAAGGTGATTTCGCAACTGATTCCCCCCGCTTCCGCTACGGGCGGGCGCGCCTCGGCCATCACTCGGGAGTCCGCTTACGATACACTGCGCGCCAACTGGATGAACGGCATGGCCTTACCGGACCAGAAGTCCGTCGCCAAGGCGCTCATCAAATTGAATCTCACACCACAATCGGCGAAAGATATGGCCTCAGCAACCGGCGTCGACAGCGATCTGTTAAAGGGCGTGGCCGATAAACTCAAGCTCTCGGGCAACGACAAAGCGGCCGACAAGACCCTGACGGACGCCGAGAGCAATGTGTACGGCCGATTCGACCTTCTGCTGAGCGCACTTTTGGATCAAGCCTATCAACGCGGCGACCAGCGCTACCGCAACTCGGCCAAACTGCTCGCCATGGTATTTTCCGTCGTACTCGCGATGCTGGGTTTTTATTACGTTTTGGGACCTGGGCATAACATGCTGGGCGTCCTGACCGGACTGCTGGCTGTACCGCTGGCGCCGGTTGCGAAGGACCTCGCCAGCACGATTCAGGCCGGCGCAAAAATCGCGCAGCTCTGGAAGAGATAATCGTGCCTACGTATTTCATCGACGTGCGCGCAGACTTTTCCGGCGGCAACCCCGTGGCAACCGTCGACGATATTGCCGTGCGCACGGACGCAACCCCAAATCCCACTTCGCCCACGCAGTTTCTCTCCGCGCTGACAAATGCCATTCACGGCAAAGACGTATTGTTTGGCACGCACGGTTTTCACGTGGATCGCCCCAACGGCATCGCCAACCTTTCTCATTGGACCGAATGGCTGCAACTGGGTATCAACGGATTCTTCGTCGGCGTGCTGTGGCCCGGCGATTCTCGCTGGGTGCCGTTCGTCGATTATCCGGTGGAGGGAGACGAAGCCATCAGAAGCGGCCAACTCCTGGCCGCGTATCTGCTGAAAAACCTCACCTGCTCGGCCACTTGGTCGTTTACCTCGCACAGCCTCGGCGCGCGCGTGGTGCTAGAAGCGATTCGCGGCCTCAAGGGATCGCCCAAGCTGAAGAGCGCCACGTTCATGGCTGGGGCCATCGACGATACTTGCCTGACCGACGAATATCAGGACTCCGCGAGCCAGGTACAAAAGGTTTCTGTGCTGGCCTCCCATTGCGATGATGTTCTCAAGCTGGCGTTTCCCGCTGGCAACCTCATCTCGGGAATCATCACGCGCGGCGATCCTTACTGGCACGGTGCCTTGGGGCGTTACGGCCCCAACCCTCCCGACCGGCCGTCGCAACTCTATGGTGTGCCCATCCTGCCCGACAGCTGGAATTTCGGCCACGGCAGCTACATTAATTGCGACGGGGCGGTCAGTGGCCCGCCTCAAGAATCGAGCCCTTTTCCGGTAGCGACTATCGCGGTTCCCTCGGACAGCCAGGCGGCGCTGCCGGAGGGGGCGCTATCGGCGCCGAACACTCAGATTACAAATTGGAGGCAAGCTTTAGCCGCCGGCTTCGTCTCCTCGCGGTTTTGACCGAGAGGCTGTATGTCCGCAGGACGCGACAATCTAAAACACATCGTCGTTCTCATGATGGAAAACCGGGCATTCGATCACATGCTTGGTTTTGCACAGAGCCCGTCCTGGGCGATCGATGGTTTGGTCGGCGGTCAAGTCAGATCTAACAAAGACTCCACGGGCAAAGACGTGCCGGTCTCGAACGACGCAAACTACGCCGGAGATCTCACCCCCGACCCGGGACACTCCGGCTTTGACACTCTCACGCAACTCTACAGCAATCCGAACACGGATGTCCGCCAAGACCCGGACATGAGCGGCTTCGTAGTGAGTTATCAAGGCAAGACCGGCAATCCTGCGGACTCCGCGCGGATCATGAAATGCTTCGACCCTTCGAGGCTCCCGGTCCTGACTCGGCTTGCCCAGCAATTCTGTGTCTGCGACCGCTGGTTTTCGTCGCTGCCGGGCCCGACCTTCCCCAATCGCGCGTTTGTGCACGCCGCCACTTCCCTAGGAAGGGTCGACATGGGCCTCGACTGGCGCAACCTGACGCCCACGATCTACGAACGTCTTGCCCAGAACCACCTCGATTCCGTCATCTACTACCACGACTCCACGATGGCCTCGACTTTCAACGGCCTCGCAGGAAATCCAGATTTCTTTGGCTCTTTCGACAACGATTTTCTTGCGGCCTGCAACGACAACGATCTGCCCACGTACAGCTTCCTGGAGCCGCGTTTTGCCAACTCCGCAGGCGGAAACGGCCAGCCGGCCTTTTCCGCGAGCGACCAGCATCCCGACCACAACGTGAAAGAAGGAGATGCGCTCATCCAGACCGTCTTCAACGCCGTCTGGAAAAATCCAAAGGTGCGAAACTCCACGCTGCTCGTCATCGTCTATGACGAGCATGGCGGAACCTATGATCATGCGATCCCGCCGCCGACGGTCAATCCCGACAGCAAAGTCTGGACCAACCCGAACGATGGGACGACTCTGGATCCCTCATTCGATTTCACGCGCCTCGGCGTCCGTGTGCCCGCCGTTCTCATCTCGCCTTATATCCCGCCGAGCATTGATCACACCCTCTACGACCACACCTCGGTCATCGCCACGACATTCAAACTTTTTCTCCCGAATGTCGCCGGTGTAAATCTTACTCTCCGCGACAAACTTGCCAATACTTTCGAAGTGAATCTGTCGTTGCCGGAGCCGCGCACCGACCAGATCGATCTAGGCGCGGGAGCCCAATCCCATCCTCCCACACCAGCCGAACTGGCTCAGCCCATCAACGATCACCTCAAGATGCTGGTGCAGCAGGCTGCTCTCTCGGAACAACGCCTTCCCCCGAATCAGCGATCCGGTGTGGACCCAAGCACGATCAAAACTGAGGCGCAGGCAGCCCAGTATCTGCAAAGCGTGCACGCAAAGCTTCATGGCTCGAACGACTGAAGGAGCAAACCATGGGCTACTGCAAGACCTCATGGACGTTGAGAACGATCACGGTTGCTCTCGGAGTGGCGTCTTTGTCGTTCGTAAGCGTCGCGCGAGCACAGGCACCAACACCAGCACCGACGTCTACCACCACGCAAGCTCCCGCACCGCCCCCAGCCAACGCTCCCGTCACCGGAACGACGGACTGGGACCAATGGAAACGAAACTGTTCCTCGCTTTTTACCGACTTCGCAAAAAAGATTTTTGACTGCGGAGATTCCACGTTTACCGCGCGGCCCTTTCACTTTCTGGCGCAGAGCATTGTGCCCGGAAGTGCCGTGGGCGGCGGGGGGCGCTATTCCAAGGATCTGAACGAAGCTGGCGGTGCGCAGGACCAGCTACAAGCGGCTTCAGTCATCACCATTCGCCAGTTCTGGATGGCGGAAGTGCAGTTCAGTAGCCAGCGCGCCATCACGGGCGACTGGAACAAATCCGGCGAGTCTTTCGCGCTGAACCTTTATGTGCGCAATCGCACCTTGCCGGTGATGACTTTTTATGGATTGGGCCCAAACACCAACGTGAACAATTCCGTGAAGTTTAATCAGCGTGACACGTCCGCCGGGCTCGATGTCACCACGCCGTTCCCCGACGTGTCGTGGCTCTCCGCGGGCGGAAGGCTCGAGGGTATTTGGCCCAGCGTCGGCGGGGTGACCGGCAGCAACGTTGTTTCGATCACCCAAGAATACACCGAAGCGACCGCCCCGGGTCTCGCCACCCAGCCGCCATTTGTCCACGAACAGGTTTTTCTTCGCCCGCACAAGCGAGTGTGGCCTCGGTTCGATATCGACTACAACTTTTCCTACGGTTTTTATCAGGATGTTGACACTGGGCACTATTCGTTTCGGCGTTTCGAAGCCATTCTGGACCACCGCTTCTATCCAGAGAAAAAGAAACACGGCGGCGTCATCGAGCAAAACTATTTTTCCGTCCGTTGGAGATATTCCGGCTCGTATACCAGCAGCGGCAACGTCGTTCCGTTTTATCTCCAGGAGACGCTAGGCGGTTCCGATATCGACAACCAGCCAACGCTGCGCGCCTTCAAAGACTACCGATTTCGCGGGCCCTTTCTGCTGATGGTTCAGACCGAGTACGACCGCAAAGTGTGCGACAGCTGTACACCCTGCAAGGAAGGCATCGTGCGCACCGTTTGCAGCCACTTAGGTCTTCTGCTGGCCTACGACGCTGGAAATGTCGCGCTCAGGAGCAGCGACCTAGACTTCGCGAACCTGCACCAGAGTTTCGGCGGCGGCATCTCCATCTACCTTGGCAAGGACGTGGTCTTCCGCATCGCGGCAGCCCTCGGAGGCGGAGAAGGCACGCATTCCTACTTCGTGATCCCCAGTGTGCTGTAACCCGTCGCTCGAGATCAAACCTTACAAACTCGATCTGAGGCGAAGCATTTGTCGACGCCAGCTTCAGCTCGGCGAAAAAAAGGGGCTCCGCCATCCGCCCTACTCGACGCGGTAAGGGCAGCAAAATCATGGCGATCAGCGACGGCCATAGTCTTCCTCTCGCCGTGCACCTGACCATCGCTTCTCCGCATGAAACCAAAACTCGTCGAAGCCACCCTCGAATAACGATTGTTCGCCGAGCTCCCCGAACGGCTGATCGACGACCGCGCCTACGACAGCGACCGGCTCGATGAACGGCTGATGACAATTTCTTTCCATATTGCTGAATACGCTCCAACCGAAGGGCAGACTGTCAACCTTTGGTTCAGATCGGTTGCAAGCGGGAACTGCGAACTATGAGCCTGTCTGCGGATTGACTTCGAGGTCATTCCATTGGAAAGGTAATCGTGGTTATAGATTAGCAGCCAAGCGTCGCGTCTAGATTGCTGACCGTTGCGTCCCGGCTGTCCTGGGAATCGCTTCCGCCCGAGGAAACGGCGTAAGTTACCTCCAAACAGAATCTGGCACGGTGATGTCGTCGGCCGGCACAAGTGTGTTTACTGAGACGTGGGGCCAAGTCAGGCCCGCAAAATTCAGCAGAACAATCTGACTGTACTGAATCTGCGTGAACGTGACCGTAATGTCGCGGCCGGGCAGCTCAATGTCAAGCGGTGGTGTGACCGAGAACCGTGCCACACGCTGCCCCTGAATGCTGGCTTTGGCCCTGAGTAAAAGCGGTGGCGAGCCCAGATGGTAGAACGGAATGTGAAGGACCTCTCGGACGGTCTCGATCCAGAACACCGCCGTCATCTGCACGGCTTGCGCGTTTGGCGCGGTGGCATTAGCCTGGCCCAGCAAAAACGCGATATTGTCGGTCCCGCCGCCGAACAGCCCATCGGGAGGCGGTGGCGCGGTGGAGATGAGGATCGTTGCGGTGCTGATGATGTCCTGCTTGCTAATATGATTCCTTAGCAGGCTGTTAGGATCGTCCAGCATCGCCTGCGTGATGGTGCCGCGGGCGACGAACGGGCCCAGATCCTGAGGAATTCTCGGCGTGTTTGGGTCGCTGGCCGTCTGGCTGGCGAACTTAATCTTCTTGACAGGATCGCTCCCGGTCACGAAAGGCGTGATATCCACGGCACCGATTTTGGGAGGTCCGGGCTTCGCGGGCGCGGCGAGTCCTTGAGCCTCGATCGTTGTGCCGTGCGGAATCGCGGCCATGCGCGTCACGGTTTCCCCGAGTTCCGGGATCGTGGTCGACGGGACATGAATCCACATGCCGGGTTCGAAGTGAATTCCGACACTCTCCCCGTGGATCGTCGTGTCATTGATCGTCTGCAGATAAGGCACGCCGTTGAGGAAGGCGTCCGGCTGATTCGCTGTGCCCCGATTCGGAACCGACCCTAGACTCCTAGAAAACGAGAGGATCTCCGAGGTAAGATTCAGTTCCAGGATATTGTCGCGTGGAGGCGGCGGGGGCGGAACTGTATTCGGAAGCACCGTGGGTGTGGCGGCACTATCGGGACGAAATATGGTGTTGAAGCCGTTTCCGGCGAAGTCTCCCACGAATGCGGAAAGCGGACCAAGCGGTGGCGGGGGCGCCGGGAGACTGGGCTTGGTGTGATCCGCGCGTAGGTGCCCGAAAAGGAAATCGCTAAGGCTGATTGAAGCTCTCGGTTTTTGGTCGCTCGTATGCTTCTCCTTGTTGTATGTAAAAAATACTTAACATTTGCTAACGCAAACCATAAACGGCCAGCAAGTAGTTTCCGGGGCCAGGTGCAGGTCTGGGGCCTGAATAACGCTGAAGCGCTTCCGCGTCTCCGGCGGTGCCAATGAAGACTTTTCCATTCGCAACGATGGGCGGATTGAAGCGGGCCAATAGACCGAAGCTATCTTGGGTGTCGGAAGCGTGGGCATCCTTGCCCTGGCTCCGCCAAAGCTCTTTGGCTGGATCTTCGGCATCGAGCGCGATCAGCATACCTTTTACGCCACGACAGCTGTTGGCATCGCCATTCGCTGGTACGATCGTCCACACGATACCTGAACCCGTACTGGTGCCATTGCTGGAAACGGTGAGCAATCCTCCGGGCATCCAAATGCCGTGATTCGCGTCTGTTTGGCACGTCGATTTTTGCGCAGGGCGAGGCTGGATGTAGCTTCCACGCTTCACCGCGTCAACGTTGAACTTTCGCCCCTCAAACGGAAAAGCCTTCAGGGGATCGCCTTCACCCATCACGTAAAGCCAAACTTGATTGTTTGGACCTTTCCAGATGATCGGCGCTCCATGAATATGTCCGGAGGAGGCTTGCCATTTCTGAATGAGGTCCGTTGAGTCTCTACAATCCGGCTGCCCAGGCATGCAGGCGTCGCGAGCGGGAGGGGGAAGCGGACCTGGTGTGTACCCGGGCATCACGTCGGTTGCCATGAAGTACAGCCTGCCATCCTTGCCCCCACCAAGAACAAAGCGATCGAAAAGAAGCACGCCAGCGGAGCCCTGGTCTAGGTCGCAAGAATCTAGCAGCATCTGATTGCAGGGTGCGAAAAAGCCCGCAACAGAAATGGCATTATTTTGAACCTTAAGCTTGAGAATGCTGTCGCCGAAGCGCTGCTTGCCTGGATCGAGATCGCCGTTGCCGGTCTGTAGATAGATGTTGCCAGCAAGATCTTCTGCGGGAGCGTCGCCGGCCATCCAGATACCGCCATTACGGCCGCCCGGGACCGGGGTCCAAACGGTTTTTAGGGCGAGCGTTGCAGCATCGTAAACGAAGAACCAACCTGCAAGGCCCTGCTGGGCATCGCCGCCAAAACCGACATAAAGCAATCCGTTTGCAAGCAGAAGCCCGGCTCTCTGCTTCCGTAATTGGAGACCCCCGTTAAAGAAATTCTCGCCGCCCGCACTGCCTTGCACAACCACGGGGCCCTTTTGCACCTGACCTGTGGTCAGGTTCAAACCATACACGCGGTATTGCTGATCGTTTGTCCAATTCACAACATAAAGCGTATTGGCTGCGCGGTCGATGACTGGGGTACTCAAGATGCCCCACCATGGGTCATCGACCGCCCACATATCGAAATTGCCGCTGCCATTCTGCGGCCCGGATGCGCTGCACTTACAGGCACGGTTATCGCTGAGATAGGTCGCCCACAGCAGTGTGTCGTTATCGGTGCTGGGCTTCGCGTCGGCCATATAGGCGTACACCGTGCCTTTCATGGTTGCGAAGATCACCGCATTGCAGCCTGCAGAGCATTTTGACTTCGCCGTTGTGCCGATGATGCTTGCACTGGGTATAACCAAGTTAGAAACGTAGAGCGGCTGGGCCATGATTTTGGCGTCGGCAAATAACGTCCAGAGCTTGCCAAAACGGGTTCGAACATTTTGCTGTGTCAATGTGACTTCGCGAGAATTTACACCGCTACGAAGGTTGTCGTACCTCCGAGTGAGAACATCCACCTGGGCGAAGACGGGCCAAGAGGTGGCGAAGAAAACGAAAAAGAAAACACGGGTCAAAAAGGTGCCCATCGTATCCTCTCGATGCATCAATAGGGGAAAACCAACCAAAAAGCGAAAGAGGGCGCCCAACAGGCCTTGAATAACTTATCAGCGTCCAGGGCTGCCCAACTTGTGCACTCAACTTTCGCCCGCCGGAATAGGCGCTACTGCTGCATCGCTATATCGTTCGACACTCTAGAGAATTTGGCGTCCGCTGGACGATTCAGGAAGCTACAGCTTGCCTTCAAACGAGTTGTCTATTGTTGAAGCACTTGAAGTAGCGCCGTCCCGTTGGGGACACCCCAACCACCTGCGACGTAAAACCCGCCTCAGCCTGGTAGCCAACGTCGGGTTCGGGATGCGAGGCATTCTGGCCGATTTTAATATCGATGCAACCAGACTCGCTCCGTGGGCGCCCATCCTTTGCGCTACCGTACCGCAGTGAGGTAAAGAAGCGCTGCTGCAGATTGGCAGGGAGACTGGCGTCGATCCGTGTTATCAAAGCGCTCCAAAGCGGAGTCGAAGCACTGTTGCCGCCGTTTGGAAAATCCCGCCCCATAAAAATTAAGTCGTACAAAAATGGACCGGCCGGCGCAGCAACCTTCGGAAGAATTCTCCCATCGATACTAGGTTCGTTCAGTGACTTGACCGTGCGGTTTTGCCACTGCGGCTGTTTGAATACGACGCTAACACCTCCACCCCCCGCTCCACCGCCTTTCGAGATTCTTTCGTCAGGCGCCTCCCACCAAACGTGTTCGTTTGTCGCCATTGCGCCAATCTTGGCGGGACGCCCACCACAGGGCAAAATCACATGTTCAGAGCTCATCGTCTCTTTTCCAGAAGTGCTGCCCACGGAGGGTAATAATCGTCTGACTATTATTTTGAACCAACCTTCACTTATCGTAGCTGTTACTCCGAGTCAAGTAAATATTTCTAACAGCCCTGTGGAAATAGGCACGGACTTACTGAACGTGTTTAAATGCCGGATCGTGTTATGAAAACCACCACGTCGGTCGGTGTGGTGCAATCGCGGATCTCTCAATCTGTGCCGGGTAGTGTCCAGAGTTTTTCGCACATTTGAGTGAGAAATAGAACGTTCTGGCAGCATCAAGCGCGAAGAAAGAAAGCTCGAAAAACAGCTAGGCAAGCTGAGCCACCAGTTGAATGGAGTTCAAGCGGCTGCAAAAGCCCTTGAGAGGGCATTCCGCTGAGCGCGAAGTAGTCGGCGTCAGGAAGCGCGTCTTGTTCGGCTGCTGGCAGAGCGGCGGATTGTGAAGGCGGCGAAGAAACGTTGGGCGAAGGTGAGGAAGCAGGCGAAGAAGGTGGCGGGATAGTTCGATTGATTTCACCGTGAATTGGCCTTCTGTTTGTTAGGCCCCAGACCTCGGTTTACTTCCCCCTCTTGCTAGCGGTGTCCTTTAGCAATAGTTGGATCTCGTTCTCAAAGACGTCCTTGTCCCAGCAACGTCATCGGCATCTCATCGACGACATAGAGCTTTGCCAAGTCTTCGTCTTCATTATGGCCTCTTAGCTCCAGTGTTCCACCCAGAGCGGGGGCGCGAGATCACGGCCATTAAGTTTTCTAAGCCTTGTGAACAATTCTGGTCCAACGTCGCTCGAACCGAGCGTTATTTAGCTTTCCCGAGCAGCGCTCGAGCCTTACGATGAGCTTCGAGACGTTGGAGAGGTAGACCGCGATTTCGTCATCGATGCGGAACCCTTCAGGGTCGATGCTGCTGCTTCGCTATTCCCGGCTGACTTGACAGGGATCACTGGCGGTACATCCAGCTTGGCGTAGGCAGCATTCGCGTCATTGCCAAGCGATTCCCATTTCCACTTGCCGTTACGCTTGGCGCGACGATAGTAGGTTCCCTCGCGGTGCAATTCCTCGACACCTTTAACGAGGCACCAGGAGGGACGAATACGGGACTTGTGGTCAAAGAGAGCCGGACAATACGGGGACTGCTTTCCGTCTGGCGTGCGAAATCTAAGGTACAGCTTGGCTTTCGGCATGCGGCGCATTGATCTTCCTGCTTTTCCCTAATACGGCGTTTCGGGAAAAGTCCCGGAAAATCAGGTCAAACCGTGTAGCTCTTGCGCAAGTTCTTTGGAATGAAAGTCTGGCGGAGAGGGGGGGATTGCAACCGTTGTTGTTGAGAGGGAGGTGAGGGTTGGCCAGTGTTGGTATGTCTCTTGTTTTCAATGCCGCTTTTCAATTAGACGGAATCGGCAGTGTTTATGCGGGCTCTAATGACCCGCAAATCGGCCAAAATTAGTAGCAAGACTAGTAGCACCTTAGCGGCGGTTTGCTAGTTCATCCTGACCTGTTCGCATATACGAACTCCTAATTTGCACCCCAATACCTCATTTGCAGTCTATCGTTCAGCAACTGTTCAGCAGAATTTCCCTTCAATATTCTCTAGGCAGCCTTCTTTGCGATTTGCACTTTGCAAAAAGGCATGTGCCGGATCGCGATAGTCGGCATTACCGTAAGCCCAGCATCCCTGGCCCAGTCCTGTACTTTCCCAATAGTCCATAAGCCTGCACCGCTTGTGGTGGCGAAATAAAGGTCCAGCAGGCCCTCCAGTTGGCTGGTTTCCTCCGGCAAAGTGGAGCGCATCGCGTCAACCAAGACCACCAGCCCGCCGTGGCGAAGAGCTGTCGCGACCCGCTGCAGGAGGCTTCTATTCGTCGCCTCATCGAAGTGGTGCATGACGTTCGCGAGCAGCACCACGTCGGCGGACTCACGTTCGAGGGGAGTGGTCAAGATATCTCCCGCTTCAAACTTAACGCGTCCGAAGGCTTCGTCGGAGGCGCTCTGTGCCTCTTTTTGGCCTGCAGCAATGCTGATGTCCAGCACGCGTGCCCGCAGACGGGGATAGCGGCGGCAGAAGGCAACCGCATAATGCCCGTGCGCACCACCCAGATCAATCAAGTCGGTCGCATCACGCCGCAAAGGAACGTTCTCGATCACTTCCTCGATTCATTTGTGATGCATATTGCGCTTGACCCTGATGATATAGCTGCCAGTCTTCAGGGCTCAGATCCGCGTGGAACTCCAGACTGCGGCCATGCCTGACGTATTCTTCAAAATTCATGAAGCGAAGATCCAAACTGCATTGCAGGATGGACGGGAGCAGGGAATGCGATTCCTGAGACAGCCAACGGCGCGCGACGCCTGCCAGCGCGACACGATCTCCCTGATATTCGAGGTACTTGCTCGCGAACAGCGCTCGGACAAGTCTTTCTGTTGCGAGTGTGTTGCTTGTACAACGCCTTGCGAGTTCGTCTATTTGCAGCGGCCCAGCGTCAAGCGCCTGAAAGATCCCGACCGATGCGGCAGCCATCACAGTCCTGGCGAGCAGCAGCGCCACCAGAGTGTCCATCAAAGGCGTCGGCACTCGCCCGACGGCCAAAGCGATTGCCTCTTTGATGTTTTGTGGTATTGCCCCTAAACGCATATCTCTCCTTTGTTATTGGCCAGCCGTGCGAGTTTTGCGCACGTCGTACGATTCGTAAGTTCGTCGCCCTCGTCTTTCGCTCAGTCATTCCTGTTTCGCCCGCACGGTCCTGATTGTTGCCGCGCAATGCTGTCCATGCCGCCAGCGAAAACTCCACGATGTGATCGGCAATCGCACGGCGCTGTTTTTCGTTGTCGAGGTTCAAACCCGGCCACAGCCGCGCGAGCATCGGCCGCCTGCACGTAGTGCAACACCTGGCCGACCACGCTGTGGACGCACATGCGTGTGCGTGCATCGTCCGGGCTTCGCCCAATTACTCTCCCCACGACCGTCCGGAATCGGAGGTAGTTGCCGCTCATTGACTCCGATACAAGATCGAGCGCCGCCGTTGGATGCGCCATTTCGTGCGCCATAATCCGAGCGAACCACGCCGACCTTCCGCCGTCGCTCATCCTCTTGATCCACTCGCAGATCAGCGCACGCAGTGAAGCTCGCGGGTCTGTGGAATACGGGAAGTCCGGTTTCAGGAAACTCTGGTGCTCGGCCAAGATCGACGACCTCAGCACCTCGGTATATAGACCCAGCTTCTCCCCGAAGTAGTAGTTCACCGCCGCCACGTTGGTTCCTGCTCGCGCACAAATCTCGCGCACGGTCGCATCGTGAAACCCGACCTCGGCAAAAACGCGGCCGGCCGCTTCGATGAGCTTCTCCCTTGTTGCGTCCTGCGGCGCATACCCGCTCGTCATCCCTCTCCTCTCTTTTTGTGACCTACTTCGCGGCAACCTGCTTCTCAGTGGGAAGTTGATTAGTAGTCCACCCGCCACCAAGCGCCTCGATGAGCTGGACGTTGCTCGTCATCTGGGACACTCTCAGGTTGATAAACGTCTGTTGCTGGACAAGCAGAGATGTCTCCGCTGTGTAGACGTTGAGATAGGAATCGATTCCGGTGCGAAATCGAACATTAGCCAAATCGAGGTATCTCTGCGCAGCGTCGACTGCAGCTTGTTGTTGAGGCAGCTGTTCTGCGAGATACCGCTGGGCCGCGAGAGAATCCTCAACTTGTTGGAACGCGGTCAGCACCGTTTGCCGATACGCTGCAGCATCTGCTTCGTATTGTGCGTTGTAACTCGCTAGAGTCGCTCGGCGAGCGCCGGCGTCGAACAATGTCAGCGAAGCGGACGGCCCAATCGAGAAAAATCGACTCGGCCAACTGAGCCAGTTTCCCACCTTATTGCTCTGGAACCCGCCTGTGCCAGAAATGTTAAACGACGGATAGAATGCGGCCGTCTGCACATCGATCAGAGCGTTTGCTGCTGACATCGTCCGCTCACCTGCAGCAATGTCCGGTCGTCGTTCCAGCAATTCGGAAGGCACCCCGACTGGAACAACGGGAGCGGCGGTCGTGAGTTCACGAATGGGCAATGAAAACGAAGACGGAGGCTTGCCGATGAGGACGGCAATGGCGTGCTCGAACTGCGCACGCGCAATTTTAAAATTAGTGAGAGTCGATTGGGCCGTCTGCAGACTTAGGTCTGCCTGGGCTACGGTCTGAGCACTATCGATGCCGATCGCATTGCGCGATTTCGTAAGATTCAGAGACTTGCTGTACGCCTCCACTGTTCGCTCGTACAAAGCGATCTGCGAGCCCTGGCCCCGAATCTCAAAATAGATGCTTGCTAGGTTTGCTTGCTGAGACAGCCTTACGTTAGCAAAGTCGGCGGCGCTGACCTGTGCCTGGTTGGCGAACTGGCGGACAGTGTTGCGCACTCTGCCCCAAACGTCCGGCTCCCATGAAACAGTGAAAGGAAGATTGAATTCATTGCTATTCGGGTTTCCGTGGTCGCCGACCAAGCTGACGGAACTCCGTGAGCGGGTGTAGGAGGGACCCGTAGAGACCGTAGGATAGTAGTTGGAGCGAGCTTGGCGGACCAGGGCCCGTGCCGACATGAAGTTCTGGTAGGACTGCGCAATGGTTTGGTTGGAATTGTTGAGTCTGTTTTCCAACTCGTTGAGTTCGGGCTCATTGTAAATCTCCCACCAGTTGCCGCGGGACACAGTGTCCTGCGGTGCCGCTGCTTTCCAGAGGGTTCCGTCCGGGCTTTCCTGTGGCACAACCTCTTTGAAAGTAGGTGGTGCAGCCGTTACTGGACGTTTGTACTTCGGCCCTACCGAGCAACCGGCCAGCGCCAGCACAGACAGAACCAAGAAGCGGTAGAAGTGGCGTCGAGTTATTGAAAGTGAGTCACAGGTCATAAAGAACTCCTTACGCTGTCGCATTCCCGGGCTCCTGAACCAGGGTTGCCTTCGTATCGCGATTGAACCGTTGGGCGATGCGGTCGAAATACAGGTAGATCACAGGTGTGCTGTACAGCGTCAGAATCTGGCTGAACACCAGTCCGCCGATGACAGCAATGCCGAGCGGATGACGCAGTTCAGATCCCGTTCCGCGTCCGAAAGCCAGCGGAAGAGCTCCTAGAATTGCCGCCAATGTCGTCATCAAAATCGGACGGAAACGGAGCAAACTGGCTTCGAAGATCGCATCCCGCGTGTTCATGCCTTGCTCGCGTTCGGCCTGCAGCGCGAAGTCGATCATCATGATTGCGTTCTTTTTCACGATGCCGACGAGCAGAATGATTCCGATGAACGAGATCACGTCCAATTCACTCTTGAACAAGATCAACGAGAACAACGCACCAACGCTGGCGGAAGGCAGTGTGGTGAGAATGGTGATCGGATGAATCAGGCTTTCGTAGAGAACGCCGAGAACAATATAGATAGCCAGCAGCGCCCCGAGGATGAGAAACGGCTCACTGGACATGGACTTCTGAAAAGCTTCCGCAGTACCAGCAAACTGCCCGCGAATGGAGGATGGCATGCCCATCTGTTGTTGCACCCGCTGGATCTCGGCGGTTGCCTGGCCGAGCGAAACTCCAGGCGCGAGATTGAAGGCGATGGTAACCGACGGAAAAAACGAGGAGTGGTTGACCGCTAGCGGGGAAGTCGAGGCACGGACATGAGAAATCGCCGTCAGCGGAACCGAGCCACTGCCCGAAGAATGAACAAAAGTCGCTTTGAGCGAAGCAGGGTCATCGAGAAATTGCGGCGCAGCCGAGAGGACCACGTAATACTGGTTCATCGGCGTATAGATGGTCGAGACCTGTGATTCGCCGAACTGGTAGTACAGCGAGTTGTTGATCATTTGCGGTGTAATGCCAAGCCGCGCCGCGGTAGAACGGTCGTACTCCAAAAGCATTTGCAGCCCTTGATTTTGCTGATCGGTCGTTACGTCCCTCAACGAAGATAAATGGCGCATTTGCTCATAGAGTTTCGGTCCCCAAGTGCTCAAATCCTCGACTGTGTCTGAGGAGATCTGATACTGGTAGGCGGCGTTGCTCTGGCGGCCGCCAACGGTAAGATCCTGTGCCGGCTGCAGATATGTGGAAGCCCCCGGAAGCGCGTTCAGTTTCGGACGCAGTCGATTCAAAACTTCGGCGGCGCTGATTTTTCGTTCGGCGAGCGGTTTGAGAATCACAAACAGAAATCCAGAGTTGATGCTTCCTCCCCCTGGCCCGCCCTGGCCTCCCGTGAACCCAGACACCATTGCTACCGCGGGGTCTGCCTGGATCACTTTTTCGATCTCAATCAACGACGACCGCATGGATTGAAAGGAGGCATCTTGAGGTCCCTGGAATCCGCCCATGATGGTGCCCGTGTCTTGCATCGGGAAAAATCCTTTAGGAACCCGCACGAGTAGCGCTCCGTTCAGAACAAACGTTGCAAGGAAAAGCGTGAAGATAAACGCGGGATGCCGAAGCGCCCAAGCGAGTGAATGCCGGTAGCCCCTCAATAGACCGCCGAAGGCCTTCTCGCTCATCTGATACAACCGTCCATGCTCTTCACCGTGACTCGGAATCAGAACGTAGGCGCACATCGTCGGCGTGACGGTCAGCGAAATCACCATGGAAATCGCGATGGCGGCCACCAAAGTCGCGGCAAACTCGTGAAACAGCCGGCCCACGATCCCGCCCATAAACAAGATGGGTACAAACACGGCAATCAGGGACAAACTCATGGAGACCACGGTGAACGCAACTTCCCGCGATCCTTTCAGCGCCGCTGCAAACGGCTCGACGCCCGCGTCGATGTAACGGGCGATGTTCTCCATCACGACGATGGCGTCATCTACAACGAAGCCGGTGGAGATGGCAAGCGCCATGAGCGACAAATTGTTCAAGCTGTAGCGGCAGAGATACATCACGCCAAAGGTCCCGATCAGGGACACCGTCACAGCGACTCCAGGAATCAATGTCGACCTAGGGTTCCGCAGGAAGACAAACACGACCGCGATCACCAAAATCGTAGCGAACACCAGTGTCTGCTCGACGTCACTCACGGAAGCTCGGATCGTTGTGGTCGTGTCGTTGAGGACTTCCAGTCTGTCGCCGGTCGGAATGGACGCCCGAATGGAGGGAAGAGCGCCCTTGATGTGATCGACGGTCTCGATCACGTTGGCTCCGGGAAGGCGGAACACAAGCAAAATGACCGATGCTTGGCCGTTGGAATAGCCTACTGACCGGAGAGTTTGCACGGAATCGTAGACGTGCGCGACATCCTGAAGACGCACGACGGAGTGGTTTGCGGTGCCAACGATAAGCGGAGCATAGTCTTTCGCTTTCGAGATCTGATCGTTGGCCGTAATGTCCATCGTGATCTGGTCGTTGCTGAACTGACCCTTGGGACGATTTGAGTTCTGTTGCGAAATGACTCGCGCAACATCTTGCATCCCCAGGCCGTAGCTGTTCAGTTGCTGTGGATTCACATCCACATGCACCGCGGGAAGCGAACTCCCTGCGACCAAAACCTGGCCCACACCTTCCAGGTGCGAAATCTTCTGCTGGATTACGGAGGACGCCGTGTCGAACAGTGTCCCGGCATCTCTCGTGTCCGAGGTCAGACTGAGCACGAGAATGGGCGCAACGGCCGAGTTGACTTTTCTGTAGGCCGGGTTCGACGGAAGATTGGCGGGCAGGTACGTACGCGCGGCGTTGATTGCAGCTTCGACATCGCGGGCCGCCCCATCTATGTCGCGCGTCAGGTCGAACTGCAGCGTGATCGTCGTCAGCCCAAGCGAACTGTTCGACGTCATCTGTGTGACGCCGGCGATCCTGCCGAACTGTCTTTCGAGTGGCGTGGCCACCGAAGACGCCATGATCTGCGGGCTCGCGCCCGGCAGAGCGGCGGTCACCGTGATCGTCGCGAAGTCGACCTGCGGCAGCGAAGCGATCGGAAGGACCCGGAAGGCGGCCAGCCCGGCAAGGGTGACTGCCACCGCGAATAGAGTTGCGGCTACGGGCCTCTTGATGAAAATCGCCGAGAAGTTCATGCCTGGTCCGCCAACAAATTTCCTGGGATCGTCTCCTGATGCTTTGAAGCAAGTCGCTTCGCGAAGCGATCAAAGAAGACATAGATCACCGGGGTGGTGTAGAGCGTAAGTAGCTGACTTACAAGAAGGCCGCCCACCATCGCGATGCCCAGCGGGTGGCGCAATTCCGAACCGATGCCGCTGCCAAATGCCAGCGGAATGCCCGCGAAAAGAGCGCAGAGCGTCGTCATCAAAATCGGACGAAAGCGCAGCTTGGAGGCCTCAAAAATCGCTTCCTCTGCCGGTCGGTTCTCGGATCGCTGCGCTTCCAGAGCGAAATCGACGATCATGATTCCGTTCTTTTTCACGATGCCAATCAGCAGAATGATTCCGATCACAGCGATGATGTCCAAGTCGTGATGAAACAACCGCAACGCTAGCAGCGCTCCAACGCCGGCGGAAGGAAGGGTCGACAAGATCGTGAGCGGATGGATGAAGCTCTCGTACAAAATGCCGAGCACAATGTAGACGGCTACGAGGGCGGCAAGAATCAGGACAACCAGGTTCGAACCAATCGAGTCATAAGCTGCCGCGGTGCCCTGAAAGTCCGTTTGCACGCTGGCGGGCATGTTCAGCCGTTGTTTTGCCTTCCTGATTGCTTCCACGGCTTGGCCGAGCGAGTAACCGTTCGCGACGTTGAAGGACACAGTAACGACTGGAAACTGCCCCTGATGCGATATGGTTAGCGGAGACGATTTCGTCACGAAACGGCTGATCGC
>CAWENU010000022.1:0-57427 GCA_963810355.1 uncultured Acidobacteriota bacterium
AAACCTAGACAGGCTAACGTTCCGGCTGCGCTAATCTAGCGAGCGATTTCAGCTTTTGTTTTCAATACAAGGTGGGTTCGAGCTGGGTGTTGCGTTGACCCATTGAGACCACCCGGGTAATCGGACGTGTGTCTAATTTGGCCGGGAATCCACTTCCGGTACGCGCTTTCATGCACGAAAAGTTCCCTTCGCTGTTAAGCGTTTACCAAAAATCTTGACGACGGCTGGAACGACGAACCACAGTGTAGCTGCATACAGTCCATACCATGTCGCTTCTTGCCCAGCCGCTAGACGAGGAGCACTGAAAATGACCAGGGCGCCCGTGGAGCTCATATGTAGGAGTTGGGCCAACAACACACTATTTGTGTTGCTGTAAGTCCAGGATATCAGGACCCTGATAGCTGTCATGGCAGGGCAGTAAACGTCAGGAAAAAAGGCAACCAGTAGGCGCCGTGCGGCGCAGCGGTTCCAAGATAATCAATGATGGAAGTGCGAGCGTCCCACAGCAGTCTCTCCCAGTTCTGACAGACTGGCAGATCTGCTCTCCGCTTTATCCAGCGCATCCGCAGCCTTCATCTTCACGAAAGAGTGCTTTGTGAAGAGTGGTGGTGACTTCTCATCTCAGCCGCAATCGGACTCTGTCGCTGCAACGGCAACATCACGCAGCTTGTAGCGTAGTACCTTGCCAGCAGCAGTCTTCGGAAGCTCGTCAATGAATTGGATGTGTCGCGGATACTTGTACGACGTGGTCCGCTGCTTAACAAACTCCTGCAGTTCCCGAGTGAGGTCAGGGGTTGCTGCTATTCCCTCCCGGAGTACGACTAATGCCTTCGGGGTGTGAAGTTCGGTGGATTCTCGACACCCGCCACCACGGCCGCTTCCAAAACGCTATTGTGTTCGATCAATACACTCTCGACCTCGGCTGGCGACACCCACTGACCCGAAACTCGGAACATATCGTCCGAACGACCTGCATACCAGTAATAACCGTCTGCATCGATCCAAGACTGATCGCCAGTGAAGAACCACTTCCCTCGCATGCGCTCAGCGGTCAGCTGTCGCCGATTCCAGTAGCAGGTCGCAACACTTTCGCCCGCGACAAGGAGATCTCCGATGGCGCCTGGTTGAACCTCGCGTTCCTCTAGGTCAACGAGGCGCAGTTTATAACCGGGAACCACCGCGCCGGTGCTCCCGGGCCTCACGTTGCCTGCCCGTGCCGATAAGTAAATGTGAAGTGCCTCAGTGGACCCGATTCCGTCGAGAATTTCCACTCCAAATTTACTGTAAAACCTGCAGTAAATTTCGGCAGGCAATGGCTCGGCAGCGGAAACTGCAAGTCGGATGCTATCCAAGCAGTACGATTCTTTGTCTGCCTCTTGGAGCATCTGTGCATACAACGTCGGAACGGAAAAAAATAGCGTGGGCCGGGTTCTCTGAGCAACGTCCAAAACTGTCTTTGCCTTTGCTTTGCTCGTCAACAGAATTGCGCTCGCCCCCGCGTAAAAAGGAAACATGAGTCCATTGCCTAGTCCGTAGGCGTGGAACAGCTTGGATGAAGAGAATGTGATGTCGGTCGGATTAATTCCCAATACTTCCACTGCATAGTTTCTGCAGCAGTAGATCCAGTCGTAATGCAGGTGTACAGCAGCTTTCGGGCGCCCGGTGCTCCCCGACGTCCACAACCAGAACGCGACATTGTCGCCGTTTGTTTCAGCGGGCTCAGTTAGGCGGTTTCCCGGCCAGCCTACTCATCCCAAAGGATGTGCCCGGTCTGACGCTCGCCGACTACGATCACATGGCGAAGATACCGCTGCTCGCTTAAGGCCGCGGCAATTTCGCTGAAGACCGTTGAATGAACAATGAGTATCCGGGCCCTGCTCTCGCGGAGGAAATATTCATAATCAGCCGTCCGAGCAAAGTTAGTTGTAGGAACTGCAACGCCTCCTACTTTCATCACAGCGAAATATGCGACAACGATTTCTGGGCAATCGGGAAGGACTAAGAGCACCCGCTGTTCTTTTTGCAAGCCTAACTGCAGCAGTCCATTCCCTGCACGATTAACATCAGCAGCCAAGCCTCCATAGGTGTGAACGTGTTCAGCACATCGAAGCGCCGGCTTGCCCGCCCTGCCTTCTCTGATATGGCGATCGATGAAATAATCAGTGAGATTGAAACGAACTTGTTCTCCGGAAGTGTTCATACTCCCAAGTTTTTCATGCCAGAGGCTAGTTGTTCGTTCTCAAACATCTTGCGGAAATCGCCGGCGAGCGGCCACTTCTCGCGTTGGTACATCCGTCTCGCGCTTTCTTGCTAGCGCATCGTCGCCGTAGGCAACTACACTTCCTCTGCCGCCACAACAAAGGGGATCCGGATGTTCAATCGTCGCACTTTCCTCAAGACCACCGCAACAGCGCTTCCAATGGCAAGCGCCCTCGACATCCTCGAGCCTGGTTTTGCGCTATCCGCTGAAGCAGTTGCCACCGCAGCCGTCAGCGGGGACACGCCGAATCTCATCTCGCTTCCACAGCGCTTGACGCCGGTTGACTTAGCCAGCGAACCCTGGCAGCAGAAGATTCGCCGCGTCGGCCAGAGCAACATGACCGAGCACGACCCCGCCGTCGATGAACGTCGAGGAGTGGGCCGACTATTGGCACTCGGCCCGCGCGGACATCGTCTTCGTCAGTGTAACTGGCATCCTCGCGTTTTATCCCTCGAAGGTGAGTTCCACCGCCAGGGGAAGTTCCTGAACGGTCGCGATTTTTTCGGCGAGTGCGTGGCGGCCGCAAAGAAGCGCGGCATGCGCGTGGTTGCCCGCATGAGCCCGGACCTCAATTGGGGCGACGCACTGGAGGCCCATCCCGAGTGGGCCATGCGCTACAAAGATGGTTCGGTGCAGTTCAGCAGCGAAGAGCCGCGACTCTTCAAGACCTGCATGTTCTCAGCCTACATGGACGACTACGTGCCCGCCATCATGCGCGAGATCAATTCACTCTATGACGTCGACTGCTTTTATACCAACGGATGGCCGCCGATCGGTAGCCTGCCTGAGTGCCATTGCGCCATCTGCAGCAAACTGCCGCCTACCGACACACCGGCCTACTGGCGCGTCTTCAACGATCGCGTCTTCGAACTCTGGCAGCAGTACGACGCCATCGCCAAGGAGAAAAAGCCCGACAGCTTCTATTTCGCCAACTCGGCGGCAACGTGCATGGCGGCCCCAATCTGGACCGGCTTGGCAAAATCGCTGCCTGGTTCCAAGCCGACAACCAAGGCCGTACCTACGACGATCCCGCCGTGTGGGGATGCAGTCTGCAGGGTCGCGTCTGCAATGCCGTGCATGGACGGCAAGTTTGCCGCCAACGTCACTGCCGCATACTCCACCGGCATCGCCGGCTGGCGCAACGCCTCAAAGAATCCCGCGGAAGCGAAGATGTGGTTGAACGAGACCCTCGCCAGCGGCATGGCGCCCTATTACCACTTCATCGGCGCGGAAGCCGGACTCGGGTGAGGATCGCCGCTGGCAGAAGGTCGGCGCCGATTATTTCCAGTGGGCGGCCAGGCACGACGCTCATCTTCACGACCGCGCCGCTCCATCGCCAACATCGGCGTAGTGATGGGCCAGAGCACCCAACTTCTTTATCACGGTCCGGCCACTGCGCGCGCGCGCAGTACATGCGCGAGACGACGCAAGGCATCTACGATGACGCTGCTCCGCGGCCGCTTCGCTTTCGACTTCGTGCACGAAGACCGCCTGGAGCCCGAGCGCCTCGCAAGTATCGCGCGCTGCTACTGCCCAATATCGCGATGCTCAGCGACCGCCAATGCCAGCAGTTCCGCGACTACGTGCAAGCCGGCGGATCGCTCATGGCCAGCTTCGAAACCAGCCTCTACGACGAAAACCTGAAGCAGCGCGCGGACTTCGGCCTCGCCGACCTCTTCGGCATCAGCAAGGCGGCGACGTCGTCGGCACCAATGGCAATGCCTACTACGCGCGCATCGAGCGCCGAGCACCCGCATCCTCTTGCAAGGCTTCACCGACACCAACTGGATTCCCGGCGCGCAAAATCGTGTGCCGCTCAAGCCAGTGCAGAACCGTGCTCACCGTGGTGCCGGGCTTCGTGCAGTATCCGCCGGAACTGGCCTATCCGCCGTCTCGCACACCGATGAGCCGGCCGTAGTCCTGCGCGAAATCGGCCAAGCCGGATGGCCTGGTTCCCCGGAGACATCGAGCGCACCTATTGGCTCACCGGCCACGGCGATCTCCTGCGCCTCCTGCACAACACGATCCGCTGGATCACCCGCGACGAGAGCATGGTGCACGTCGAGGGCGAGGCTTCGTCGAGATGTTTGCCTGGGAGACGACTCCCGGCTATGCCGTGCACGTGCTCAACTACACCAACCCCAACTCCCACCATGGCTGGCTGCAGTCGGTCTACCCGCTCGGCCCGCAGGCCGTCAGCATGAGGCTGCCCGCAGGAGTAAAGGTAAAGTCCGTCGAGCTACTGCGCGCCGAGCGCACCCTGCCTTTCAGCTTGGAAGGTGAGCTCCTGCACTTCATCATACCGAGCGTCGAGGACTGCGAGGTCGCGGCCATCACTGCCGGATAGATCCTCTGCCGTACGAAAACGCACATGTACGATTACCGCGTTTACCGGACTTAGCTTCATAATTCTTGACGTTCCGACGAATCAACGTTCGTATACCCCCACTGGCAGTATTGCTATAACGGCTAGACGATAGTTCACCTATCCAATAGGAAAGAGATCGACAAATTGGGACTAGAACGTTCACGCGGCCACCTCGCGGACGAGGTCAAATCGATAGGGGATGATCAATCGAGGCGTCTTCTGTAGCGTTGCGCTCCCCCGCAACCAATTGACGTAATAGTTTCCCGAAGGCCGGATGCTCCATCCGGCCTTTTTTTTTGATTCGAAGAAAATCGGAGTACCCCAAGACCCAGGTACCAAGAAACAACGGAACCTGGGGCACCCGGCGTCGGTCGAAATCGGAAACAAAAAAACTCCGTGCAAGAGAATCAATTCCAATCGTTCTAACTTCGCGTTGGCTAAATTGCTCCTCTCCAGCTTGCCGCTCTGCTGTGTGGCGGAAAGGAATCGAATTTGTGGGGTTCCATCTGAGAAACCTCGCACCACCCTTTCTTTTTGCTCTTGCCGTCGTTGGCGCTTCCGCGAGTTGCGGGCAAAAGATGGTCCTTTTGCTGATGTTCAGCCGGACTGCGGGCCGACGGACGGCCCTGCCCTGACGTTCCACTTCACGTCAAAACAAGTCCACTCTGGGGAGTACGAAGAGCCGTTTGTGAAGGTTTCAATCTACGAGAGCTTGCCTCGTTCCGCCCCAACGGACTATGCGATTGGGGCACGCCGTGACTACGTATGGGCCTCACGCTGCACTTCCCCTGCGAAATGCGCGGACGCAATTGCGGGATCATCCCTTCGCATAAATACAGTCAGCGCCAAGGGTGTCAGCGGCGTGTATGAACTTCATTTTCAAGACGGAACCGTTAAAATAGAGGCGCCTTCGACGTACCTGGGGTCACCCCAGAGCCACCACTTCTCTGCGGTAGAGTCTCCCCTATGCGCACGCCTCCGCACTGAAGGGCGTTTGCCGGGACAAGCCCTTCGTGTGGGAAAGATTTGGAAAGAAGTAAGATCGTCTGAATGGCAGCTAAATCGCGCAGAATCAGCGGGCCATGTTTATTTTTTCGAAGGTGACAGGCACCAAGATCCGAAAAAAAACTGTATTTCTATTGCTTCCCCGGGCATCCAAAATGCGCTGCGGAGATACGGGTTGCCCGGAATCGCCCGGCAGGAATAGCATATTCCCCCCATGGCGTAGCCGCTGAACCAAATGCGAGGCCGAGGAGGCTCCCGTGAAGCTCAGCTTCGGACCGAGTTGCATGCTTTTGCTGGCCGGTGTCTTTTTGTACGGAGCAACACTATCCTTTGCGCAATCCGGCGCAACACCCAGTTCGAGCACGCCAGGCCAAGCCATTCCCGGAACACAAGGAGTTAGTCCCTTCGCCGGAAGCGTGCCGGCGAAGCTCGTTCCCGGAGTCATGTCGCTTTCCTTGCAAGACGCCATCGATCGTGGATTGAAGCAAAATCTGGGAGCGCTCCTCTCAAGTGCGGAAATTGGTTCGGCCCGTGGCCAGCGCTGGGAGCAATTGAGCGCCCTTCTGCCGCACGTGGCGGCAGCGCCTTATGTTGCGGCCTCGGAGATTAATTTAGCTGAGCTCGGGTTTACCGGCCTTTCCGGAGTCAGCATCCCCGCGTCCGTTGGCCCCTTTTCCTATTTTGATGCACGAGTGTCTGTGACGCAGTCCCTGTTTGATTGGAAGTCCATTAACGCTACCCGCGCCGCCACCCAGAGCTTGAAGTCCGCCCAATATACGTTCAAAGACGCGCGCGATCTCGTGGTGCTCGCTGTAGGTTACACCTACTTGCAGGCCATCGCCGACGAAGCCCGCATCGAAACGGCGGAAGCGCAGGTCAAGACGGCGCAGGCGCTCTTCGATCAAGCAAACGACCAGGTGAATGCTGGCACTTCACCGGCCATCGACGGACTGCGAGCCAAAGTCGAGCTCCAGACTCGCCAGCAGCAGTTGATTCAGGCAAAAAACAACTTTGCCATCCAGAAGCTCACGGTGGCTCGCGTAATCGGCTTGGCTCCCGGACAGGAATTCGAACTCACGGATAAATCGCCCTACCAGCCATTCAACAGCCTCACTGTAGAAGAAGCCCTGAAACGCGCCTACGCGGCGCGCTCCGATTACCTGGCGGCCATGACCGACGTACGTGCAGCCGAATTTTCCCGGAAGGCTGCGGTGGCCGGATATCTCCCGTCGCTGGCCTTCAACGCGGATGTTGGCGCCGGGGGGGCGCATCCTTCCACGGCAACACAAGTCTTCGAGGTGCGCGGAACACTCTCGATTCCCATCTTTCAGGGAGGCAGCGTCCACGGGGACGTTTTGCAGGCCGATGCGAGGCTGCAACAAACGCGAGAGCGCCTGGATAATCTGCGCGCGCAGATCGACTCCGACATTCGCACAGCGCTGCTGAACTTGCAGTCGTCGGCGGAGTTGGTGAATGTGGCGCGAAGCAACATTGACTTGGCGGAAGAGACTCT
The DNA here is from genome assembly GCA_963810355.1 of uncultured Acidobacteriota bacterium. Taxonomy (GTDB): domain Bacteria; phylum Acidobacteriota; class Terriglobia; order Acidiferrales; family UBA7541; genus Acidiferrum. The sequence goes on from CAWENU010000022.1 coordinate 7,147, forward strand.
GCTCCAATCGCGCGATCGTTTCAGCGCGGGTGTCACCGATACCGTGGAAGTGGTGCAGTCGCAAGAGGCGGTCGCTAGCGCCCACGAACAGTACATTTCGAGTCTCTACAGCTATAATTTTGCAAAAATTTCCCTGGCTCGTGCGCTCGGCCTCGCCGAACAGGGCGTCAAGGAATATTTCAAAGGACACTGAACATGGCGGACGACAGCCCATCCCCTTCGGTATCTGACTCTGGCAAAGAATCCACTACGGATCCGTCGCCATTGACGGACCGGGGCTACATGCCTCCGGCCCGCCGCAATCCCAAGTTCCGCCGAAACATTACGATACTGATTGTCGTCCTGGTGGTGCTTGTTGGGGGCGTATTTTTGTGGCGCTATCTCAGCAGTTATGAATCCACCGATGACGCCCAGGCGGACGTTCACCTTTATCCAGTCAGCGCGCGAGTTTCCGGCTACGTGGTGAAGGTCAACGTGGACGACAACCAGTGGGTTGAGAAGGGCACCGTTCTGGTCGAGATTGACCCAAAGGACTATGAGGTTGCGGTAGCGCAGGCGCAAGCCAATCTGTCCAACGCCGAAGCGACCGCACAATCACTGAATATCACTGTACCGATCACTTCGGTAAACACATCGAGCCAATTGAAGTCCGCCCAATCGGACATCGACAACAGCACGGCTGGGGTGATTGCCGCCGAGAAGCAGCTCAGCGCCGCGCATGATCAACTCGAACAGGCACTAGCCAACGACGTCAAGGTGCAAGACGACCTGAAGCGCTACAAGCTACTCGTAGACAAGCGCGAGGTCGCCGAGCAGGTTTACGATCAAGCCTTGGCGGCGGCACGATCCAGCACCGCGGGGGTTGCCGCTGCTCGCGCCAACGAGTCTGCGGCGCAGCAATTTGTTCAGCAAGCCCGCAGCCGCGTGGCTCAGGCCGATGCAAACCATCAATATGCGGAGACCGGGCCCCAGCAAGTGTCTTCGAGCCGGGCGCGCGCGCGGGCGGCTATAGCGGATGTCGAGCAAAAACGCGCGTTGCTCGAACAAGCCCAACTAAACCTCGGATACACCAAAATTGTTGCGCCGGTCTCTGGTGAAGTGAACAAGACCGTTGTAGTCGGGCTGAATGTGCAAGCTGGCCAGCAATTGCTTACGGTCGTGCCTCTCGACGAAGTGTGGATCACGGCCAATTTCAAAGAGACGCAGCTCAGGCACATGCGTGTGGGGCAAAGAGCAGAAATTCACATCGATTCGAACGGCCGGACTCTGAAAGGACATGTGGACAGCATTGCCGGCGCCACCGGCCCGCTCTTCAGTCTGCTCCCACCGGAAAACGCCACTGGCAATTACGTGAAAATTGTTCAGCGGATTCCTGTGAAGATCGTTCTCGATCCTGGAGAGAATCACGATCGTCAGCTTCGGCCCGGCATGAACGTTGTGCCCGATGTTTACCTCCAATGAGCACCGCCGCTGTCACCATGGACCAGGACGTCTGGAAGCCCAAATACAATCCCTGGCTGATTGCTGTTGTTGTCGCGCTGGCGGCCTTCATGGAAGTTCTGGACACCAGCATCGCCAACGTAGCCTTGCCATACATGGCCGGCAATCTGGCGGCGAGCAACGACCAGAGCACATGGGTCCTCACGTCTTATCTCGTATCAAACGCCATCATTCTCCCGATCAGTGGTTGGTTCGCCAACACCTTCGGACGAAAGCGCTTTTTCATGGTGTGCTTAGCTATCTTTACGGTCAGTTCCCTGCTTTGCGGCTTCGCGCCGAGTCTCGAGTTTCTGCTTCTCTTCCGAGTGCTGCAAGGCGCGGGGGGCGGCGGGCTTCAGCCCATGGCGCAAGCCATCCTCGCCGACACGTTTCCGCCTCATCAGCGCGGCTTGGCATTTGCGCTGTACGGCATTACCGCTATCACGGCGCCGACGATCGGTCCAACGCTCGGCGGCTGGATCACCTTCAACTATTCCTGGCGCTGGATTTTTTTCATTAACATTCCGGTTGGGATAATGACCTGGTTTCTGGTACGCCGCGTCGTTGAAGACCCGCCCTACATGGCCCGGCTCAAGGCCGCGGGCATCAAGTTGGACTACATCGGCATCGCCCTTCTCACTTTGGGGATTGGCGCGCTACAAATTTTGCTCGACAAGGGCCAGGAAGATGATTGGTTCGGCTCGCGGTTCATTACGACGCTCATCGTTGTGGCCACCGTCTGCCTCATCTCCCTGGTGGTCTGGGAGTGGTTTCAAAAAGCGCCGATCATCGACGTCCGCATGTTCAAGAGTTTCAACTTCGCCAGCGCGAGCCTGATGTTGTTCATGCTGGGCATCCTGTTGTTCAGCAGCCTGGTGCTGATGCCGCAATTCCTGCAAACCCTCGTTGGCTACACCTCGCAACTCGCCGGCTTTGCGCTTTCCGCCGGAGGACTCGTCTTGCTTTTTGAAACCCCCATCGTGGGCCAACTGACGACGAAGGTCCCGGCACGCTACCTGATTGCGTTCGGCTGGCTGGCCTTGTCCATCGCTATGTACTATTCCACGCAGCGCATCGACCTGCAGATCAGCTTCAAAGCGGCCACTTTGCTGCGCATCACCCAGGTCATTGGTTTGGGATTCCTATTCACTCCGATTACGCTGGTCGCCTACATCGGTATTGCGCCGGAAAAAAACAACGCCGTCGCCGGGATCGCCAACTTCATGCGCAATATAGGGAGCAGCGTGGGAACCTCGATGGTTACAACGCTGGTTGCGCGCCGCGCGCAACTCCATCAAGCCCGGCTGGTGGAATACGCGCGGCCCGACAATCCCAATTTTCAAAATCAGGCAAATGGTCTTGCTCAGCATTTGGCGCACTCGGGTATTGGAGCGCATGAGGCTTACGCGCGGGCCGTCGCCACGATTTACCAAGGAGTGCAAGCGCAGGCGACTACTTTGGCCTACATCGACATCTTCATGGTTCTTTGTGTGGTTTCGGGGATCATGTTTTTCCTGGCTTTTGCTCTGAAGAAGAACGATCCCGGCGGTGGCAGGGTTTTGGCGGAATAAGCGAAATGAACTCGTTTGCAGTAGGATTGAATTTGGATGCAAACGGGCTGAAGGGACCCAGATGATTAGAATACTTACGGTTGAACGGGAATATGGAAGCGGCGGTGGCGAAATTGCTCAACTGCTTGCTAACCAACTGGGCTGGAAGCTGTGGGATCAAGACCTGACGGAGGAGATCGCCAGGCTGGCACATTGTCCCAAAGAAATCGTCCAGGTTCGCGAGGAACGCACCGATCCGCTCTACTACCGGCTCTTCAAGTCCTTTTTGCGCGGAAGTTACGAAGGAAGTCTCAATGCGCACAAGCTCAACGTCGTCGACAGCGAAAGCATTTTGAAGATTACCGAACGCGTCGTTCAACACGCCGCGAAAGCTGGTAACTGCGTGATCGTGGGACGCGGCTCGCAGCACTTTCTCAGGAATCGTCCGGACACGCTCCGCGTCTTTCTTTACGCTTCGAGGGAGGATAAAGTGCGCCGCCTCATAGCACGCGGCAAAAGCGAGAAGGAAGCGCAAGAGCGCGTCGATACCGTCGATCAAGAGCGCGTCGAATTCATCCAAAAATATTTCGGCGTCGACTGGTCTGACCGCACCGCTTACCACGCCATGATCAATACGACGACCGGTGATCAGTGCGTCGCTCACATGATCCTGGATCTTATGAAAACGCTCGACGCAAAAACCGCCTGTGCACCCGCACCCGCGGCAGGCTGACTCTGACGAGCGACTGGACCTTCCAAAACGGAAGTCCTCAAGTCAGCGCACGTCTCAAGACGCGAGCTCCCGGGAGCAGCCTAGGAAGCTTTTCTGCCGCGAATTCGTTAAGGCACGTACGGTCTAAGAAGTAACTACCTCGGTTCCATGCGGAGGCTGCCCAAAAACCCATTTCTATGGCCACGAATAGGGCGTTTGAGGACCACTGGGTTTTCGACATTACCGTTCGGAAGGGCAAATTGACGAACGTCCGGGAGTATATCGACAAGCAAGCACTGGCGCGGGCCTCCGAGATGGCGTGAGCCCAAGTCCTTACCCATCACCGACATCAGATAGGTAACCAAAAGTCGGCTAGTGATGACCTTCGGGCGAAGAGGTTTCCAATATCGGACTCAAGTCCTGGTAAACTTTCTAACCCGGAAACTGACCACTCCCCCGCGCCCTCGGTACTCCGATCTCCCTGCCCTCTTCTAAAATCCTTCTTTTGGTTTCGCCCCCCTCTGCTCTTCTCTACCGGCTAGGCTCGGTCCAAGCAAATATTCCTTGACTTTTCCCCGTCCTAAGCTATACTAAATAGTGCAGTCTACAGAGCGCCAATAAGGGCGCTTTTTCCACTTATGGCCAGGTACTGTTAACCAGTAACCCATTTAGAATGAATACTTGCAGAACGTTATCAAAACAAAGCCACTTCAAGGCGTTTATAATCAACACTTACGAAAAACATAGGGGAGGGGTGAATTACGGTTAACCAAGCCCTTTCAACGCGCACCTTCAACTGCTGTAAACTGCCTCTTTCTTTCTGACCAGGAGCCACCATGTCCCACACCATCCAAACCCCCACCTCCGGCCCGACGCGCACCGAATCCGACAGCATGGGCAAGATCGACGTCCCCACCGACCGCTACTACGGCGCCCAAACCGCCCGCTCCCTGATTCACTTCGACATCGGCAAAGACACCATGCCTCCGGAACTGATCCGAGCCTTCGGCATCCTCAAAAAAGCCGCCGCCCTCGTAAATCAAGACCTGGGCAAGCTCTCCCCCGAAAAAGCGCAGCTCATCACGCAAGCCGCCGACGAAGTCATCTCCGGCAAGCTCAACGATCATTTCCCGCTGCGCATCTGGCAAACCGGCAGCGGCACACAGACCAACATGAACGTCAACGAGGTGATCTCCAATCGCGCCATAGAAATCGCCGGCGGCGAAATGGGCAGCAAGAAGCCTATCCATCCCAACGATGACGTAAACATGTCGCAATCCTCGAACGACACCTTCCCCACCGCCATGCACATTGCCGCGGCTGCCGAAACCGCGCGCCGTCTGCTGCCCGCGGTAAAAAAGCTTCGCGACGCCCTCGACGACAAAGCCAAGGAATTCGCCGGCATCGTAAAAATCGGCCGCACCCATCTCCAGGACGCCACCCCGCTAACGCTCGGCCAGGAATTTTCCGGCTACGTCAACCTTCTCGATCGCGACGGCGCCCGCATCGCCATGGCCCTCGACGGCCTCTACGACCTGGCCATCGGCGGCACCGCCGTAGGTACCGGCCTCAACGCCCATCCCGAATTCGCCGAGCGCGCCGCCCGCAAAATCTCCGAGCTGACCGGCCTACCGTTCCGCTCGCACCCCAACAAATTCGCCGCGCTCTCTGCCCACGACGAAATCGTCTTCGCCTCTGGAGCCCTGAAAACGCTAGCCGCCTCGCTGATGAAAATCGCCAACGACATCCGCTGGCTAGCCTCCGGCCCTCGCTGCGGCTTAGGCGAGCTAAAGCTCCCGGAAAACGAGCCCGGCTCCAGCATCATGCCCGGCAAAGTAAATCCCACCCAGTCCGAAGCGGTAACCATGGTCGCCGTCCAGGTCATGGGCAACGACGCCACCATAGGTTTCGCCGGCTCCCAAGGCAATTTCGAGCTAAACGTCTTCAAGCCGGTGATGATTTTCAATTATTTGCACTCGGTAGAACTTCTAGCCGACGCCAGCAACAGCTTCGTAGACCACTGCATCGTAGGCATCGAAGCCGACCGCGCACAAATCGACCACTACGTCCACAACTCCCTGATGCTGGTAACCGCGCTAGCCCCGAAGATCGGCTACGACAACGCCGCCATGGTCGCCAAAGCCGCCCACCACGCCCACATAACGCTACGCGAAGCCGCCCTAAACCTAGGCCTAATCAGCGCCGAAGACTTCGACGCCCTAGTCAAGCCCGAAGATATGACCCATCCATGACTCTTCTCAATCGAATCGAGCCGAGGTAAATCGTATGGCGATTCCCGATTTTCAGACCTTAGTGCTTCCACTGTTGGAATCTCGCTTCTGATTATTTCGGTGAAGAATGAAAGCGTTTATGTCGAAGAACAACATCGGACCGACTGCCTTAGCATCAATAGTCGTAGATGTGCTCGATGGTGCCGCGGCTCGCCAGATCGTTCAGCACTGTGTGCAAGTTGCGGACGCGGCATTCGAGCACGACCCTCTTCACATCGGGTCGCGTCAAAAACTTCTCGAAAAACAGCACGCGCTCTTCCGGCGTTTCATAGGTCCAGTTGCGCACCATCGCGCTGACCACGATCACGTTGTTGCCCGCGATCTGCGTGAAGTGCACATTATCCTTCGCCATCCGGACGGCCACCTGCGTGAATTCCTGGTAGCGCGGGATGCTCACCAGATACGAACGCCCGTCGCCTTTCACCCTGCGTACGTCGGGATACTTCGCAAACAGCGATTCCGGCATGTTATCAATCCACGTATACGTCTCCGTGGATTCCGCACCGTAGGTCAGATGGCTCAGCTTCTCCAGGATCTCCGCGTAGATCGATTCCAGCCCGTAGTCCACGGTAAGAATCCCTTTACGCTCCAGCTTGCGCAGCTCATGCGGCCCCCAAAAGCTGGTTTCCTTCCACAATCCTACAAGCGCATGCGCGAAGTGAAATTCGTAAAACGGCCGCATGTAAACGAAGTTCGTATACTCCCGCGCCACGCGCGCCGCATAGCGGTCTTCGTCGACAATTTGATCGGAACTCGTCCATTCACTGAACGCTCCTATCGTCTTCTCGTACAAACCGCGCACCGTATATTCCGCCGTAAAGCTCGCCCCAAGCACCACGTCAGCCGAATGACCGCCGAAACTCGACTGGTGGCGGCTATGAGTAATTCTGCAAATCTGGCAGTATCCGCGCCAATACTGGTGGATCGATCCGAAGTATGGAAATTCACTCGGCAGCGATCCCTTTTCCAGGAACGACGCGCGTTCCTCGTAGCTCCAAACGATGTACCACTCCGGATAGCTGTAGTACGCATCCATGAGCGGCCGGTTGCGGACGTTCGGCTCCGCGATCGGCCCATCGTCCGGCAGCGGTCCCACATCGGCCTTCGAGAACGTGCACCAGGATTCAAAAACCACCAGAAAAAGCGCGAACGCACCAAGTGAAATTATCAGTACAATCGCAACTTTCCGCAGCAACCACTTCAGGAAGGGGATCATTGGACGTGTTAGGCCTCTTTGTTTGATGAACTCTCTGAACCCGGCATGCTTACAGTCGAAGCAATCCAGAACGCCGCGATGAAAATCAAGATGTGTGGCAAATTCACCAGAATGTTTTTCGTCAGCGGTATTTTGTTCAGGTGGCCGACAAAATAGGTAACCACGTCGATCGAATACCAGATACCCAGCACCCAGAAATAAATCCGCGCAGCCTTCGCCGAGATCAACGCCCCGATGACCGCCAACGTGCCCGCCCCCAAGTGCCCGAGATCGACGATGCGGGTCATCTGAAAGAGTCCGAGCATTAGCCCGTTGGCGTCCATGATTCCGGGCACGTAGTCCAGCAGGTATACCCCGAGAAACAACGCCGCGAAGCCCCAGGCACACTTCTGGATCGTCGTTATTTTTTTAGACATGAGAAGCTCCTGGAGGACCTCTTCCAAGGATAGTTGCTCGTATACTTTGCGGGTACATACTTCTTGCTCTACTTATGCAAAACACTAACTCCCCGGCTCGCAAGAAGTCGCGGTGCGTGGCGTTCTTTCTAGCGATCGCCATCGTGGTGATCGCGGCGAAGGAATTCTTCGAGTACTCCGCGGCGCCCGCAAACGAAAAAACGTCGGACTTCGTCTATCCTCCGAACGCGGATCAAACCAAGCCAACCACGCTGGTGCTGCAAGTCGCGCCGTCTCCGCAAGTGCCCTTTGAGCAAGTCGGCGGGTTTATCAACGACGCCAGTCATCTGAACAAGACTTCCGTTTACGGCATCGTCAAAGTCACATCGGTCGACGACATCACCAACGCGCTGCAATTCGCGCGCGACCACAACCTGAAGGTAACGGCGGCAGGCCAGCGCCACAGCATGGGCGGACAAAGTTTCGTGCAGGACGGCGTGGTTCTGGACATGCGCGGATTCAAACGGCTGCGCCTGGACAAAGAGCACAAGATCCTCAACGTTCAAACCGGTGCCACGTGGAAGCAAGTACAACTTTTCCTCGACGCGCAGGGCCTCTCGGTAAAAGCCATGCAATCCATCAACATTTTCACCGTAGGCGGCACGCTCAGCGTCAACGCCCACGGCATCGCTCACAATCCAGGGCCGATCGCGTCCACGGTTCGCTCGATGCGCATCATGCTGGCCAGCGGCGAAATCAAAACCGCCAGCCCTACAGAAAATGCGGAGTTGTTTCGCAACGCGCTGGGCGGCTACGGCCTGATGGGCGTGATTCTGGATGTCGATCTGGACGTCGTGGACAACGAAATGTACGTCTGGAAAACGCATTACCTGGACTACAAGGAGTTTGCCGACTATTACCAGAAAAACGTCGAAGGCAATCCGAAGATCGGCCTCGCCTACGGGCGTCTCTCGATGTCGCCTTCCACGTATCTCACCGAAACCGCAATCCACACTTACGAGCGGATCCCCGAAAGCGTGCCGGTGCAACCGCTAAAGCCCGCGCGCTTTGTCTGGCTCGATCGCTTCGTGATCAATTTCTCAAAGACCGGCGGCACGGGCCGACGCCTGCGCTGGGTGCTTGAAAAATACGGCGAGCCGCGCCTGCATACGTGCATGACGCGCAACCAGGCGATGAGCCGCGAAGAGGGCTGCCTGGTCTCTCGCAATCAGGAAATGTACGACTCGATGGACTATCTCGAGAACCGCCTCCGCGACACCGACATCCTCCAGGAATATTTCATCCCGCAGCAGCGGCTGCCGGAATTCGTGGACGGCCTGCACAAAATTGTCGAGGCCAACGGCGCGAATCTCATCAACGTGACCATACGCATCGTGCACAAAGACACGGTCACCGCGCTTCCGTACGCGCGCGAAGACATGTTCGCGTACGTTCTCTACTTCAATCAGAAATTCAACGACCGCGAAAGCCAGATCCTGCAGAAGACCACCACGGACCTGATCGATCTCGCGCTAGGCCTCGCCGGTACCTACTATCTCCCGTACCAACTCTTCTACTCCCCCGTGCAATTACGGAAAGCGTACCCGGACTTCGACCGCTTCCTGGCGGCAAAGAAGTTATATGATCCTTCGAGGCTGTTCACCAACAAGTTCTACGAAAAATACGGAAAAAGTTGATCCGCACCCAGCTCGAAGAGACCATGCCGCGTCCAAGAAAACCCAGCGCCCTCCCGGCAATCGCATGCAGCGTAGCGGTGTGCATCGCGCTCGCCGGGCCAGTGCAATCCCCGGCAGGAAGTCTCGGCGATGCCGGTGTTTCGATCTCCGTGGTCCCAGCGTTAAATCTTTCTCTTTCTGCTGCCGCGCCCGAGCCCGAAATTCCCGAATGGTGCCGCAACCTTCCGCGGGCCGAATACAAAACGCTGGAGCGCATCCTCCCCAACGAGCCATGGTTCGAAATCTACAAAGTGGCCCCCAACACGATCGCCATCTACGAACCTCATCAATTCGAAGAGACCATCTCCTATCTGATCATGGGCACCAAGCAAGCGGTGCTGTTTGACACCGGGATGGGCATCGGCAACATTCACGCGCTGGTCACGCGCCTCACGTCGCGACCGATTGTCGTTCTCAATTCGCATACCCACAACGATCACATCGGCGGCAACTGGCAATTCCCCTACGTCTTCGGCATGGACACGCCCTTCACTCGCGCCAGTACAAAAGGCGGGCGGGAAGATGCGCAAGCGGAAATCGCTCCAGGAGAAGTCTGCGGCGAACTGCCGAAAGGGTTCGATCCCAAAACCTACGTCACCAAACCCTGGCACGTCTCCATCCCGGTCCACGACGGCTTCAAGGTAAATCTCGGGGGCCGCACGGTAGAAGTCATCGCCACGCCCGGCCACACGCCCGACTCCATCTGCCTGCTGGATCGGGACAACGGCCTGCTATTCACGGGCGACACCTACTATCCAGCCCCGATTTGGCTCTATCGCCCGGAAACGGACCTCGACGCGTACATCGCCTCTGTCAAGAAAATCGCCGAACTCGCCCCGCAGCTCAAACTCGTCCTCGGCGCTCACAATATTCCGGTCGCGCAGCCTTCCGTGCTCTCTGGACTGGTCAGCGCGATCCAAGCCGTGCGCGCGGGCCAAGGCGAGGTAAAACCCGCGGGTGACGGCAAAGCCATTCACACCGTCGACGGTTTCTCGTTCCTGCTTCGCGCCGCTTCCTAAAGGCCATCTGGCCATCTCATAAATGGCCGAGATAGGAAAAAAAAAAATTCCTCAGGGGCTGAAGCCAATTTCGCGTGTCTTCAAATGTCGGAGCTAAAGCTCCGACCCCCTCAGATGCATTTGTCTTTAAATGTCGGAGCTTAAAGATCCGACCCCCTGAGATGCATCTATGACTTCTTGTAGCTGATCGCTGACAAAAGCAGCGAGGTCCTAGCGTCCACCCCATTTTTTCCGCCCCGGTTCGGGAGTAAACTCTCCCTGACGGGGTACTCCAACTTGCGTTTTTACACTCGCGTGCCGCTAGGCATTGGCGTGGCTATCCTCCTCGCCACGCTGCTCGCCACCCTCCCCGCCACGCCTGCGCCCCAACCGGCGCGCGACAAAACCGTTTGGAATTACGAAGGCGGCCTGTTCCTCCAGACCAACGGCTCCATCCCCAATGGGCCGTGCTTCCGCATCTCCGGCCACGTCGCCGCTCCAGGCTTTTTCGATAATCTCAAACGCATCGACACCGATTCCGGCACCGTCTTCCGCCGCGGCAACGAAACCGTCACGCAGTTCCCCGATGAATTGTCGCTGCAGTTCGTGGTTTTCGATCACTACGATCAAACCTGCCCACCGCAGGTGGAAAACACCAATTCCTCGCGCTATCTAACCCGCGCGATGATGAGCACCATGCATCTGTATCTCTACTGGAAGCATGGCGTCGAGTTGCGGCCCATCGCCAACGCCGTACCCAAATATTTTTCCGTCGATCCGGTGCTGCCAACAGCCACAGCGCGCGCCGCGGCGCACGGCAATCCCGTCCCGGAAAGGCTCGCCTGGTCCTACGAGTTCGCCGTGCCCAGCGCCGGCGTCCCACTCGGCGACAGCCTCGTCCTGATCATGCGTACTCCCGACAATCACATCGCCGCCCGCGTGGCCGCTCGCATGTAACTTGTTCTATACGCCGGGCGGGGCCCTTCGAGGCTCAGGGTAAACAAGGCCCGCCCCTACAAAGGCACGGAGCGAATCCCCATTTTCCAAAGGCACGGAACGGTGTGACGTCTTTCGCCGTTCAATTCGTCGGCGCACATTTTTACCTGCCCTCGGTCATAGAAGTCCTAGACCCCCTGCTGTCCCAAATACGGCCCTCCGGACAGTTGCCCGCGTAGTACCGGAAACCTATTGTCAGCAAGTCGCAAGCGGACCCCTCAGGCCCCCCTCGCTTGCCGTTAGAGTTTTGTAATTTGATCAGGTGTGACATCGAGGAGGATCCGTGCGGAAGGCCCTAGCTCTCGTCTCATTTCTTATTCTGTCGTCGCTGCCAGCAAAAGCGCAAACGCAGCAGCCCATCCGTGTAAAGTGCGGTGGCAGTGCGTACACGGACTCGAAAGGTCAAGCGTGGGCAACCGACTATGACTTCAGCGGCGGCATGGTCAGCCAATTGACCGGTCCGGTCTCCGGCACCGCCGACCCCGCTCTATTTCAGCATGGCCGCATGCCCAACGATACGAGCCCGCTGGTGTACAGCTTTCCGGTGGCGAACGGCGCGTACCACGCGAATCTGTACTTCACGGAACTGAATTCCGGGGACGATTTCGTTGGGGGTCGCGTGTTTAACGTGAAGTTGCAGGGGATGGTGGTAATCCAGAATCTGGATATTTTTGCAACCGTTGGCGCGGGCGCGGCGCTCATCAAGGGCGTAGATTTTGCAGTAACCAACGGCCAAGCGACCATCGAAATTGACAACGTACCGGGTCACGACCGGGGCAAGGTGACGGCCATCGAAATCACTTCGAATGGCGTCTCTCCGCAATTGACCATGACGTTCGTCCATCCCGATGGCACACCGGTCGTTGGCACGCTGAATTACACGATGGCCACGTCGCAAGTGAAGCTGGGTGGGAACACGCCACTGACCAACGGCCAAGCCACCTGCGTGTTGTTCGCTGCTCCGCAAATCATGGGCCTCGTCGGGCAGATTCAACTTACCCTGAGCCTGACCGACAGCGCCGGCAATACGCTCTGGCAGATCGGGATGACTATGGACCCGACCAGCGTCAATTTTGGCAGCGTGCAAAGCACGTCGCTGAACGTGATCGTCCAAAAAATGTAGTCCGCTTCGGTGTTCCTTCTCCATGCCCACGTGAGGGTTGCCCTCGCGTGGGCATTTCGTTTGTAAGTACGTTTATAAGTAACGGAGGTGTTCTCGCGATCATCAAAAGAATGCCATCGATGACGATCCCGTTCTCTATTCTCGACCTCTCCCCAATTCCGCAGGGTGCGACAGCAAGCGACGCCTTGCGGAACTCCCTTGACCTGGCGCAGCACGCTGAGCAATGGGGCTACCACCGCTACTGGCTCGCCGAGCACCACAACATGCCCGGCATCGCCAGCGCCGCCACGTCCATCGTCATCGGACACATCGCCGGCGGCACCAAAAGCATTCGCGTGGGCTCCGGCGGCATCATGCTGCCGAATCACTCTCCGCTGGTTATCGCCGAGCAGTTCGGCACGCTCGCCTCGCTCTTTCCGGGACGCATTGATCTAGGTCTGGGCCGCGCCCCCGGCACAGATACGCTGACCGCGCGCGCCCTACGCCGCGATCTGGCCACCAGCTCCGACCGCTTTCCCGAAGACGTGCAAGAACTCCAGCACTATTTCGAACAAGCCGCTCCCGGACAAAAAATTAGCGCCGTCCCCGGTGCTGGCCTGCACGTGCCCATCTGGCTGTTAGGCTCCAGCCTGTTCAGCGCGCAGTTAGCCGCTCACCTCGGGCTCCCGTTCGCGTTCGCCTCCCATTTCGCACCCGCCGACATGCTGGACGCGCTGCGGCTCTACCGCCACATCTTCAAGCCCTCGAAGCAACTCGACCGCCCGTACGTCATGCTAGGCATCAATGTAATCGCGGCTGCCACCGACGGGGAAGCCCAACGGCAGTTCACCTCGCTCCAGCAATCGTTCACCAATCTTCGCCGTGGCATGCCCGGCCAGATTCCGCCGCCGATCGACGACATCGACAACTTCTGGTCACCAGCAGAGAAAGCGCTGGCCAGCCAAACGCTAGCGGTCTCCGCCATAGGCTCGCCCGAAACCGTAACCCGCGGCCTGCAAAACTTCCTCGAGGTCACCAATCCCGACGAATTGATCGTGACCGCGCACATTTACGACCACAACGCCCGTCTCCGCTCCTTCGAACTGGTAGCCGACCTGCGTGCCAACCTCACATCATCCCAAGTAAACGCCGAGGCCAAAACCACCGCCTAGCAGGCTGCGTAAAGATGCAACAAAACGAGGGAAAAGCTTTCTTCAGGGGCTGAAGCCCGTTGAGAGCACGCAGTTTACGTCGGTGCTAAAGCACCGACCTCCTGAAGAAAAAGATTTTTCCCGCAGCCTGCTAGTGCAGGCCGGCTACTCGCCCTCAAGCAAGAAGCCCGCAGACTTCCCTTTGACTCGATGCGCGCCGCAACATACAATCCCGCCGTTTCATCGGGCTCTTGCCGTGCGCCGTATTCGAGGGAGCATTCGGATGACAAAGCGTTTGATTCTGCTGGCTGCTACCGCATTCTTGTTTTTCACTTCATCACATCGCCTCGCGGCCCAAACGCCAGACAAAGAGAAGGACGCCAAAACCTCCGACAGCAAAGACAAATGCGACGCCACCGCCACTAAGGAGGAATCGTCGGTCACCGACCACACCATTCGCATCGGCGCGCAAACGATTCCGTACAAAGCCACGGCCAGCACCACGCTGCTCAAAAACGACAAAGGCGACGCGACGGGATTGCTCTATTCGGTGGCCTACACGCGCAGCGACGTCAAAGATCTGAGCGTTCGCCCGGTCTCCTTCCTCTACAACGGCGGACCGGGCTCCGCCACGATGTGGCTGCACATGGGCGCCTTCGGGCCGCGGCGCGCGCACACCGTGGACGGCGTCTTCACGCCTCCCGCCCCGTACAAGCTCGTGGACAACGCCGAAAGCCTCCTCGATAAAACTGATCTCGTCTTCATTGACGCCATGGGCACGGGCTACAGCCACGCGGTCTGCAAAGCCCAGGAAAAAGATTTTTACGGGGTCGATGAAGACGTAGAAGCTTTCGCGCAATTCATCGTCACGTACCTGAGCCGCAACGATCGCTGGAATTCGCCGAAATTTTTGATCGGAGAAAGCTACGGCACATTTCGCTCGGCTGCGCTGGGGAATTATTTGCAGAATCACGACACCGTCCATTTGAACGGCATCGTGCTGATCTCTTCGGTCCTCGATCTCGCGACGCTATCATTCGCTCCGGGTGATGATCGGGCGTACATCTTCTATCTGCCCAGCTACGCGGCGGTCGCGTGGTATCACAAAGTGTTGAAGGAGCGTCCCGCGGATCTGCCCGGGTTCATCGAGGAAGCGCGCAAGTACGCACAGGGGGAGTACGCCGCGGCGCTCTACAAGGGCGCTGAGCTTTCTGCCGCGGAAAAAACCGCGGTAGCGAAAAAACTCTCGTACTTCACAGGTCTGAGCGAAGACTACCTGATCAAAGCAGATCTTCGCGTGACGCTCAGCCAGTTCCGCGTGGAGCTGCAGCGCAGCGCCGGGCTGACCACCGGGCGCATCGATGCGCGTTTTACGGGCTACACCTACGATCTATTGGAAGAGAATGCGCAGGGTGATCCCGAAGGTCCCGCGGTAGGAGGGGCATTCACGGCGCTCATCAACGCCTACAATCACAACGAACTGAAATTCGGGGGCGACAAGGTCTACCACAACACCAACGGCGCCGGCGGAACCTGGAACTGGACGCGCCAGCAAACCGGCCCACGACGCTTCTTTCCCGGCGCGCCCAACGTAGAGGGCGACTTGGCCCAAGCCATGATCACCAACCCCCGGCTGCTGGTCCAGGTCGAAAACGGCTACTTCGATTTCGCGACCCCGTTCTTCGCTACTGAATTCACTATGAAACACCTGGGCCTGCCCGAAGCCCTGCAGAAAAACATCAAAGAGGACTACTACTCCGCAGGCCACATGATGTACCTGCACGACGAAGACCGCGTAAACCTGCACAACCACATCGCGACGTTCATCGACCACGCCACCCAACAGTAATCAAACTTCGATAGTGCCTTGGGCGCTTTTATTTTATGTGCATGATTCGCGGCGTGGGCCGCTGGGACACAGACAGGAGTGTCTGTGCTTAGCCCATGGTGCTGAATCGATCGGGCTCGATCTTATAGAGTACGCGGACTTCGCCGGGCTGCCGGTAGGGATACACTGGATTGCCCAAATATTTTTGCGACAGGGAATTGATGTGGTCGTCCGCACCGTTCTGCGTGATCTCGACTACCTTGCCGCGGACCTCCAGGTACCGGTAAGGATTTTCGGGATCGACAATCGACAGCGAGACGCGCGGGTCGCGGCGGATGTTTTTGTCCTTCACGCGGCCCAGCGCCGAATTTACGCGCACGTGGTGGCCGTCGTAATCGAACCACACGGGGGTGACCTGCGGGCTGCCATCCTTCATCAACGTGCCAAGATTGGCGAACGCCTTCTTGTTGAATAGATCGGCGTATTTCTCGGGTACTTGCTCTGCCATGCGGACCTCCAAAAGGTAAGTGCCATAACCAGGCTTACAACCGGGAACCAGCTCTTCAACAAGACTCTACCACTCCGCGCGAGTCACTGCACCGTGGGCGCTGAAACCACCGGCGTTGCCAGCGTCGGTGGCTGAATCGGAGGCTGCATCCAGCGATCGAGGATGCCTGTCGTGTTCACACCGGTGGCCTCGCGAAAAATTGCGGGTAGCTCCTCGGTACGAAACGCACGTTGATTCTGCTCGCTCCAGTCCATCAGGTGGCGCAATGCATCGCGCAATGACTTCTTCCCTTCTGTTTGCGCGCGAATGTGATCGTCCATTTCCGCAGCCATCAACGCGCCGCGTGCGAACAAATTCATGCCGACACGAAAATCGTCGGAGTACAGAAACGATCCCTCGCGCGAAAGCTCGCCGAGTGGCATGCGTTGCAGGAACGTCGGTGCAGCCGCGACGATGCCGCGCAAACGATCCAGCCTTTCTGAGCGGTAGAGTGCCGCTTCGTCCCTCGGCAGAGCGTCGGCCAGTGCCGCAATCGCGGCATAGCGGCCGAATCCTTCGTTGAACCAGACGGTGTCGCTGACGGGTGCCATTTCCCAGGTGAACGGCGAGTAGCCAGCCCCGTAGGCGCGCTTGGGAATCCAGGAGTGCGCGATATGGTGGGCGTAGTTGAATCGATGCGCCTCCTTCTCGGAATCGGTGCTCCTGGAAGTAAGCGCGTTCCCGACCTCCAGGTAGAACGTGCCGCTGTTCAGATGCTCCATGCTGAAGCCGTATTCGTGGCGCGGAGAAACCGGCTTGAGAAACTCCAGCACCACGGAGTAGTGGGTGAAGGGCGCCTTGCCAAAATAAGCGATGACTTTGTCCAGCGCGTCGCGCGCGAGCGCTGATTCCCGCGCCAGGTCCGCGTCGCCCTCTGCGTAGGCCGCGACGAAAAGTGGTATGCCGCCGTCGATTCTTCGCAACTGTACCTTTGGTCCCATCATGATCTGCGAATCGGCCAACGCATAGTAATCCGGCGCGTGGGCCGTCAGCGTGGTGGTCGCCGCTGGGCTGGCTGGCGCCAGCGTTGAAAAAACCGGCCATTGTTCAGGTGCAGCGATTTCCAGAGCGATGCTGCGACTCTCCCATCCGTCGAGAAATGCGAAAACGGAGTAGCCCAATAGGCCCACGTACCCGTCGCGAATCTTGGAGCTGTCGGAGGCCGCGAAAATCTCGCGTTCCATCTGGGCGACATCCACGTCGTACTCGATGCGCGCCACGCGAGCACAGCACTGACCGATCGACCAGCGGGGGCCGAGTTCTTCGCGCCGCACGTCGATCGCGTCACCGCTCGCACCAAAAGCTTTCACGTTCGAGACATAAGGATCGTAAGGGCGCTGGACGTATCCACCGGGAAATGAGCGCGGCATGATCAGTGTCAGTGGCGCCGCACCAAAAACCGTAAGACCAAGCGAGACGTGAACGACCCCAGGAGTAGTTCGATCATAATGGATACGATAGGCCAGATCGTCTTGAGCCCGCACGGGCGAAGGCAAGCACAGGGCAACGAGGGCAAAGACCGCTGCACTACGAATTATTAGGCTCGCGGAGTCATTCATCCCGATCGCTCTCAATCAGCGACCCGCTGGTCGAGCTGCGCGAGGACGATCGGCCACGCTTCTTCGTGGCGCTTTCTGGTTTCCTCGTCGGGGAAGCCGGCGTGGGTCAGTTGAAGCAGCGTACCGCCGGGCTGCAACAAGAATTCCACGGTGACCACGGTCTCAAACCCCAAGGTCGCCGACGTGAGCCAAGTGAGTTCCACAAGCAAGTTCCGCTCAAGTCGCAAGAATCGGCCGTAATGTGGATGACGCGTTTGCTCGAACTGCGTCTCGAAAAAGAAAACCGCATTGACCTCGGCCTTCATCAATACCGTGCCCGGAACCGCAAACCAGCGATCGAACTGCTCGGTCCAGGCTAGGAACAAAGCGTCCGGCGTTGCCATCATCAGCCGTGCAACGTTCACGTTGTATGGTCTCGATACAAGATCGGGAGGAGAAAACACGGTCGTCACGAAGACCTCCATTGCTCGAGCTGGGATTGTACCGCTAGGAGAGACGCATTTCCGGAACGTTCTCCGGCACAGTCAGCTTTGCGCCGGTCAGCGCCTGCACTTCCGCCGCGCTCCATCCCGGCGCAACTTCGCGCAGCACCAGTCCGTCCGCTCTGACGTCGATCACCGCAAGATCGGTAATGATGGTTGTGACGCACGCCAGTCCGGTGAGGGGATACGTACACTCGCACACGATCTTCGGCGCACCCTCTTTGGTGGTGTGCTCCATACAAACGATGAGCGTCTTCGTTCCGGCCGCGATGTCCATCGCGCCGCCGATTGCGCCGGAACCCTTCGCCCCTGGAATTTTCCAATTGGCCAGATCGCCCTTTTCGGAAACTTGAAATCCGCCGAGCACCGCCACGTCCAAATGTCCTCCGCGCGTCATCAAATGAGCATCGGCCTGGTGAAAGAAAGAGGCGCCTGGAACCAGCGTCACCGGTACCTTCATCGCGTCCACCAAGTCGTAGTCTTCTTCTCCCGGCTTGGCGCGCCGGCCCATGCCCAGAATTCCATTTTCGCTGTGAAAATAGACGGTGATTCCCGGCGGCAAATAATCGGCGATCAGGTTCGGAATGCCCCACCCAAGATTGACGTAACCGCCGTCGGGCAATTCTCGCGCCGCGCGCTGTGCGATCTGTTCTCGTGTCAGACGCGGCTTATCCGGCATAGCGAATCCCTTTCGCCTGCACGATACGGTGCACGAAGATCGCGGGCGTCATGACGCTCTCGGGATCGATCGCGCCGATGGGAACAATCTCCTCAACCTCCGCGATGGTGGTCTTCGCGGCCATGGCCATGATCGGATTGAAATTCTGCGCCGCCAGCCGATAGGTCAGGTTTCCCAGTTCATCCGCCTTCTGCGCCTTGATAAAAGCGAAATCAGCGTGAATAGGCATTTCAAGAATGCAGCGCTTGCCGTCAATCGTGCGCTCTTCTTTTCCGGCGGCAACTTCGGTTCCGACGCCCACCGTAGTGTAGAACCCGAGAAGTCCCGCGGCGGCCGCACGCATTCGTTCGCAGAGAATACCTTGTGGGACCAACTCCAGTGTCACTTCCTTAGCGGCAAGCCGCTCCTGGAAATAATTGGAGTGCGGGCCGGGAAACGATGCGGTTACGTGCCGGATGCGATCGAGCTTGAACAAAAGCCCGAGTTCGCCGTCGCGGGTCCCGCAGTTGTTACTGATGGCCACGATGTCCTTGGTGCCCTTACGCGCCAACGCTGCGATCAAATTGTTCGGAAAGCCCGCGCCGCCGAATCCCCCAAACATGATTCGCGCGCCATCCGGCACGTCCGCGACAATCGCGTCAAGATCCGAATAGATCTTGCGCTTCATCCAGCGCCCGGAATGCGGATGTTTGTCTGGATCATTTCTAAGGCAAACCGCTCAGCTACTGCCCGCAACACGCGCCTCGGTCCTAGGCCTCAAACGCAATTTCTTCAAGAGGGCGCTATCTCGCAACCAAGCGCCCGTTTGCGTGCCGCTCAAATCGTGCTGCAGAAGCGCGCGCAAATCCGATTCGTCGTCGACATCCATCTCCAGCCGCACGTTTCGCCGCTTGAGGACCCGCGCATGCACGCGTTGCGCCTCGTTGCAATGCTTGGCAAAACTTCCATTACCGAAATGCGAGGGAAACAGCGTCGGCGGCGTCCGCAGAATCGCGTTCGTCCCGGTTCCGTCGCGCGACGGTACGATGACCAGCGCCGGCGCGCCGCATTCCGCGACGAGCAACTCATCGATATCGCTTGATTGCACCAGCGGCAAATCCAGCGGCAAGCGCAATAGCGCGGTGACACCGGATTCTTCGCATTGCCGCGATGCGGCGTCTACCGACACGCTCTCGGAGATTTGCTGTTCCTCGCGCAGAACTTCCCAGCCATTTTCGCGAGCGACCTGTATAGCCGGCTCGTAGTTCGTCACCACAAAAATCTTGTCGGCCTCCCGTACGCCCTGAACCGCCCGAATCGTGTCCGCCAACATCGCATGTGCCAAGGCAAACCGCTCCTCCGCGGTTAGAACACCGGAGAGCCGCTGCTTGGCATTTCGCAGATCCTTGATGGGCAGCAAGAGAGCGCGCATTGGAATTCAGTACGCGCCTTCGCCGTACGGGCGACGGTTCTTCTCGTGCACCAACGACAGCGCCGCCAAAGCGTGATTTTCCGTCACCCTCGGCGCTTCCGGCGAATCGAAGACACGGCGAATCTTGTAGGTCGTGCTGCGCTCGGCTGGCACGCGGCCAATCGAGCGAATCATTTGCTGGAATTCCTCGGGCGAAACGAACTCACCAAATGTGGCGCCCGCCGCTTTCGAGATGCTCTCTTCCATCAACGTGCCGCTGAAATCGTTGGCCCCCGCCTTCAGGCACTCGAGCGAAACGTCGAATCCCAACTTTACCCAAGACACTTGCAGGTTCTCGATCGCGCCATGCAGCAACACGCGCGATAACGCATGCACCCGCAAATGGTCGTCGCGACGCGCACCGGCGCGAGCACCGCCATGCTTGTACAGCCTCGTATTTTCATGAATGAAGCCCAACGGCACAAATTCCGTGAAGCCCCCGGTGCGTTTCTGGATCGACCGCAGCAACAGTATGTGTCGCACCCAATCCGCGGGTTCTTCCACGTGCCCGTACATCATCGTGGAGGTAGTGGGAATTCCCAATTTGTGAGCGGCGGTGATGATTTCGACCCAGCGCGCGACCGGAAGCTTGTTCGGACTCAGTTGCTGCCGCACGCGATCGTCCAGAATTTCCGCGGCGGTTCCGGGAATGCTGCCAAGCCCTTCGTCTTTCATCATACCCAAGTAATCGTGCAGCGGCATTCCGGTCTTGTCCACGCCATAGGAAATCTCCATGGGAGAAAATGCGTGCACATGCATCTCGGGAATGGCGCGTTTGATGGCGCGCAAAAGATCGCGGTAGAAAAATCCGTCGAGGTCGCGCGGCAAGCCGCCTTGAATACAGACTTCGGTCGCGCCACGCTCCCAGGCTTCCTGAGCCTTGCGAACGACTTCTTCCTGTGAGTGCGAATACGCGTCGGGAGCGCCGGGGCCCCGTGCGAAACCGCAGAAGCTACAGCCGACAAAGCAGACGTTGGTGAAATTGATGTTGCGATTGACGACGTAAGTGATCGTGTCACCCGCGGTTTCGCGCCGCAACGCGTCGGCCACTGCGATCAACGCTTCGAGTCCGGAACCTTCGGCGGTGGCGAGGCGCAAACCTTGCTCAAAGGAAAGTTCGGCCCCATCGCAGGCCGCGGCTAGACAATCGCGCATGTCCGCGGGACAGTCGGCCAGCGCAACAGGGTTCCCGTGCTGTGATTCAGTACTCATCGACGAGTCGCGGCTGGCTGTGGTGGGCAACGAACCAGCGAAATGTATCGTACCAGAGACGCCTCCGGTTCGTCAGAATCCAGAGTCGAACGGCCGGGCGGAGTATCGGCTTCGCACTTATTCGCCACTCGGTACGCACATGCAGCCGCCCACTAAGATAAAAATGAACATAAAAATGACAAACTCAGTTCAAGGCGGCAAATCAAAATCTGTGGCGGTGACAAGGAGCCGTCGGATACCATGAAAGTGAGCCATGAAACGCGGTAATCTCATCCTTCTTTTTGTGTTGGTGGCCGTGGGGTTGGCGGTTGCCGGTGGCGCTTCGATTTTGCACAATGGGCTGAGCGCGCGCGCGACCCCCACCGCGATGGAAGCGATGATTGCGCGAAACGCACGGCACCTGGCCATTCCCGCGAACGCGCGCAATGAGCACAATCCCTTCACCGCGTCGGGAGAAACGCTGAAGGAGGCCCGCGCGCACTTCGCCGATCATTGCGCCGCCTGCCACGGCAACGATGGCAGCGGCGACACCATGTACGGGAAAGGTTTGTACCCGAAGCCGCCCAACCTTCGTTTGGAGGAGACCCAAAAACTTTCCGACGGCGAACTTTTTTGGATCATCGAAAATGGGGTTCGCTTCACGGGCATGCCGGCCTTTGGCGGAGGTCCCCATTCGCAGGACGATAGTTGGAAACTGGTGCTCTTCATTCGGCATTTGCCACAGCTGACGATGGAAGACCGCATAGAAATGGAACGTGAAAACCCGAAGGGGCCCCATGAGCACGAAGAGGATCGAGAGGAACAGGATTTTCTGCACGGCGAACCCGTGCAACAAAAGGCTGTGCCGGAGCATCATCATTGAGTGGGGCATTGCCGACTACCGTTGGGATTGGCAGGCTGCCGGACCTGCTTGAATGCTGGCTGAGTTACGGAGAACCTTATGAAGCATCGAATCATTTCGTGCTTGGCACTGATCACGTTGATGGCCAGTATCGCGCTCGCTCATGGAGACAAGAAGCACGTCATGGGCACGTTGGAAAAAATCAACGCCGACTCCGTGGTGGTCAAGCAGGCCGACGGGACGTCCATCGAGGTGAAGCTTGTTTCTGGAACGATGTACGTTACGCGCGACGGCAAAGCCGCGAAACTTTCCGATTTAGCGGTTGGCGATCGTGTGGTGATTCACGCTACACCGAACCCCGCTGGCAACACTTTGTCGGCGGATGAGATCAAGTTTTCGCCGGCCGGATCGACCAGCGCAACCAAACCATAACAGTAGCGTTTCGTACCGCGGCGGCCGAAGGGACTCGCCGTCAGGGATCAAAGTCCAGGGCGAACCCCGCGGCGGATCTCCGTGCCAGCAGCTCCGGCCTCCCGTCTATAAAACTCATTCATGTTGGCAGATTGGCGGCACTGGTACGCCTGGGGGATAGCCTCAGAACCGTCCGCTTCGCATGCTGGCGTTAGCCCCGGGGATGGGCCCCTTTGCCTGATACTTTGCAGCCAATTCGCGATTTGCCGAACAACCCGGCGACGGCAACGAATCGCGCCGATCTTTCGGTCGCCGCCTCAGCAAATTCGACTCGGCAAGCGCCGCAGCCGCCCGTTGCCGACGTGGCGCACGCACTGGCGGAAGTCGAACAGGCGACGAAGAAATCGGCGGCTCCCGACGGACCAATCGCGCCGGATCATTCTGCCCTTCCGCAATCTGGGCCTTCACGCACCTTGGGGGTCATCCTTTATCTCTCCGTGGGATTCGCTCTTATCGTGCTGCTCGGCTGGGCCGTGCAAAACGGGGCGCGGAGAATTCATTCGTCGGTGAGTTCGATAACCGACTGGGGTAACGGCGGTGGGTTGCAGAGTGGAGCGGCAGCGGGAGGAAGCAGTTCATCGCAGCAAGGCGAGGCGGAGAGCCTCTTGGAGCGGCTAGCGTCCGGAGATTCGATGGCTGCCGATCAAATTCTCAGTGAATCCGATCACTGGATTGGCGAAACGCAACGCACCGCAAAAGCGAACCAGCTTGTTAATGCGGCTCTCAATCAGCGCGACCTTCACTTGCGCGAGGCCGCGCTACAGGCAACGCTGGCACTTGATGGAGTTTCGCGAGACGCCGACGGGTTGCATCGATTGCAGCTTTCGCTCGCGGATCGGAACACGCGGGCCTGGGCGCTGTGGATGCTGGGAGCGCTGGGAAATCGCGAGGTTGAGCAGAAACAACGCGTCGTCCAAACGTTGCAAGGATATCTCGATGACCCAGACGCGCGGACGCGTTCGGGAGCGGTGTATGCCCTTGGACTTGTCGCCACGGATGAAACCATCCCGATGCTGTTGGAGCGCTTTCGCAACGATCCTTCGCCCGTCGTGCAGGAAAGCGCCGCGTGCAGTACGGCCGAAGCGGGGATGTATACGCACGAACAGCGTATGGTAGCGGCGGCCAGCTTCGTGGGATGGATGGACGACGCACAGTTAAGCGCGCAGCAAAAAGCTTGGATGGAGCACGCGTTGCGCGATATTTCCGGTCTGAATTTCGGGACCGACGCACCGGCGTGGCGGCAGTGGTATAGCGGGACGCGCTGAGACGCCCCTTATCTGATTTCGCTTCCTGCTCCGGCGCAGCTCTTTTCTGCAAACGTAAGAATATTTGGCTAATCGCTGACCAGATGGCAGGAGTGCGTTTTCAGGACGATCCAGACGGGCTTGGCTGCAATGAGTTCGAGCGCGCGGACGGCGCCAGGCGTCACATGAACCGTAAACACTACTCCGGCTTTAACGCGCGCGACGACCAACGTGCCGCGCGGCTCGAGCGAGACGATCTTCCCTTCCAGGATATTGCGGGCGCTGAGTCCGACAGGGGGTTGGGTCGCCAGCAGGATGTCTCCGGCGCGGATTGCGATCTTGACGCGATCGTTTGGCACGGCGTAGCCAAGTGGCACCTCGATCTCGCGGGCGCCGTCCGCCAAGCGCGCGCGCATCACGCCGTCGGCTTCGCGTAGCTCGACGACTGTGGCGTCGAGCAAATTTTCAAAGCCGGCGGCTTGGGCGAGTCTTTTTCGGCGGGGCGCGTCGAGAATCTCGTGGGGCCGCCCTTCGTTGATGACCCGGCCGTGATCGAGGACCACGACGCGCTCGCCGAGCGCGTCGACTTCGTCGCGCGTGTGGGTTACGTAGAGGATTGGGATTCTTTGCGCCGCATTCCAGGCGCGCAGGTCGTCGAGAATGGACGCTTTCAATTCCGCGTCGAGCCCGCTGAGTGGTTCGTCGAGCAGAAGAACGCGTGGCAAGGTAACGAGCGAACGTGCTAAGGCGACGCGTTGCTTTTCACCGCCTGATATTTCTCCGGCCCGCCGCTTGCGCAGGCTTTCGACGCGGAACGCCTGCAGGATCTCTGCGATTCGCTGAGTGCGTTGAACTGCGGTCAAGTCCGCAAGGCCATAGGCTGCATTTTCTTCGACGGTCATGTGCGGAAACAATGCGAGTGATTGGAAAACGTAGGCCATGCGGCGGCGCCGGGTGGGAACATTCACGCGAGCTTCGGAGTCGAAAAGGATATCGTGGCCGATTTTGATGTGACCCGCATCCGGGCGCAGCAGGCCCGCGATGCAATCCAGCAATGTGGACTTCCCGGAGCCGGAAGGGCCGAAGAGAATGGTGATGCCGAACGGGATCTCGAGCGACACGTCCAGCACGAAAGAGGGAGGGTTTGCGGCGCGCTGCTCGATGAGAACACGCAGCGAGAGGGGCATGGCGCTCACCTCGACGGCCACGGTGACCACATTCGCCCGCCAATCCGGCGATTCAGTCCGTACACGATGGAAAGCACGACAAACGAGAAGACCAGCAGGATGAACGCCAGGTGATTCGCTTCGGCGTATTCAAGGGATTGCACGTGGTCGTAGATGTCGATCGAAATTGTGCGGGTGCTGCCCGCAAGGTTGCCGCCAACCATCAGGACTACGCCGAACTCGCCCAATGTATGGGCGAAGCTCAGGACCAGCGCGGTGACCACACCTGGAATCGACATCGGCAGAATGACGCGGTGGAAAGTGCGGAGAGCGCCGGCTCCGAGAACGGCGGATGCGTCGAGCAGCTTGCGATCGATGCTCTGAAACGATGCGATTAGCGGCTGCACGGCGAACGGCAAACTGTAGAGCACCGATGCGAATACCAGGCCGGTGAAGCTGAACGCCAGTCCGTGACCAAATGCCACTTGCCAGAATTTTCCCAGTGGGCCTCGCATGCCCATCGCCACAAGCGCGTAAAATCCAAGAACGGTTGGCGGCAAAACCAGCGGCAGAGCTACGACGGACTCTACCAGGAATTTGGCGCGCCACCGCGAATACGCCAGCCAATAGGCGAGCGGCAATCCGACGGCAAAGAGAATTGCTGAGACGCAGGCGGCAAGCCGAATGGAAAGGAGCAGAGATTGCATGGTCAACAGACGCGCCCTGGCCTGGAAAACGCTGCGTATCGCTTACGAGAGTTCATGGCTTGGGCGCGACGTTTGGTTCGGCCGATGGAACGGCGAATCCGTACTTCGCGAGCGTCGCGCGACCTGGCTCGCTTTTCACAAATTCGAGAAATGCGCGCGCTGCGTCTTTGTCTCTGGCGCTTTTCAGCATGACGACGGCTTGTTCGATTGCAGGATAGGAGTCCGGCGGAATCTCCCAGCGCTTGCCGTCTTTCATGGCGGGCGATACGGCGAGCGATAATGCGATGATGCCCGCCTGCGCGTTGCCAGACTGCACAAATTGCGCGGCCTGGGAAATGCTCTCTCCGAAAACCAGCTTTCCTTGGACCTTTTCGTAGATTCCGGCGCCGTGCATGGCCGCAACCGCAGCGCGACCGTAAGGAGCGTGCGCCGGATTGGCGATGGCGATCTTGCTCACGCTGGCGTCGAGAAGGGCGTTCCACTCTTGCTTGGCTACGTCAAGTCTGGAATCCGGAGGCGTCCAGATGACGATGCGGCCAACTCCATAGGAAAAGATCGAGCCGGGTTCGACGAGGCCGGCGCTCTGGAGCTTCTTCGGGTAATCGACGTCCGCAGAGAAAAACAGATCGAACGGAGCGCCGTTTTGCAGTTGTGAAAAGAAATTGCCACTCGAGCCGTAGGTGACGTGGATCGTGTCGCCGGTTGCCTTTTCAAATTGATGGGCGAGGTCGGCCATCGCGAACTGCAAATCCGCTGCGGCGGCGACACTAACTTCGTGCTTTTGAGCGTGGGCTTGGCGCGAGCCGAATAGAACACAAAGTGCGAGGATCAGAAGGAGGAAGGTCGCGCGGCGAATCGCGTTATAAGAGATCATGATTGAGTTTTTGGACGAATCTCGCTTGCGTTTACACCCTCAAAATCATCACTTCGGTGGATTTGATCAATGCAGCGGCGCGCTCTCCCGGCTTCAGCCGCATCTCTTTTGCGGCGTCCGCGGTGATGATCGCGGTGATGTGCTGCTCTCCGATCGCCATGGTCACCTGCGCGAGCAGGCCGCTGTACTTGACCGCGAGGACGCGGCCGATGAGTTGATTGCGGCCGCTGATCTTGCGGAAATTTCCGCGGCGCGTCTGAATGTCCCCGCGCTCGAGATTTTTTGGAATCAGGCGGTCGATCTCGCTTTCCGGGACGCGATGATGACCGCCCGGCGTCTTCGCAGTCTTGATCTTCTTGCGGTAAATCCATTGCTTCAGCGTGGGGTAGCTGATACCGAGAATATTTGCCGCTTCCCGCGGCGCCAGAAGCCGTTGCACGATTGCACCTCAGGTGCGCCGGTAGAATAGACGGTTTTGAGCCACCATATCAATACGTTTTTATACGATTTACGGAGAGCCGGCTGAGGCCACGGTTGCGCAGCACGACTTGGTGCGTTTCCAAACTAATTTCGCAGGGGCTTTCCCGTTTTCAGCGTGTGAGCAATGCGTTCCTGCGTTTTCTTTTCGCCGCACAGCGATACGAATGCCTCACGTTCGAGGTCGAGGACGTATTGCTCGCTGACCATTTGCGGCGCGCTGAGCGAGCCGCCCGCCAGAATGTTGGCGAGCTTGCGCGCCACATGCGCGTCGTGCTCGGAAGCGTAACCTCCGCGCTGCAGCAGATGAATCATCATTTTCGCGGCGGAAAGGAACTGTTCGCCCAGGACTTTAATCTGTGTGGTTTGCGCGCCTTCCTGCCAGCTCGCGGCCGGCGGATTGTATCCGGACCGCACGAGGGCGAGCGCGACTTCCTTGGCATCGGCGACAAGACGATCGCGGTTCATGGAAATGCCGTCTTCGCGCCGCAAAAATCCCAGATCACGACACTCTTCGGCGCTGGTCCCGACCTTGGCCATCGCGAGCGCCTCGAACACCGGCTTCAGCGCGTGAAATAAATCCAGATCTTCGCCGCCGGCCGCGTGTTCATTCGCACGGATCAACATCTCTTTCGACCCGCCGCCACCCGGAATCAATCCAACGCCGGCCTCGACCAGCCCCATGTACGACTCGGCCGCCGCCTGAATTCTCGCGCCATGCAGGCCGACTTCGCAGCCGCCGCCGAGCGCCATGCCCTGCGGCGCGACGACGACGGGTTTCGGCGCGTACTTGATCGCCAAATTCGCATTCTGAAATTGCTTCACAGCCAGGTGCAGTTCATCCCACTCCTGCTCCTGCGCGGCCACCAGCACCAGCATCAAATTGGCTCCGACGGAAAAGTTGGCCGCCTGGTTGGCGATGACCATCGCGTCGAAATCGGATTCGAGCCGCTTCAACCCTTTGTGAGTCATGGCCATCAAATCCGCGCCAATCGCGTTCATCTTGGAGTGAAATTCGCAGCAGACGACGCCTTCGCCGAGGTCGATCAGGCTAGCGCCGGAGTTGCGATCGACTTCGCGGCCGGCGTCCTTCAGCGATTTGAGAATAACCACGCCGTTGGGCTCTTCGACCTTCTCCGCCCCACCGCGAGCGATATCGAAGACGGTCGTCGTGCCCTTCTCCGATTCATAGAAACTTGGGCGACCGCTCGCCAACAGCTTTTCCAGAACGGGTGGCAGCGCGCGGCCCTCTTTCTGCACGCCCGCGGCGAATGCCGGCACGCCAATGGCGTCCATCAGTTGGAACGGCCCAAGCTCCCACGCAAATCCCCAGCGCATGGCGCGATCGACATCGGCGACGTGATCGGAAATTTCCGGCACCCGCCGCGCCGCGTACAGGCACGTCTCCGACAGCAGTCCCCACAGGAACTGTTGAGCCTTGTCGCTCTTCTGACCTTCCAGGATCGGGCCGATCAAAGCACGCAAACGCTCGTTCGTGTCCTCGATCGTCTTCGCATTGTCCAGCGAAGGAAATCGCGCCTTTTGCCGAGGTCGATATTCCATCGTGTTTACATCGAGCGAAAGAATTTCTTTCTCGCCTTCGCCCTTCACACGTTTGTAAAAACCCTGGCCCGTCTTGTCGCCCAACCATCCGCGCCGCGCCATCTCTTCGACCAGTGCCGGCACACGATACATCTCGCGGAATTCGTCGTTCGGCACAGTTTCGTAAATATTTTTAACCACGTGCAACAGCACATCGAGCCCGACGATGTCCGCGGTGCGAAACGTGGCCGACTTAGGCTGCCCAATCGCCGGACCGGTACAGGCGTCCACCTCCTCAACCGTCATTCCCATCGCACCCATCAAGCGCAGCGCATTCAACATGGAGAACGTGCCGATACGGTTGGCGATAAAGTTTGGCGTGTCCTTCGCCACGACCACGCCCTTGCCCAGCCGGCGGTCGCAAAACTCGCTGAGCGTCGCCATCACTTCCGGTGAAGTCCGCGGCCCGGGAATCACCTCCACCAATTTCAAATACCGCGGCGGATTAAAGAAGTGCGTGCCAGCCCAGTGCTGCTGAAACTCTTCGCTCATTCCCTCCGCGATCAAATGCACCGGTAGCCCCGAGGTATTGGTGGTAACAATGGCGCCAGGCTTGCGAAACTTCGCGACGCGCGCCAGTAGATTTCTCTTGATCTCCAGATTTTCGGCGACCACTTCGATGATCCAGTCCGCCTCCGCGCAACGCCCCAGATCGTCGTCGAAATTTCCAATGGCAATGCGTTCCGCGAGCGACGCGGTAAAGAACGCCGCGGGCTTAGCCCTCTTCGCCGCCTCCAACCCCGCGCGAACAATCTTGTTTCGCGCATCAACCGGCGCATCCTGGGGCACTCCAGGAGGTACAATGTCTAGCAGGATGCAAGGCAGACCGGCGTTCGCAAAATGCGCGGCGATCCGTGCGCCCATAGTTCCAGCGCCCAACACGACAGCCTTCTCAATGCGACGCTTCATCGGTTAGCAGCCTCTTGAGGGGATTAGCACCGTAGGACAGGTTACAAAACCGGCATGCGGCGGTCAAACAAGGGCCTAGCAGCCGCGACTAGCACTAAACTGTAAGTGAGATGATGGACGACAAAGTTGCCAATGCAGTGGACTGGCTGAAGAACGCCACGGACAAGATCCGCGCCTTGGCTAGCGGCGAAACACGCTCCGCTGGCGAACGCCCCCGCGTCGGCCTGGCCCTGGCTGGAGGCTTCGCCAGAGGGATCGCGCACGTCGGTGTGATTCGCACGCTCCGAAACGCCGGCGTTCCCATCGATGTCGTGGCGGGAACCAGCGTGGGAGCCTTGATCGGTGCCTGCTATTGCGCCGGCGTGCCGCTAAACGACATGCAGCGCATCGCCCGCACCACCACCTTCGCGGACTTCGGACGCTGGACGCCGTCCTGGCTCGGCCTCGCCAACAATCTGCGCATGGAGCGCTATCTCGAGCGCTTCACGCCCATAAAGACTTTCGAGGAGCTCACCACTCCGCTGGCCATCGCCGCCAGCGACATCAATGAGGGCGTGTCCGTCTTTTACACCCGCGGGCTGCTTGGCCCGCCCATGCGCGGATCATGCGCGTACCCTGGTCTGTTCGTGCCTATACAATTCGAGGGTCGCACCCTGGTCGATGGGTTTCTTACCTCCCCGGTGCCCGTCGAAGGAACCCTGCTGCTCGGCGCCGACATCAACATCGCCGTCTATCTGGAAGCCGGCAGCTTCTCCGCTCCACGCACCGCTGCCGACGTCATCAGCCGCTCTTTCTCGATCATCCAGCGCCACGCCGATCTCGCCTGGCGCCAACAGGCCGATGTCATCATCGAGCCGGATGTGAAGCCCTTTGTCTGGGACGATTTCACGCGAACCGATGAATTGGTTGCAGTCGGAGAAGCCGCGGCACAAGCGGCGCTGCCGCAGATTATGAAGGTGCTCGGCATCGAAAAGCGAGAACCGGCGGCGTAACCTACTCCCGCAGGTCCGGATCTTTTCTAAACTTCAAGCCGGCGTCACTTCCCTGGTGTTACATCTACTTGCAGAGCCTGCCCTTCGCCTTTTCCTCGCTGCGTCAGCCACGCCCCAAAGCTCTCCGCGAACCGCTCCGGCGTCACGCGAAAGCTCGCCTCGACCCTGCCCTCTCCGACCGGCAAGGTATCGTCGAACTCCGCCGCATTCGTAAAATTTCGCATGCAGAATTGATCGAGCCACCCTAGCGGGCAAGCCCGGCGTTCCCCACGAATCACCACCTCGACATTAAACTTTTGCGCGTACACCGGGAAACTATAACATCACCGATCGACAGTGCACGATTGCCCGAATCGCCGGAGTTGAAGACCTGACCTTCGGCCACCCAAACTACACCACAGCTAAACGTTACTTTACGTTGACTTCTGACCGTTCGCTCCTTAATATGCCGCTAGTTCAGGATGGCTTATCGACAACGTATAGCTCTTGCTAGCGCAAACTTGGGCAAAAAACCGATCCTTCAGCGGAGTGCGCAGTTCGGGGAGGTTTCCTTGCGCAAAAAGCCCATGGAGCAGGACGCGCGGCTCCTTCTTCAGCTCCATCGTCTGCAAAAGCAAGCGGAGATGCGTAAGGCACGTCTCTGGTGGCGCGATGAATTTTGGCCGGACAACGCCCGCGATTATTTGAAAATTGAATTGGCACATAGCCAGAAGGAGAGCCGCTGGTTGAGGCAGGTGCCTACGTACTGGGGAATGGCAACCTCCTTCGTTTTGGACGGCACCTTGAGCGAAGGGGCTTTACTCAACGCGGAGTTTTCGCAGGAGATGTTCACGATGTTTGCGAAGGTCCGCCCGTTCCTCAAGCAATTACGGAAGCGCACCGGGAATCCAGACTTCATGGCGAACGTCGAGCGCTTCATTTTGAAATCCAAGGAAGCGCGCAAGCGCCTCCAATTGGAATCGCAACGTTTGACAGCTCCGCGCAAGACCCATAAGTAGCAACAAGTAGCCCCAGATCGAGGGTTCCCACCTTGGCGTCGCGAATCCAGGTCACCAATGGAATCGGTCAGTTCGGCGATCGCCAGCTACCCGCCGCCGCGAACAGCTGCAGTCCTACCGCAAACTGGTCGTTGTCCACCGGCACGCAGTAGACCACGCGCGCCCGCGAACGGAAGTTCCCCCCAGCGACCGCAGGTTCAGGCGTTCGTTCGGCTTCCACGGTTTGCTGGTTAACACCCGCGCGCCCCGAGGGCTAATGTTTTCCGTGATCCCCCCTGTCGCCGGTATGCGCACGTCCAGGCTGGACAGGTCTACGTTCACTTTCAAGGGAGTACGATTTTCGGTGCGCTTCGAAGCAGGGTCCATGGGGCGCGCGATATCTTCCGGCTAAGCCAACATTGCAAAGCGTTGAAATTGTCGGGCCCGGGCAGCGAGATGATAACCCCGTTCGTGCCCTGCCCGTCAAGATTTCCGCGCTTGCCCCCACTTTCCGGTGTCCGGCAATGCGACACGCCATCCCATGAACGGACAGTGTATCCACTGCCTATCGCTGGAAATCCCGCTTAACCCATTGTTTCTCAATCAGTTTCTCGCCCGCGGTGGTCGGCATCGGAATTGCCACTGCTGCTGAGGGGCTGTTTTCTCTATCCGCTACCCACTAGAGGTTCCTCTGCCAGGAGGCGCTCATGAAGAAGATGGAATGGACCCGGGAAATCCTTTCGACATGGCCAAGTTATGAGTACGTGAAGCAGAAGGAAACCGCCGGGTGGCGCCTGGCAGCTGTGGAATGGCAACGCGAAACCGAAGCCGACTCTCCGCGCGAAGCTCCCGAGGGCTCGCGTTTCGGTGAAGAAATCCCCTTCGGCACCCGCATAGCCGGCGATTGCCTGCACCTGGAGGAAAACCCTTCCGAGATGGAGATTCTAAATTGCCTGGCGGAAATGGTCGTTCAGGATCTCTCCTACCCGCGAATGGCCGAGGGCCTGAATCGGCGGGAATTTCGCACCCGCGAAGGAAAGCCATGGACCCCACTGGCGGTCTTTAAGCTGACGCCTCGCCTGATCGAAGTAGCTCCACGCATTTTGTCTGGCGCCGAATGGGAAACCCGCAAGAAGCAGCTGGCCCGAGTAGCCTGGAACTCCTGACTCTCCGATCCTAATCCTCCGTTGTAGGGCCGGGGCTTGCCCCGCCCGGGCCGACGTCTTGCTCAAAACCTCTCCGCCAATCCCGGCCGGCCGCTTCTACTCGCTCAAAACGCTCTCCAGCGAGTCGTGAACGGTCAACCCTCCGTTGTAATGAATAAATCCCATCTTTCTGAACTTGTTCATAAAAAAATTAACCCGCGACCTCGTCGTCCCAACCATCTCCGCCAGCGTATCCTGCCCGATTTTGTCCAGGATCGGCGCAGCCTCGTCCCCCTGGCGGCTCCGCGCCAGAAGCAAAAGTGTTCGCGCCAGTCTCTTCTCGCTGAAATTGAACATATGATCGATCAGGTCCTGTTCGATGCGGCGGTTCCGCATCACCAGGTAGTTGATGAAGTGCGTTGAGATGGCCGGATTTTCCTCCACCATCTTCAACATCGCTTTTCCCTTGATGATATTTACCAGGCTAGGCACCAGCGCGATTGCGGATGTCGAATACACCGCCTCTCCGGTGATGCAAGCTTCTCCAAAAAAATCACCTTCGCCAAGAATCCCGAGTACCGCGCCCTTGCCGCGATTGGAAACCAGCGTGAGCTTCACTACTCCTTTTTCGATGTAGTGGACATCGGTGCAGTCTTCTCCTTGCGAGATAATGGTCTGTCCGGCTTTGAATTCCTTGATTTTCTTGGATGGAAGCGCTCCCGCAAAGAATCCCGGTTTAGGGAACCCGTTTCGCCGCCGTGATTTCATTTCCCCCTCGTTCAAGCGTGGCAATGGCCGTGGGAACCCCTTCGTCGACAAATCTCCCGTCGGATTGCAATTGGTGGCTGACTTCCCCAGTTCGTTGTTGCCCACCTTCTACCCTTCGTTGGGAGGTTCGTCTGTTCAATATTGAACAGACAGCGCTAATCGACCCCGTTAACCTTCGACACGTCTGCTGCGGACGAGTTCTCGGGATCTCGCGGGTTGCCAATATGAGGCTGGGTTTCGACATCTTCAGGCGCCTGGATGACGGCAGCCCGTTGTGGGTCGCTCAGGTCAGCTCTATTGCCGAAGCTCAGGCCAGACTCGAAGCCTTACGACAGTATTCTCCTGGCCACTATTTTGTGCGCGACGCGGAAACCGGCCAGTTCATTGCCCCCGGCGCCTGCGAGAAATCCACGGGAGACCTGGAGCAAGCATAACCATGCCCTCAGAGTGGCTCTCAACTATTCGGGTATTTTAGGCCGGTTGGGGAATCCACAGGAATTCCGAGATATCCCAAGTGCTCTTTGTCTGAGCGTGTAAGAAAAGTGTTTAAGCGTGTAGGAAAAGTCTGCAGCGTACCTGATTCACTTTACTTCGGATGACGATCCTCGAGATTCTTCGCACCGGCGAAGTCTCGGGGACCTACCACTTGCACCGGACCCTGTGGACGTCTTCGCCAATCGAACGCCGCGCCGAACCAACTCCGCATCGCGCTGATAATGGCACTCGAAGGTCCGCCTACTCCTTCAATAGCCCAAGCTGCCGGGCGTGCTCCGCGCACAAAAACAAATTCAGGTAGGGGTTGAGCCGCGAGTTCCAGTCGTTCCAGCGGCTCTCCCAGTCCGGGCGCCGGAAATCACACATGCATTCACTCAGCACTTTGATCGGGCGCGAGCTGCTGCCGTGCGTTTGCGCATCGAAAATGAAAGCCGCTCGGCAACGGAGCACGACTTCGTCGGCATCTTGTGTCTTGATCATCCCTGCGCCTGCGATCACTTTTCGTCGCGCGTGCCCAGTGAATAAAGTAATGCCAGAGCGAAGGCACACAACACCGCGCCTTCAACTAGACTTTTCGTTAACGGCGCCTGCGCTTGCGTAAAAGCATCGTAGAGAACAAAGACGCCCAGGGACATCAACGCCAGGGTGGTCGCCATCGCGGCCTGTTGCAACGCCCTGATCATCATGACGCATCGGATCGCGCCGGAAGCCGGCTATTCATCGCCAGGGGCAGAACGAACCATTGAATGCTCACATTTATGGCGCTTGCGGCAGGGCCAGCGCCGGAACCGGCAGCAAAGCCAGTCGCGTATTCGCTGCAATGCGGCTTAACGTATGGTCGCTTCATGCTACTGCCGCAAAAGCATGTCGGGCTAGCCTCACTGGGTCGACGCCCCAGCGTTATAAACTGAATCGTGTGTCCGCACATGCGGTTCGTGCATTCCCACCACTCTTCATTGCTCTTTTGCATGAACCTCGACCTCCGCATGTGCGCTACGCCGATTCCCCTTTCCGCCACGCGCGCTACGCTTTCTCACACGGCATGCATCGGTGGACGCAATCATGCCCATGCCGAGAGAACGAGACAACCAAGGATTCCCCGTACATTTGAGACTCGCCGTAACCTCTTGGTGGAAAAAACAGCGCTTCGCTTACGATAACAACCGCACCTTCGCGAAGCCCCTCCAGTCCCCCCTTACTTCCCGGTGCCGACGGCCTGAATTCCAGAATTTGCGGGAATCCGTCGGGCCATTTAATCGGCGCTACGACGATGGTCGATACTTCTTGGCCGCTTGGCCCATTTTTTTGTGTCTTCAGAGTTAGTTGGTGATCAGTCTTGAGGCCCGGTCGGAATCTTATCCCTGAGTACTGATAGATTTGACCGGGGATCGAATTTCGTTCACTTTCTGGACGTCGCGAGCCGGCAGGCTCTTCTTGGGCAGTCGCCAGCGTCTCTGGTTGGAATTCCGACCACGGCCTCGCTCCGTTCGGTTCTTTCCCCTTTCTCTTTTAGGCTTTCCCGACTCGTGGCCGAACTGTCGCGAGGTCATTTCCAGGTCCCAAATCTCTGCGAGGAGGATTTAATGCGTAAGATCAAGATTGTTTTCTTGTTCTGTGTAGCGCTTCTGATGGCGGATTTACTGCTGCATTCGGGCGTTTTGACCGCCGACGGTGGCAAGCCAGCGCCAAATCCCTGGGTCATCGCCGACGGTGGCAAGCCAGCCCCAAATCCCTGGCTCATCGCCGACGGCGGCAAGCCAGCCCCAAATCCCTGGCGGGAGATTGCATCTTAAGGGCCGCAAACGAGTTTAGGGGGAGGGATGGTCTCGCATTTTTCCCCAACTCGTGCTAGCATTTCACTCCGCGAAATTAGTTTAGGTGAGATTCGGAGGAGCATGCTCAACCTGGCAATTTGGTGGAGCAGTATCGCGCTGGAATCACTCCTGCTCTTTCGGGGCTTTCGAGGAAAGCTCGCCTCCCGCTATCCAGCCTTCTATTTCTACATCTCCTTTGTTTTGTTCCAGGACTTGGTCTGCATGGGTATTGCTCGGTGGAGTCACGACGAAAACTCGTATAACCGCGCCTATTGGACCGCTGAATTTCTCTGTGTCCTGGTCAGTTGCGGGATCGTCTTTGAGATCTATCGCGTTGGTCTGGGTGCTTATCCAGGCACTGCTCGGATGGCGCGCAGGCTTCTTGGCCTTGTCTTTCTCATCGTATTGATGAAGGCGCTCGTCAACGCCGCCAGAGATCCTCAATGGTGGACGATGGCGACCGCCAGAGGCATCGAAGGAACCCTGCGGGCCATTCAAGGCGTAGCGATCGTGGCGCTGATTGCGTTATTTCTTTTCTATTCGGTTCCGTTTGGCCGGAACCTGCGTGGCATTGTCATGGGCTATGGCCTTTTTGTTTGCTGGAGCGTATTTTGTTTGACGCTGGCGCCGTCCACAGGTCGCGCGCACGATATCTTGGCCTTCCTCTATTCAGCCTCGTACCCTCTTTTTCTGATTCTCTGGCTTATACCTCTATGGTCCTTTGAGGCCAGCCCTCTACCCGAGCGGGGATTGCATCTCGAAGAAGAATACCAACGCGTCGCGGCCGCAACCCAGCGCCGTCTGCACGATGCTCGAACTTACGTCGCAAAGGCGGTGGGGTCGTGATCGGCGTTCCCACGGCCCTGCTGCTCGGCACCGTCCTTCTTCTCCTGCTGCTTCTCATGGCCGCGCGTGCTTCCGCGGCTGCCCGTGAAGTATCGTCTACGTCGGACGCGCCCCTGCTCGAAGAGGAAGCTGGCCTCGATCTGTGCCCGGCCGAATTTGTCTCCAGAATTTTTGGTTCCGACGATTGGGAATTCGTCTCCAACACCAACTCGCGCCAGCTGCAAGAGTTCTTCCGCCGGGAACGCAAACTCGTCGCGTTGGTTTGGGTTCACCAGACCTCCACGGCGATCCGCCGCATCATGCGCCAGCACACGGAAGCCACGCGTCAGAGCCACGATCTGCATTTCGCGACGGAAACAAGACTGGTCCTGCTGTATGCCGAGCTGATGCTCATTTGCGGCCTGCTTTTTCTGGCGATTCAGGCCGCCGGACCCCAGCGTGTCCGCGGCCTGGCCGTCTACGCGGGCGCGCTGTCCGGGCGTCTGGCGCAAGCCCAGCACGACTTCCAAGCGGTTGCCACCGGCCGCGAGTTCCGCGGCTTCGAATCTTCTTAACCTCGACCCCACACTCGCCTGAGGTCCCTATCCCAAGACCCAATGCCCATCACCGTCAAACTCGTGCCCGAGCAAGCCGCCTACGACGATCTCTTGCAGAGATCGCTGTCGAAGATTTCGTGTGACCTGGCCCGGCTGATCTATCTGGCGTCTACCCGCGACTACAATACCGGGACGTATCATCATGACGGACTCGCCGCCCGCTTCAGTCCGGATGTCGCCGGCAAAGCTTTGGAGATGGCGCACCGTCGGATTTTTTACCAGCTGTCTGCGTACTCGCTGGAACAATTGGTGGAACAGTTGCAAATTTATCTGGATTGTTCGCACGAGAGTGCCACGGATGTTCTGCGCATCTGGCAAAAGCTGGAACCTTATCGCGTGGCGATTCCTGTGGAAGTGAATCCCGCGGTTGCGCGCTTATTTCTGTCCAACATCAGACTCGCTTTGGCAATTTGGCGATTCCGTCAGGAGCAGGCTCCGAGGCATCCGTGAGCCGCATGGCCACCGCGGTCACCTGCCCGACGATCTCCGCGTCGCTCCCGTAGGTGAGCCTGCGCACGCTGCGTGACGACAGTGGATGCGGCAACAGCAGTAAGTGCCCCTCCTGCATTTCGCACCACGAACACGCATACCCGTCGCGCAATTCCACGAAATAGATGGGCCGGTCGAATTCCGTGCGCCAGCGCATCGGCTGGATCTTGCGCACGTGCGGGTCGATCTGCACGAACGAACCCGGCCGCAGCAGCGGCGACAGCGTATTGTCCTGAAGCCCGATGTACCCATACAGGCTGTGCCGGATGTCCAGGTGCTGGATCAGCGCAATGGGAACTTCGCCCCACACTTCCACCATGCGCGACAGCAGGTTGGTATTATCCACGTCGAAGGAGCGGTCGAAGCGCACCGGGAAAGAGATCGTCTTCTCGGTATCGTAAACTTCCAGCGTGGTCAGGTGCGTCTTGGGCAGCGGCGCGGACATCTGGTGTTTGACCAGGTTCTGGAGATCCACGCCGTACAGCAGCAGCAGGTCGCTGAACTTGATGCGGTAGATGGAACTCAAACTGTACAGCTTGAAAATGCTGGGAACGGAGTCGGAGTTTTCGATCTGCGTCAGCCACGCATTGGAAATGTGATATTCCGTGTTGTCTTCGGCTTGCGCGATCTTCTGGCTGAATTCCGCGACGTCGCGGGTGGTGATTCCGAGGCGGTTGCGGATGTCTTTGAGCTGCTCGCTGGGGGGGAGGGCCAGAGCCATGCGGCATTCTACAACAGGGGGCAATTGAACTGCCAAGGCGTCCCTCCGAGGTCAAGTCTACAAACTAACAAATGTTTCACTTGGTACGAAAACGTAACTTCGATCGCGCCATCTTTGATAGACTCCTCTCGCCTTTTCGAGATACCCGCCGGCGAGGAGCCTGATGAGCTTGCTGCGTTCGATCCGATCGATCTTCCACAAAAAACATTGCATGGCCCTAGCAACAACGGCGGCATTTGGCGCGGGGCTGGTACTCATCGGCGCTCGCGCTCAATCCACTTCCGCCCAGACGCCGCCGGCGCCCAAACTCGCCGAAGAACAATTCAAGAACATCAAAGTCTTGAAGGGCATCCCCGCCGAGCAAGTATTCCCGGCCATGCAATTCATCACCGCTTCTCTCGGCGTAGAGTGCGAGTACTGCCACGTCCGCGAAGGGAAAGGGATGGCCTTCGACAAAGACGACAAAAAGCCGAAGTTAACGGCGCGCAAGATGATGCAGATGATGTTCGCCATCAACAAAGACAATTTTGAGGGCAAGCGCGAGGTCACCTGCTTTTCCTGCCATCGGGGTGCCGCCGATCCGATCGGCACGCCGCTCGTGGCCGCCGAAGACGCCGCTCCCGAACCAAGCGGGGAGAAAAAACCCGCAGCAGCCCCAGCGCTGCCGACCGCCGACCAGCTCTTCGACAAATATCTAAGCGCGGCGGGCGGAGCTGAAGCCGTCCAGAAAATCACCAGCCGCGTCGAAAAGGGTACGCTCACTGCCTTCGGCGGCCAGCATTTCCCGGTCGACGTCTACAGCAAAGCTCCCGACAAGCGCGTCTCGGTGATGCACATACCCGGCGGCGACAGCGTCACCGGCTTCGACGGCCACTCCGGCTGGCTCAGCGTTCCCGGACGTCCGCCGCACATCATGAACGCCGACGAAATCTCCGGTGCCCGTCTGGACGCCGACTTGCGTTTTCCGGTTGACGCGAAGACTTCGGCATCCAAATGGATGGTCAGCTCCGGCGAAAAAATTGACAGCCATGACACGACGCAGGTCGTAGGCCAAACCGAAGGGCAACCGCCACTCAAACTCTACTTCGACTCGCAGAGCGGGCTGCTCTTGCGGCTGGTCCGCTACAATGAGACGCCGTTGGGCCGCCTGCCGACGCAAGTCGATTACAGCGATTACCGCGACGCCGACGGCGTGAAGCTCCCGTACCGGTGGTCCCTGGCGCGTCCCGGCAACCGTTTCAGCATCCAAGTCGACGAGTTGCACCAGAACGTTCCGGTCGAAGACTCCAAGTTCATTGCGCCTCCGCCTCCTCCACCAGACCAAAAGCCCGCGGCCCATTAAACGGGCTGCGCAAGAGGTAGAAAACCTAGCTTCAGGGGCTGAAAGCCCGTTGAGAGCACGCAGTTTACGTCGGCGCTGAAGCGCCGACCTCCTGAGGAAAGGGACTTTTTCCGCATCGTGGCTTACGCCGGGGCTTTCGCCCGCTCCAGTTAACAATTCGTCTACCTCCCCCCACGCCTTTTTTTGGAAGTGCGGATTCTAAACGAGTTACGGGTGCGTTTTGCGGAAGTGCGGATTGTAAAGGAGTTAGCGAACCTTGCGCACTAAGAGCACGGGAAAAGATAACGCTGAGGCGCTGAGACGCCAGAGACTCGCTGAGGGGTAGCCAAGAGCATGTCATTCGAGATTGTCCTGTATCACCCGGTAATCGTGGCGTCGGGTTGGATTTCGGGTGGGTTGGTGAGTTGGACGGCGTTGTCCATGAAGTCTTTCCAGGTTTCGTAGGAATAGACGAACTGGGTTTCCTTTTTGGCCATGGGGAGGGATTGGAGCATGAGCTGGCCTAGATAGGCCAAGGTGGCGGCGGTGCGTTGGGGGATGCGGTTTTGGGCTAAAGCGGTGAAGACTTTGCCCATGACGTGGTTGATGTCGGCGGCGGTGAGGAAATCGCCGGTAAAGGTGGCGGCCATTTCCGCACCCAGACGGTGAGATTCGAGGAGTTGGTGCTCGGCGTGGCCGTGGAAGAGGCAGAGGGTGGGGTGGTTGCGGTGACGGAGCATGCGGCATTGACGGTTGTCGGAGAAGGCGAATTGGCAGAATTCCGGGTTATGGGAGCGAGGTTCGGTCATCGGGGGTCACCTTTGGAAGAGGGATTTTTTGCCACAGAAAGCACAGAGGACGCAGAGACGGAAGGAAGAGGTAGTGGACTCGCGGAAAACCGAGTTGAGGAACTACGGAGAAGCCTGCGCGCGACCTGGGCGGACAAAGGGCTACGCCTTCCTATCCCTGGCCTCCCTTACAGGAACACGACCAGTATACACGAAACCTGGACTTTGTCAAGAGAATAATTGTACTTGCTGGTTATTCGAATGGTCGAGGATGCCGGCTGGGGGGGTCGGAAGAAGTGGCGGACTTGTTCAGCGTGACTGAACCGGAGTTGAATGCCGGCTTGCTACTCGCCGCCTCGCTCTGCAACTCGGGTTTTTCGACGTGGTCGATCACGAGAACTTCCATCGGAACGGTTTGCGGTTCGAGCTTCAGGCCGAGCTGCTGCTCAAGGTGCGCAGAGAGTATGCGGCCGGAAGCTTCTATAGGCGGAAGGGACGGCACTTGAAAAGTGAAATCATAGGTGCCGGACAGTCCAGTTTCATCCACGATAGTGCGATGCAAGAACCCCTGGAGGTGCCACAGGAAAGCGCCGACCGGGATTCCTTGGGCAGTCAACTTAGTGCCGAATCCAAAATAATTACCGCCGTTTTCGACGCTGTTTTCGAAATGAAT
Organism: uncultured Acidobacteriota bacterium; assembly: GCA_963810355.1. Classification (GTDB taxonomy): domain Bacteria; phylum Acidobacteriota; class Terriglobia; order Acidiferrales; family UBA7541; genus Acidiferrum. Next base: position 48,446 of record CAWENU010000022.1, read on the forward strand.
GGCGCCGGGTCTGGCGATGCCATCGGGGCCTTTGAATCCGTTGGGATAGGTGTCGCCAGGCTGCGACTCGTGAAATTTGGGACCCCCTTGGGCAAGGACTAGAGCGTAGACCGAGAGGTTTCGGGTCTCGCGGTGGAGTGCCAGTTTGAGGCGGTCGGCCAAGACCTGTTGAAGCATGCGCGTTTGTTCCGCGATGTTCTGATCGAAGCTCAGTTTGCGAGGATCGCTGTCGCCGGAAGTGTCCTCCTTGGCCTCAAAATCGTATTTCTCGGAGTTCAGCCAGTCTGGTGCTCCGATTATGCGATCGTCTTCCACTCCGTATGCGGCGCGAATGACCTGCTGCAACGGGGCGCTTGAGCGGAAGCCGTTGGGCCCGAACATGAGCATGATTTTGAAGTAGGGGGATTCGCTTGGCACGATCGAGACGGACGCGAAAGCACGCGCACTGGTGGATGTTTCCGGGGTCTGCGACTCGGCGCGGCGTGGGTTGGCGTGAAGCATGCCGGCGGCGATCGGTGCGGCGACGGCCAGGATGAAAGCCGCGCCGAGCAACAGCTTTCTGCGGAAATCGAGTTTGCGGGCGACTTGACCGGACATGATGCGGGTGATGCGGGTCTTGAGTTCCGCGCCAGTCACACCAGAGACGCACGTTAACGGCGATCCCACGCAGAATTCGCAAATTTTCAAAATGCTTTCCGCGTAGACCTGACGGTCGCCACCGGATTCCAGGACTTGCTCATCGCAGGCGCGTTCGCGTTCTTCGACCAGGCGCGTTCCCATCCACCAAACTATGGGGTGAAACCAGAAGACGGCTTCCACGAGCATGTGGATGGCTGCGGCGAGATTGTCGCGACGCCGGATGTGGAGCAGTTCATGAGCGAGGATGGATTTCAAGTGTTCGTCTTCGAGGCGGCCGGTGATTCCGTGCGGCCACAACAAGACGGGCCGGGCGATACCGAAGACGCCAGGCTCGAGGGAACCGCGCGACGATCGGATTTCGACGTGCTTCGGCATACCGGGTGCACTTTCAAGACGGCGGAGAACTTCGACCTCTCGTCCTTGACGCAAGGGCTCAGCTTCACGGACCGCCGCGGAAATGCGGCGCCAACGCACGCACCAGACGAACAGTACGACTACAAATCCGCACAGCCATACGGCCAGAAGTGCGGGGAGGAGATGGATCAGGCTCTGGAAGGCGGTTGACGGAGTGGCGTTAGGAATCGGTGGAACCGCTTGCCGGGTGAAAGGTTGGCCAACCTGCTCCATCGCGAAATACAGCCCGGTTATTGGTGCGGTCGCGCGGGACGATGCCAGATGACTGCCCAAGCCAACGAGAAGCGAAAGCGGGATCAAGAATTTTAGTGAGGCTGCGAGCCAGAGCCAATAACGAACCTGGGCGCGATTGTTTCGCAACGCCAAAGTCAACAGCGCGATTACGGACGCGAACAGCGTCGACTGCCAGAGGTGGTTGCCCAGCGACGGTGCGATGGCCGTCCATAAGGCGAACGCAAGTTTTGGGATCATTTCGACTTTTCCTTTCTCGCGAGCTTACGGAGAATTTTTTCAGCATCCTTCACGTCGTCGAGGGTGAGCTTGCCGGATTCGATCAAGTGAGCCATTACCGGTTGGGTGTGGCCGCCGAACATCGCCAGCAGGTCGTCGATCAGCTTGCGCTGAGCCGCGTTACGGGAGACGGCGGCTTCGAAGATGTGAAAGTTGCCGACTTTTCTTACGCGGCGGACGGCTTTTTTCGCTTCGAGACGGTAAACGGTGGTCTGGATGGTGGTGTAGGCCGGACGGTGCTGTTCGGGGAAGGCCTCCTGGATGTCGCGAATGGAGGCCTGGCGCCGGGTCCAGAGGGCGTCCATGATTTGGAGTTCGAGTTTTGTCAGTTTTGGCTCGGTCATTTCTGTTTCCTACTACACTCGTTTGTTATGCTACTACCAGCGTAGGTGTGTCAAGAGATTTTTTTTGGTGATGCTTGGAATCTGATTGGGTGTGAAGGGCGCAATAGCGGGCGACCCTTAGCAGGAAGAGAAAGACCGGCCTGTTTCGCTCGGTCCCGCAGATACATCCAGGACGAAACAGATCAATCAGATGACAGTGTGGGAGTGGGGAGCACGCCGAGTGGGATCCGGAAAGGACAAATGGCTCTAGCCGTTGCCGGCCGACCAATGGGCATCGAGCCAGTCGCGCAGGTGCCTGAGTTGGCGGGCCAGATTCCCGTTATAGACAAACACGAACGCGCCGAAACCCAACGACACATCGATTAGCAAGATACCGGAGAATCCGAAGGGCACGCGGACAATTTGCTGCCAGGGCGGAAGCGGACTAATACGCAGCGCGATGGTGAGTAAAACAACTCCGGCCAATGCCATTCTTGAAACCAGCGTCCAATCCTTGGCCTCGGCGAAAGTGGCGGACCACCAGCGATCCAGCGAGCAACTCCACGTGCGAATCGACATTCGTAGATGCTCGGCGATCACCGTTTGCGGCGCCAAGGTGTCTGTTTTGATGGGCGTAACGCGCGGCCTTCCTGGCAGGTCGCTTGACGATTTGCGATGCTCCCACAGGGCAGGTTGCCGGCTGCGGTATGTTGCGGCGGCAAGGCCTGTGTTTCCGTGAACGCCGAGCCCGCCTTCACAGACCGGGCATCCGCAGCGCGTGTGCTGGTGCAGTGCCGAAAATGCGGCCGCATAGTTGCGCTCCGCGCGCCACACTTCGCCTTCGACCAGTGTTCCCAACGAGCGAGGATAATCCTCAAAGCCCTGCAGTCGAGTCCACCGCGTCAAGGCATCCAGGCAATTATCAAACAACTGCTCATATTCCGCACAAGATTGCACATTCGCAGGCAGAAGTTCTCTTATGTGCTGGCGGCCGGCTTTGTGTGACAGCGCATCTCTGCTATCAGGATGGTCCGGCCGGCCTAATCTTTCGCTCTTCAGGACCAGCAGAGAGGCTGAGGCAAGCGCGATCTCGTGGTGCTCGTAACTGGGGGTTTCCAGAGTTTGTAAACGCGAGATGATCGCATTTTCCGTTTCGTGAATGAGGGCTTTGAGCTTTTCTGAATTGGTTTCCAGAACGCAGGCTATATAGAGTTCTTGCCACAACACAGAACCTCCACTTCAGCCGAACCCTTAGGGATGGTACGGTAGCGCACAGCAGGACAGAAAAGATATAGGAATCGGTTTTGTGGGCATGCCGGAATCTCTACGCTCGCAAAAGGCGCAAGGAAGGGCCCCGCGGCGGCAGCGGGTTCGCCGGGCTGAAGCCCGGCGCCTACATCTTGGGCGGCGACGGAGCTGGGTTGGGATCCTTCGGTGGTGGTTTGCTTTCTGTTGCCTTGACTTCGGGGGCTTTGCCTTCGGCGTCGGGTTTGCCTTCGGTGCCGGGCTTGTCTGTTTTCGCGTCCGGCTTCTTTTTCAAGTATTGCACGATCAGCGAGATTCTGCGATTTGAGGGGTCGAGGGGGGCGTCCTTTTTTCGGAGGCGCTGGTCCGCGAAGCCGCGAACCTGGGTTACCTGATCCAGGCGGATGCCGTTTTGCGTCATGAGGCGGCGGGCGGCGTTGGCGCGGTCGGTGGAGAGCTCCCAGTTTCCGTAGTTGCTGGCTCCGGGATATTGCTTGGAGTCGGTGTGGCCTTCCATGGCGAGCGTGTTGGGGAGTTTGCCCAATTCCGCGGCTAGCGCGATCAGGAGGTCGGCGCCGTCGCCGCTGATTTTTGTGCTGCCGCTGTCGAAGAATGTGCCGGTGGCGGATTCGGTCAGCTCGATACGCAGGCCTTCGTTGGTTACGGTCATGTCGATGTTGTTTTTCAACTTGTCGAAACTGGGAACTTCTCGGACGGTTTTCTCGAGCTGCTCTTTCAGCTCTTCCATATTGTCTTTGGTGATGACAAAGTTTTCTTCGGCGCTGGGCATTTCGCTGCCGGTGAGCTTGGCGGTGCCGGTAGGATCCCGAAAATAGCCGCCGACGGCTTCCTGGATTTTCTGGCTGGTGTTGAGCAACCACAGGACGATGAACAGGGCCATCATGGCGGTGACGAAGTCGGCGTAGGCTACCTTCCAGGCGCCGCCGTGAGCGCCGCCGTGGCCGCCCTTCTTCTTGATGATGATGATGGGTTTTACCGTGGACAAAGTCGCCTTCTGTCTCTGCTGCTATCCGTACATTGCAGACTGACCGCTATTTCTTTGCTGCTGCGCCGTCTTTATGCCGCGGCCTCTGCTGGCGGCGTTTCGGCAGCGCCCGGTGCGGCGGCATCGCCGCGGTTCTTGATGTGCTTCTCGAGCTCCTGGAAGGAGGGGCGCACGTTGCCGGGAATGGCACGGCGTCCAAATTCGACGGCGACGGTGGGCGGAGTACCTCTCATGAAAGCCGCCATGGTGACGCGCAGGACGTAGTAGTAGGCATGCTCTTCGTCGGCGCCCTTGCTCATGTTCGAGGCGAGCGGTCCGATCAAGCCATAGCAAAGGAGGATGCCCAGGAAGGTGCCTACGAGAGCAGCCGCTACCTTTTTTCCAATTTCTTCGGGTGGGCCGCCTAGCGCCCCCATGGTGATGACCACTCCCAGGACCGCAGCGACAATTCCGAGTCCGGGCAGCGCATCGGCCATGGTGGAGAGTGCCGCGATGGGAGTCGAAGTTCCGTGGTGGTGCACGTCCATGTCCAGCTCCATCATCTGATCCATGTCGAAGGGCTCCACGCCGCCGCCAGCGGCCATGCGGATGGTATCGCACACGAAATGAAGGGCATGGTGATCCTTGAGGAATTTTGGATACTTGGAGAAGACCGGGCTTTTGTCCGGGGCGTCGCTGTCGGTTTCGAGGGCCATCAGGCCTTCTTTGCGGGCGCGGGTGAAGAGTTCGTACATCATCTTCATAGTTTCGAGGTACTTGTCTTTGCCAAACTTCGATCCGCCAAAAGCACCGCCGACGCCGCCGACGATGGCTTTGAGGACGTAGAGCGGGTTGGCGATCAGCACCGTGCCGATGGCGGCGCCGCCAATGATGATGAGTTCCGCGGGTTGCATGAGGACCTTCAGAGGGCCCTTCTCCATCAAGTAGCCGGCGATGACCGCGCCGAACACCACAACGATTCCGATAATTACGAACATGGCGAAGGGATCCTCGGATACTTCATGAAGTTAGTCGTCCTGCACGGTAGTGCGATTTCCGCCGTGGGTGATGCTTTGCTGTAGCGCCTGTTCGGCGCGCAATACCATGTCGTCGACCATGTCGTCGGGCTTCGCCGCAGTGCCGCCGACGGAGATGGTGACGGGCAAGCGATCTCCCCACCAGGCGATCTTGGATCCGCTGACCATACGGCGCAGGCGCTCGGAGGCGCAGGAGATTTCGGTGCCGCTGCACTCGGTGAGGATGGCCAGGAACTGATTTTCCTGCCAACGACCTAGAAAATCGGTGGGGCGAAGGCTGTTCTCGAGAGTCTGTCCCACGACGCGCAGAACCGCGGCGATGGCGCCGGGTCCGTCGCGAGCCTGAAGTTCGGGTAAATGATCGAGCTGGATGCAGAGGATGGAAAACGGCACGTGATGCTCGGCGAAGAGTCCCAGGTTCTCGCGGACGTGAGAATGGATCATGCCGTGGTTGAGAACACCGCTGGCCTGATCGATGCAGCCGTAGGTGGCTAACTTGGTTTGGCGGCGGTCCCAGTCGGAGATGGAGACGCTTTCGTCAAACGTTTCGGCGGCGCCCACGATGGTGCCTTCGGCGTTGCGAACCGGGAAGGACCAGAGTTCCACGGGGACCCGGTGCCCGGACTTATGGCGCAAAGAGATGCGATGAGCCTGGATGGCCTTGCCCTCGCGCATGGCGACCGCGGTGGGGGCACAGGGGCCCGACAAATCATTGTCGTTGCCGTCGGCTGCGCCAAGGAGGTTGTCGTTGTCCATGCGGCCGATGACGTCCTGGCGAAGGTATCCGGTGATGCGTTCGGCACCGTCGTTCCAGAAAACGATCTTGCCGCCGCGATCGACTATATAGACGGCAAGGTGCAAGTCCTCCAGGATGGAGCGGAAGAAGTCAAAGTTAACGGATTGCGCCATGGAGTGGTCTCCGAACTGGCCCATCGGCTTTTGTGGGCGCAAGTTTAGTTCCAACTATTTGGTTGGCGTTAAGCAGTTTTGGCGCGGGTCTACGCAGTTTGCCCTTGGTATCGCGACATAGTGCGTTCTTGGGGTGCGGTTCTGGGAATGACCGGGTCCGTTTTGGTACAGGTGTAAGCGCGGCTTATGTGAACCACAGATGAGCGTCCTCCGTGTGCGCAGGGATGGATAGCGGTCTTGTCGGTAATTTACTGTGGCGCTTCTGGACTTGCGAGTGCGGGAGAGGCGTGCTCGATTGGCCAGGCGACCAAATAGCGAGGAAAATTCTCCGAGGGGATGCGCCATTTCGCTGAGTAGCGGAAGTCGTCGAGCCAAGCGGCGATTTTGTGCGCTGCTTCCTGGTGATGCACTTCCACGACGATCTGGGGGCGGTGGTTCGCGAACAGAGTTGATCCGCCGCGCAAGACCTCGTACTCGCCGCCTTCCACGTCGATCTTGACCAGTTGCGGCAGGGGACCGCCGGCGGCCACAAAGTCGTCGAGAGTGGTTACCGGCACGGGGATGATCTCGCCATCCGCCAGGACTGGACGTTGTCCATCGGATTCCACGCCACCTTGCGACGCCTGGCTCTTTCCACGGCGAAATGAAATTGCGGACGCGCTCTGATGGGACCACACGGCGGCATGGACCACTTGAATGCACGAGTCCAGGTGATTGCGCATACTATTTTCGCGCAGACGCTCGACATTTTCGGGATCACCGTCAAACGCCACGACGCGGCCCGAGGAGCCGACAAGGCGCGCGGTACCGAGTGCGAGCGATCCCAAGTGCGCACCTACGTCGTAAACGACATCGCCGGGGTGGACCATCGCGGAGATGGCGTTCTGGACTTCGGGCTCGTGCTCGCCGCGCCAAAAACCTGCTTCCTCGGGGATACGAAGGCGCATCCAGAGTCCCTGCGCGAAACCGGATTGCACCTGGAGCCAGGCGGTGCGGCTGGGCAGGGCGCGGCGCTTCACAAAATCCTTGGCGTTGTTGAGTCTGGCCTGACCTTGCGGCCAACGGCGAAACATGGGGTCGACGACGCGTTTCTTGAGTGCGAGATACGCGCGATACACAGCGAGGTACAGGGAGTTCAAGACGGTTAGACGCGTCGTCGAAAGAATGCGGGGTGCGTCATTTCGAATGTACCGCGGTTATCGGATGGAAGGCAAAAAGCAGGCAAGCGAACTGATGGAAACTGCGCGTCATGTCTGCGAGACCAGATAATGACGCGCAGAACCGGCCGGGAACCTGGAAGCGGTCGTTCGGCAAAAGAATGGCGATCGGAACGAAGCCTGCGATGGCTAGGCGGTCACGTTGACGGCACCGCTTCCGGTCGCGGCGGGGGTTGCGGTGCCGGTGCCCGTGGATGCGGCGCTGAAGTTTGGAAACTCCTGCTGTACATCCGCCTGGAACGTCGCGTAAGCCTGCTGCGCGGAAGAAAGATTTCCGGATTGCAGAGCGGTGCCGAGCGAAGCAAAGGCCTGCTGCAGGGTGTTGCTGGCTTGGCTGGAGCCGCCGTGATGGTGATGGTGGACTTGCGCCTGGGCGGAACTTTGCTGCGCGTCTTGCTGGATTGTGGCGAAGTCGGTTTGCGAGGCCGCGAGGTTGCCAGCTTGTAAATCCTGGCCGAGCGCCTGGAGGTCTTTGGCGAGAGTGCTTGTTGGTCCAGCGGTGGTAGCGCCGGTGGCTTGCTGGGGTTTAGGAAGCTGTTGCGATAACGTCGCAAAGTCAGCCTGGGCTTGGGTTAGATTGCCGGATTGCAGGTCCTGGCCGACCTTCTGGAACTGACTTTGAATTTGCTGGAACTTGGTCTGCGCAGAGTGCGCCACGGACGTTTGAAATAGATCATTGCTGGAAACAGGGGAAATAGACATTGATAGCCTCCGAATCGATAAGAGTCTCTAATCCGCAACGCTTGGCGCGTCGCGCGCCCCTAGGGGCTTATCGGCGTTTTGCACTTGAACTCTAGCTGCGCGCCGCCACGCCGGCACTGGCAGGGATGCATTCGCGATGCCAGACAAGTGCGCCTGAACAAGCGGGCCAAGTCGTTTGTTTACGAGCGAAAATGGAGTGGCTGAGGATGGCGTCGCGCTGGAACACTGCCGCCTGGCAAGATGTGGCTCGCGTGCGCGGCAAAAACTGCCGGTCCGCAAGCAGTGCTATGCGACACACGCCCGCACTTCCTGGCCATCGACCTGCACGGCGCACGCTCCGCATTGCGCCATGCCGCAGCCGAGACGCGGACCAGTCAGCTTGCACACTGTCCGACCAAGTGCTGCCACTTTGTGGAGCGCGGGGTGTGGAGCGAAACCACGGAACTAGCGAACTTCGACGATGACGAGGGACACATCGTCGACGAGGGGACCGTGCCGCCAGGCATCCACGCCATCGAGGATGGCTTGCTTCATCTCTCCGAGCGTTCGGTCGGCCGACTGGCGGACCAACGCAGCCAGACCTTCGACGCCGAACATGTCGTCAAGACTGTTGAACACTTCGACTAGCCCGTCGGTATAGAAAACCAGGCGGTCCCCGGGCGCTAGTTCGATTTCGTATGCCGACTCGGATGGAGCAGTTTGAGGGAGCCAGCCCAGGATACCGTTTTGCGAATCCAGCAGGCGCACACCGCCCTTTGAAACGAGCATTGCGGGCGGATGCCCGGCGGCGGCAAAGGTCATGTGGCGCCCGCGCCGGGCAAGGCGCGCGGCCGCCATCGTGAAATAAAAACCGTCCGATCCGATGTGATGATGGACGAAATCATGAAGGTGGCGCAGTAAAGCGCCGGGTTTCGTTTTGCGTTCGAGTTCATGGAGAGTCTCGGAATAAATGCGATTGGCCACGAGTGCCGAACCAATCCCGTGGCCGGACACGTCGCACA
>CAWENU010000023.1:0-42236 GCA_963810355.1 uncultured Acidobacteriota bacterium
TTGAAAACGCCTTCATTGCCCGACCGGAATTTCGCTACGTTGTCCGGATTCTTTTCGATTACTTCGCGAGCGGCTTGTTCGATGGCAGAAGTATCGCTGATCTGCGCGAGCCCTTCGGCGGCGACGATTTCGGCGGCAGTCTTTCCCGTTTCAATCATCTTAGGGAGCACGGTTTTTGCGACGGCCGCTGTAATCTGCCCATTTGCGACCATATTTATCATTTCAGCGAATCGGTGTGCTGCCAAGGGCCCAGCCTTGTCTGTTATTCGTTCCATCAGTGAAGCTGTAGATTCCGCAAGATGCGAAACTCTTTGCATCCAGCTAGCCGTCATCTTAGGATCGGCTCCCTCTTTAACGACGTCCTCAAAATAATCTGCAAGCCTCGCAGTTTCGGTTAGCACGCCGGCGTCGTAGGGTGTGATGCCGTACGTGGTAACGAAGCGCGTGCGCTTGGCTTCCGGCAACTCCGGGAGCGTGCGCCGGATTTCTTCGCGCCAGGCGGCGCTCACGTGTACGGGGAGCAGGTCGGGCTCCGGGAAATAGCGGTAGTCGTGAGCTTTTTCTTTCGAGCGCATCGACACCGTGTGGCCTTCGGCTTGATTCCACAAGCGCGTTTCTTGCGGGATGCGGCCGCCACTTTCGATTACGCCGATGTGGCGCTCGATTTCGTATTCCAGCGCTTTTTGCAGGAACCGGAAGGAATTGAGATTCTTCACTTCGACTTTGGTGCCGAATTGCTCGGTGCCGCGCAGGCGCACACTTACGTTGGCGTCGCAGCGCAGTGACCCTTCTTCCATGTTGCAATCGCTTACGCCGGTGTAGAGGAGGATCTGCCGCAGCGTTGTCAGGTACGCATAGGCTTCTTCCGGCGTGCGCATGTCCGGTTCGGATACGATTTCGGCTAGCGGCGAGCCGCAGCGGTTGAAGTCGATGTAGGCTTTCGTCGCAGATTGCGCGAAGCCTTCGTGCAGATTTTTGGCGGCATCTTCTTCGACGTGCAGCCGCGTGATACCGATGCGCTTTCTCGCGCCATCGACTTCTACCTCAACCCAACCTCCCGTTGCCAGCGGCAGTTCGTATTGCGAGATCTGGTAGCCCTTCGGCAGGTCGGGATAAAAATAGTTTTTGCGCGCGAAGCGGGAATGCTCGTGCACCGTGCAGTTCAGCGCCAGCGAGGCGCGCGAGGCCATTTCGATGACGCGCTTGTTCAGCACCGGCAGCGTACCGGGCAATCCGAGGCACACCGGGCAGGTGTTCGCGTTGGGAGCGTCACCGAAGCGTGTCGAGCAGCCGCAGAAGATCTTGGTGTTGGTCAGCAGCTGGACGTGGACTTCCAGGCCGATGACTGGCTCGTATTTTGCGAGCAATTCGGGGGGGATGCTGGGCGTTTCTGAAGCTAATTTCATCATAGAAGAGGGGGAATTATAGCATCAGGTTGTTGGGTGCCGGTCGGTCGGGCTGGAGACCGTACTTAGAACCCAAAAGCGCCCGCTTCCGAAAGCGGCCGCTACAGTCGGAAGAATCACCCTCCCCCTGTTTTTTGTAAGTATTCATTCTAAAGATAGTTAAAGTGGTTTGTTTTGATAGAGTTTTGCAAGTGTTCATTCTACAAGGCTTACGCGGTAGCTTAGCTTTGTCTAAACCCCGCCCTCTGAAAGGACAGAGGGCGGCTACAGGGTGGCGTCCGTTGGAACTTGCCAAAGTGATCGAGTGAGCGTTTCTGCGGGGACTGGATTTGGAATTGGCGTACACGGGAAAGAATAGCATGTGAGTATCAATTGGCTAAGTATTATGCAGGGAACGGTCGAAAATCGGTTGTGAGCGGCGACGGGCGGGATTAGAGAATTGGCGGTTATGGTCGAACCGTGCTCGCCAGCAATTGGCGAGGCAAAACTCCGGGAGTCAGGTGCCGGAGAGGATGGTTACTCGGGGGCGGCCTGAGGGGCTGGATTCGATCGAGAGGGGGGTTTGGAAGACTTGTTCGAGGAGTTCGCGCTGGTAGACCGCGGACGGGGGGCCAACACGGAGAGTCCTGCCACGCTGGAGGAGCACGATCTGGTCGGCGTACTGGGCGGCTAGGTTCAGTTCGTGGGTGACCACGACCACCGTGTAGCGGTTTTCGGCGGCTAGTTTGCGCAGGGTGTCCAGGAGGCCTACTTGGGAGCCGATGTCGAGGTGGAGAGTTGGCTCGTCGAGGAGCAAGAGGAGCGGTTGCTGGGATAGGGCGCGGGCGAGGATTACACGCTGTTTTTCGCCTCCGGAGATTTGGTCCATCCAGCGATCGCTCAGGTGTTCCGCGCCCACCTGTGCCAGAGCGTTGCGGGCGATGGCGACGTCTGCTTTGGTTTCAAAGCGCAACGTGCGGCTGTAAGGGTGGCGGCCCTGGAGGACAAATTCCCAGGCGCGCGATGGGAAGAGGAGAGGGCTTTCCTGCTGGACCATGGCGATCCGCTGAGCGCGGATGCGTGGAGGGAGCGAGTGGGTCACGAAGCCGTTCAGCAAGACCCGGCCAGAGAGCGGTGGCTGTGCGCCGGCGATCAGTTTAAGCAGCGTGGATTTGCCACTGGCGTTGGGGCCGAGAATGGCGACGATCTCGCCGGGACGGGCCTGAAAACTGCTGGCTTCGAGGGTGAACAACGGGGCTTGCGAGGGATTCGCGGAGTAGGCATAACTGACCTGCTCGACGCTGAGACGAATGTCGGTGGCGCGGGAGTTGTCGGCGAAAGTGGAGGACGCAGCCATGGTGCGCGACGAGCTTACGCGAATTTGCGCCGCAGTAAATAGATGAACAACGGAGCGCCGGCTAGAGCGGTCATGGCACCGACGGGCAGCTCGGAGGGGGCGACGACGGTGCGGGCCACGGTGTCGGCGATGACCAGGACAATGGCGCCGCCGAACGCGGACGTCGGAATCAAGATGCGGTGGTCGGAGCCAAAAATCAGCCGCATCACGTGGGGAACGAGCAGCCCAACGTAGCCGATGGCGCCGCTGAAGGAAACGGCCAGGCCAGTCAGCAGCGAGGCGGCGATGTACACGACCAGGCGGACGCGGCGAACATCGACGCCCAGATGCATGGCTTCTTTTTCGCCGTTCAGCAGCAGGTTCAAATCCGAAGCAGTGGTGTAGATGATGGCGGTGGCGACGAGGAAGCCGATGCCCAGGACCCATCGCACACTCGGCTGGAGAGAGGCCGACAAATCGCCCATCAGCCAGAACAAAATGCCACGCAGATCACCGCGACCTGCCAGCGTGGAGATCAGGAACGTGATGATGGCGGACAGGAAAGAGCCGGAAACGATGCCGGACAGCAGCAGGGTGTTGCTGTCAATCTGACCGTTATGGCTGCCCAAAAAATAGACAACGGCGACCGTGGCAGCGGCGCCAAGAAAGGCACCGAGCGGAGTGACCACCGCCGACAGGATCAGTGGAAGCGCCAGATACGGCCCGGCAATCAACGTCAGCATGGCGCCCAGAGAGGCCCCGCTGGAGGCTCCCAGAATATACGGATCCGCGAGGGGATTACGGAGCAGCGCTTGAAATGCGGTGCCCGCCACAGCGAGCGATGCGCCTACAACGATGGACAGGAGAATCCTGGGCAAGCGGATGTCGTAGACGATCATGTTGTAGTTGCTGGAGAGTTCGCCGGACTTGCGGAGGAGCACATGAAGAAGGTCGAGGCCGAGGCCGTAAAGAGAGACGGGAACCGCGCCGAGCTTCAGCGCGATAACCACGACGACAAAGAGGATGATGGCGAGAATGCCGCAACGCCAAATAACGCCTCGGAACGTTAGCGGGCGCATGCGGATTCCTCGATGGTGAACGGTTGGCGGCTCGTCGGGTTGCCGGCAGGGATGCCGGCGCTACCAGGGGTTGCGCTGGTTGACGGTCGCTGCGATGGGGCGAAGTTGGGCGGAGTCACGTTGTCTTTATTGTTGTCCTTCTTGTCTTTGCGGTCGAGTGGATCGGGATTGGCGCCGGGCTCGTCGTTGAAGGCTTCGGGGTGAAATTGTCTCGCCAAATCCTCGATAGCGGAAACGATGCGAGGCGCGGGACGGTCGATGGCGTCGCTCGTCTTCGCGTAGCGGTGGTTGCGGACGGCGTCCAGAATGCGCCAGCCCGGCAAATCGGAGAGGGCCTCGATGTTTAGCGGCGTGGTTTCCGAGTGGGTGTCGGGAAAGACGAGGAATTCCGGCTGGAGGCGCGCGACTTCTTCGAGGCTTACTTTCGGCCAGTTTTCCGAAGAATCCACGATGGAAATGCCGCCCGCGTATTGAATCGCATCGGCGACAAAGGTTTTCTTGCCGGCGGAAATGAGCGGCTGGGTCCAGACGACGAAGAGGGCGGTGCGCCGGGGAAAGAGAGCGACGCGTTTCTGAATGCCAGCGAGAGTGTGCTCGAGATCCCTGGCGAGTGCTTTTCCGGCATCCGGGGCGCCCAGGATTTCCCCCAGATTCTGCGTCGAGGAGAGGATGGCTGCGACGGATTGCGGATCAGTGGTGTAGGTGGGGATGCCGAGGTTGGCGAGGGAAAGGACCGTGTCGAGGCGATTCAAACTTTTGGTTGCGAGCACCAGATCGGGGTGCAGATCGGCGATGGCTTCGAGGCTGGGGTTGATAGCGCCGCCGACTTTAGGTTTGTGCTGGGCGTCCGGTGGAAAGTCGCAATAGTCGGTGTCGCCGACGAGGAGATCCTGGAGGCCCAGTGCGTAGATGGTTTCGGTCAGGCCTGGAGCGAGGGAGACGATGCGGCGCGGAGTTTGCGGGATATGGATGGTACGGCCGACTTCGTCGGTGACCTCGCGGAGGGCTGGATGGGCGAAAGGCGCTGGGGCTGGAGTTTGCGTTGGACCCTGCGCATGAGACAGTGCGGCGCATAGGAACATTACCGCCGCGGCGCACACCGCAATGCCGAGATTTTTAGAGAAGGAACTTCGCAGCACGAATCTCCCCTGATTTAAAACTGGCTCTTACTTTGCAGAAAATTCCAGTGACGCGCGCGGCCGCGAAAATTGGTGAGATGGCAAGGCTTGCGGCAGCGGAACTTCCCCATCCGGCTTAGCTTAGCTCCCGGGCAGCTTGGTCGATTCCATAAAAAGAAAGAGCCTTAATTGATCTGCTGCTCCTTGGACAGTCCCTGGTTAATGCTTTTCAACGTCTGGAATCCATCTTTGACGACCGTGGTTTTGATATTGTTCCTGGTTACGAGCACGGGTTTCAGCATTATGGCCGGCACCTGTATTTTCCCATTGTTTATCGTTCCGTCCGCGTCCGGCTTTTCGCCCTTTGCAAGGCGAACGGCTTCCTCCGCGGCGCGTGCGGCCTGGTTTGTGACCGGCTTGTAAACCGTCATACTCTGCGTACCCTGCGCGATGCATATGATAGCCGCCAAATCCGCATCTTGTCCGGAAACGAGCACTTTGCCGGCCAGATTATGTTCGCGGAGGGCCTGAATCGCACCTCCAGCCATGGCGTCATTGGAAGCCACGACCGCGGCGATGTTGCCCTGAGCGGAATCAATCGCTTTCAGCATAAAGAGGTACGCCTCGGAAGGGAGCCAGTCTTTGGTGTAGCCATCGGCGACCACTTTGATGTCGCCGCGATCGATATATGGCTGAAGGATCTTCATCTGCTCGTCATGCAGAATTTTGGCGCCTTCGTCGTTGGGAGAACCCGCGATCAGCACATAATTACCTTTGGGCGCGTTTCTCACCAGATATGCCGCCTGCATCCGGCCGATCTCAATGCGGTCAAAACTCACGTAGAGATCGACATCGCTGTTCAGAACCAGGCGATCGTAACTGATGACCTTTACATTAGAGGCCTTTGCGGCGTCCACCATACGGGCCGCCTTGGAGGAATCGTGCGGCAGTAAAACCAGCACTTTGACGCCCTTCTTGATCATGTCCTTTACTTGCTGGAACTGAAGATCATCGTCTCCGTTGGCGTCGCTGAAGATCACCTCGGCCCCCAGTTGCTTGGCGCGCGCCTCAAAGGAATCGCGGTCCGTCTGCCAACGTTCTCCTTTCATGGCTTCTATGGAAAAGCCTATTTTTGGTTTGTGGGCGTCCTGGGCCTGAGAAAATTGCGCGCCAAGGATTATGACGAATATGGCGGAGAGAACCGCTGGAATCCTTGGGTAATTTTTCAAGATGTCTTCCTCCAGATTTCTGCCGACCATAGCATAGCTCGCTGGTGAATCGCATCCTCGCTTGAAGCCTTTGCGGAAACTTTGGCAATGACTGGTTGGGGTATAAACGGAAGCTAGCTGCTCCGGCGACGCGCAGCGCTCAGCGATTTTTCCAGTTGGGCTTGCGCTTTTCGACCAGGGCGCGGAGGCCTTCCTGGGAATCTTCGAGGCGATAGAGCTGGTTGAGAAAAATGTCCATGGATTGCTTGAGGCCGTCTTTGATGGAGAGGCCCATGCCGCCGAGGACGGCTTTTTTGGCCATGCTGAGGACCGGGGCGGAATGCGCGGCGATGCGCGCGACGAGGTCTTCGACGGTTTTTTCGAGCTGGGCTTCGGGAACCAGGCGGTTCACCATGCCGAGTTCGAGGGCGCGCTCGGCGGTTACCGGCTCGCCGGTCAGGATGATCTCGAGGGCGATTTTCGGACCGACCAGGTAGGGCAGGATCGTGGAGGCCAGCGGCGGGAACACGCCGATGGTGATTTCGGGTTGGGCGAAGCGCGCTTTCGGGGTGGCCACGACCAGGTCGCCGAACGCGGCCAGCTCGGCACCACCGCCGATGGCCGGGCCGTTTACAACGCAGATGACCGGCTTGCCGACTTCGAGCATGCTGGTGAAGACGGCGTGGAAGGCTTCGAGCATCTGGAAGACGCGCTGCGAGGTGTATTCTCCGATGTCGATGCCGCCGGAGAAAACTTTGCAGGCGGAGTCCAGGACCACGAGCTTGGCTTCTTCGGAGGCGCCGGCGAAGAGAATGCCGTCGGCGACTTCGCGGAGCATGGACTCGTTGAGAAGATTGTGGTCGGGGCGGTTGAGGGTCATGCGGGCGACGTCTTTGTCGAGGCGAAACTTTACGGATTCGAACTGGCTGGGGTGACGGCGCGCGGATTGCGTGGTGAAATCGGTGGCAGCTACGGGCTCAATCATGTTGGGCCTCCGGAGATGGGGCTAGTTACAACTTTTTGCTGAACTCTATGTGACCAAAATTGATGCTAGCACAGGGTTCTTGGCGGGTTGGGGCGGCTCGATGCTTGCGTGCGCAAACAGTTTGCGGGGATTCGTGGGAACATCGGGCGGTACGGGCGAGCAGGAGAAGAGAAAGATAACACAGAGACGCAGAGAGCGCGGAGATACGCTGAGTTACTCGAGGAAAGGCTGGGGAGGGAAATGACGCGATGAGCGGGGATACGGTTATTGCGGGGCGTTTGGTGGACGGGGCGGATCGGGAAGGATTTCCGCCGGAGGCGGCGTGGGGGACGGCTTCGCCCGTGCGATTCAGCACGGACTGGCGTGGGTTGAACGCTGATGCGGAGCGGGAGACGGAGGTGCGGCTGCTGTGGACTCCGGAACATTTGTATTCGAGGTTTGTGGCGAAGTACCGGAGCATCACTGTCTTTCCGGACGCGGATGCTCGCGGGTGGCGGGATCAATTGTGGGACCGCGACGTTTGCGAAGTGTTTTTGCAGAGCGATCCATCGGTTGCGGGATATAAGGAGTTTGAAGTGGCGCCGAATGGGTTTTGGATCGATCTAGATATTGCGCCGGGGGAAAAGCGGGATTTGCGGAGCGGGCTGCGGCGGCGCGTGGAGATTGACGATGCGCGAAAATGCTGGCGGGCGGTGCTGGAGTTGCCGATGAAGAGTTTGACGGCGCGGTTCGATGAGGGCGCGACCTGGCGGGTGAATTTCTTTCGGGTGGAGGGGGCTGCGGCCCCGCGGTTTTATTCGGCTTGGCAGCCTACGCGGACGCCGCAGCCCAATTTTCATGTGCCGGAGGCGTTCGGGAAGCTGATTTTTGCGGGAGCGGGTGAGACGTGATTGGTATTGCACAAAGGCAGCGCACGGTGGCTGAGGTGCCGACCGCATTGGTTGAGGTTCTTCGGACATCCTTTTCGGATGTCCTCAGAATGACAATTTCTAGGGTGGGTGGAAAAAGACGAAGGACCAGTCGAGGGGTTGGGCGAAGTGCTTTTGAGGCTTTGCTTGCTTTGGCGTTGGTGGCGGGTTGGTGCTGCTCGGGCCTTCAGGGGGCTGAGGCTTCGCAAGGCGGTGCTGGCGCGGAAAATTCACCGGCGGTTACTAAAGTCGAGCCGCCGAACTGGTGGATCGGGCTGACTCCCGAAGTGATGTTGGTGATTTCGGGGCGCGGGCTGGAGGCTACGAAGGTCGAATGCAATCTGGAGAGCTTGCTGGTGGAACGCACGCAGGCTTCGGGCGGCGGGAAATATCTATTTGTGTGGCTGAAATTTGGCGCGGAGACGAAATCCGGGACGGCGGTTTGCCGGATTACGAGTCCGGAGGGAGTTACCTCGTTCGAATTGCCGATGGCTGCGCGGATGGAGACGATTCACCGGTTTCAGGGGCTTGCGCCGGACGATGTGATTTATCTGATCATGCCGGACCGGTTTGCGAATGGGGATCCGACGAATGACGAACCGGTGGAAGCGCAGGGATCACATGACCGGTCGAAGGCGCGCGCGTATCACGGTGGGGATTTGCGTGGGGTGCGGGAGCACTTGCCGTACTTGAAGGATTTGGGGGTGACGACGCTGTGGCTTACGCCGGTCGTCAAGAATGGGGCCGCGGAGGATTATCACGGATACGGGGCCGTGGATTTGTATGCGGTCGATCCGCATTTGGGGACGCTGAGGGATTATCAGGAGCTGGTTGCCGCGGCGCACCAGCAGCGGATGAAAATTTTGTTCGATATTGTGCCGAACCATGTGGGGCCTCGGCATCCCTGGGTGGCGAATCCGCCGCTGCCGGACTGGTTTCACGGGACGACGCAGCATCACACGAATTCTTCGGTGCCGCCGTATGGATCGTTTTATGGAGAGACGAAGGAGCAGACTGCCGGACACGATCCTTTTGAGGTTTTGGTCGATCCTCATGCGCCTCCACGCTTGTGGCGCGATTTGACCGACGGCTGGTTCTTCGGGATTTTGCCGGACATGGATACGGAGAACCCAATCGTGTCGCAATATTTGATGGAGAATGCGATCTGGTGGGCGGAGTCTTCGGGACTGGACGGGTATCGCATCGATACATTTCCGTATGTGCCGCGGGCTTTCTGGTCGCGGTGGAATGCGGAGCTGCGAAGAATTTATCCGCGGTTGACGACGATTGGCGAGGTGTTTCATCCGGACCCCAGCGTGACTTCGTTTTTTGCCGGCGGACAGAAGCGGTATGACGGTGTTGATTCGGGTGTGACGACTGTTTTTGACTACCCGATGTATTTTGCTTTGTGCGATGTTTTGTCGCATGGCGCGGGCGTTGGGCGGCTTGCTGATATTTTGCGGCATGATTCCTTGTATGTGCGGCCCGATGAGCTGATCACGTTTTTTGGAAATCACGATGTGCCGCGACTTGCGAGCGAAGGCGGAAGTTCGGCTGAGGATTTGAGACTGGCGTTCGGGTTGACGCTTACCTTGCGCGGGATTCCTGAGCTTTACTATGGGGACGAAATCGGGATGACGGGTGGCGGGGATCCGGATAACCGGCACGATTTTCCCGGTGGATGGACGGAAGATCCGCGGAACGCGTTCATGGAAACAGGCCGGACCGCGGAGCAGCAGGCTACATTTACTTACGTGCAGAGATTATTGCGTTTGCGGCGCGAGCACCCGGCGCTGACTGGTGGGCGGCTGTGGCATCTGGCGTCGGATGAGTCTGGTTATGTTTTTTTGCGCGAGGCGGAGGAGGAGCGCGTCGTGGTGGCGTTTAATAATTCGGCGAAGGCGCGGGAGTTTCGGGTTTCGCTGAGTGGGACGGTTGCACAGGGATCGCAGGGAGTGAAGGTGTTATTTGGCGACGGGGTCGCGGAGATTGCGGGGAATGAGATTCGCGTTGGCGCGCCAGGTAAGTCGATATCTGTATTCTTGTTGCGTTGAAGGCGACGGATGGCTGGCCGGGCTAAAGCCCGGCGCCTAGATAACCTTTCAGAACGTCAGTTGGATGGTCCAGTTTTGTTGGGCGTTGGGAACGGTTGTGCTTACGGAGTGGGACTTGGGGTCGTACTGCCAGTCGTGGGTGGCTTGTTGGCCGATGCGGAGTTCTTTGGGTTCCGCGGGCGAGCCGAAGATCGTTACGTGGGCGGTCTGCCACCATGGTTGGAAGCTGTTTTTCTCGGTTGTGGCGCTTACGGTGATTGAGCCTGGGGCAACTTTGCACGTGTAGTTTGTGCGGCGGAATTCGCCACGTTGATAGGCGAAGGTGTGGCCGTCGTCTTCGTAGAGAGAGCCGTGGCAATCATCACCGAGGTAAACTCTTACTTGCAGTGGGCCGTTGGGCTTTTCTTCCGTGTTTTGCACGATTGGCTGCATGGGGATGATTGCGCCGGCGCGAACGTATAGCGGGAGCTCATCGAGAGCTGGGTGCAGCGCGATTTTTTCCGTGCTGGCGTGCTTCTGCGCGGTCCAATAGTCGTACCAATCTCCTGGCGGCAGTTGAATTTCTTCGGCGTCCACGGTTTCGGTGACTACCGGTGCAACGAATAAATCGCTGCCGAAGAGAAAATCGCGATTGTCGTTGTAGGAGCTGTCTTGTTGTGGGTAATCGAGGAAGACCGGGCGCATGAAGGGGAGGCCCGTGCGGGTCATGTTTTCGATGCCGGTGTAAATGTAGGGGAGGAGCTGGTAGCGGAGCTCGATGTAGCGGCGGCGGATGGCTTCTTGCTCGGGGCCGCTGGCCCAGGGTTCGTGGTCGGCGGTGCCTTTCGCGGCGTGATCGCGGTAGATCGGGTTGAAGACTCCTAATTCGTACCAGCGCGTGAGTAGATCGGGCGGAGGCGAGCTGGCGAACCCGCCGATGTCGTCGCCAGCGAGCGTGTAGCCAGAGAGGCCGAGATTCAGGAGCATCGGCGTGCTCATCGAAATGTGGTTCCAGGTGGCGCTGTTGTCGCCGGTCCAGGTGGCGGCGTAGCGCTGCGTGCCCGCGTAGGCTGCGCGGGTGAGGACGAACGGGCGCTCGTCGCCTTGGAGTTTGCGCAGGCCTTCGTAGGTGGCGCGGGCATTTTGCATGCCGAAAACGTTGTGGATGGCGCGATGGTCGGTTGAGGTGCCGTCATCCAGGCGGTGAACGGTGTCGAGAGGCATGGTCTTGTCGGCGCGCTCAAAGACGGACGGCTCGTTCATATCATTCCAAAAACCGGCGACCCCCATCTTGACAAAATCTTTGTAGAGGCCGCCCCACCAATCGCGCACGCGGGAAAGCGTGAAATCGGGGAAGACACTGTCGCCGGGCCAGACCGGGCCGACGAAAATGGAGCCGTCGGGATTCTTGACGAAGACGTCCTGCTTGATTCCGGAATCGTACGGAACGTAGCCGTGGCCGGGGTCTTTCTTGATGTGGAGGTCGGTGATGGCGATGGTGTGGAAACCCTGGGAGCGGAAATCGGCGATCATTTGCTCGAAGTGGGGGAAATATTCGCGATTGATGGTGAACGGGGCGTAGCCTTGCTGATAGTCGATGTCGAAATAGATCACGTCGGCGGGGATTTTCTTTTCGCGAAAGAGCCTCACGACTTCACGAGCGCGCGCTTCGGGGTAGTAGCTGTACCGGCACTGCTGGTAACCGAGGCTCCAGAGCGGGGGAAGAGACGCGCGGCCTACGAGTGCGGTGTATTCCGCGATGACTTTCTTCGGATCGGGGCCGGCGAAGAAATAATAGTTCAGTTCGCCGCCTTCGGCGCCGAAAGAAAAATAGTCGGGCGATTCCTTGCCGAAATCGAAGCTGCTGCGGTAGGTGTTGTCGAAAAACAGGCCGTACGCAGCACCTTTGCGGAGGCCAATGAAAAATGGAATGGTCTTGTAAAGCGGGTCGGTGGATTCGCCCCAGCCGAAGGCGTCGGTATTCCAATTCAGAAAGGCGTGGTCGCGGTGATTCATGGGACCCGCTTTGTCTCCAAGGCCGTAATAATTCTCGTCTGGCGGCAATTTCTTCCAGATGCGGATGCGCTGGCCATTCCAGGCCATCGGCAATGTTGGCTCGTCGGCGAGGATGACACGGCCTTGCGCGTCGGCGAAAGAGATGAGCAGAGGAGATTTGTGAATGACGACGTTGACGCTGCCGGCTGAAAGGCGGATGTCGTCTTTACCGTCTTCGATTTTTACCGGAGGGACTTCCGGGGTTTCGATGACGGCCCACGAGCTATCTTTCGGGAAGGTACCTTGAGGGGCTACGCGGACACGAATTATTCCGTCACGAAACGCGGTGACGCGCACCTTTACGGGGCCAGCGCTCAGTTCGACTCCATCTGGGAGTTTCTCGATGCGCTGTACGGCGCCCACGTGCTGCCAGCCCTCTGCGTGGGCAGGCCAAACCGCAACCACGATTGCGAAAGAGGCGAGAGCCGCGACGTGTGCGAGTTTTGCGTTCACGGTCTTACTGGGAGGCGCTAATCCTCGCATTTTTCTGTCCTGTCCGCTCGGTATCGCGAGCCCGGGCGACGCGTTCGCTTACGCAGCCAGCCATTCTTCGAAGAACGCCGAGGCCTTGGCTCCCTCGATGCGGCGACGAACCGCGTCCATTACGCGGCACCGCGCGGTGTCGTCGCCATAAAAGGCCAACCAATACGGAAGATACATGTCGATCGGCTCGCGGGTGAATTCGAGCTTGTACTGACGCGACTTGAAGAAGCCCTGTTGGAAAATGACGCGTTGGACCTTATCGCGCAGTAGCTCCACCGCGCGCTTCTCGGAGAGCGCGGAGCGCAGACAATTCCGTGTCTGCAAGTCGACAAACTGCGCTTTGCCGGGAACACCGGCAAATTCGAAGAGATCGAGAGAGCCGTCCACGGCGTCCATCGCAAAGAAACGTGTGTGGGACGTCCGGCCGAGTTGATAACGGACGCGGTAGAGGTAAAAGGGAACGTAAACTTCGGCAATGCGGCGCAGCGGACCGATGCGAAAGCGCCGGTAGAGTGCGCCGAGTCCGGCGGACGCGAATTGGCGCAGCGCTTCATCTTGCGAAACGTTGGGCTTCAGAGTCTGGATCGAGGTGGTCATGATTCGTGGACGATACCGCTCACCTTTAGCGAAAGTAAATCCATAGACACAGCACCGTGGCGATCAAGACATAAGTGAATGCGAGGTTCACCCGATGTTCCGTGCGCGTTTCTCTGGCCAGGTGCGCGGTCTTGACGTCGATGGTGTCGAGCTTCTCGTCCACGGTCGCGAAGGTGAGCCCAGCGATTTTCTTTCGCTCCGGAGCCGGGAAAAGCATGCTCACGCCGATCAGCACCAGCGCGCACACAACGAACATCACGATCGAGTAGTGGAGGAAATTCATGCCGATGAGCGCGCGGATCGGCGGAAGACTGGTAGTGGGCGGTTTTGTCCAACACTTCGAGGACAAAGCGCACCGCGCCAAGAGCGAATCCGACCAGCAAGGATGAGATCGCTCCTTGCCCGTTCAGGCGCGGCCACAAAATTCCAAATATAAAGCAGACCGCGATCGGCGGACTGATGTACGCCTGAACGCTCTGCAGATAAACCCACAATTGCGCACTAAGCACATGAATGAAGGGAACCCAAAGCAGGCCAAGGAGGACCATCCCTCCCGTGGCGATGCGCCCGAAGGTTACGAGTTGCTTTTCGCTGGCTGCGGGGCGGAGCTTTTTGTAGAAATCGAGCGTGACCATGGTCGAGGCGGAATTGAAGACGGAGCTCATCGCGCCCATCAACGCCGCCAGTAGCGCGGCGATCATCAATCCGACGAAGCCAGTCGGAAGAAGATTTACGACGGCAGTGGGGAAAGCGATGTCACCGTTGGTGACCGAGCCATTCACAATGGTAAAGAGCTGTGGATACAGCGCGAACGCAATGATCCCGGGAACTACGAGAAGGAACACTGGAAGAATTTTCAGGAAGCCGGCAAAAATTGTGCCGGCCTTGGCGTGGCCCTCATCTCTCGCCGAGAGGACCCGCTGGACGATGACCTGATCCGTACACCAATACCAAATTCCGAGGATCGGAGCGCCGAAGAAAATTCCTGTCCACGGGAAATCGGGGTCGGAGATTGGCTTAACCATGTGGAAGTAGCTCGCCGGCACCATTTCGCGCAAATGGGTAAGGCCGCCGACTTTGCCCAAACCGATGAAGGTCAGAGCGATGGCGCCCGCGAGCAAAATCAGAGTCTGCACCAGGTCGGTGTAGATGACCGCCGCGAGGCCGCCCGCGATCGTGTAGATGCCGGTGGCAATAACCAGGATGATTGCGGCGGTCCACTGATTCCAGCCAACCACGCGCTCCAGCACGATCGCTGCAGCGTACAAGTGCACCGAAATTTTCGTGAAGATGTAGGCGATGATCGAGATGGACGCCAGATACATAGCGCAATTGCGGTTGAATCGCCGCTCCAGAAATTCCGGCATGGTGAAAACATTGGACCGCAGGTAAAACGGGACGAACACCCAGCCCAGCAGCAACAGGATGCAGGAAGCCTGCCACTCGAAATTTCCGGCGGCCAGGCCGGACGTCGCGCCCGAACCCGCGAGGCCGATGAAGTGTTCCGTAGAAATATTGGAGACGAAGAGGGAGGCGCCGATGGCAAACCAGCCGATTTTGCGCCCGGCGAGAAAGTAGTCTTCGGAGGTCCGTTCCTTCCGGGAAAAATAGAAGCCGATGCCGAACACCATGACGAAGTAGATCGTGATGATGACCAGATCCACCGGCGCGAGCGTCCGGTGGGTCACCGTAATCCCCGATGCAAACAGCATCCGAACCCCTCTGACTTCTACTGATTACGGAAGATGGCCCACAAACTCGGCGCGTGTCTGCCGGACGTGCCCCTGTGCATCATGCGACTACGCCGCCGTTTGGCGCGAGACACCGTCGTGCGTCCGACGCGATCTATTCTCGGCAAAATTGGTGCGGTAATCGTGCGCGGCGAAGTCTATACCAGCGGGAAAGAAGGCTCAATGGCCGTTTGCTGATAGCATAGAATGGTTCCCGCGTAGGCGGTGCCCTGCGAGTGACAGGGGTGGCCATCGCGTGATTACCTCGATGAGGGGCGGGTCCCGAACCCGAGCAAACGTTACCCGGAGGAATGATGATCAGGTTGCTCGCACCATTTTTGTTTGGCTTGCTGTTTTGTGCCGCGGCATTGATGGCCGGCGACAAGACCATTTACGATTTCACGCTGAATTCCATCGACGGGCAGCCCGCGCCGCTGGCAGCGTACAAGGGGCACGTCGTGATGCTGGTCAATGTCGCCAGCCGCTGCGGCTTCACGCCGCAGTACACGGCGCTGGAAGCGATCTACGAGAAGTACAAGGATCGCGGCTTCGTGATCGTGGGCATCCCGGCGAACAACTTCGGTTCGCAAGAGCCGGGCACGAATCAGGAAATCAAGACGTTCTGCTCTTCGAAGTACAACGTGACATTTCCGATGATGGCAAAGGTTTCGGTGAAGGGCGACGACAAGACCCCGCTCTATCAGTATTTGACCGACAAGGCGGCCAGCCCAAAGACCGGGGGAGAAATTCAGTGGAACTTCACGAAGTTTCTGGTGGGCGCCGACGGGCAGATCGTGGCGCGTTTTGAGCCGAAGGTGACGCCGGACTCGCCGGAAGTGACCGCGGCGATCGAGAAGGCGCTGGCTGCGGAGAAACACTAGTCGGGCAATTGCGTTCCGTCGCGTCTCGTTTTCTACGCGTCTCGTTTACGAAAAGGGGGCAGCAACGGCAAAATT
Organism: uncultured Acidobacteriota bacterium; assembly: GCA_963810355.1. Classification (GTDB taxonomy): domain Bacteria; phylum Acidobacteriota; class Terriglobia; order Acidiferrales; family UBA7541; genus Acidiferrum. The sequence continues at coordinate 15,874 of CAWENU010000023.1, forward strand.
GCTGCGCCACGACTCCACCCTGGCTCAACAAGTTCCACGAATGCCCATTCTCTCCCTCCAGAACGTTTCCAAGGACTACTTGTCGGACGGCCAGCGCGTGCGTGCGCTCGATGGGCTCTCGCTGGAAGTATCTGGCGGCGAATTTGTGGCGCTCGTGGGAAGAAGCGGCTGCGGTAAATCGACGCTGCTGAATTTGGCGGGCGCGATGGACTTTCCGACTTCGGGCCAGGTGCTGCTCGACGGCGTGCCAACTTCTTCCTTAAAGGACGCCGAATTGACGCAGCTTCGACGCGCAAAGGTCGGCTTCATCTTTCAGTCGTTTCAATTGCTGAATACCCTCACTGTTTTCGAGAACGTGGAGTTGCCTTTGCTGCTTGCGGGCAAACCCGATGCGCGCGCGGCCGCACGCGAACGGCTCGCATGGGTCGAGCTGGAGGGTCTCGGTGACCGCTACCCGCATCAACTCTCGGGCGGACAGATGCAGCGGGTAGGAATCGCACGCGCTCTGGTCCATGGCCCCAGTCTTCTGCTGGCCGACGAGCCGACCGGAAATCTCGACACCGCCACCGGTAACGTCATCCTGGAGTTGCTCCGGCGTCTGGCGCGCGAGCACGACACGGCGACGATCATGGCGACGCACAGTGCGGAAGCCGCGGCGCTCGCCGATGTCGTGGTGCGGCTGCAAGACGGAAAAATCCAGGAAATCCGCCGGCGCTGAAATGGCACGCCTTCTCCTTTTTTACCGTTTGATGGTCCGGCCACTTTTCGCGGAGCCGGTGCGCACCGCGCTTACGGTTCTCGCCATCGCGCTGGGCGTCGCGGTCGTGCTGGCCATCGATCTCGCGGGGACGGCGGCTGCGGGATCGTTCCGTTCGTCGATGGAGACTCTCGCTGGCGATAGCGATCTCGAGGTCATCGCATCCGGTGGTGTCCCCGAAAGCGCTGTGGGCACGCTGTCTGCGGTTCCCTATCCGTTGCGGATTTCTGCGCGCGTCGAGGACTACGCCATCGATGTTGACACACAACACAGCCTTCCACTGATGGGCTTGGATTTGATTGCGGAGGGCGAGGGCCACGAAGACGCGGCATCGAGCTTCCACATGGAACGCCCGGAAGATGCGCTGAAATATCTCGGTCAGTACGACAGCGTTTGGGTCGGGCAGAGTATGGGACACCAGGCGGGCGACCGCATCCGGTTGTTGATCAACGATCAGGTGCGCGAATACACCATACGCGGCGTCTATCCGGATGCGAACGGAAATGCGGCAGGAATCGTGATGGACCTCGCGGCGGCGCAGGTGGCGCTGCATCGTTTCGGACGCGTGGACCGCATTCTAGTGAAAGTTCCGCCGACGGCTTCATTGGAAGAGTGGCAACAGCGTTTGCGGGGAGCGCTCCCGGCAGGAGTTGAGGTGCGTCCCGCGGGCAGCGGCACGGATGAGAACCGCCGCATGCTCGCTGCGTTTCGCTGGAACTTGCGGCTGCTGAGTTACATCGCGCTGGTGGTTGGCGCGTTTCTGATCTACAACACAATTTCTGTGTCGGTAGTGCGCAGGCGTGCGGAGATTGGAATAGTCCGCGCGCTCGGCGCCAGCCGGGGCACGGTTCTCGCTGCATTTCTCGGTGAGGCGGCGAGCTTCGGACTGATCGGTGCGCTGCTGGGCCTGCCGCTGGGCCGTTTGATGGCGAGCGGCGCGGTGAGGCTGATGTCGGCGACGGTTGAGGCGCTGTATGTCAGCAGCAGGCCAGGATCGATCGAGCTGAATGCCAGCGCAGTGCTGACCGCACTGATCGTTGGAATCGGAGTTTCGGTCGCGTCGGCGTTTTCCCCAGCACGCGAGGCCTCGCTTGTGCCACCGGTCGAAGCGATGGCGCGTGGCAGGCGGGAATACACCGCGCGCGTTCACAAGACGCGCGATCTATGGATCGCTGTGCTGCTCGGACTAGGCGCGGCGCTCGCTTCGCGCGCTCCCGCCGTAGCCGGCAAGCCGCTGTTCGGCTATTTCGCCACGCTGCTGCTGATCGTTGCGTCGGCGCTGGCGGTCCCTGCTTTAGTGGATGCCACCACGCGTTCATTTTCACGGTTGCTTGGGAAAATCCTGGGCGTGGAAGCTGCCCTCGCCTCACGCAGCCTGTCCGCGTCGTTGCGGCGCACTTCGGTTTTGGTCGGCGCGCTCTCCACCGCGATCGCCATGATGACCGCGGTCGGCGTCATGGTCGGAAGCTTTCGGCAGACGGTGCTTCTCTGGATGGGCGATCAGTTGCCTGCGGACCTCTACCTGCGCCCTGCCGGCGACCCAGCGGCTGATCGTCATCCCACGATTTCGCCGGAACTCGCCGATAAGATTGCCGCGTTGCCGGGCGTGGTGGCCATCGATCGTTTGCGCGAATACGAAATCAGTTACGAGGACATGCCTGCGGAGCTCGGCTCGGTGGAGCTGCGCGTGCTGCGTTCGTATCACAAGGCCGACTTTCTGTCCGGACGTTCCACCGCCGATGTTCTCGCCGAGTTGCGCGATGCCAACGTGGTCATCGTCAGCGAGCCCTTTGCGAACAAACATCACGTGCAAAAAGGCGACGCCATCACGCTTTCGCTCGGCGATACGAAAACAGCATTTCGTATAGCGGATGTCTTTTACGATTACTCCAGCGAACGCGGAGCCATTTTGATGGATCGCAACACCGCGTTGCGCTATCTGCCCGATCCAGCTCCATCCAACCTGGCGATCTATATCGCTCCGGATGCGCGGCTGGAAAACGTGCGCGCCGAGATCGAACAGGCATCCGCGGGGCACCGCGTGCTGATTTTTTCGAATCGCGATTTGCGGCGCGAGGCTCTGCGCATCTTTGATCGCACCTTTGCGATCACCTACGCTCTGGAAGCCGTGGCGGTGATCGTTGCGGTGATGGGTGTCGCGGGCGCATTGCTGGCGCTGGTCATCGACCGGCGCCGGGAACTGGGTTTACTCCGTTTTCTGGGAGCAGCTTCGGGACAGGTTCGTAAACTGATTATGGTCGGGGCTGGCTTACTCGGGCTGCTCGCCACGTTCGCGGGTGTCGCGGAAGGGTTTGCGTTGTCGTTGATTCTCGTCTTCGTCATCAATAAGCAATCCTTCGGTTGGACCATCCGCTTTCACTGGCCTGTCGCCGTGATGCTCAGCGCGTTGACGGTGGTTTACGCCGCCACGGTGCTCGCGGGTTTGTATCCAGCGAATGTAGCGGTGCGCTTGAACCCGATTGAGGTTGTGCATGAGGAATAGCTTGGTATACCTCGCCGCCGCGCTGCTGGCACTACAGCCCGCGGCGCAGACATCCTTCGCGCAGTACGACACGGCGCTGCCCGGCTATCGCTACGAATTTCCGCGCGATTACTTCGATCATCCGGACTTTCAAACGGAATGGTGGTACTACACTGGGAACGTGAAGGCCGCGGATGGCCATCGCTTCGGATTCGAGCTGACTTTTTTCCGCCAGGCCGTGAATCGTGACCCCGCCAGAACGAAACCTTGGGATGTTCGCGATCTCTATCTTGCTCATCTGGCTCTAAGCGACATCGACGGCGCCAAGTTCTATCACGCCGAGCGTACCAGCCGCGCCGGGCCCGGCCTTGCAGGAATCAGCGCGGCGGACGGCCGCATCTGGAATGGCAACTGGCAGATGCAATGGAAAGGCGTCGAACAGAAGCTACAAGCAGTGGATGCCCGATTCGAATTGCGGTTGACTCTCCGCTCCGAAAAACCTCCGATCATTAATGGAGAAATTGGCGTCAGCCAAAAAGCCGAAGGGCCGGGCCGCGCCTCGCACTATATTTCACTCACGAGGCTCGTCGCGAACGGACGCATCGTCGTTGCCGGCAAGACTTTTGACGTAACCGGGCTTGCCTGGATGGACCACGAATTCTTTACCCATCAACTCGAGAGCAATCAGGTCGGATGGGATTGGTTCAGCGTGCAGCTCGATGACAACACGGAACTCATGCTCTTTCGCATCCGGCGCAGCGACGGCTCGGCGGACCCCTACTCCGCCGGCACCTTCGTCGACGCGCAAGGAAGGAGCACGCATTTGCGTTCCAGCGACTTCACGCTGCAGCCTCTGGGCGAAACCTGGACAAGCTCCGCCACGAAAGCCGCATATCCCATTCGCTGGAAAATAACCGTTCCGCGTTTAGGCATGGAGTTGCAGGCAAAAACGTCGCTGCCGTCGCAGGAGCTGACCAGCCACGCGCAAATTTCGCCGAGCTATTGGGAAGGCGCGGTCACATTCGCCGGCAAAAAACAGCGCCAGCCTCTCCTTGGCGTCGGCTATCTGGAAATGACGGGCTATGATCGGCCGTTCGAAATGGGCAACGACTGAAATCTCACGCCAGAGCAAGAAAAAACGGAGCAAGCTGCGACGAGCTTGCTCCGGCCATACCATCCTCGTGCACATCGGCTTTCCGCCGACAGGCACCAAACGAGCTAGTGTCCGCCCACGGTGCGCGTCTTGTCGCGAGTGGTGGTCTCGTCCGTGCCATAAGTGCGCGAGAACTCATCCACCTGGCGAGCAGCATCTTCCTTGGCGATCCCGTAGCGTTCCTGGATCTTGCCTACCAACTGGTCGCGCTTCCCGCCGATCACTTTCAAATCATCGTCGGTTAACTTTCCCCACTTTTCCTTGATCTTGCCGCCGGCTTGCTTCCATTTTCCTTCCACTTGATCCCAATTCATGGAACCTCCTCGGTTCTTGGGTACTTCCCTGCACTCTCAGAAGATCACCGTTGAAGCGCCTGGGAAATACAGCAGATCACTGACAATGGCTTACATGATTAGGGAATCAGTCCGACAGGCTTATGAGTTGTTCGCGGACAAACACAAAACGATGACGTTGCCGCAGTCGGAAGACCTGGCATTTCACGCGAAAGTAGTAGAGCTTGGGCCGGCACCGTCCTGCCACCACTTGCGAGGCCCGGCCCCCGGGTATCTCCAAACTAAGCCTCAATAATATTGTTACGAACCGCGTAGCGAACCAATTCGCTCACCGAGTGACAATCCAGACGCCGCATGATATTGGCCCGATGGGTTTCAGCGGTCTTCACACTCAACCCGAGCGCCACGGCCACTTCCTTGCTGCTCTTCCCCTCGGCTAGCAGTTGCACGATCTCGCGCTGCCGCGGGGTCAACCGGGTATGCGGATCTTCCGTCCGCTCGTCGATTTTCTTCGGCTTCTTGTCCAGGTACCCGTCCAGCACAATTTGCGCCACTTTCGCGGTGAAAAATGTCTTGTTGCTGCGTATCGCGTTCACGGCTGTAACCAGGTCACGGCTGGCATCCGATTTCAGCACGTACCCCCGCGCTCCCGCATCCAGCACCTCGCGGATCAATGGATCCGACTCGTGCATCGTCAATATCAAGATCTTCGCCCGCGCATCATTTTTAATCATCTGCCGCGCCGCCTCTAATCCGTTCAGCGACGGCATGCTGATGTCCAGCACTGTGACATCCGGCTTCGTGGCCCTGGCTTTCTCCACGGCCTCGCGTCCATCGCTGGCCTCCGCCGTCACTTGCCATCCCGGCTGCGCTTCCAGCAGCGAGCGCAACCCTTTGCGCACAATTTCGTGGTCGTCCGCAACTAATAATCGTACGGGTTCCATGTTTACCTCCTCAGTTTTTTAGGCCTGGATCCGCGAATGCTCTCACCGGTGCGAGGCCTTCTTGCGCTTCAAAGTCAGCCTGGCCAACATATAGAGATCATGCTTCTTACGGTAAGACGTCACCCGAACCCACACTGGTTGCTGTTTTTTCCGACCACCGTGTGGGTGCAACCGACGCGCCATTTCACGCCGTTCCCTGCCCTCGTCTCAAATCGCGGTAGGCAGGTGACTTACGCTCCTGTTAGGTCCTAGTACGTTACCGCAAGCCCGCCGTCGTCCTCCGAACTTTTTACATTGTTCCGCATACAATTTGGAGGCCCGGGCTGTATACCACCCGAAACGCAGCCAATTCGCGCCGCTACACGATGGTTCCCCGGCCAGTAAGGTCTCTTCGGTATGGAGGTTGTCACCCGGCTTCTGTACAACTGAGGAGAATCGTGGCCCAAAGCAAGCTGCCTGTAGCGCGATTCGGGCGTTCGTCTAAATAAATCAGTCTGGATACAAATCTAGGAGGTTGCTGATGTTGCGCTGGGCATTAGGCTTTTTCATCGTTGCGTTGGTGGCGGCACTGTTGGGATTCACCGGAATTGCTGTGGCTTCAGCGGGAATCGCCAAGATCCTGTTTTATCTTTTCTTAATCCTGTTTTTGGTTACCCTGGTCGGCCATCTGCTGCGCAGAACGTAGTTCCGATTCGGGAATGCTTGACAATTCTATTTAGTGCGCTTGTTTCGCACTAATTTTTGTCCCGCGTGTAATGTTAGGAGGCGTATCATGAAGCCGCTCGGAGTGATATTGGTCGTGCTCGGAGTGCTAGCCCTTGTGTATCAGGGCTTCACATATACAACGCAGAAGAAGGTGTTGGACGTCGGCCCGATTCAAGCCACAAAGCAAGAGCACCACACCGTGCCTCTGCCTCCCATTCTGGGTGCGCTGGCCTTGATCGGCGGCGTGGTCATTTTGGTCTCGGACCGCAAGAGCTAGACGACAGCCACGACTTTGTTCTCGATTTTAGGCCAAATGAAGACGGAAAAAAGGAGACAGTGGATGAAGCAGTTCAATAAGAAATATTTTGCAACACTGATGGTCGGCGCGTTTGCCCTCGCGGGCCTGGTCTTGGCACCAGCGTCCTCGGCAAAAGCGAAAGATGACGATACCAAAGACAACGACCGCATCCAGAATGCGGGCACCGTCGTCCAGGAAATTCTCGACATTCCCGACGATATCCCTCAAGACCTGCTCGACAAGGCGCGTTGCGTGATCGTGTATCCCTCCGTCCTCAAGGCGGCGTTCATTGTCGGCGGGAGCTACGGTCGTGGCGTAATGACCTGCCGCACACACAAAGATTACACCGGCCCGTGGGGCGCTCCCACCATGATGGCTCTCGAAGGCGGCAGCTTTGGTCTCCAGATTGGCGGCCAGGCGACAGACTTCGTTATCCTGGTCATGAATAATCGCGGCGCGGATAGCGTCCTCCATAGCAAAGTGAAGCTCGGCGGCGATGCTTCCGTAGCAGCCGGTCCCAAGGGCCGCGACGCTTCGGCCGAATCCGACGCTACCTTGCGAGCTGAAATGTTGAGCTATTCGCGCGCGCGCGGCGTTTTCGCGGGCATCTCCCTCGAAGGCTCGACCGTCCGCCCGGATAACGATGCCAACAAGCGCATCTATGGCAAGGAGATCTCCGCTGAGGACATCATCACGGAATCGCGGCTGCACGCTCCGGAGTCCGCGCACCTCCTGCTTTCTCGTTTGCAGAAAGCTTCTCCGCACCGCAACAAGGACTAGTGCTGACGACGGAAGTTTAACGGTCCATCAAAATGCAAAGGGCGGAGAGAAATCTCCGCCCTTTCTTTTTCGGAATTGAGTTCTTTTCGCCCGCCGCGATCCGTCCGGACGGCCTGGCAGTATGTGGACCTGCTGGTTGGTTGTGTATCCCAAGCAACTCGCTGGGACGCAGCGCTAATCGCCCTCTTGCAGACCAATCTCGCCTTTCGGCGCCTCAAAGGGCTCGCTCGAGCCTCCCGACAGGGTCTCCCATCCACGTCGTGACAAACTCCAGTAGATGAAATAACCCGCCAGCGCCGCGACGGTCAGCAGTACGAAGCCCGTAACCCATGCCTGCAGCACCAGCTCCCCGATCCCGAACATGCAGCAATACACCAGCGTGCAGCCCATCACCCAATCGAATGCATTGGCCTTGAAGTCGCGCACCGGCTTGATTTCTGGAGCCAGCAGCGCGATGCGCTTCCACCCGTGAATGGTGGGATGAACACGCCTGTAAAATTTTAGCAAGCGCTCATCGGATTCCGGCGGCGTCAGCAAAGTGGTTGCCAGCCACACGACGGTGGTCGCTGCGGTCGTGATCAGCGCCGTTTTTGCAAACACCACGGAAGTGTTTCCCGAAAACTCCATGCGCTGCAGGGACACCGACACCACAAATGCCGCAACCATCGCCGAGATTTCACTCCACGCGTTCACCCGCCACCAATACCATCGCAACATCAGCACGCCACCGGTACCCGCCCCCATCCCCAGCAATAGCTGCCACGCCGCTTGAATCGAAGTGATGTGCGCCGCGGTATAGCCGCTCAATATCACCAGCAGCACGATGAACAATTTGCTGAGCGTCACATAGTGTTTCTCGCTGCCATGGCGCACCACGAAGCGCCGGTAAAAGTCATTGATGAAATACGAAGTGCCCCAATTCAGTTGCGTCCCCACCGTGGACATAAACGCCGCCAAAAACGCCGCCACCATCAACCCGCGAAGCGCCGGCGGCAGGAAATCGCGCAGCACCATTACGTATCCCTTCTCCGGCTCCGCCGCGAATTCCGCGCTCGGATGCAATCCTCCGTGCGGCGAATAGACCGCCACCGCCACCAAACCCGTCACGATCCACGGCCACGATCTCATCGCGTAGTTCGCGATGTTGAACCACAGTGTCGCTCCCAGCGAATTTTTCTCGTCTTTCGCGCTGAACATCCGTTGCGCTACATATCCGCCACCTCCGGGCTCCGCTCCCGGATACCAGCTCGCCCACCACTGCACTCCCAGGTACAGCACGAACGTAATTACGGGGAGCGTCCACAGCGCGTCCGTGGTCCACCCCAGGTGAAACGACGGAAAGAATGCCGTCACCGATCCCGTCGGCTGCCCCGTTTGCCGCACCGCTTCATCCACGTGCGAAAGCTGCAACTTCAGCAGGGTCATACCGCCAATCTTCGAAACCGCCACCCACGCCAGCACGATGATCATCGACATCTTCAAAATAAATTGAAACAGGTCGGTAACCAGCACCCCCCAAAGCCCGCCAATGAACGTATAAATCCCCGTGAAGGGCACCAGCAGCAGCACGCAAATGAGCAAACCCGTGTGCGCGGGCTCCCCGAGTGTGTACCGGAAGAAAGTGTGCCCGGCGATGCCCATCTCCAGAACGCGCCCCTGCGCGATTGCGTCTCCCAGCAACACCGTCGTGATACTGATCATCGCCTTGATTACCCAACCCAGGATCAGGCAATTCATCAAGCCGCCCAGATAGATCGCCCTGAATCCACGCAAGAACGCCGCCGCTTTCCCTTCGTATCGCAACTCCACAAACTCGACGTCCGTAAGAATCCCCGCGCGCCGCCAATAACGCGCGAAAAAGAAAACCGTCATCATCCCGGACAAACACTGCGACCACCAGATCCAGTTCCCGGAAATCCCGTTTTTCGCCACCACTCCGGTCACAAACAGCGGCGTGTCCGCCGCAAATGTAGTGGCCACCATCGAGGTGCCCGCCAGCCACCACGACACATTTCGTCCGGACACAAAAAACTCCTCGGTGCTTCCCGAGGAGCGTCGGCGGTAGTACAAGCTGATCAACAAATTCAGCAACAGGTACGCGGCAATCACAATCCAATCGGTTGCGTTGAGAGCCATCGTTAGGCGTTCACCCCAAAAGCCAAGTTGACCCGGAAGTGTAGACCCAATACTGTATTTCGGGATGACAATTCTGCGGCCAACGCCTACTCGGGACAGCTGTAGGCGCGGGACTTTAGTCCCGCCGCCCAAAAATCCCGTCGCCGTCAGATGCTAGCGACCGGTTCAAGCGTCAGCGAATGTAAAAACCGATCTGGCAATCGCGGCCAGCCCACAGCACCCGCCAAGCCACTGGAATTATATGTTTAAATCGGTTTAAACTAGAACATTAGAAAATCGAACGCACATGCTCCTCGTCCTAAAACCCGGCAAGGAAGAACTCGGCCGCGAAGCCGCCAGAATCGTCGCCAACGCCATCCGCAGAAATCCCGCATTGCGTTTGGGCCTCGCCACCGGCAGCACCACCCTCGGCATGTACAAGGAATTGGTGCGTTTGCACCGCGATGAATCTCTCGATTTTTCCCAGGTCGTTACCTTCAACCTGGACGAGTATCTCGGCCTCTCCGCCACGCATCCCCAGAGTTTCCACCACTTCATGCGGCAGAATTTCTTCGCGCACGTAAACATTCCCCCGGCAAGCATCCACATCCCGGATGGCACCGTCGCTCGCGACTACGATCGTTATTGCTGCTCTTACGAACAAGCCATCCGCAAAGCCGGAGGCATCGACCTGCAAATCCTGGGCATCGGCCGCAACGGTCACATCGGTTTCAACGAGCCCACTTCCAGCCTGGGCTCCCGCACCCGCTTGAAAGTACTCAGCAAGGAAACCATCGACGACAACCGCAAATTCTTTGCCGCCGAAGAAAAAGTCCCCGAATGCGCCATCACCATGGGCATCGGTACGATCCTCGAGGCCAAGCGCATTCTTCTGCTGGCCAGCGGCCCCTCAAAAGCCACGGCGATCGCGCAAGCCATCGAGGGTCCAGTCACCGCAAGCGTCACCGCCTCCGCCCTCCAACTCCACCCCGAAGTGACTTTCATAGTCGACCAGCAAGCCGGCGCCCAACTCAAACACCACGACTACTACCGCCGCGTCCTCGAAATGACCGCCATCCTGACCCCCGATCGCCTCTAAGCCTGACCGTGTGTAAGCCCAATCGTCGTAGGAAAGTGCGCGTCCTCGGTGGTGCGGAGCTCGGATCGTCCGCGTCCTAAAACGGAGGGCGTCGCGCGCTCAAGCCAAAGCAGAAAGCGCGGGCCAGCCGACACACACACACAATTTTTGGGGGAAACTTCAGAAGTCGAACGATCAGCGCACGATCTTGGAGCGCAGCACGCAAGCACCGAAAAACCGCTTCGCGGATTACAGTGGCTGGCGCGAGGAGCGCACGAAATCGCGCAGTACCGTAACGTTAGGACCGTAGGCGCCGATGCGGCCGGCATCCACGGGCAGACCGAGACGCTCGGCCAAATCCAGATCCACGCCCGCATCGTCCAGCTCCGACAAGCTAAAGCCCTGCGCGGGCAGCACGCGATTCAGACCGGTCGGATAGATCGGGCGAGGCGGGCGATGCCGCTGCCACGGCCTGCGGGCCAGTTCGTAAAATTGCTGCCAATCCCGTTTGTGCCAAGTCGTCATTTCGTTCACGCTGTTCTGCCGCTCTCTGTCTCATACGTTCTTAATGTTGCTTTGGATGCTCCAACCCAGTTTTGGGTGGCATCCAAAGGCCCTAGTTCGCCGGGCAAAATACCGTAGGCCACTACCTGATTTCACCGAGCCGCTTGCCGCTGCAAGCCTGCTAAAGATATACGCCTGCGCAGTCTTGACGAGACATTTCCTCGCCTGCTGTTTCAAACCCGTTACCGGTTAATTGTTTCGCGCACTTTTGCTTCGGCGGCCGTACCTGCTGCTTCGCCTGGAACCGGGAGGGTGATCGGTCGATCAGTTTGTTCCCGCGAAACTGCCGTTAAGGCGTGTATACTATGCGCATAATTCCAAACTAGCCAGCAAAAAGAATTCCTGCCTGTGGATATCGGTTATTGCCACGAGGAAGTTCGGCAGGTGGACCGGAGGCATGCCCGAGCGCTCTACGAGCTTCTAATAGCGAAGACGGTTCTGGGAACCCGGGTGGCAGGAAGTCAGACCGAAGAAAACCAGGGCGCATTAACGCGACGCCCGCCGAAACTCCCAGAAGAAGCCGATAGCGAAAAGGAAGGCGATGGGCACCCAGAAGTTCCAGTTGAATGGCCACGTGTTCCAATCAATGACCGCGAATCCCAACTGACCGCGTAGCTAGTTCCGTGCGGTCTGTAGAACATTACAAGCGCAATACTCAAAGTGACCGTGATGACAGGTGTGCCGAGAACCACTGCCAAGACACCTGGTAGAGCACTCTTGATGTAAACCATCATCGCCGCCAATGCCGACCACTTCGCGTCTTTGGCCAAACGAAGGAGTTCCGGTGACAACCAGGCAGGGTCCACATCAATCGGCTATTGACCGAGGGCAAGCAAACCGGGGCGCGCCTGACAGCTTACCAGCGATTGCCGCGGTCGCCGCGATCACTACCACCACGATCGCCGCCACGCCCGCCGCCTCCGCCGCCACCGCGCCCGCCACCGCCGCCGCCGTGGCCGCCACGTCCACCGCCGTAACCTCCACCGCCGCCACTGCCGCCCCGGCCTCCGCCGCCACCACCGGCGCGCTCAGCTTGCGGCCGCGCCTCGTTGACCACCAGGTTCCGTCCACCGAAATTTTGACCGTTCAAGGAGTTGATGGCGCGCTCCGCGTCTTCGTCATTGGTTACTTCAACGAACGCGAAACCACGCGACTGTCCTGTAAAGCGATCGCGGATCAGATTGACACCCGAAGGGGTTACACCGATTTGCGAGAACCATTCATGAAGCTGATCTTCCGTCGCGGAAAACGGAAGATTCCCAATGTAGAGCTTCTTCACCTGCCTGCTCCTTCTGCCCGGAACCCAGTTGACGAGTCGCGGAGCGCGCCGAAGAGACAATCCTCGTACGCGGGCAGTCCGGGTAGCCAGACACCACGGGCGCGAGACAGGCGCTTCAGCGGTCAAGGGCATGGTCTCGAAAATTAACTGCTTTTGCAACCGGAAAGACTTTTGCGTTGGGCGCATCGGAGATTTGATTTTCGCCTGTACTTACGGGCATAGGATGTCCTTCATTCCGGCTACGAAGGGTCTTCGCGTGCACGCGCTGACGAACGTGTTTATGGTGTCGGGCGAGCCAGGCCCTGAGCCCCGCCGTCTCACGACGGCGGCTAAATGCCAATCGGTGGTAGCATGCGGCGCAACGATCTATTCGGGCCATTCGGGCTATTCGGGCGCTCCCCCACCCTGTTTGTGAGGCACTCATGCGCGGCACCATGATGGATTTTCCGTTGACCCTTCCCACGCTGCTCGATCGCGCGGGCAGGCTTTTTCCCGCCGTCGAAATCGTTTCCCGGCGGCCGGATCGCTCCGTCACCCGCACCAACTATGGCGAATTCCACCGGCGCGCCCGACGCCTCGCCTCGGCTTTGACGAAGCTCGGCCTGCAGCCCGGCGATCGCGTCAGCTCCATGATGTGGAATCATGCGGGCCACCTGGAAGCCTTTTTTGGCGTGCCCGCGGCCGGCGGCATTTTGCACACGGCGAACCTTCGCCTTCATCCCAACGAAATCGCGGCAATCGTCCGGCACGCGGGCTCACGATTTTTAATCGTCGATGACGTGCTGCTTCCCGTTTACGAGAAGTTTCGCGAGAGCGTCGCTTTCGAGCGCGTGATCGTCGCGGCTTACGGCGGATGTGAGATTCCATCCGGCTTTCTCCGTTACGAGGACCTCCTGGCCGGTGCCGACGACGATTTCCAATATCCAAAACTCGACGAAAACGACGGCGCCGCCATGTGCTTCACCTCCGGCACCACGGGATTCTCCAAAGGAGTGATCTACTCCCACCGCGCCCTGGTGCTCCACTCGTTCGCTTGCGCGATGGCTGACGCGTTTGCCGTCAGTCATCATGACACCGTGCTCCCGGTCGCACCCATGTTTCATGCCAACGCCTGGGGCCTCCCTTACACCTGCGTCATGGTTGGCGCGAAATTCATTCTTCCTGGTCCGCACGTGGATGCGGAGAGCGTCCTCGACCTGATCGAGCAGGAACACGTCACGCTCGCCGGCGGCGTGCCCACGGTTTGGCTTGGCGTCCTTTCGGCACTGGAGAAAAATCCCGGGCGCTGGAAATTTTCGTCGCCGGTGCGCATCGTGTGCGGCGGCACCGCTCCCCCGGTGCGACTGATGCGCGCGCTCGACAAACATGGTCTGCACATCATGCATTTATGGGGAATGACGGAGACCACTCCGATCGCTACGGTCGCCAGGCTCAAGTCCCACATGCGCGATTGGAGCGAAGACCAGCAATACGAAGTACGCAGCAAGCAGGGCTGGCCCATTCCTTTCGTTGAGCTGCGGGTGATGCGCCCGGCGGATCCGCACGACGAATCCGGAGAAAAAATGGTGGAAGCCCCGTGCGACGGCGAAACTCCGGGCGAACTGGAAGTTCGCGGGCCGTGGATTGCCGGCAGCTATTTCAATTCGCCCGACCAATCGCATCGCTGGAGCGCCGACGGCTGGTTCAAAACCGGCGACATTGCCACCATGGATGCCGACGGCTTCATCAAGATCGTCGATCGCGCCAAGGACCTGGTTAAATCAGGGGGCGAATGGATCAGCTCCGTGGACCTCGAAAACACGCTGATGGGGCATCCCGCCGTTAAAGAGGCCGCCGTCATTGGAGTTCCGCATCCGAAGTGGCAAGAGCGCCCGCTCGCCGCAGTCGTCCTGAAAGAGGGGGCCCACGCCACTCCCGAAGAACTCCGAGCCTTCCTGGCCCAATCCTTCGCGAAATGGCAGTTGCCGGACGCCTTCGTCTTCCTCCCCGAAATCCCCCGGACCAGCGTTGGCAAATTCAAAAAAATTGCCCTCCGCCAACAATTCGCCGACTGGAACTGGGACGAGGGATAGTCGACAGTCAACAGTTGAAAGTCGAAAGTGAACCGATGGCGGCAAGGGACTTGGCGTTCTGCGATGTAGCCTGCTGCCATTAAGTCATTTCTGGAGCTAGTTAACACTTTTGGACCCTCCTCCCACCTTTTTTGTAAGTGCGGATTCTAAAGGACTTTAAGTGCCGTGAATTTGTAAGTGCGGATTCTGAAGGAGTTACGGGGCTAGTTCTTGGATCTGCGGATTCTAAAGGGATTAGTGGGGGCGGGCAGTTCTGGGCGTGGATTGCGACGAACCAGGCAGATGGGCGAGGGTGGAAGAGATCAAACACGACTTATGATAGCATTAATCGATACCATGTCAATAATTATTTATAATGATAACATTCGAACGTTTTAGGCAGGTATTGTGGTGATTGGTGGTCCTAAATTCTCGCTGGCTTTGCGGTTATCGGGTTACGTTTGTGGTTGGCTGGCAGGGGACACAGGCAGGAGTGCCTGTGCTACCTGGGTCCGACCTAACGAAGCGTCCTGGAATTCCCGGCTTTGGCGGGTCCTGGTCACTTTCTTTGTGCGCCATGTGTGATGGTTAGGATTAGGAGTTTTGCTCGGCGAATGCGGTAGAGGATCAAGTAGGGAGTGCCGCCGACGACCAATTCGCGAATGCCGGGTTCAACTCCTGCTCGGCCGAGGTAAGGACTGCTTCGCAGCGCTTCAACGAGGGCCACGATCCGGATCGCGAGGCGTTCGGCGGCGCCGGGCTTATCGAGAGCTACGAATGCTCGTATCTCCTGCAGGCGTGCCAGCGCCAGCGGGGACCAAACGATTTCTACCGGCACAACTCCTCATCATCGTGATTTTTGCCACAAGCGCACTTGGGAGGGGGCAACTCGTGCTGGGTCCCCCAGGAGAGCAGCCAAGCCTTCATGTCGTCCTGTTTGATGAAATGGCCGGAGGCGGCCTGGCGTTCGGCCTGGCCAATTTCGGCGAGCATTCTTTCCTGATCAGCAACGTAAGACTCGACGGCATCGGAGATCAGGAAATTCGAGCTTCGGCCCGAGGCCTGGGCGAGCTTCGCGAGGCGCTTCTTGATTTCGGGCTTGAGGCGGATGCTGAGCGTGCTGCTGCGTGTGTTCGCCATGAACACAGTTTATCACATCCGACAAAAAGGTCGACAGTCGACAGTTGAAAGTCGAAAGCGGGCCGAACGGGACACAGCGTCCATCCGGGAACCGAGTCCCGGGGGAGTATTGATGCGCGGGACAGAGGAAAAGGCTCCGCTCCAAAAAAACCAAGCGGGCTGGGGCCGGGCAGACTCCGCCATTGTCCCGGCCCGCTTTCGACTTTCTACTGTCTACTGTCAACTTCTTCTTACGTGCGGTAGCTGGCGTTGATGCGGACGTATTCCGCGGTGAAATCGCAGGTCCAATAACGCGCGACGGCGCGGCCTGCGTGCAGGTCCAGTACGATATGGACGTGCGGTGCGAGGAGCCGATTGCTGGCGGCACGCTCGTTGAAATCGAGGGGCTTGCCGCGGCTCAGGACGTGGACGCCGGCCATGGTGATGTCCACGCGATCGGGGTCAAACTTTATCCCGGAGCGTCCGGCAGCGGCGAAGACACGGCCCCAGTTGGGGTCGCCGCCCGCGAACGCCGTCTTCACCAGCGGCGAAGTGGCGATCGTTTCGGCTATTCGTCGGGCGTCCGCTTCTGTTTTCGCGCCGCGCACTTCGATTTCGATGACGCGCTGGGCGCCTTCGCCGTCGGCCACGATTTGCAACGCGAGCGAGTGGCAAACATCCTCCAGGGCCGCGGTAAACGCGCGATGCGCAGAGGTTCCCGCCTTGATCGACGGGGCGCCGGCCTCGCCGTTGGCCATCACCAGCAGCGTATCGTTCGTGGAGGTATCGCCGTCGATGCTGATGGAATTGAATGTTTTCGCGGTTACCTCGCGCAGGGCTTTTTGCAGCAGCGACGGGGCAATGGCCGCATCCGTGGCGACGAACGCCAGCGTGGTGGCCATATTCGGATGAATCATGCCCGCGCCTTTTGCGCACCCGACCAGGTGAATGCGCTTGCCAGCCATCTGGAAAGAAGCAGCCGCGGTTTTCGGCACCGTGTCGGTCGTGCAAATGGCCAGCGACAATTCCGCGAACGAGCGCGCCGAAGGGCGCTGTTGACGCGCCAATTGGGGCAAGCGGCGAAGAATCTTGTCCACCGCGAGCGGCACTCCGATGACGCCCGTGGAACAGACGAACAATTCCTCCGGCCTGCAAGTCACGTGCTTCGCGGCTTCGATCACCGTGCGCTCGGCGGCGGCCTGGCCCTCGTTGCCCGTCGCACAATTCGCGTTGCCCGCATTCACGACGACGCCGCGCATGCGTCCCTTGGACGCGCGCAGGTTCGCCTTGGAAACGAGAACCGGCGGTGCAACGACCAGGTTTTGCGTGAAGACCGCCGCAGCGGACGCCGGCACTTCGCTGGAAAAAATCGCGAGGTCGAGCGCGCCGGTTTTTTTCAGGCCGCACGCGGTCGCGGCGAATCGAAATCCGCGAGGGAGCGACGCTTCGGAGAGAGCATGTTTCATGTCGGCTATTTTGCGTTCGTCCTTGCCGGCGGCAGTTTTGAGTTTGTTTTTGGAAGCGATGATTTTGCGAATCTGCGAGCCGATTTCTGTTTGGCCGGGACCTGAGGCAACTGCTTTACCTTTGCCGTTCCCGTTGGAGCTGTTTCTTGAGGTGTTAGCTTCGGACCCCCGGAAGAGACCCCCGATCCTCCGCGAGGTTCGCGAATGTTTGCTGTTTGAGATGGACGACTTGGGTGCTCATGGTTTTTCTCCTGTTTTTGAATTGAGTTTGGTATTTAGTTTACTGATGCGGTTCTGCAACTCGGCAATCGCGGAACGAACTTGTCCCGGCGCCGTTCCTCCGGGCACCGCCTTGGTCGCGATGGAGCTTTCGACCGAGGGGGCCGCGAGAAAGTCTTGCTCGAAGAGCGGAGAAATCTTTTGCACGTCTTCGAGGGAAAGCTGTATCCAGGGCTTGCACTTGCGTTCGGCTTCGCGCAGTACTTTGCCGATCAGGTCGTGCGCCTGGCGGAAAGGAAGCCCTTTGTGGACAAGATAGTCGGCGCCGTCCGTTGCAAAGAGCACGGGATTGGAAGCGGCGGCGCGCAATCGATCGGTGTTGAATTTCGTGGTGGCCACCGCGCCTGTGGCGATCGCGAGCATCGCGGCAACCTGGTCGTGCGCGGCGAACAGCGCTTCCTTGTCTTCCTGCAAATCGCGCTGATAGCTGGTAGGCAAGCCTTTCAGCGTAGTGAGCAGGCCAAGCAGGGCGCCGGTGATACGGCCGGTTTTGCCGCGAATGAGCTCCCAGGCGTCGGGATTTTTCTTTTGCGGCATGAGGCTGCTGCCGGTGGAATATTCGTCGGGGAGAATGACGTAGGCAAATTCCTGGGAGGCGAAAATTACGAAGTCTTCGGCGAGGCGCGAAAGGTGCGTGGCGATTCCGGCCAGCGCGAAAAGATAATCGAGGGCAAAGTCGCGGTCGCTTACCGCGTCGAGGCTGTTGGCGGTAATGCGCGAGAAGCCGAGGTCGCGCGCGATGGCATGCGCGGTCGATGTTGAAACTGTTGCCGGCCAGCGCGCCGGAGCCCATGGGGCAGGCATCGGCGCTCTCCGACGCACTGTTGCAAGCGTGTGACGTCGCGCGAAAAGGCTTCGGCGTGAGCCAGCAGGAAATGCGAGAGCAGGATCGGTTGGGCGTGCTGCATGTGGGTCATGCCCGCCATCGGGCACGCCGAAATTTGACTTGGCTTGCTCCAGGATCGCGCTGAGAAATTCGCCAAGTTGGCGTTTGGAGGCTGGCTGCGGCGTCCATGACGAAAAGTCGGAAATCGGTGGCCACTAGCTCGTTGCGGCTGCGCCCGGTGTGCAGTTTCCAGCCGAGCGCGCCAAGTTCGTGAACCAGGGCGCTTTCGACAAAATGGTGGACGTCTTCGGCGGTGGAGTCTTGCAGAAACGCTGGGTCGCCGCTCAGCTCATCGGAAAGGCTTTGCAGCGCGTTCAGCGTATCGCGCACTTCCGCTTCGGTAAGAATGCCGATGCCCTGCAATGCTTTGGCCCACGCGCGATCGACTTCCAGCTCGTAAGGCAGCAGGCGGCGGTCAAACGAAAAGGAGCGCTGGAACGCGTCGAACTGTTTGTCCGGTTCGCGCTCGAAGCGGCCGCCCCAGAGGCGGTCGTCCTTGCGTTCGGTCGTGGGTTGGTCGGTCATGGGCATCGTCGGAGCATTTGGTTGCCAGCACCTTGGTTGAGGTCCTTCGGCGATCCTTGTCGGATCGCCTCAGGATGACAATGGGTTGCTATCGCTTTGACTCTCATTGCTCTCATCGACTCTCATTGCTCTCATTGCTCTCGTTGACTCTCGTTGACTCTCATTGTTTGCGATCGCGCTGAGACCGGGCACGGCAATGCTGTGCCCCTACGTTAGCTTTTGCCGGTCTCTGCCTTTGCTCTCGGGCGCACCGTTACGGGTAACGCGAAAAGATTAATGAAGCCTTCGGCATCTTTGGGGTTGTAGCGGCCCATGGTGAAGCTGGCCAGATCGGCGCGATAGAGAGAGAAGGGCGATTTGCGGCTGGTGACGTTGAGCGTGCCCTTCCAAAGTTTTAGGCCGACCGAGCCGGTGACGAATTGCTGCGCTACCTTGAAGAAACCGTCCAGCGATTCGCGCAACGTCGAGAACCAGACGCCGTTGTAGACGAGTTCGGCGTAGCGGTCCGACAACGCCTGCTGGAAGTGCGAGGTTTCGCGATCGACGGTGAGACGCTCGAGTTCCTGATGGGCCTTGACGAGCAAGGTGCCACCGGGAGTCTCGTAAGCGCCGCGAGACTTCATGCCGACGAGCCGATTTTCGACCAGGTCGGTGCGGCCGACACCGTGTTTTGCGGCGATTTCGTTGAGCTTGTTGAGCAGATCGACGGGGCCGAGCTTCGCGCCATTGACGGAAACGGGCGTGCCGGACTCAAAACCGATCTCGACCTCTTCGCCCTTTTCTGGAGCTTTTTCCGGCGACGCGATCCATTGCCACATGGCTTCGTTCGGAGCATTGGCGGGATCTTCGAGCTCGCCGCCTTCGTGGCTGAGGTGCCAGATGTTGCGATCGCGGCTGTAGATGTTCTTTTTGCTTTGTTCGACCGGGACGTGGTGCTTTTCGGCGTAGGCGATGGCGTCTTCGCGGGAGTCGATGTCCCACTCGCGCCAAGGGGCAATGATTTGTACATTGGGGGCGATGGCTTTGTAGGCCAATTCGAAGCGGACCTGGTCGTTGCCTTTGCCGGTGCAGCCGTGGGCCAGGCCGTCGGCACCGAGTTTCAGCGCGATTTCGGCTTGGCGTTTGGCGATGACCGGGCGTGCCATCGACGTACCGAGCAGGTAGGTGTGCTCGTAAACCGCGCCCGCGCGCAGCGTAGGCCAGATGTAGTCGCGCACGAATTCTTCACGCAGGTCTTCGATGGTGGCGCTCGACGCGCCGGTGGCCAGGGCTTTTTTGTAGGCGGCTTGCAGGTCTTCCTGCTGCCCCACGTCGCCGATCATGGCGATCACTTCGCAGCCGTAGGTTTCTTTCAGCCACGGGATGATGATGGAGGTGTCCAGGCCTCCGGAGTACGCGAGAACGACTTTTTTGGGCTTGCTTATCGGCTTGTTCACAGAACCTCTCTTCTCTTTTGTCAGTAGGAATTGTATGGGAACCTGATGAATTTCTCGCAAAGATTATGTGGCGCCGCGGGCTGGCGGCGTGGCTCGGGCACCAGAGTGAGTTTTGCGCCACGGTTACATTCAAAACCCGCCGCTCTAAAGAGGCCGGCTACATGCGGGCGTGAATTTACGGCGCTCAACTGAAGAGCGCTTGCAGGATGGCTTTTTGCGCGTACATGCGGTTTTCGGATTGGTCGAGGACCACCGATTGCGGGCCATCGAGAATTTCGGCGGTGACTTCCGAGCCGCGGTGCGCCGGAAGACAGTGCATGAACACGGCATCAGGCGCCGCCAGCGCCATCAGCTCCCGGTTCACCTGGTAAGGGGCGAACACGGCGTTCCGCACTCTCTCCTCCGCTTCAAAGCCCATGCTGGTCCAGGCATCGGTGTAGACGCCTTGCGCGCCGGTGACCGCTTCGCGCGGGGTCGGCGAACATTTCGATTTTGCGCGCGGTCTCGCGGGCGACACGCTTCGATTCGGCGAGAACTTCCGGAGCCGGCTCGTAGTTCGGCGGCGTGGCGATGCGCAAATTCACGCCGAGGCGAGCGGCGAGAAAAATCAGCGAGTGGCAGACGTTGTTTCCGTCGCCGACGTAGGCGAGTTTGAAGCCGCGGAGGGCGCCAAACTTTTCTTCAAGGGTGAGGAAATCGGCGAGCGCCTGGCAGGGATGAAAGTGGTCGGAGAGCGCGTTGATCACGGGGATCCTGGCGTTGGCGGCCATCTCTTCCAGTACGCGCTGCTCGTAGACGCGAGCGACGATGCCGTGGACCCAGCGCTCGAGATTGCGCGCGACGTCGGCGATGGATTCGCGCTCTCCGAGGCGCGCTTGGGTGTGGTCCAGGAAGACGACGGAGCCGCCCATGCTTTGAATGCCGACCTCGAAGGTGACGCGAGTGCGGAGCGAGGGCTTCTCAAAGATCAGCGCGAGAAATTTGCCGCGCAAGGATGGAGTCGTAACGCGCGGGCTGCGACTTGATGTCCGCGGCGAGATGCAGGAGTTCGCGCGTTTGCGCGGGGCTCCATTCCGCTCCGGTGAGCAGATCGTTGACCAGTAAGATAGGTGAGGCAAGCGTTGCTGTTGGCATTTTTCCTTTACCTTGCCGCGGAACGTGCGCCAGACGCGGTGAGTGTTCGGATTTCTTCGGGGCGGACGAGGAAGAGCCTTTGAAGATTGATGCGAGAACCAGTTCAAACGTTTTGAGAAATTCGCGCACCTGCGCGCGGGTGACGATGAATGGCGGCAGGAGGCGAAGAGTGAAATCGTGCGTGCAATTGATCAGCAGGCCCTGGTTGAGCGCTTCGGCTACGAACGGCGCGCCTTCGACGGATAGCTCGACGCCGATGATCAGACCTTCGCCGCGGATTTCGCGGATGAAGTCGAATTTTTCGGCGAGCGCGGCGAGGCCTTCGCGAAGTTCGGCGCCGCGCGCGCGGACATTCTCGAGCAGCTTGGCATCTTCGACGATATTCAGGAATTCCAGGGCCGTGGCGCAGACGAGCGGGCCTCCGCCGAAGGTGGTGCCGTGCAAGCCGGGAGAGATGTGGTCCGCGACGGCTTCGGTGGTGAGGATGGCACCGAGGGGCAAACCCGCGGCGAGAGGCTTGGCGATCACCACGATGTCCGGCTTCGAGCGAGAATTTCTGATAACCGAAGTGGCGGCCGGTGCGGCCCAGACCGCATTGGATTTCATCGGCGATGAGCAAAGAGCCGTGTTGCGTGGCGAGGGTCGCGGGCCCGGTTCCAGAAATCTTCGGTGACGGGATGAATGCCGCCTTCTCCCTGGATCGGTTTCGAGAGAACGGCGCAGACGGAATCATCGAACTTGGATTCCAGGTCGTCACAGGCATTGAAACTGTACAAACTCGATGCCGGGCAACCACAGGAGCGAAGGGCAGACGATATTTTTCCGTGGCGGTGACGCTGACGGCGCCGAAGGTTCGGCCGTGGAAGGAGTTCGTCCATGGCCAGGATGCGGTGCTTGGGCGACGCGGACTGCGCGGGCTGAAGTCGGCGGGATTGCGGCCGTAGAGACGCGCGAGTTTCAGAGCGCCTTCGATGGCTTCCGGTGCCGCTGTTGGCGAAAAAGACGCGGTCGAGGCCGGACCACTGGGCTAGCTTTTGCGCGAGCGGGCCTTGAAAGGCGTTGTGATAAAGATTGGAGAAGTGAATCGCGCGCGCCGGCTTCGCGGCGGATGACTTTGACGATGCGCGGATGCGCGTGGCCGAGCGCGTTGACGGCGATGCCGCCCAGGAAATCGAGATATTTTTTGCCGCGTCGAGTCATAAACGTAGCAGCCGCGGCCGTGGGTGAGGACGACGGGCTGGCGTTTGTAGGTCGGGCAGTAGAATTTATCGGCAGTCGAGCAAGCGCGGGTCCAGCTTTCGCCGGCACGCCGGGAAAGCGTGCGACTCGGCCTGCGCGCGAACGCGCACGATTGTTTTCGCTTTGGAGGCGGAGCGCATCATGCCGCCGAGAGGCCGCGTGCGCGGCGGAGAGAGAGGTTCGCGCAGGACGCGCGTGCCGGGGACTGCGCCGGCGCTGACATCGCCGGACGGAGATTTCCGCATGGCCCGCGAGGCGAGGAGAACGGCATCGGGGCGGTACCGCCAACGATGCGGACTTCGCGCACGCCGCCTTCGATGGCGCGCTTGGCGGCTTCCAGTTTCAACACCATGCCGCCAGAGACGACGCGGCATTGCACCAGGCGCTCGATTTCTTCGCAGGTGATCGTGGAGAGAACTTTTTCGCCATCGAGCACGCCGGGGACATCGGTAAGATAGATTAACTGGTCGGCGGCGAGATATTCGGCGCAGGCCGCGGCCATGTGGTCGGCGTTGATGTTGTAGAGCTCATTGTCGGCGCCAAGCCCGAGGCAGGGAGCGACGGGGAGCAGGTTTTCGCGCCAGAGGGATTCGATGAATCCGGGAGTTCATGCCGGTGAGATAGCCGACGTAACCCAGACCTCCCGTCACTTGGCGTTATGGACCATGGGCTCGGCGGTGAAACACGTCGGCGTCGGCGGCGGAGATGCCGATGGCAGGCTGGCCTTCGGCGGAGATGGCGGCGGCGAGGCGTTTGTTGAGCAGGCCGGCGAAGACCATGACGGCGACGTCGCGAGTTTCTCGGTCGGTAACGCGGAGGCCGGAGACAAATTTGCTCTCGATACCCATGCGCTTGAGCGTGGCGGTGAAGAGCCGTCCGCCGCCGTGCACAACGAGGATCTCGTGACCTTCGTGTGCGAGCGCGGCGACCTGGCGCGCGAGCGAGCGAACGATGGCTTCGATCTTCCAGCAAGGCGCCTGCGAATTTGATGACGATTCTCATTGCAGTGCGGTGTGCTCCTCCACGCCGCATCATGGATTGAAATTCTGAACCGCTTGTCCCGCGGCGCCTTTCCGAGATTGTCCAGGCAAGAAACGATGATCAGGCGGCGGCCGCGAGTTGTCCAGCGCGAAGCCGAGGTCGCAGAAATTGGTATGCGTGACGTGCTGCAGTTCCGGCAAGCTTGCCGCCTGGCCGAGATGCGAACCATTTTGCGACTCCGCATAGAACTTGCGGTAGAGCGATTCAATAGCATCGCTGGTTTGCGGCTGGTTGAGCGTGACGTAAATGGTGGAAAGGATTCCACGCGCGAGCGGCAACAGATGCGTTGAAAAGACGACGCGATTTTCGGGCAAAGACCGGTGTGTTCGAGAATTTCCGGCGTGTGCCGATGGGAGAAGAGGTTGTAGGCTTTGAAATTTTCGTCCACTTCGACGAACTGCAGGTCGCGGCGGGGCTCTTTGCCCGCGCCGCTGGCGCCGGACTTGCAGTCGCAGACCACGCTGCTCTCGTCGGCGATCCAATCGGCTTCAGAGCGTGGGCGGAGCAGCCCAGGATGACACTGGTGGCGTAGCAGCCGGGATTGGCAACCAGGCGCGCTTTGGCGACTTCGGTCGGCATAGAGTTCCGGCAAACCATAGACGGCTTCGGGGAGCCAGTTGGCGTGCGGCAGCAGGCAGCTTGTACCAGGACTTAAAGGTCTCGGCGGATTGCGAAAGCGGAATGCGCCGCTGAGATCGACCACTCGGATGCCGGCCTCGAGCCAGCGCCGGAGCGATTTCGCCGAGACTTCGTGTGGCGTGGCGAGAAATGCAGTGCCCGCGCCACTTTGCTGCGATGGCGTCCACAGAAAGGGTACGGAGCGGGGCTTCCCGAGCCCGCGGAACTTCGGGAAACAGTTCCGCGAGACATTTCGCGCCATTGGTTTCGCGAACGTAGAAAACCGGATTGCGGACGTTCGGGATGGCGCAGGAGCAAGCGCGCCAGCTCAAGGCCGGTGTAGCCGGTGACACCCACGACAGCGACTTGTGAGGGTCTGCTCATTTCTTAGGACGAGGATTCGATCTCTCTTTTGCAGGGATTCGCGGGACTTGCGGTCCGGCGTGATGATCAGGACGGTGTCGTCTCCGGCGATGGTGCCGGCGATTTCGGGGAATTTGGCGGCGTCTACGGCGGCCGCCAAGGGCTGCGCGCCGCCCGGAGGCGTCTTCAGTACCAGCAAGTTTTCCGCGGGGCGAATATCGGGAAGAAACTCGCCGAGAGCATCGCGACAGCTGAGGGTAAGCGCGAGGTGTCTTCCGGGAGGACGCGGCGGCGGGGTTGTACCCCTCGTGAGTCTTGACCAGTCGAAGCTCCTGCAAATCGCGGGAAAGCGTGGCCTGCGTGACGCGCAGCTTCTGGGCGGCGAGGCGGCGGCGCAGGTCTTCCTGGTTGTTGATCCTGGCGTCGGTGACCAGGCGGAGGATCTGTCCGTGGCGAAATGTTTTTCCCCATATTCATCGTGTATGCATTTTATGCACTGCACATGTATTTTCATACATTCCTTCCGGAAACGGTGTCAACGGAAATCGGCTCGTACACGGGGCGCTAATGCAGGTTTCGCAGCAGGTGTCCGACACGTACACTGGATTTTACAGGTTAACTGTTGTTACCTAGCAGGAGCGCCCAACGCGCCCTCATGGCAACAGCGTTGCCAAACTGCGGGATGCAAGAACGACGCTCCTTCGGCCCTCGCCGAGCATGGAGTGTGCGTGTTGCATTTCACGTTGTCGCTGGAAGCGGGTTGTTCGGCGATGCGGCGGGAGACTGCGCTGGGCAATACCCCGCACGAACGGCAGCGCGAAATCATGCGATTTATCACCGAGAATGGGGAAACCCTGGCGCGCGTGGCCACCAGCGGCTTACCGCTTACCGATGACCTGAAGGCGCGGATACTTAGCACGTTTCTCACCTTGATGAACTTGCGGGAGAATATTGATCGGGCTTCGATGCGGTCGTCGTACGGGCGATTGCCGGTTCCGCGGTAAGTTTGTCGCAGGTCGTCTAACCCTCCTTCCCGAACGCTTGATCCTGGTATTGCAGCGACGCTCGAATTGGCGCGTCATGAAATGGTGTTGACGCCGCGTGCCGACGGCGGTTTTTCGCGCTGAAACTACGTTCCGATATAGCGTGCGTAGAGAGAGCGAGCTACCGCCGGGTCTTTTGTGCCTTTGAGGATGGCGCGGCCGTCGGTGAAGACGGTCATTTCGTAGGGGTCGATGCGGAAGCGCAGCAGGAAATCGTTTTGGCGGACGTCGTCAACCGTGGGGGCCAGCCTCGTTTTCAGTGTGGCAAGGTCGAGGACCCGCCCCCGCTCGTGAATCTGGACGGAATCGCGGCCGCACATGGTGATATGCGGTTGAGCGGTGCCATCGAGGTAAGCAAATTCGCGGTTGACGCAAACGGGACATTCCGGATTGCGCGCGACGCGCACAGACTGGAAATGGCCGGTCCACACATCGCAAGAGACGAGGCGCCCGTGCAGGTCGGAATCGCGGCCGGCGAGGAGTTTGATGGCTTCGGTGGCCTCCAGCGAGGCGATGAGATTGACGATCGGGCCTGAGCACGCCAATCGTGTCGCAGGTTTCCTCGAGGCCCTGGCCACGACGATCGGTGGGGAGCAGGCACGCGAGGCACGGCGTCAGACCCGGGCGAATGGTCATCGTGAGCCCGTAGCTGGCGACGGCGGCGGCGTAAATCCAGGTTTGGCCGGACTTTACGGCGAAGTCGTTGACCAGAAAC
>CAWENU010000024.1:0-51275 GCA_963810355.1 uncultured Acidobacteriota bacterium
TCGGGGAAATGCAGGCCCGCTGGCCAAGAGCCTTTCGCTCGATACAGGGCAACCATTGGGCTTCACACTACGTCTAGTAAGCTGTCCCGGCGATTTTGTTAGGGCGGATTCTGCGAGAGGGATCGGTGTAGGTCCAGCGAAAGGGCTGGGCTGACTTGGAGTAAGCGCGGAGATACTCGCGAAGCTTGTTGCCGAGGTCAGCGACGGAAGTGAAGACCCCGCGCGCAATGACATCGCGTTGAATCTTGGCAAACCATAGTTCGACCTGATTGAGCCAGGACGAGTAAGTGGGGGTGAAGTGAAACCGTACGCGCGGATGCTCGGCCAGGAAGCGGTCGACATCCTTGGTCTTATGGGCCGAAAGGTTGTCCAGTACAACGTGGATTTCCTTACCCGATCCGGCACGCTCAACCAAGCCGTGAAGAAAACTGATGAACTCCTGGGCGGTGTGCCTGGGTGCGGTCTGCCGTGCACCTCGCCGGTTTTGACGTCGAGAGCCGCATACAGGGAAAGGGTGCCGTGGCGATAGTAATCGAAGCCGTGCCGCTCGGCGCGACCTGGAGACAAAGGCAGCACCTACTAGACACGGTTGCAAATGACCCGGTCCTTGGCGACGGAGACGCGCTGATGGTGCACTCCGGCGCGGCCAATCTGGGGGTGTTGATGCGGAAGCTATTCGGAAAAGGAACGCCGCGAGCCTTGCAAGGGCTTCGGCACATGCTATTTTCATCTTCCGGCGCTTCGCCACGCCTCTTTTTCGCTACCGCAAGGCTTGTCAGGAGACTTGCTTTCTGGTTGGTCATCGGCGCCCGTCTCAGACGTTCCCCCGCCGCAGCGTGAAAACGCCACTTTAACCTCGCGCTGCTAGCGTCCTGCGAGCACCGTTCGGTGAATCTATCCGTGATATTGCCGCTGCGACATGCCGATTGCGACGCACCAACAATCGCCGACGCAATTCGTTCCGGATCGGAAGATAATATCAAATTTGTCCCTTTTACTCCGCCCTTTCCGCTTTATTATCTAGAGGAGGGTGAGATGCGTGCAGAACCAGACTCAGCCTAATCGCCGGAGTGGCCAGAATCGCATCTGATGATCGCTCGGAAATCGTGTATAATCTCAAGAACCACCCGGAACCTCGGTTTCACAAAGCTGTAATGAGCATCGTGCGGAGCGTCGTCAAAGAGCAACAGCAGATACTTGAAGCAAGAGCGGAAGCTATGCATCCCATACAGACTTACCAAGCCGAGGAAATCCGCCAGTTCTGGAAAGTGGGCGCGCAGGTTTTCTGGGGGCGGCTGTATCCGTCGTCTGGGCGCCGCCGCTGCCCGGCCAGGCGGAAACAGACTCCGCCGCGGTACGCCTGCGCGTCAAGATCGATGCGCCGCCGTTGCGGGCCAGATCAGCGCGGGCCGCACTCTGGTTGAAATTGCGGCCATCGATTTTCAACTATTAGCTGTAAGACTGCAAAAGGAGATTGAACGAGATGTCCAAAGCGGCAGATCCAGCCGGCGCCTTCATTGGTTCAACGCCGGCAGTTATCCGGGCGACGCTCTGATGCAAGACTGGTGGAGCAACTCGCCCTATCAATTCGCTGGATACTACCTCAACGCACCCTGCCACCGGAACTTTACGCCGTGGGAGGGCAACCGAAGCAATCTGATTGGAATGGGCTGGACCCTACTGCTCATTTATGTTGGACAGCAACGTCCTCCCCAACCCGGACAGAACGGATGCGATCAGAACAATTTGACCAACGCCCAAGGGGTCGCGGACGCGATCGACGCAGCCCAACGCGCAACGAATGACGGCTTCACCGCGGGTACTTACATCTATCTGGACATTGAGACAGGCGATCCATTTGACACGGATCTTTCGGCATACTTGAGCGGCTGGGTGCCACAGATCGTCAACAGTGGTTTTGGTATAGGCGTCTATTGTAGCCGCAACATCGCGGCGGACGTCAACAACTTCATAGCCACCATCCTACCGTCTAACACCGCGCCGCCCCGGTTCTCGGGTATTCGGCGATTCTGCCCCTCCGGAACGAGAAGTTCAATCGCGACGTCAGCAGTCCCTCCGATTCAAAAGTAAGTTTCGCCGCAGCATGGCAGAGTCTGACTCACCAACAAACGTGGGGAAGCAACTCGCTGTCCGTAGACGAATCTGTTTCCTCCCTATCTGATCCGTCCTCGCCCACGCCTTCCGTGCTCCCGCTGAGCATCCCCGTGTTCACTGAAATATCAACCCAACCAACAGAGACGGGCGGTATCGGGCTCCCCGCTTCGGCCGCGGTGAGCCCAAGTACAGCGACAATCGATTCGCAAGTACTTAGCGATAAGCTGCAAAGGTTCCTAACGAGTATGGATCAAGTAATCTCGCGATCCGCCGCCAGCCTCAGTAGTTTCGATGTCCGCGAAGTGACCATCAACCTGATAGTCTCAGCCGATGGGTCTATTGAGCTGGTGGGCAAGGCCTCCGGCGGCTCAAAGGCTTCAATGTCAATGGTTCTGCGAAGAAAGTCATAAACAGGTAAGGGCCAACGTGATGCCAAGTATTTTCGAATATCAAACCATCGGGTCTCGGATCTGCGAGGCAGCGGGAAACCACTCGTCGTCGGCAGAGGGCGAACACACTTTACGCATGCCGAATACGGTAGCTCGATTGGTTGCGCTCGATCATAGATACTCAGCGGAAGGATTGCAACGATTATTTTGAGGGGTAAGTCATTCTCACTTTGAGGAAGCCTTCACATGGGAATCACGCTACAGTCGGAATAGCCCGTCTTAACTACGCCGCCTTCACGGGAGCTCGTGCGATGCGCAGGCAGCCCGAAGCTGTCCGTCATTGGCAGTTTCTTTCGACCCGCCACATTGTGGGTCCGCCATTTATACAATACTGAGTTGTAAGGACTTTGGATGATCCGATTGGGACTTTGGCTTCGAGGGCTCCTTGGTGCTACGTTAGTTGCATATACTCTGTATGCACAAACGGAAACTAAGATCGATCGCTATGAGGTGATCCCTTCCTCGTGGATTAGCGGTGCTGGTCGCGCACCGATGCCAGCTTCCGGCGGAACCGACGCGGCCGCGTACATATTCCCGTCGCTTCCAGCCGACACAGCTTCGGCACCAATATCAGTGGGTTGCTATCCGATTCCGGGATTCTTCGATATACATAGTCATTTTAGAAGACTGACACATTCAACTGGCAGCCTCATAGACGGTGCGGATATAGTTGCGATTACTGTAAAGCGACCTGATATTGACGAGAGGACGAAGGCTGACCTGTGCACTAACACTCATGCCATCCGCAAACTCTCTTGGCCTGAATTTCAGGAAATGCAAAGGAAATTCGCGCATTGGCTCTGCTCCAACAGCGATTGGATTTTTCAGAGCTGCGATAATACGTTGCCAGAGCTGAATGAAAACCTGCTGAAGTGGTGGACGGACAAGATTATCGAGGGAGCGAAGTTTGTAGAGTTCTCCATTAAGTACCTCCGCTCTGAGGCGCCGATTCCGATCTCGTATGTCGATCAAAGCAGTTCCAACGGATCTCCCCATTGGTTCAGCAGATACGACGATGTTTCTCACCCGAATGAAACCGCGACAGATGCTGGAGATTAGCTGGGGAAACCAGAATCTGTACACCTCCTCTCTGATGGGATCACGAATTCCTACACTCGCGTCACCTCCGGTGGCATCACCCGAATGAATGTTCTCGACGAAGGTGGATTGCGCATGACGTCCGCGAAGGCTTGCAGTCCCACAGGGTATTCAGGAAATGATCGACAGCAGTGCGGGCTCATCCAACTATCCCCTTCCACCAACCTGGAAGAGCCTGTTTGGCAAGAATCTCCTGCTCGTCTACAACGAATTCGATCTGCACAATCCGTTATTGCTGACTCGCCCTCTTCAAGCACCGACAGGAACTCAAACTACGGACCAGGCGCCTCTCACATCGCCACCTGCGCCTGATCGTCCAGATACGGCCACGAGCCCGGTACCATCCTGCCCGGTAGCGCGAGTCGCACCCAAGTACCTATTCCTGCTCGCACCCGGCAACTATGTGAAACCCGATATGGATGGAACGGCTACCAGCGTGGCGCAGCTTGAGTTGGAGGCGCGGAATCGTGGTCATCGCGAGACTTCACAGCAAAAAGCCGAGCGGCTAGCGCATCAGTTTGTGATCCTTGCGTGCGATACAGACGACGTCGACGTCGCCAAAGACGAATGGACCGGCTGCTGGAGCTGGGCTATGAGGGGTCGGATAAACCGCCGGTCAGAAAGAGCAAGTGTGTTTCATCGGACGGCTCCCCCAGCTTCGTGCATGCCGTAATTGTCCACAAGCTTCGTTCAGCTGCGCGATCACTTCAGCATCAACGGACAGGCCGTTCCCGAAGGCGCAGCGATTTACCAGACACTGGGTGAGACGGTCGGCTCGGTTCTGGGCGCTCATCTAAACCTCGCTTCTGCGTCTGACAAAAAGCCGCTGATCGAACTGTGGCGGCGTCCTGATGTCTCTCCTAGACTCGGTTCGCACACAATGCGGATCGTCTTCGACTCCACTAGCAGCGCAATTCTGGACCAGGCCATGATCCTGGATGGTGACGAGATTTATGTCCGCTCAATATCAGAAGTTATACGGTAATGGTTCTGTCGTTGCCTTCGGACCAACGAGCGAACCATTCGATCATCTCTTCGTGTGGGCCAGCTCTACCGCGAGTACATCGTATGACTCGCTGACCGAGCTCGTCGCAGACTGGAATAGGGCGCAGGTTTCGATGGGCGCCATCCAACGCTCCATCTTCTTCTGCCAATCGTTTCCAACGGATGCACCCACCTTGAAGGCAGCGATCGACCCGCTCGATCTGACTGGGGTACTGGGGGCTTTGCGCGTATTGGAACAGTGCGGCCTTCAACGGGATATTTTCGGTCTCCAGAAAACCGAGATAGCAGTCCAGGTCTCGCCCGTAGGCTTCTATCGTGTTCGCGGCTAGACCGCGTGTGGCCTGAAACTTTAGCCACTCCCTTGCGTGGGGATTCTCTGAAACCCTCCGATATCGCTCCCATCGAACTTCACAAATCGAAAACTCAAGAGCCATTGGTTCCTCCATTTTGGGTTCGGCCCCCGAAGGGGTCGAACCCAACGATACGTCTCGCCGGAGAACCAGCCCTATTCCACATAATGAACTCAGTAACGATCGTCGGATTTGTTGGGGCCGAGCCCGAGCAGCGTCAAGCGCGGAACAACGGTTCGAAGTTCACCGTTCTTTCCGTCGCCACGCAACGCTCCTGGAAAAACGCGGAAGATGAGTGGGTCTCGAAAGTCGAGTGGCATCGCGTAGCGATATTTCGCCCTCGGCTGGCTGAGGCTGTTCTCAACAACATTAAGAAAGGCGCTCATGTCCTCGTCGAAGGCAGCCTCGTTAGCTCGACCTATGAGCAGCCGAACGGCAAGCGCAAGAAGTCCAAGGCTGCGAAGATCACTTCGTGGTCGATTCGCGCCGATGTTGTGCGCAAGCTCGACCGCGGCGAGCTCGAACCGCAAGCTGCTTCTTCAGAGCAGGCTCCAGAATCCGACGAAGCTCCGTTTTAGTGAATCTTGATCAAGAACCCTCCGGCAGAGCCGGAGGGTTCTTTTTTTCGTTGGTTTCGTCGGACGGATTCTCTCCGCTTTGAAGGGATCGCCAGTCTCCGCGATCCATTCCGGTAACGACCCAGCATCCCACCACAGACCGCGGCGCAGTCGCTGCGAAATGGCTTCCGTCCCCTGACTGCATGAGCCTCGGGCTTTTTGGGTGGCCGGAATTCCAGCCGAAAAAAGAAAAAGTGCACAGCTCTCGCCCCTCTCGGGCAGCATGACGCGGTTTGCCCCGCCTTTCCGGATTCCAGGGGAACCCGAAACGCGAGGGCAGAATTCTTTCGGGCCTGTCGTTCATTCGGATGCCGCTGCCGGACCCGTCCCCACCGCCGGCAGGAACAGCAAAGATGCGCTCGTAAGCACTCGTTCGCGATCGTGGCTGCCCTGCCGCTCGACCCAGGGGAGGCCGACCATGAAGAAACGCTTCGCTTGCCGTTGTCTTCTCTGCCAGCTCGAATCGAATCTAAGAAAGAAATTGGAGGAACCTCAGCGCCAACAGGAATATTCGACCATCGCGGGTTTCAGCCCTCTGCTTGCCCCATTTCCGTCCATCGCTGCGCTGACGGCTCACCTTCGCAGCTGTCGAAGCGTTGGTAACGGATGTCATCCCGCCGACGGCATTTTGAGTGAACTCCTTCACAGCTTTCAGATTGACGGAACACACAGTCTGCTGAGAGACGTTCTTCTTTTGCTCTTCATCCCCTCCCTTCACTCCACCTCCCGCCAAGTTGCGCGTCGCTATCCCCTTCTCCCGACCGACGACACCGCTCAGCATCTGTTGGCGTGTTTGCTCGAAGTGCTCGGCTCGGGCGAGCTGCGAAATAGGAATTCCCACTTAGCTTTCGCGATCTCCCGGACGCTCAAGCGCAGCGTGTTTGACTGGGCCGAACGGGAGACCCGCCCGCTCGTTCCCATCGATGGCCACGAGCGTTTTTCGGAATCCGCCGTTCCGTGGGACGGCACGGAGCCTGTCGAGCGAGCCGTCTTGCTGCGCCACTTTCTTTTTCGCTGCCAAAGGGAGGGGTTGCTCACGGGGTCGGATGTCGAACTGCTGGTCCACATCAAGCTGGAAGGGAATTTCGGTGGCAAACAAGGGAACACAGCCTACTCGAACGCTCTGCGACAGAAAATCAAGCGGCTGCTCCAAAAACTCCGCCACGCCGCCCAACAAGACGCTACACCGTAACCCATCGTGAATCGGAACAAAACTGAGTCCGTGTTCCGTCGCTTGGCCGTTTGGTCGGCAAGAAATATTTTCGTAGGCGTGCGACACATTTTGCCTCGCGTTTTGCTGATTAGGTATATAGGGGGGAAGTTCTCGTCACAAGATCGCGACCAACGGCAGCTCTCAGCAAAAGGATTTGCCGTATGTCGTTTCCTGTTTGGCAAAACGGCGGCCAAACCCTGTTCCGGAGCTCATGCTCTCTCCGCCCTCCAGGCACACCATAAACAGAGGATGGCCATCCGTTGTTTCCGCCGCCAGGAAGTACGGGCACTTCCCTCCCAACGACAGCGTTTGAAGGAACAAGCCATGAAGAAATGTGTTCGCGGAGGAATCCTCGTCCGGCGCCTCGCCCGCGGGCCTCTGCCCCTGATGCTTGCCCTTGTGCTGGCCGCGCCTGCGTTTGCGCAAGGCAATTCCCCGTGGGAGAACGCCGCCAACGTTCTGCAGCAAGCCTTCACCACCACCATCGCCCGTGGTCTGTCGCTGGTGGCCATCGTGGTCTCCGGTCTCACCTTCGCATTTGGTGAGGGGGGATCGAAGCGCGTGCTTGCCGGCGTGCTGTTCGGCGTCGGGATGGCTATCGCCGCCGTCAATTTCCTGGCCTGGCTTTTCCCGTGAGAGAAGCGCTTGTGAGCAACTCTAGACGCATTCATCTCGTGCTTCGCTCCGTTTCCTGGCCGCTCACCATCCTGGGTGCTGAGCGAAAACTGTTTTTCTTTGCCATGTGTATCGGCGCGGGCACATTCAACCTGCTCGGCAGCCTGCGCGCGGGATTGCTTATGTTCGGTCTGCTCTACGGGCTGGCCCATTGGGCCACGCGCACCGATCCCCAGATTCTGCGGCTGCTCCTCGCGTCCGCGAGGCTCCGCACGCAGTACGACCCCGTGAAGTTTGCTCCGGTCACACTGCGCAGGAGGAGCGGTGCTTAAGTTGAGTCGCATTGTAAAGAATTACGACGAAGCTGGCGCACTCAACGCCCAGTTGAACCTCTATGGTTTCCTCGACGAGCAGGTGTTCCTGACCAAGACCGGAGACCTCGGTGTCATTCTCGAAGTGCGCGGAGTCGATTACGAATGTCTCGACGGTGCTTCGGTCGATGCGCTGACCAAACGTCTCGAATCCGCCCTGCGGCTGTTCGACGACCGCTACCGCGTCTATCAGTATTTGTTCAAGTGTAATGATCCGAAGATTCCCTACAAGCTGTACGGCAACCCGGTGGTCGACGCCGCCATCTCCAATCGCATCACGTATCTCCGGAACAAGTCGGCGCGCTGTTTTCTCTCTCCATCTACTACGCAGTGCTCTTCGAAGCTTCTCGCTCGGCCGGCAGCCGGCTTCTGGCCGCACCGAGAAACCCGGCGCGAATCCTGGAGGAGGTACGCGCGTGGCTCTCGACCGATACGCAGGTGGTGCTGCTCGACCGCGAACTGGTCAAGGCGCGTTCCACGTTGCTCGAAAAGGTCGGGAGTTTCCTCCTGCAGGTAGCCGATTTTCTCCCGGTCCGGCTTCTCGACAAGCAGGATGCCTTTCGTGTGCTGACGCAAGTAATCAACTTCGCTCCCCACAAGATCGAGTGCGCGCGGCTTAAGCACGATACCTTCCTCGACTATTTCGTCGCCGCCTCGCATCTGGAATGCCACCGCACGCATCTCCGCGTGGACGACTATTTCGTCAAAGTCCTGACCCTGAAAGAACCTTCCGCGCAGAGCTTCCCACTCATTTTCAAGCGGCTTCTCGAGGTGCAAGCCAACTTCTACGTGGTAACCGAATGGAAGAAACAGGATTCCGGAAAAACGCGGCGCGCCATCCAAGCCAAGCGTCGCCATTTCCACAACACCAAGCGCTCCTTTTTCAGCCAGGTCAACCTGAACGAAGCGCCGCAGCACGACGTGCTCCTGGACGATTGGAAAGAGTCCCGGGTCCGAGAATTGGGCGAAGGGATCAAGGAGATGGAGCTGCATGGAAACTACTTCGGCGAATTTTCCTTGACCATCGTCGTGTACGACCTCGATGCCGATCTGGTCCGGCGCGCCGCTGCGGAGTTCTACAAGGTTTTCAGCGTGCACGACGCCGAGCTGTACGACGAGCGTTACAACCTGTTGAATGCGTTTCTCGCGGCCGTCCCGGGCAATCATGCCTGGAACCTGCGATCACTGTACCTGCTCAATACCAACTACGCCGACTATTCGTTTCTGTTCACGCTGTCCTGCGGGGAGACCCGTAACGCTCACCTGCGGGAGGAATATCTGGCGGTTCTCGAAACAACCCACAACACACCGTACTTCCTGAACCTCCATTATCACGACGTCGCCCATACCATGATCTTGGGGCGCACCGGCGCCGGAAAGAGCTTCCTCCTAAACTTCCTCATTACCAATCTGCAGAAGTATGACCCGCACACGTTCATTTTCGACCTGGGCGGCAGTTTTGAAAGCCTCACGCAGCTGTTTGCAGGCTCCTATGTTTCGGTTGGCCTCGAATCCGACAGTTTTTCCATTAATCCGTTTTCCCTTCCGCCCACCAAGGAGAATCTTGATTTCTTAACCCTGTTCGTGAAGGTCTTGTTGGCCGGCAAGGGCGCCTTTGAACTCGATCCGCTTGCCGAGCGCGATCTCTACGAGCAGATCGACAACCTCTACGCCGTCTCGCCGGAACTCCGCAGACTCGGCGTATTGGCAAACACCCTTCCCCAGCCGCTCGCTGCACGTCTCGCCAAATGGGTTCGCGGAGGACAGTTCGGATTTCTGTTCGACAACCCGAACGACACCGTCTCTTTTTCCCGGTTCCAGTGTTTCGACTTCCAGAAGATGAGTCACTATCCCGACCTGCTCGAGCCGCTGCTGTTCTACATCCTCCACCGCGCCAATGCCGTCATTCAGAACCGCACGAGCTCTACGTCTTTCAAGGCCTTCTTCATCGACGAAGCCTGGGTCTTCCTGAAGAACCCCGCCGTGCAGCGTTACATCCTCCAGGCCCTCAAGACCTGGCGCAAACACAATGCCGCCATGATTCTGTCGACGCAATCGCTCGACGAGCTGCGCCGCTCCGAGCTCCTCGACGTGATTCTCGAGACTGCCGCGACGAAAATCTTCCTCGCCAACCCGGACATGGATCGCGAACTGTACCGCAAGCAATTCCATTTGAACGAAACGGAGACGGAATTGATCGCCGGACTCCTACCCAAGCAGCAGTTCCTCATCAAGACCCCGGAACTCGCCAAGGTTGCCAATCTTAGCGTCGATCCCAAGAGCTATTGGCTGTACACCAACGATCCCTTCGACAATCAGAAACGCCGCGAAGCCTTCGAGAACTTCGGCTTCGTCAGAGGCCTGGAAATGCTGGCCCGAGCCCACGCTCACCACGATCTTCGACAGCCCACTCTTTCCTGAGGAGCAAACCATGTATCGACAAAACGACGCACGTCGCTTGCAGAGCCTCCTTGGCTTTCTCCTGTTCCTCATCTCACCCCTTTCGGTGCGGGCGGCCACCGACGGGGCGCGGGTCGTGAAGTACGGGAAGGAAGACGTTGTCGCCGTCCATGCCAAACTCCGTTTCTCGACACTCATCGTGCTGCCCGACAGTGAAGAGATTCTCGATTTCACCACCGGGGACAAGGAATTCTGGATCATCAACGGCGCTCACAACCTCTGCTACGTGCATCCCGCCAAGGCCGGCATCCGCAGCAACCTTAATCTCATCACCGCTTCGGGCCAGGTGTATTCCTTCTTGCTTGCGGAAATCAGCAGTCAGCCGGGCGTCGAGCCGGACCTCAAGCTTTTTGTCGAGCCCAAGGAGACCTCCGGCGCAACCGCATTGCAGGGATATGTGCGGGCGGCCGACGCGGAAGCCTACAAGAAGGAGCTGGAATCGCTGCGCGCGCAAACCGGGGAACAAATCCGTGCCGCGCGGGCACAGATCTCCGAAGAGGAGAACCGCTTCCGCTCCGAATATGCCGGCAAGCTCCGGTTCGATTATGTCGTCGAACCCGGCGCACTGCGTGAGCCGTTTCTGGTTTCCCAGGTCTATCACGACGATGCCTTCACGTTCATCCGATGCGCAGCGAGAGAAAAACCGGCGCTGTACGAGACGAAGGACGGCAAGCCGAATCTGATTCCCTTTCAACTCGAAAACGGCGTTTACATCGTTTCCAAAGTTCTCGACAACGCTTACCTTGCCATCGGAAACAAGAAGACCACGTTTGTGCGCCGCGTGGACGCCAAGTAAACCATCGAGCCATGAACGAACCCATCCAAGACAAATCCCCCAGACCAGCAGGCTTGCTCCCGAAGCATGTTCAGTCGTGGCTCATCGTCGGCCTGGCCGTGCTGATGGTCCTGATTATGTGGCTCACGGGCGGTAAGCGGACGCCGGTGCCCTCGAAGTCCAATTCCTTTGTCCAAGGCCCAGCGCCTGTCGAGGTCAACGAAGCCAAGATCGCGGAACTGCAAAGCCGTATCCAGCAACTGCAACGCGAACAGGCTGTGGCGCAAAGTACTCTGGCACAGCAAAGCCGCTACCTCGCTGCCCCGTCCGAGGTGAGTTCCGCGAACGGGCCGTCGAACGGCCCTGAGCACGCCGAAGATGCCATTCAGGCGGAACGCAAGAAGCGCGATTACTTGTCCCTGTTTGCTTCGAACCTCGCCATGAGTTTTCGGAAGAACCCGCAAAGTGCTGCGGATGCCGTC
This sequence comes from uncultured Acidobacteriota bacterium, assembly GCA_963810355.1. Lineage (GTDB taxonomy): Bacteria > Acidobacteriota > Terriglobia > Acidiferrales > UBA7541 > Acidiferrum. The sequence goes on from CAWENU010000024.1 coordinate 11,551, forward strand.
TCTACCGCCCAGGAAACCCGGGTTCCGATAGGAGCGTCCGTGCCTTCGGAGAATCCGCAGATCACCGAGCTTCTCAAACTGATGCAGCCGCCTTTCTCTCCACTCCAGACCGCTCCCGTGCCCCCAACGCCCCGCAGCACATCCGCGAGTTCCGCGGATGCCGGTCAGGAAACCAAGCCAGTCGTCCCTGTCGCTGTGAACGCGGCAGCGGGGAAGTCCTACGTGTTGTTTGAAGGGACGGTACTCGAATCGGTTCTCCTGAACCGCCTCGACGGAGCGATGTCCGGCCCGGTCGAATGCCTGCTTACAAACGATGTGTACTCACACGACCGACAGCGCGTCTTGATTCCCGTCGGCAGCAAGGTGCTGGGCGAGACGCGAAGGGTAGAAGCCTTCGGCCAGGCGAGGCTGGCCGTTGTGTTTCACCGCTTGCTTATGCCCGACGGCTACTCGATCAGCCTCGATCAGTTCAAAGGGCTCGACCAGGCAGGCGATGCAGGAATGCGCGATCAGGTCAACAACCACTACGTGCGGAATCTTGGTGCATCGCTCGCCCTGGGCCTCATCGGGGCGGCGGCCGAGGCGGGGACCGCCGGTGCGCTGACGGAGTCGGGCACCGACCGCCTTCGCGAAGGATTTGGACAGAGCATGGCTCTGTCCTCCGAAGTCATATCCTCGACCGGTTCTTGAATCTGCTGCCCACCATCACCATCCGGGAAGGACATCGCGTCAAGATCTATCTCTCGAACGATTTGCCTTTGCCTGACTATTCTGCTCACAACCTGGCTTCCGACCTGTGAAAACGAGAAGAGGAGAGCGTTCATGAAACACAGAATTCTGATTGCCTTGTTGGTCGCGGGCCTCGCGGTCTCGACGGCTTCCGCGCAGCTCGGTGGTTTGGTCGTGTATGACCCCACCAACTACGCCAACGCCCTGCTCCGCTATCTCGAACTGCAACAACAATTGCTCGAACTCACGAACAGCTTTGCCCTGGCCCTCGAGATGGCCAAGAACATTCAAAACATGCCCGCGCGGTACCAGGCGCTGTTTTCCATTTGGCGAAATGGAGTGGCCCAAGATACTTACGGAAATACCGCCGGCTGGATCAACGGCGTCAATTCCGGACAGATGCCCGCGGTCGATGCGGGATATCAGCAGGCCACCACCCGGCTTCTTCCCTATGACGCGGCGACGCTCGCGGCCATGACCCCCGATGAACTTGCCCGCGTCGAGTCGCAGTATGCCTCGGTTGAACTCTCCGACGGTGCCAACCAGACCGCCATGGCCACCATCGGAGCCATTCGCAACAACGCAGCGAATCTCGAGACCCAGATCGGCAATCTGGAGCAAGACTCGCTTTCCGCAGATCCCGACCTCAATACCGAAGTGTCCGTGCTCAACAAGATCAACAACGCTGGCGTCTTGACCCTGCGCTCCGTGCAGGACACCAACAAACTCCTGGCCTCGCTCGTCGAACTGCAAACCGTCGCGGCCAAGCAACAGCGCGAGTCGACAGCCAATGTCATCAACGCGGACATCCTCCGCCGCGCAACCCTGGCCGGGAACCTTGCCCAGGTGACCGGCACGATGACCGATTCGATGCAAACCTTCCAAATGCCTTAGCTCTGTTGCGTGGCGGCGAAGGAGCCGTACCTCCATGGACTATCTGCAGTTCATCTTCCAGGCGATCACCAACCTGCTGACTGCGAACCTCGGCTTCTTCGATGCCATGGGGCAAAACCTATTCCGCGCCTTTGCCACCATTCTCGTTGTTTGGTACGGCGTCAAATCCGCGCTCGCCGCCGGTGGAGGAAAGCCTTTTCACTTCGACAATTTCGCCGCTCTGCTCCTTACCATCAGCTTCGGCTTCGCGATGGTCAACTACTACAGCGCTCCCATCCCCGTCATCGGCACCAGCTTTCACAACCTGATCACCAACGAATCGCAATTCCTGGCCAACATGATCAATCAGGCCGAGCTGCAAACGGTCATCGAGCATGTCAACGACTTCGAGGCCCGCATGGACGCGCCTGGTGTCACCGACCTGCTGGGCACGCTCCTCTATGCGGTGGTGATCATTCTGCTCGCAACCGCCCAGGCCGTGGCCATCGTCGTCATCGCCTACGGCTTCATCGCCACGGCGGTGTGCGTCCTGCTCGGCCCGGTCTTCATTCCGTTTTTCATCGTGCCCAAGCTCGAATGGTTGTTCTGGGGATGGCTCCGCTGCTTCGTACAGTATGCCTTCTATCAAGTCATCGCCGCCGCGGTGGTCTTCATCATCGGCAATCTGATCTTGGGCATTCTTGGATTGCAACCCGCGGGCGCCATCTCGACCGTCCAGCTCATCGAAGAATTTCCGGTTCTGCTGATCACCTTCCTTGCTTCGATCTACGCTCTATTGAAAGTCCCTGCTTTAACCAACCACGTCTTCAGCGGCACCTCCGGCGGATCCTCGGTTGGCATCCTGGAAGGCCTCCTGTCATGAGCGAAGACCGGAGCTTCCATGACGCCAAGCGGCTCTACCTCGAACAGTACGGCGATCCGATGGTGACGAACACATACCTCAAAATTGCTCTCGTTCTCGTGTCGCTCGTGGCCGTGGGTCTCGCGCTGGTCGACCTGCGCACGATCCGCACATTTCAAAACTTCCGGCCCTTGGTCATCCGCATCGATGACGTGGGCCGGGCCGAAGCCATCAACTACCACAACCTCGAATACCAGCCCCAGGATGCCGAGGCCAAGTATTTTCTGTCGCAGTTCTCGATGCTGTACTACCGGCGCAACCGCTACACCATTCAGAACGATTTCTCGAAAGCCTTGTACTTCCTGGACGGCAAGCTCGCCGACGGGATTCTCGACGCTTACCGCAAGGGCGACATCCTGCGCAAGTTTCTCAGCAATTCCGCGGCGCCAGAAATCGACGTCGATGTCAAAAAGGTGGCACTCGACGAAATGCAGAATCCGCCCTACCGCGCGCGTGTGGACTTCTACTTGGTGTACTACTCGCCGTCCGATCACAGCGAGCTCAAGCGCGACCTGTATACCGCGAACTTCGTGTTCGTATTCAAAACTAACGTCGCCAACGAACTCATTCCCATCAATCCGTTGGGACTGACCATTACCTACTTCCGAGAGGACCAGGCCTTCAAATGACGAATCGACCAGACTTCTGAATCCGCCGGGACTAATTCATGATCGCCAACACCCTCATCGTAACCATCGCTCTCTTGCTCGCGCTTGGGTTCTGGCTTCTGGGTGAACTCCGGTTCCTCATTCCCTACCGCCACGTGCTGCTCCGTGAGTGCGGCTCCGTCCTTCTTCTGTGGTTCTTGATCGTCTTCACCAACGTCTTCTCCGCGGTATTCGCCGTCCAGCGCAGGTTCTTCTTGAAAGACACCGGCCGTAAGCTGTCGCACATCGACCAGCAGGTCGCTGCCGGACACGCCCCTATTCCAGCCCCCGACACCGACCGGCAGGAGCACTAGCCGTGTCGCGTCTCGATCCACTGCGCGAACGGCAAGACTTCCTCGACGCCATCGAAGCGCAACGCGAGCTTCAGCTCAATGAACACGGGCTTCCTCCTCAGCGAGAGCTTACGGGCGTCGAATCCAACCGACGATCGAGGGTTCCTGAGAACGAGCCTGAGCTGCCCACGCGTGACGTGCGTTTCGAAGAAGGCCGCGGGCTCTTTTATGACCGCGACCATGGCTATCGCTTGCGCGAGTCGGAGGTTCGCGCACTCATGGACCTCGGCACGTTCCGCATTGTGGACGTTGACGACCTCGCAACGCATGCTTACTCCGGCCACCGCGACGAGATGCAGGAGGACCTTCGGAATCTTCTCCGCCGAGGCCTCGTCCGCAGGAGCACCTTCGACGGCCCGGAGCAAACTCCGCGCGAACTGTTCACTCTGACGAAACGCGGGCTTGGACTGCTCCGCACAAACAGCCTCGTTCCCAAAGACCAAGCCATCTACTCCGGCTTCGTCAAACCTCGTGAAGCCAATCACGACGCCGACCTCTATCGCCTCTACGAAAAGGAGATCGTCCGCATTCTCAAGGAGGGCGGCCGAAACCCGCGGGTTCTGCTCGATTTCGAACTGAAACGGAAAATCAACCGGGACATCGCCAAGCTCGGCGCAAATGCTCGACCTGAGATTGCCCGTCGTCACGGACTGCGTGTTGTGCGTGGACGAATTCCCGTACCCGACCTGCGGATCGAGTATGAAAATCCCGCGGGCGAGGCCGCACGGGTCGATCTCGAGCTGGTGACCGACCACTACCGCGGCCACAGCATCGCCGACAAGATCAAAGCCGGGTTCTCCCTCTATACACCGCGCGGTGAAGCCGACCGTTTGCGGCGCGTGCTCGAGGGGCAAGAGCTGACCGCGGAAATTCTTTCGCTATGAACTTCAATGCACAGGATATCGCTGCCATCCAAACTCTCGGCTATACGCAGGACGAAGCGCGCTTTCTTTACCTCGTCGCCGTACATTCCGGATACTTCGTCCCACGTCAGTTTTTGACCTTCAGCGGAGCCAAGTGGGGGAAGCGCTCCAACACCTTCACCGCCAAACTCGAGAGCCGTGGTCACGTGACCTGGCGCGAGTATGACCGCACCGGCGGTGTCTATCACCTTTTCTCCAAGACCCTGTATCGACGCATTGGCAAGGAAAACCTGCGCAACCGCCGCCGGCATTCCGTCGAGTTTATCCGCACGCGTCTCGTACTGCTGGATTTTATCCTTACCAACCTTGGCTACGACTATCTCGAAACCGAGCCGGATAAACTCCTCTTCTTCTGCGAGACGTTGGGGATTCCCAGAAAGACCCTGCCCGCAAAAACCTACGAAGGTGGTCCCCGCAGCGAACCCACGCTGCGCTACTTTGTGGATAAGTTTCCTCTCTTCCTCGATCGTACCGACTCTCGCTCGCCTGTGGTCACCTTCTCCTACGTCGACCCCGGCCAAGCCAGTTTGGCCGGCTTCGCGAACCATCTCCATACCTATCTGCCGCTGTTGCGGCAGCTCGAATCGTTCTCTTTCTTTTATATAGCGAGTTCTCCGGCCCATTTCGGGCCGGCCGAACAGTGCTTTTCCACTCTGGTTCGCTCTCTGCTGGAAGTCGGCATCTCCAGCGAGATCGTGCGCTACTTCCGCCTGCGCAATGCCTGGGAACTCAAGAAGTACGGATCGCTCTCGGCAGACGATATCGAATGGCTCAAGGATGCGACCCATCGATTTCATGGCGATCGCTTCGAAGCTCCCTATCTCGCGTGGGCCTCGGGAACACTCACCGAACAGGCCCTTCGTGCTGAGTTCGACCAGATGCGGCCGCATCGGAACGTGCAGTTTTGCACTCGCTTGGTGGCGGCCATAAGTTTTGGAAAAAGAATCTCGGTCGAGGAAGGAGAAAGCGCCCTTCACCCCTCCTCTTGACCCGGTGCGTCACCCGTGGCTTCACCTCCGCGGTGAAGCCACTTGCGCGGAAAGAAAGAAGATGTCGCAGAAAACGGCAACAGACCGGAACGCGGCCCAAACCCCGTCCGAGGCGGGAGCGACCCCGCCCTTTGACGCACCGTGCGTCACGGGCCCTGCGGGGTCGCTCCCGCCTCGCCGGCGCAGTAATCGCGCCAGGGGTTTGGACCGCGTTCAGAGTTTCTGAATAAGCGGACCACAAGGAGAAGAATCATGGCGATCGTCAAGAGACCACCGGAATCCGTGAGCCGCTCGCTGTCGCTCGAAAAACCCGTCAGCGAGCTCCTAGACGATTACTGCAAGTTCGTCGACTGCAACCCCGACTACGTCGCAAACTTCGCGCTGAAAAAAACGCTATCGCGCGATCCCGAATACAAGAAGTGGAAGGCATCGAAGAACGGCACCGGGGCCGTGACTGGCGAGGCTGTAGCCAAGAGGCCTGCATGATTCAACGGCTTCTTCACGCAAAGAATCTGATCGCTTGCCTGCTCGCCGCGGCTACGGGAATGACCCTGTATATAAAGGTCCCTTTCCCGGAGAGCAACTTCTTCCTCGAATTGATTTTTCTGTGGTCACGGCGAGTGTTCCTCGGATTGCAGTTTTCCTATTACATCTTTCTCTACACGACGCCCTACATTGTTTATTCCGTTGCGCTCTCGGGCTGTTACATCTTCGCGCTCAAATTCAAGCGTCGCATCCGGCCAGGGATGCTGGCACGGTACCCTGCGCTTCAAGACCGCGCAGCGCCAAGCGTTGTCGTCGGCGAAGTGCACAATCCACGCAAGCTCGGCCCTGCCGAGGCGCCGCATTGGTTGACCATCCCTGAACGCGGCCTGTTTACAGGTATAGCGATTTTTGGCGCGGTGGGGAGTGGAAAGACCACAGGGTGTATCTACCCATTTTCCGAGCAACTACTCGCCTACAAGGCGAACAACAAAACTCACCGAATTGGCGGACTTGTTCTCGAAGTCAAAGGTGACTTCTGCCACAAGGTTCGAGGCATCCTCGAGCAGCATAACCGCGCAGAAGATTATGTTGAAATCAGTCTCGATTCCGAGTATCGCTACAATCCCCTGCATAACGATCTCGATGCCTATGCGCTCGCCTACAGCATCGCATCCCTACTAAACAACCTCTTCGGACGCGGGAAAGAGCCCTTCTGGCAACAGGCCTACACCAACCTCGTAAAATTCATCATTCTGCTGCACAAGGTTGCCTACGATTACGTCACGCTGTTCGACGTCTACGAGTGCACGATTTCGCCCGACGTTCTCGAACGAAAGATTCAAGAAGCCGAACGGCGCCTCGAAGAGCGCTATTTTCTCCTCGTCACGCCCCAAGAGTGGATGACCCATGTAAGCGAGCTCAAGCTGTTCGATTTGCTCTTTGACGAGCCCACCGGAATGTATCGGTCCAAGGACACTCCCGGACTCCGGTCATTCCTCGACAGCCACTCCATCGAATTTGAGTGCCTGAGTGAAGCGGGATTCGACCAGATTGATCCCGACCGGCAACAGCAGCAGCCGCTGTGAAGAGATGGTATTTCAACGACTGGCGCAGGATCGAGCCGAAGTTGCGGACCTCCATTGTCGAGGGAATCTCCGTATTTCTCTCCCTGTTCGATGACAGTCCAGCTGTGAAGCGAACCTTTTGTCCCCCGCCCGAATGCTACGACGAGCGGGCTAACGCTGACTTTCGATTTGGAAAGCCGCTACCTTCGTTCAGCTGGCTTATAGAAAGTGGGGCCGTGTTGTGCCTTGAATTTCCCTATCGCGATGAATCCCGGTCTCGCCAAGGCCATCGGCGTCATGATGAAGCTCGATTTTCAGCGTGCTGTCCTGAACCGGATTCCAGCAATTGAAACCAATCCCGATAAGCACTTCCGCCAGGTCATCTTTCTCTGCGACGAATACCACCACTTTGCCACCGTCGGCGAGACGGAACCCACAGGGGATGAAAAGTTTTTCAGCTTGTCCAGACAGCCGAAATGCATTCCGATCATCGCCACCCAGAGCATCAGTTCGCTGAAGTCGGCACTGCCCGGCGAATCCTGGCGAACGCTGTTGCAAACCTTCCGGACCAAGATATTCCTCGCCCTCTCCGATGACTTCTCGGCGAAGACCGCCAGCGAGCTCTGCGGTCGCGAAGATCAGCCTGAAGACCAGCTACAACTTGTCAGAGAGCGGGCACGATGCGCATGTAAGCCTGCTGACCGGCAAATCCATCTCCCACAAAGCCAATATTACCGCTTCCAAGAGTTACTACCCGCATTCCGATTTTCGATTTGACATGAAGACGTTCACGGAACTGAAGAACGCTCAGGCCGTGGTCATCGCCTACGACGGGCTCAATCCCATGCCGCCGACGTTCTGCTATCTCAAGCCTTACTACAACGACCCTAACAAATCGTACTTCCAGCAACTTGCTGAGGGAGCGTTGTGATGAACGGATTCGAGGCCATTCTTCCCTTCCTCAAACCGATCGAACATCTCATCGTCGACGACACCATCAGTGAAGTCATGGTTAACGGCGCTGACTGCGTCTTCATCGAAAAGAATGGCTTTCTCGAACGCGCGCGCGGCGTGTCCATCAGTGACCGCGCATTGATGGTCGCCGTGAAAAACATTGCCCGTCGGCTCGGCAATGATATCTCGGAAGCGAGGCCCATTCTTGATTCCCGTCTGCCCGACGGCAGCCGGGTCGCCGCCGTGATTCCTCCCTGCAGCTTGCGTGGAGTAACGCTCACCATTCGGAGGTTCAATACCAGGCATTTCGAGATGCAGGATCTGATTCAGGTAGGAACGCTCGATCAATCGCTCGCTAACCGTCTAGAAGACTGTGTCCTATCTCGAAAGAACATCCTGATCAGTGGTGGCACAGGAAGTGGGAAATCGACAACCCTAGGAATTCTGGCCAAATTCATTCCAGACGACGAACGGATTCTGCTTATCGAAGACACAGCTGAGCTCCACTTGAGCCATACCAACCTCGTCCGTTTCGAGGCTCGACGGGAACAGAACGGCGTTCCCGCGGTTGCTATCCGCGACCTGCTCAAAGCGTCGTTGCGCCACCGGCCCGACCGCATCATTTTGGGGGAGGTTCGCGGAGGCAGAAGCGTTTGATCTGTTGCAGCTCCTGAATACCGGCCACTCGGGCACGCTCTCCACGATCCACGCAAACTCCGCAAAGCAAGGGCTCTCGCGCTTCACGAGTTGCGTTCTCCAGAGCGGAATTGACCTGCCCTACTCCTCGATTAGGGCGAGCATCGGCGATTCATTGAACGTCCTCATCCAGATCGAGCGCCGGCCAGGCCGCCGGTTCATTTCCGAAGTCCTCGAAATCAACTCGTACAACCCAAATGCCGATCTTTTTGACTATTGCACTGTGTTTCAGAAAGGGGAATCCAAACCATGAGCAACAGCGAAAACGAACTCCCAAAGGCTCTATTTTCCCCAACAGAATACATTCGCGGCAATTATGAGTCTTCCGACCGGATCGCCATCCTGGTGCGCAATGCGAAGCGCGGTGAAACCACGCAACGTATCAGCACCAAGGCCAAGATAACCGATACTACGTTTCAGGATTGGTTGCGCTACAAGAACGAACGCGAAGGCTCAGATATCTACATCGGCATGAATGCGCTCAAGGCCACTGCATTCACACGAACCAAACACGACATTCTTGCCATTCGACACCTCTACGCCGACCTCGATCGCGACGGTTCTGCATCACTCGCAGCAATCGAGAAATCCAACGAGGTGCCTACCCCGAACTATGTGCTCAACACTTCGCCCGATAAATACCAGGTGATCTGGCGCGTCGAAGACATCGACCTCGCGCACGCAGAAGCCCTGTTGCACGCCATCGCTCGCGAATTCGATGGCGACCAGGCTGCGACGGATGCGGCGCGCGTTCTGCGTCTTCCTGGTTTCCTGAACAAGAAGTATGACCAGGACTTTATCGTAAGCGCTCAACACCATACAGATCGCATCTACCATACGCGCGATTTCAAGCTGCGTAGCGAGCCCGTCGATACAGGCTACCGCCAGCCGCGGCATTCGCCGTCGCAACCACAGAGGTCGGAGTCACGCCCCATCAGCCAATCGGAGCGTGACTGGGCTCATGTCAAAAGCGCTCTCGCAAGCGGCGCCGACCCGGAGGAACTGATCACGCAATTGGCGCGTTCGCGTGCGAACGACAAATCCGACCCGCAATACTACGCACGGTTGACGATCACGAAAGCTCTCGCCGACCTCCAAATTCCGCCTGCACCTGCCGCCGATCCAACTGAGGCAGGAAGCGGGCGTGGAACAGATCATTGAGATTTCAGACGAAGATTCCCTGTCCGCTGCAAGGAGACTGAAATGGAGACCAATGTTCGCGAAGACGCACTGCTCACAGTCAATGAGGTTGCAGAAATTCTGAAGGTGCCACGTTCCTGGGTTTACGGTCACACCCGCGACACTTCGAAGGACCGCATTCCGGGATTCCGCGTCGGGAAGTATTGGCGATTCGTCGAAGCCGATGTCGTCGCTTGGCTGGCCTCAAGACGAACGAACGAGCGGCCTGAAATCTAGCAGGCATCAGCCTATGTCCCCACAATACGTTCTTTACCGAGCCACTTCGTCAACCATCCGATGCAAGGAAAGCTACCGTTGCTGATAGACACCATGATTGATAAAGTCGCTTTAGCGACGCCAGAAAAGCGGAGAAGAGGAAAGAGCATGACCCGCCGGTCTGGTCAAAGTGGTTATATCGAAGTTCACGGTAAATACTACGTTGTGAGGTTCTGGAAAGACGTTCCGGGACAGGACAAACGGATGCATGTCAGCCAAAGGATATGCCCCGCTTCCGGTCCAGGACGCCTCAACAAACTCGCACGAGAACGGAGAGCGAAGGAAATCATCGCCGCAAGCGGAGCGGATACACCGGAGTGCCTTGCTGTGGCCGAAGGCATCACGCATGGTGCAACGTTTCGCGAGCAAGCGGCATGGTGGATCAAGCACGTGCAGCAGCGAAATCGCAAACCCATTGCTCCGGCGACCCTCGAATCATGGCAGGGCTGCCTTGACGTCTGGATTGTGCCAAACCTCGGAGATTTACTCCTCATTTCTGTGGGGAATCTCGCATTAAAGGGTCTGGTCGAAAAGATGGTCAAGGCCGGCCTCTCGCCAAAGACGATCAACACCTATTCGCAGGTCGTGAAAGCTGTCGTGGCTTCCGCGGTCAACGAGGAAGGCGAACCAGTCTACCCTCGCAAGTGGAATCACGAATTCGTCGACATGCCTGTAGTGCAACGGAGCAAACAGAACACCCCACATTTCACCGGTGAAGTCGTCTCCGGAATCATCAAGTCCTCCAAGGGGTACAAGCAGATGTTTTTGGCCCTCCTTGCCGGAACCGGACTTCGCGCTGGGGAAGCTATGGGGATTGAAATCGATAAGCACATTTCAGCCGACTTCCAAACTCTCTACATTCGACAAAAGATCCGTCGGGCAAAGTTGGAAAACTTTCTCAAGACGGATGCTGGACGAAGAGAGGTCGACCTCTGTCCCGTTTTGGCAACCATGCTCAAGGGGTTTGTGGGGGAGCGCAATTCAGGCTTTCTCTTTCGAAATCGTCTGGGAAAATTTCTTTCGCAGACGAATCTCCTGAGGCGTGGACTACACCCAGCCCTCATCAAGCTGGGGCAGCCAAAAGCGGGCTTTCACGCTTTCCGCCGTTTCCGGACAACCTGGCTTCGGAAAAACCGAACGCCGGAAGACCTCATCCGTTTGTGGCTCGGTCACGCGGACGAAACAGTCACGGACGGATATTCGAAATTGCGAGAAGACGTGGAATACAGAAGAGAAGTCGCGGCAGAAGTGGGCTTAGGTTTTGAGATTTCGGCGCAAAAACCCGTTGTTGTACCCAATGTACCCAATTTTGGGTCTTCGGTCGTTCACGAAAATGTTGCGTAAAGTACAGATTCGAGAGGGGAAAAAGTGGTCGGGGCGAAAGGATTTGAACCTTCGACCTCCTGGTCCCGAACCAGGCGCGCTAGCCAGGCTGCGCTACGCCCCGACAGCCACGCTCAGCCTTGCTACCACTCTGAGCGCTACCAACAGCCTATCATAGCTCCCGCATCGCATCCGCACCAAAAAAGCCGTTTCGCGCCGCGGATTCTCCGTTAAACCTCCAGGCCCGCTCTCGATTCGGGGGTGCCGCACCCTTTGGGGTTTTTCCAAAGGGTGCGGGTTTAGATTCAAACGCATCTCCGCCGCTCCGAGAAGACCGTTTCTCGTCGCTCAATCCCGGCTAGCGCATTCTATTCTCCACTTGGCGCCGAGCCAACCAACCCACCGCCACAAGAATTGAAAAACAGCTCGAGCGCACGCCGCTGCTACGCTCCATCATTCACAAATCCGTCGCTTTCAACTTTCAACCGCAAAAACAAAGCCGCCGGGAAACTCACCTCCCCCGGCGGCCAATTCGTTACGCTCCAACGTCCTGCTAGAACTGGTAGCGCAATGCGAACTGCATTACGCGCGGGTTCGTCAGCAGTCCCGTATAGTTGCCGAACGAGCTCGAACTCGTCAGCGACAAGCTCAGGCTCTGCACGTCGAACCGCGTCAAGTTCAGCGCGTTGAAGACATCCCAACGGAATTGCAGGCTGTGGCCCTCTTTCCATGGCATCTTCCACCGCTTGCTCAGGCCGAGGTCCAATCCCGCGAACCCATCGCCCCGCAGATTATTCCGGTTTCCGACCTGCCCGGGAAGATCCGCTGCGAACGAGTTGTTGAGTGCATTCTGTGCTGCTGTGGTATCCCCGAAGAGGTTAACGGTGCCATTGGGCGTCTTGACCGCACCATGCGTCGACACCGGCGCAATTTGTTGTGCGAACCCGGACAATTCCCAGTTCGTCGGCCACTGCTGACCGTTGCCGACTCCTACCGGGAATCCGCTGGTCCAACGCGCTAGGCCTGTTAACTGCCAGCCTCCTATGATCGCCTCGGTTACCCCGTGCGCATTCGTCCCAATCCACCGCCCGCTGCCAAATGGGAGTTCCGCAATCCAGTTGGCGTTCACCTGGTGGGTCAGGTCGAAGTCCGACACCGCGCGGAGAGCTTTCGGATTCCAGGGATTGATTACCTGTCCTCCGAGCCCCCCCTCGTCCGAGATCCGGCTGGCGTCCGACGAGATGTCCATCGACTTGGAGTACGTATAGTTAAAGTCAAATTGCAAGCCGTGGCTCATGTGTTTCTGTACGTTAACTTGCAACCCGTTGTATGCCGCCGCACCGATCGAGCGCCAGGCGTACAGCGCCGCGAATTGCGGATCCACGAACGTATAAGGACCGCCCTTCGCATACAGTGCGTTTCCCGTGGCGGGATCGGCCAGGCCGGCGCCTTGATCCAGGAACTGCACCGCCGTTGTCTCGTTGTGGCTAAAGCAGGAGAACAGATTATAGGCGGCCTGCAATTGATTCGGTGCATTGGCCGCTCCGCAGAAACCCGGCGTCGCATACATGCCGGAGGGTGACGCTTGCAGAATATTCGTCCAATACTGAGCCGTCGGACCAACGGAAGCCGGCGTAATCGAACTTACCGGTACGCCAGCCCGGTACATTTTCGCCAGCGCCTGGACCGCAGTGTAGTAATCAATGTGCGTCGCGGGATCCACTAGATCCAAGGGAGCCGCAACGTCCTCCTGCGACAACAATCGGTGCGCCAACCGCCCCACGTACGACACTTGTACCGCGAAGTTATGTCCCAATTCCCGTCCGACCGACAAGTCAATCGTATAGGCATAGGGTGTCTTCAGCTTGTTATCCATTCCAAAGTACACCGCATACGATCCCGTGTCTCCAGTCAATCCGCTCGGGAACGTCTGCGGGAATGTTCCCGGAGGTGCTGGTGTGAGCAGTGTTGCCCCCGTCAGATCCACCGTCGGGATGGCTGATGGCCCGGTCAAGGCCGTAGCTCGTGGAGCCGTGGCGGGCGTCTGCATGCCCCCGGTGTTCACCAGCGAAGTGGACAGGCCAAACGAACCGCTCTCGTTAAAGGTCGCCAATAACTCAGGTCCGATGCGGTCATACACCATGCCAAAGCCGCCGCGGATGACGGTCTTGTCCCCGTCGCCCAACAGCGAACCTAACAATCCCGAATGTCCCCGTGGCGACCATGCGAACGCTACGTGCGGCCCGAAGTTTTTCTTATCCCAATTGTAGAAGCCCGGCGCATTATTCGCCGGACCACCTAGATTGAAACTCAGGCAACATTGCGCTGAAGACGGCAAGCCCTGTAGCATCCCAGCTCCCCGGGCGGCGAAATAATCGCTCAAGCTTCTATTCGGCGTGACCTGCTCTCCATTCGTCTCCCACGGCGGCGAATACAGTGAGTAACGCAGTCCCAGTGTTAAGGTCAACGTCGGTTTGATCTTCCACGAATCTTGCGCGTATATTTCGTACGTATCCGTCGCAAAACGCCTCGTCACGGGCGTCCCATCGGGTAGCACGCTTCCCGTCTTTGTGTAGTTGTATCGCGCCGTCACTTGCGTCACCATCCCAATCAGCGCTCCCATCGGGTAGTCGTAGCTGTTCCCGAAGTTCGGATCGACCCCCGGATACGCCGGCCCCGTGCACGCACCCGCTGTAACCGAGCAGCCCGGATCGAAGTGTCCAGCAACCCCGGTGTTGGCCAGCGCCGCCGTATCCAGCCACGATGGATTGTCGGAAGCCGATGTGAACGAGTTTGTATTGTTGGATTGCGGATTGCGCAGGATGTTTATGTTTCCGCCGAATGCGAAAGTGTGCTTCCCCTTGATCCAGGAAATATCATCCACGAAATTGTGCACCGGCACTTGATAGGCCATGGTGTTCGTTACCGCGAGGGCCGAATTGTTCGTACCTTCGTTGTCGTTTAGATTCCGTAAAAATAGTTGATCTTCGGTCTGATTTCCGATCTCCCCCAGGCTCTGCCGGGTATACCCGTAACGGAAGTTGTTCACTAGATTCGACCGCAACACCGCCACATACCCCACCGAATAGCCCTTGCTGTAATCCACGGAGGACAGTTCCGACGGTTGACCCGGCAGATATGGAACGCAAGCTTGCGTACAGGCGCCGTTCGTATCGTTTCGCAGTGCGCCGCGCCAGAAAATTGAATGGTTGTTCGTGATCTTGTAATCCGCTCGCGCAATGTACCAGTTCGTGTCGATCGCCAGCGGTCCTTTAAACCGGTAACCAACGAAGTTCAGTCCGTCCCCCACCGAGTTGTCGTTCGGAACAAACTTGGCGAATGACTGGAAGTAGGGAATAATCACGCTGGTGCTTACGCCGATCCCTTGCGGGTCCATGCCCTTGATCTCCGCTGGTCCCAAACCAAAGTCTCCCGCCGGCACCGCGTGCGACGCCGACAATCCTTGCACCGTTCCGCCGGCGCACATCGTAGGATCCGCGCAGGGATATAGGATCACTCCATCCTGAAGCGTTTGACTCGGCACAATGCGCACCACGCTCTGATCTTCCCGTTGGCGGTGGCCTTCGTAGTTGACAAAAAAGAAAAGGCGATCTTTCTTTATGGGTCCGCCGAAAGACCCGCCGAAGTTATTCCTCAGCAATCTGGGTGGTTCGTTCGGCGCCCCGCTCTGCAGCTCGGCCAGCTTGATGAAGTAATCGTTCGCGCTCGTCCCGGTGCTGCGATGCGACTCGAAAGCCGATCCGTGAAACTGGTTTGTTCCGCTCTTGGTCACCAGCGCCACCTGCGCCCCCGATGACCGCCCTTCATCCGCGTTGTAATTCGAAGTGGTCACGCGGAACTCCTGCACGGAGTCCTGCGTAATCGGCAACACCGAGGTAAATGCATACCCCTTCGTGTCCGCGTTAACGTCTACTCCATCCAGTGTTATGTTGCTCTGGTCGCTTCGCGCGCCGTTTACCGAGCCGTTTCGCGTATCGGTATCCTTGTTAATGTCAGGACGGTTTCCGGTGTACGCCACGCCCGCCTGCAACGACAGCAATTCCGGCACGTTCCCGGCTTCCAGCGGTAGCTCCATTACCTGTCGCGTGCTGAACGCCGACCCCAGCGATGCGTCCGTGGTATTCAACGTTTCGGCCTGCGCCGATACTTCCACCGTCTGCGACGACGTTCCAACCTCCATCGTCACGTTCACCGTCAGTGGCGTGTTCACCTGCAACTGTAGATTTTTCCGCTCGTATCTCCGGAACCCGGGTGCGTCCACCGTGAGTCCATAAGCTCCCGGCTGGAGTGCCAAAAACTCAAATTCCCCCTGTGCTCCGGTCGCGATCGTTCGCTGCGCTCCCTGGTCCGTACTGATCAAGGTTACCTGCGCTGCCACAATGGCCGCGCCGCTCTTGTCGGTTATCACACCATGTACCGACGTCGTCCCGGTCTGCCCCCACGCCCCGCTCACCGCCAAAACACAAATCGCAACCCCCACCACGAAACTCGACATAAAATGCCGTTTCATAGAAGACCACTCCATGGACTGCTCCTTTCGCGCACCATTTCGACGGTTGTACACACAAGGGGGGAGTGCTCCGGACGGGGCACTTTCAAGTTGCGGAAACGTTGTCTCCGCAACGCCAGATTCGTTCGCTCTGACTCCGGGCAACCCTAACCCACCACTCGACTCACATCTATTTGAGATACCTTCTAAGTCAGGCCAATGGGTTATGTCAAGACATGTATTTTAATGCACAGAAACGGAATATGAGATGCCGCGTCAAAAACGCTCTCCAATTTGGCCGGCAAACTCCCGTTGATCAATCACTTCCAGGTAATGAATCTTCCCAGCCTCATCGTCGCAAGTACCAGGACCACTTTGTTCTCACCAGAACAACATCCCGCAGTTCTAAAAAGTTCTAACGCCGACATAAATCTCGGCAACCTTGGGGCCCGGAATCTGAGATTCGCTCCACACCACTTAGATGTCCCACTTCGGGACCAACATTTTGCTTGACAGAAGCTTGTTCTTCATCTAATATGCACCTTAGGTAATACTGCGTTTCACCCCAGCGCCGCCGCGCCCCCATCCATCCGGGTTCAGGCCGTAAGCCATTTAGAATGAACACTTGTAGATGTCTATCAAAATAAACAGCTTTAACAACCTTTAGAATGAATACTTACAAAAAACAGGGGGGGGTGGCACACCAGCGACACAAAATCGAAACAACCGCTCGACGCTCGCCTAAGGCCTACCCATGAGGGCGGGTAGGCCGCTCAACGAGCGAGCTCTCCAACCAAACCGCCGAACTGCAAATACACCCGCGGTAGCCTAAACTCGACCCAAATGCAAAAGCTTGGCCTCGGTAATCGCTGAAATCTCCCGAATCGGCCCCAAAATCGACGCAGCGACCTCGCCGTCCAACCGCACCAGCGAAACCGCCTCCGCCCCCCGAGCCTCTTCCCGCCGCCCCAAGGCAAACGTCGCGATGTTCACTCCCAGCTTGCCCAGCGTCGACCCTACCTGCCCGATGACCCCAGGTTCGTCGCGGTTGCGCAAGTACAGAATCGTGCCTTCCAGTTGCGCCTCCACTGGTATTCCCCCAATCTGCAAAACGCGCGGCGTCCCGTCGTGTAAAACCGTTCCCTCGACCGAAAACTCCGCCGCCGCGCCCGCTGCGTTCTTTTCCGGCAGCGCCGATACCTCGAGCGTATTTGGGAATCCATGCTCGCGCCGCCGCGTCTCCTCATGTACCGTCAGCCCGCGCGCCGCCGCTACTTGCGGAGCGTTCACGACGTTCACTTTCTCGTCGAGCACCGCGTTCAGCAATCCCGCCAAAACCGCGCTGCGCAGCAGGTTCGTTCCGACCTCCGCCACTTCGCCCGCATAACGGATCCGGATCCGCGCCGGCCGCACCGCCGCCGCCTGCGCCACCATTGATCCCAGGCGCTCTGCCAGCGCCAGGTAAGGCCGCCCTCGCCGGTACTGATCCGGCGACAACGCCGGCAAATTCACCGCGTTGCGGATCACTCCGTCCGCCAGATAGTCGCGCACCTGCACGGCCACCTGCGTCCCGACCTCTTCCTGCGCCTCGGTCGTCGAGCCGGCGATGTGCGGCGTGGCCACCACGTTCGGCAATCCCACCAGCGCCGTATTCTTGGTCGGCTCTTCCACAAACACGTCCAGCGCCGCCCCGCCCAAATGTCCGCTCTTCAGCGCATCCGCCAGCGCGCCCTCATCGATCAATTCGCCGCGCGCCGCATTGATCAGCCGCGCACCCTTCTTCATCTGCGCCAGGGTCGTCGCGTTGATCAGATTCTGCGTAGCCGGACTCACCGCGGTATGCAACGATACGAAATCGCTCTCCGCCAGCAACTTCTCCAGCGGCACCAACTCCACCTGCATTTCCCGCGCCGCCGCTTCACTGATATAGGGATCGTAGCCCAGCACGCGCATATCAAACGCTTCCGCCCGCACCGCGACTTCGCTACCGATGCGTCCCAACCCGATCAAACCCAGGGTCTTGCCACGGACTTCCGTTCCCGCCGCGCTGCCCTTTTCCCACTTCCCTTCGTGCATCCCCTTGTCCAGCCGCGGCACTTGCCGCGCCAGGCCCAGCATCAGCGCGAAAGTGTGCTCGGCCACGCTCACTGCGTTCCCGCCCGGGGTACTCATCACCAGCACCCCTCGACGCGTCGCCTCTTCCAAATCGATATTGTCCACGCCCACCCCGGCCCGTCCCACCACACGCAACCGTGGCCCATTCTCCATCAATTCCGGGGTGACCTTGGTCGCGCTGCGCACGATCAGCGCATCGGCATCTGCGATTTCCGCGTTTAGCGTGTCCTTGGTGGTCAGCACCACATTCCAACCAGCCTGCTCCTTCAGCAGCGCCACTCCCCGCTCACTGATTTTGTCCGCAACAATGACTTTCATCCGCCCTCATCCGTCGTTGGTTTGCAAGCAAGTCGCCCAAGGCGACAAAATCGCCAAAACTCAAGAGAACAACGGTAGCGAGCCCACCACGCCAAGTCAAATAGCCCACTCATTTGGAATAACCCACTCATTCTCCGCGATCCCTGTCACCGTGATCCTTTTCTCCGTGATCTCTGTGCTCCGATCTCTGCGTCCTCTGTGTTAATTCTTTCGCCGCTGATCTTTCGCCGCTGATCTTTCGCCGCTGGTCTTGCGCCGTTGGTCTTTCGCTTCGCTGTTTCTTCGGGCGGCACAGACAGGAGTGTCTGTGCTACTGGCCTCTGTTATATTCATTCCGCGAGGATCCGATGACGCTCTCCGAGAAAATCCAGAAAGATCTGACCGACGCGATGCGCGCGAAAGACGAACTGCGCCTGAGTGTCCTTCGCGGAATCAAGTCCGCCATCACCTATAAAGAGACCGAAAAGATCCGCCCCCTCGACGAAACCGAATGCATCCAACTGCTGCAAACCCTCGTCAAGCAGCGCAAAGAGTCCATCGACCAATTCGCCAAGGGCAATCGCCAGGATCTGGTAGACAAAGAGACCAAGGAACTCGCCATCATCGAGACGTACCTTCCCGCCGGCGCCAGCGACGCCGAAATGGACGCCGCCATCACCAAAGCCGTCGCGGAAACCTCCGCCACCTCCATCAAGCAAATGGGCGCGGTCGTCAAAGCCGCCAAAGCCGCCCTCGAAGGCAAGACCGTCGACGGCAAAGCGCTGAGCGACCGCGTACGCGCCCGGCTCTCCTGAGAGCCCGCGAAGGAACTGGCACGAAAGCGACCGACGGAAAATCGTTGGAAGGAATTACCGGGCGGAAATGCGTGTTTTGATCGCCACGGGCGAGCGGCAGGCAAACTCATCACCACGCCGCAGCGTCCTGTGGTAGATCCCCTCAGGTTTCCAAGAGTTCAGGGCATGCCGGCAGGTTTCAGCACCGCGGTGTTGCGCTCGTCGGACGCGATGATGCGGTACAGCATTTTCAAGTCATCGAGTTTGCTTAGCGGCACGCTGGGATCCTTCACTTCAAACGTGCGCGCATAGCGGAGTACGTTGCCGTTAACCTCCGCCTTGCTGTGGTAGCTGGCAAAACTGTACTCGGCGCTGACTGGCTGAGGCAGATCGTCCACTTCGTAGCCTGCCGGTATGGTGATCTCGAACGTATCGGTATCTTGCGAAGGCCCGTCGAAGACCACTGGATACTGGCGCGGCTCCTTGGTTTCCAGCAGGTCGCTCGACTTATTGCCCACAACGCGGGGCCGGACCAGCAGCAATCCACCCGCGGTTTTCGCGTAGTTCTCGGCGACCAGCGAATATTTGAAAACAAAAGGCAATTCGGTCTGCTCCAGATTGGATATGGACGCGTTTGTGAGCCGGTAAGTGGCCAGCGAGTGCGCGAGCAGCGTTTCGATGGGCTTGATTCGGTCGGCATCTTTGTTGGCGGACTTCAGGGCGTAGCGCTGGTACGCCGCCGAATCGCCGAAGCGAATTTCCTTCACATCGCCGGTCAGCGTGCCCGTCGGGGTAAGCGTCAATTTCGCGGTGCGCCGGATCCCGTTCTTGGCGGCTGGCAACTGCGGCAATTCGGTGAGCTCGCCGCCGTCGGGCGTCACCAGCAACCCATAATTCGCCTGCAGCGCGCCCCGCAGAGAACCAAACGGCGTCAATTCGTCGGTCGGATCGAAAAACAAGAGGCGCCCGAGCTTGGGATGCTGCATCAGTGCGACCAGCGACGGATCGGCAACGCCCTCCGGCAGCTTGATCGCCAGAATCGCGTGATCGAAGCCGCCCATGTGCGCCGGCATTTCCGGAGTGACGGAGCCGCGCTCGGTATTGATCACCACGTAATAGGAGTCCACGCCGATGGTCTTCAGCATCGAGCTCATGAGCGTAGCCTTATCCTTACAGTCGCCGTATTTGTGCGCGAACACGTCCGCGGCGGAGTGTGGCTGGTAACCGCCGATGCCCAGCTCGATGCCCACGTAGCGAATGTCGCGTTGCAGAAATCGCGCGAGGGCCTGCATGTTCGCGAGGGTCGGCCCTCCCGAAGCCGCAAGCGCCGCCGTTTTCTGGGTGATTTCAGCGGAGGCATCGCGTCGCCCACGGGTCAGGTCGGTGTACCACAACCCCATATCCCGCCAACTGGCGAAAAACTTGCCCGCGCCGCCCGGCGGCACGAACGAAACAATCATTTGTCCTTCGATGCCACGGTGCGGGGGCATGTCGTGTTCGTCGCGAATTCCCGGCACCGCGCTGACCGCCCACTGCCACTGATTGGCCCCCGCCGCCGTGGGCGCCACTTCCGGGTGATTCAGCCACGACGCCTTGTATTCCCAACCCACCGGAAGTTGGATCGAGTACTGTTCTTCACGCGCCGGATACGCTTCCTGGAAGTACCAAATGTCCTGGAGAACAAACGGATGGTCTTCCTGTTCATATTCCCAGCCGATGATATTTCCGGGGTCGGACGCCGGAATGCGCAGCACCTTGGCGCGCACGTCGGTGATTAATTCGCTTCCCGGTACCGCCGGCAAGGCTACTTCCGCGCCATCCTTATCCTTTACTTCGTAATCTTTTCCCTGAGCGGGAATGCACCACGCGTGCAGCCAATTGATCCTGGTTTGCGAATCGAAAGGGATCACCACGGTACCCAGGTCGCGGCCGCCGGGACGTAAAATTTTGTAGGCCACGCGGACCTGCGTCTTGATCTTGTCCGCCGATTGCACGGTGACAATCTTCTGGGCATACAACCGCACCGCGTCGGTCTTCTCATCGTGCGCCGGAAGCGCCGCGCTGACCAGCGCGTGCATCCACGCGGGCGCGTCGTTATTGGCCCGCGCGCGGGGCACTGCGAGCCACAGCAGCAGCAAGCATGCCGCAACCGCCGCGGTGCGAAACACGACGCTGCCGAGCCTAATTGTTAGCCGCAGCGGCAGCGCCCGGCTGCACGATGATCTGTTCTTCATCTCCGGTCCTCACCGTTTGGAAAAAAGTCCGCAACACCGGATACAACTTGGCCTCGACCATGAGCACGTCGCATCGCAACGATCGCTTTAAGTGCAGCGTGCCTTTGTCGTCTTGCACCTTGAGAACGTAGGCGACGGCCTTAGCGTCCTGATTCAGCTCTTTGGGCATGCTGCTGACCTTCCATCCGAGAGGCAAATCGATGGAGACGTCGTCCTCTTTCTGAAACGGGTAGTGAAAGTAGACGGGATGCACGCGGTTGGCATGTTCGAAGAGCTGCTTTTCCGTGGCGCTGAACAGTCCCACCGGCACGAGTGCGCGGTGTCCCGCGGCCGAGGCCCAACCGGGAACTTTCAAGTCGTAGACCGCGACCAGTGGAACACCGGAGTTGGTCCATTCCGGCTTGTTGGTCAAATCGACCTCGACACCCACGGGGATATACTCACGAAGTTGATCCTCGAGATACTTCTTGCGCGCGGCTTCGTCTTCGTTGCGCACTTCGACCCGCCGCGACATGGCCTCCAGGCCCGAGAACGTCACCGTCACTTTTCCCGCCAGGGTGCCATCGTCCAACAGCTTCATTTCCGCCTTGCGGTCGATTTTGGACAGCGCGCTTTCCGGTAGCGTGGTGGTGATCCAACTCCCTCCGTCTTTGTCCAACTTCAATCCGGTCACCGCGGTCTCGCCCCACGGCAAAAGCCCGAAGGGCACGAAGGCGGTCCCGGGGTCGCAGTAAACCTCTTTGGCATCCAGCTTCAGCAGCACGACGTTGGCATTCAGCTGGTTGGCATTCATGAGTTTGGGGGTGAAAAAGTATTCGCTGCGGCTCGACACCCAAACCGGGTACGCCTCGATCCCCGCGGCGCGCACCAGCGCCAGGTACGACCAGGTGATATCCCGGCCGTTGCCGAAACCCTGTCTCAACAGTTCCTCGGCGCTGCCAGGCTCTTTGGCTTTTGCGCGCTTCTGCTCCTGATCGGTCTTTTCCAATTCGAATGAAGTGTTGCGCAACTGTTGCACGCGAGCGTAAATCTTTTGTGCTTTGACCTCGGGAGAGTCGTTGGGTGAGACAATTTGCGCCACCTGTTGTTCCAGGTCCTTCCGTTTGCCCAGGAAGCTTTCCACCTGCCCATTCAGCTTTTTTCCGCGTTGCCTCCAAAACTTGTCGGGATCCTGTTCGGCATTGCTCTCGCTGTATTCAAAGTCCACCCGAAACTTCAGTTCGTTCTCTGGCGGCATGAAGTCTTCGACCTGAAAAGCGGGGATGTTCTGCGCCTCCATCCTCAAGATGCCGGTGGCGGGCTCCTGCTTCGGAGGGGTGGTACCCTGCGGCAGGCCAACCGGCCAGCTCCAGCGAAGCGCAAAGTCGCGGTTGGGTTTCAGAGAAAATTTGGCGTGGCGTGTGAACAGCTCGTTGCTCAGAATCCAGTGCGAGTCGTAGACGTAGTTCTCGGTCATGTCGTAGGTGTAGCGGTACTCGATGATGCTGCCCACCTGCACGTCGGGAAGTGTGAAGGTCTTCGCCAAGTACTTCAGGCCCCTGGCCTTCACAATGGTCTTGTCGTAGGCCTTGCCGTCAAAAGGAAGGATGCTGCCGTCCGGCCGGACCGTCCGTGCGCGGATCGAGATGATGTTTCCCTGATCATGGAAATACGGAATCTCCACGTCAGCGTACTTGCGCCCTTCCTCGGTCAGGATCTTGATTCGCACGTAGTCCTGTTCGTTTCCGTTCCTGGCGTTGTCGTCGCGATCCACTTGACGGTAGAGAACCACTGCCGGCGCTCCCGGCGCTTCCGGCAAGCTGGTCATCTTCAATTCATCCTGCGAGACAGGTTGCCAATCGTCGGCGCCGACCCCGCGAATCCCGAGCTGCGTTGCAAGAAACCCAAATAGAAGCGCGGTGTAGATCACTTGGCGGCACAAGATCGCAGCGCAGGGCGAGTTCCGCGCAGCACAGCGGTTCCTTAGTGAGTCAAACAAGAGTGAGTCAAACAAGGGCAACCTCCTGGATATCCTGGCCAAGCAGCGGCGCTCTGGCTCCGGCTGGCGGACTGCCTTCGGGAAAGCGCCCGCCGCGGACGGCGGCCGCTACGAGGAAGACACACACTTCCCACGATTCCGTTGCAGGCAAAAAGCACACCAGCAACACACTGCGGCGCGAGGGCTGGACTCGTACCATAAATGGTGTTGTCAAGCTGTGTCAGTGTCGCGGGAGAAACTACAGTGTGGGGGCGCCGCTGTCAAGAGAACGAGGGTGCTATAGGTACCGTGACTGCGATCCGGCAAGCGATCGACGGGGTGACTGTGCTCGCAGGCATCTCCGCCGGATGCAGTTCCATGGCCAATTGGCGATGTGCTCCTTCAGCCCAGCTCACTTCTCCAGCGCGTAATAAATGACATAAAACCAGCTGAAAATACCATGCGCAATCATCCACAAAATCGAATGATTCACGCTCCAGGAGAGCGTAATCGCGACCATGCTTCCAAATCCCCACAACCCCACACCCGCCGACTGCCCGGCTCCGTTGCTCATCGCTTTTTCCACCGCTCCTTCGACCGGCCTGCGCCGCTAAGCGGCTCACAGGCCTAAGAAAAGCGGCAAATCCACGCCCGCCGCACATTTCTCGATACCCTGTATTAGACTGGACGCTCGAAGTTTCGCGATAACTTTATGAGTCATCCAATTCGCGGGGAACCGCGCTGGCCCGCTTTCATAGCGATGGTCGCTGCCGCTGGCGTGTACTTCGCCCTGCCGGAACCTCTTTCCGTGGGTCCGAGCTGGCTGTTGCTGGGAATTATTGTGCCCTTGTTGATCCCCATCACGGTGTCGTATCGCTTCGGTCATTACAACGTAACTCGCATCCTTACGTTCAGCGCCAATGGCATCATCACCTTTGCGATGATCGCCTCCCTGGTTCTCTTGGTCAGAGGTATTCCGGAGCATCTTGAGACCCCGAAGGCTTTGCTTCGTTCGGCGAGCGCGCTTTGGATCACCAATATTCTAGTGTTCGCACTCTGGTACTGGAAGCTCGATGCCGGCGGTCCGCAAAATCGCGATCGTCCGCACGGCATCTCCAATAGCTCATTTCTTTTCCCACAGATGATGAGTCGAGACGAGCAGTATTTGTCATGGAAGCCCAATTTCATGGACTACCTGTTTCTTGCTTTTAATACCAGTACAGCTTTCTCACCGACGGATACGGCAGTTCTATCACGCTGGGCAAAGCTCGGCATGATGGTGCAGTCGTTGATTTCACTGATGATTGTTGTCTTGCTCGCCGCGCGCGCTGTGAATATTCTCTGAACCGCAGCCCAACTCTTCGTTAAACCGGCTATTGCTTGGAGTACTCCCTTGTGGCCGACGTGTGCGCTGACCAGGCACGAGGCGGTTCGCCAGCCGCACGTTCGCCGCGGGCGCGCGTCTTCTCCCGCGGCTACTCGAAGATGATGGTTTTGTTGTCGTAGAGGAGGATTCTGCTTTCAATGTGCCAACGAACGGCGCGGGAGAGAACCAATTTTTCAAGGTCGCGCCCTTTTTCCACCAGGTCTTCCAGGGAATCGCGGTGGGTGATGCGCGTGACGCCCTGTTCGATGATGGGGCCGTCGTCGAGGATTTCGGTGACATAGTGGGCGGTAGCGCCGATGAGTTTTACGCCGCGCTCATAGGCCTGGTGATGGGGTTTCGCTCCGATAAAGGCGGGCAGGAAGGAGTGATGGATATTGATGATAGGCATCGAATACTGGTTGATGAAGTCGTTGGAAAGCACCTGCATGTAGCGGGCAAGCACGACTACGTCGATGTTGTTGGCGGCCAGAAGTTCAAGTTGCTGGGCCTCGGCTTGCGGCTTGTTCTCCCTGGACACGGGAATCAGATGGAAAGGCACGCCGTAAAAATCGGCATGCCTTTTGGCGTCGGGATGATTACTGATCATCAGGGGAAAATCGCACGCGAGTTCTCCGTTTCTCTGGCGGTAGAGAAGATCGACGAGGCAGTGATCGAATTTTGAGACGAAAATGGCCACGCGTGGGCGCTGATGGCCCAGCGCGATGCACCAGTTCATGCCGAACTTGTGGGCAAGCGGACCGAACGCGCCGTCGAAATCTTTCATGTCCAGCCGGAAACCAGCCAGTTCCCATTCGACGCGGGCAAGGAAGTAGCGTTCTTCGCCGGCTTGGTGCTGCTCAAAGTGCACGATGTTACCGTCGTAGCGATAAATGAATTCGGCGATGGTGGCGTCCAGGCCCTTACGGTCGGGACACTGGACCAGAAGCACGACGGTGTTTTTCATCAGAGGCCCTCTTTTTTCGGCTCATTGTACGCGAGGACACGCGGGATTGTACGCGAGGACATGCGGGGAAGTGTGGCCAAAATCGCGCGAGGGGCCGAAGCCGCGGATAAGCATTAAACAATTCTTAGATCGGATTTTATGTCAGGGCTAGGCGTTTTGACTTGTGGCGCTGAACTGATTTGGCTTTCTGCCGATGGAGTCGGTAGGAGTTCCAAGTCATGGCCGAACCACGGTCGGCGGTAATGATTGTGGCGGAGGCCTGGTGGGAAGTACCGGATGGAATATTGCAGAGGGGTCCGGTTCGTATCGTAAATAAATCGATCTCGGGCGCGTGCATAAGAGTTAAGAGCAGAATCGACGTGGGCGCGAGGGTGAGAATTCAGTCTCGCTGGGATGAATTCTCGGGCACCGCGAGGTATTGCCGGAGCGCTGGACAAGAGTATCTGGTGGGAATTCAGCGAGAGACTGGGGAGCACACTCTCCCCAAGCAGATCGCGGAGGCCGTGCCAAATCGGGAAGTCCGCGAGCGCAAGGAAAGCCCCTTGGAGGAACGCCGCGTAGAATCCGCAGAAGTGGCGGAAGTTGTGGCGAGCAGGACAGATAGCGAGGGATCGACCGAGGTGGCGATGGAAGTGCTCGCTCCTAAGGTTGGTTATAGAAAATCAACGCAGAGACGATGGCGGAGTTCGCAATACCGAGGCCCCCGTTCTCCGCAGCGGATGCAGGCGCGGGCCAAAACGCCTCTCGAGGAAATGCAGGCGCAAGTGGAAAGGGGAAGGATCACTATGGAGCTCAACTGGATGGGCAAAGCGAAGCGGGGCGACACTGGGGAAGATGCGAAAGAGGACGCTAGCGCCAGTAGCGGAAGCGCGGACGAGAAGCGCAAGATTGTCGTTCCAGCTTTTGCGGCGTCACCGAAGAAGGAGCGCGTGCCCCCCGCAGTCGATGATGGCGACCTGGCGTATCAAAACGAGTTGCTGCCGCTGGAAGAGATTTACGTCGCCGCGGGGGTCATAAGCCCGCGAAGGGGCTACACCATAAAGAAAGTGATGGAGATGCTGCATAGCGAGCACCTGAGCGCGCTGTCCAAGGAGATGCGGCGGGCGTCGGTGATGATGGCGCTGGATGCGGCCGGTATCTCCGTCGATGAGGTGCTGCGCGACGCGCAAGTGCGCCTGGAAGCGATCAAGTCTTACGAGGCGGAGCAGAAAAAGCTATGCGAGGCGGAGTGGGCACGCAAGGCCGAGGAGCACGTTCAACTGTCCGCCGAACTCGAACAGGTACGTACGCGTTTTATGGAGCGCATGAAGCAAATTTTGGATGGGATCGCGCGCGACCGCGCAAGATTTGGTAGCTGGCTAACGACGATGCATGAGGAAGCCCAAAGCATCACAGAGGCTGCGGAGTTGTGCATGAAAGTGGCGCCACCGGCAGCGGCGAGTGTCGCTCCGGCGCCGGTTGAGGCGAAAGAGGCGGCGATTAAAGTGGTCTAATCTCGCGGGGCGGCGCAGCGCCTGAAGCGCCAGCGCCAGAAGACTCCTGCGTGGTGGCTTTCTATTTGACGTGGGGACCTTGCCGTGTGCTGAAGCCGGCTTCCTTCGGCCTTTCCATTTCCAATTCCAGCAAGGTCCTTTCCATAAGGAGCAGCGGACTGAACAGCCACGCGCGCTCGGCAATGGAGAGCTTCTTCCAACGCGTGGCACACAGTCTTTGCGCATGCTCGCCCGAAAAGCCTTCCCGTGCGAGAAGCTTTTGGCGCGCCTCGATTCCAAGTTTATTCCAGAAACGCTCGGGAATCGCCTTGTTCTGGCGCCTCCTCAGCAGCGAATCGAACATGCCGTCGGCTCGTTCTCTCTTGTGAAAGAGCACTAGGGCGGGCAGTGCTCAGAGCCTACGCCAGTCCGTCGCGTAAGGAAACAAAAATGAACCCAGAGCGGTGCCAGAGCGGTGCCAGAGCGGTGCCAGAGCGAATCTCCGGCGAAACTCCGAGCGCGGGTCCTTTTGCCTCATCACCTGCGATTCTCCAAAATCGGAGCTTGAACTTCTAACCTCCAACCTCCGCTTTACGGCATAATCCCTCGCGCACACGAGCGATTCGTATCCGTCGCCTGTGCAGCGGCGCGTGTGCAGGGGCGCAGCAAGGTTGCGCCCAAGGACTGCACCATTTCCTGTTCGAGGAGGGATTCAGTGAGCGATCGTCCATGGAGTTCCACCGCGCCTCCGGGAGAATTTCGCACCTACGTTCCGGCGGAGGAGACGCTGAAGGAATTCACTATCCGCGCCGTCATTCTCGGCGCGCTCTTCGGACTGCTGTTCGGCGCGGTGACGGTGTACGTGGGATTGCGCGCGGGTCTCACGGTTTCCGCTTCCATTCCGATTTCGGTGCTCTCCATCAGCATTTTGCGCGCCTTTGGACGCTCCACCATCCTTGAGAACAACATCGTGCAGACCACCGGTTCCGCAGGAGAATCTCTCGCGGCGGGGGTGATGTTCACGATCCCCGCATTGATCTTTCTGGGATTCGGCGCGGAATTTACATTCTGGCGAATTTTTCCGCTGGCACTGCTTGGGGGTTGGCTCGGGGTGCTGTTCATGGTGCCGCTGCGCCGCCAGCTCATCGTCAAGGAACACGGCAACCTCACATTTCCCGAAGGCACCGCGTGCGCTGACGTGCTGGTCGCGGGCGAGCGCGGCGGGTCATTCGCGGGACGCGTTTTCTGGGGATTGGGACTCGGCGGCGTCTACACCTTTCTGATGAACACCGTGCAGGCGTGGACTTCGCAGCCGGAAAGCCGCCCGACCTGGTTTCAGGGCGCATCGTTTCGCGCCGCGATCACTTCCGAATATTTGGGAGTCGGCTACATCATTGGTCCGCGCGTCGCCGGCCTGCTCTTCGCCGGGGGCATCATTTCCTGGCTGGTGATCATGCCGGCGATCAGTTTTTATCGGGCAGCTTGCCGGCAATACGCCGCTCTATCCCTCGACAATCCCAATTCCGCAAATGACGCCCGATCAGATCTGGGGCTCGTACATTCGTCCGATGGGCGCGGGCGCCGTGGCCGCCGCGGGACTGATCACCTTGCTGCGCACCCTGCCCACGATTATTTCCGCTTTGCGCGCCGGGCTGAAAGATGTGCGCACCGAAGGCGCCGGTCAATCCAGCGCGGCGAACCGCATCGACCGCGATGTGCCGATGCGCGTCGTGGTGCTCGGCACCGTCGTGATCATGATCATGATGTGGATCCTGCTCACTTTCCACCCGATCAGAGGCGCGCAAACCAGCTGGTGGCAGAATCTGTTTGCGGGAGTATTCGTCGTTGTGTTTGGATTTCTGTTCGTTACAGTCGCTGGACGCATCAGCGGCCTTCTCGGCAATTCGTCGAATCCTATCAGCGGCATGAGCATCGCCACGCTCATGGCCACTTGCGCGATTTTTTTGTCGCCGGCTGGACCGCGCCGAATTACCAGGTGCTCGCGCTGATGATTGGTGGCGTAGTGTGCATCGCCGCGGCCATCGCCGGAGCCACTTCGCAGGATTTAAAAACCGGCTACCTGGTCGGCGCGACACCCTTCTGGCAGCAGATGGGACTGCTGATCGGCGTAACCGTTTCCACCCTCGCGATCGGCACCACACTCAATCTGATGAACAAGGGCCTCGAGAAATATCTGCCCACCGAAATTCCCGTCAATATCCAAACTCTGCCGAGCGGCGTCAAAATCGAGCGCGATACCTTCGTCTATCACGGCAAAAACTACACGCTGATCAACTCTCTGGGCTCGCACGAAATTCCGGACGGTGAATATCTTTATGACCCGGGCACGAAGCAAATCGAGTTTCAGTGGGCGCAAGGCATCGGCAGCGACAAAGCTCCGGCCCCGCAGGCGCGCCTGATGGCCACGGTCATCAGCGGGATCCTGAACCAGCGCTTGCCCTGGCGCCTGGTCCTGATGGGCGTCGCGCTGGTGATCGCCATCGAAATTCTTGGCGTGCGTTCGCTCGCGTTCGCCACTGGCTCTTATCTTCCCCTTGGCACCACGGCCGCGATGTTCGCCGGAGCCCTGGTGCGCATGGCCGTCGAAGCCACCACCAAGAAGAAAGACGAAAGCGAAGCCAGTCCCGGCGCGCTATTTTCCAGCGGGTTGATCGCGGCGGGCGGCGTCTTTGGTTTACTGGGAATCATCATCAATCTCTTTCAAGACCCGGAGATTTCCAACAACGTGCCGCACTGGCTTACTGAAAGTCTTCGACTTCCCTGGCGCGCTGACCTGTTTTCTTTCGGGCCGAAACTTTTGGGCCCGCTGGCCACCAGCAATTTGTTTGGCCTTATCATGTTCCTCGTGCTGGCCGCGTCGCTGTTTTACTTCGCGCGCAAAAAGCTGGACTGAAGGCCTTTTCCTGGGTACCGGAGCGAAAAACGAATCGCTTCGCTAAAAACTCATTTCGGTTCTAGAATGGGTGCGTCCTCGAGGGCTCTGCCGAAGCTGTCCTCATATTCTGGCCGATTTAGGAGGCCATCTCCCGTGCGCTATCCATCGCTCTTCGCGCTCTGCTTGATTTGTCTAGGCATGGGATCCAGCTTGCAAGCGCAAGGACCCCGGCAAATGGTGATCGCGCCGATTGACGAATCTAAACTCGTCACGCTCGGCGGTAACACCCCGCCCGCGGCCACTCGAGCCCAAAATGATCGCGGCCCGGTGGCGGACGACGTGCGCTTCGATCACCTGCTGCTTTTATTGAAACGCGATCCGCAAACCGAAGCGGAACTGAAGGAAGAGATCGAGGCGATGCACAATCCGGCTTCGCCCGAATTCCATCACTGGCTGACTCCGGAGCAAATCGGGACCCGCTACGGAATCCACGCGCAGGATATGGAAACGGTGCAGCAATGGCTTAAATCGCACGGCTTCACCATCAATCAGGCATATAAGAACGGCCTGGTGCTGGACCTCGCGGGAACCGCGAAGCAATTGCGGGACACATTTCATGCGGACATGCACAATCTGGTTTTACCGAACGGCGACAAGCACATTGCCACCGTTCGCGATCCGCAGATTCCCGCGGCGCTCGCTCCCGTAATCGAGGGAGTCACTTCGCTGCACGATTTCTTTCCTCGCCCGCGGCTCACCAAGCTGCGCCCCATCAGTTTCAATCATGAAAGCAAGCGCTGGCAGCCGAAATTCAACGTTCGATTTCAGGGCTCCACCTTCAACGTCGTCTCGCCTTTCGACTTCGCCACCATCTACAACCTGCTGCCTCTGTGGAACCAGGGCTTCACCGGCAAGGGCGTGGCCATCGCGCTCGTGGAGGACAGCAATCTCGCCAATCCCAAAGACTGGTCGACCTTCCGCAAAACTTTTGGCTTGAGCGGATTCACACAAGGCAACTTCAAACAGGTTTATCCGAACTGTCCCAATCCCGGTCAGAACAGCGACGAAACCGAAGCAGCTCTCGATGTCGAATGGTCCAGCGCGGCCGCTCCGGACGCCAATATCGTGCTGGCCGCGTGCGGTGACACCCAGACGACCGCCGGGCTGGACCTGGCCATCCTGGGCATCCTCGAGACCAATCCCCCCGATATCATTTCCGACAGCTACGGCCTGTGCGAGACCATCACCGGACAAGCCGAAGTCGCTCTCGAGAATTTTGAGGCAGAGCTCGCTACCGCCGAGGGCGTCACGTTTTTCATCGCGCAAGGCGACACCGGCGCCGACGAATGCGCTCCGGCGGAAACCCCGCCCTACTCCGTGCTCGGCATCAACAGCGGCGACAACACCGCGTCGGCTTTTGCCGTGGACGTTGGCGGCACCGATTTTATGGCGCAGTACAACTCGGATGTCAGCGGAATTCCGACCTCGCGGTATTGGAATGCGAAAAATGATCCGAAAACACTGGCGTCGGCGAAATCGTACATTCCGGAAATTCCCTGGAACGATAGTTGCGCGAGCCGGCTCATTTACACCGACCCCTTAATAGCCGGCGGCTTTACCCAATCGTTCGGGGAAAAAGGATTTTGCAATTCGTCGATCGGTCAGGACGACTTTTTGTTCGCGGTATCGGGCAGCGGAGGTCCCAGCACTTGCTTCACGGGTACCCCGTCGACACCCGGGGTCGTCAGCGGCACCTGCAAGGGAAATCCAAAGCCTTCGTATCAAAAGGGCGTCCCGGGCGTGCCGCACGACGGACTCCGCGATCAGCCGGATGTTTCGTTGTTCGCGGCCGATGGCATATGGGGCAGCTTCTATCCGGAGTGTTTGTCCGACACCAACCAGGGCGGCACCACTTGCACCGCTGACAACGACGCGCTCCTGTTAGGCGGCGGGGGCACGTCGTTCGCATCCCCGGCCATGGCGGGAATCCAGGCGCTGATCAATCAGCAATACGGCCGGCAGGGCGACGCCAACTACGTCTATTACGCGTTGGCCGCGCAGCAATTTGCGCATCCGGGCGGTGCGGCCGCGCAGTGTGACGCCAGCCAAACCACCGGCAACTTGCCCGCGGCTTCGTGCATTTTCAACGATGTCACCCTCGGAGACATGGATATTCCCTGCGGTCAGAACACCGACGGGAAATTCTACGATTGCCACGGCGCGAGCAAGACGGAGATCGGCGAGCTCTCGACAACCAACCACGAGGACGATCCCACGTATCCCGCCGCAGTGGGCTACGATCTCGCCACCGGACTCGGTTCGGTGAACGCCACGAACTTGTTCAAAGCCTGGGCCCAGTTTGCGCCTCCTCACAACTAACGAGAAAACTACTGCGGAGATGCTGAGGACGTGGCGATGTCCAAAACAAGCGCGTTTATCAGGGGTTGGCCAGCAAACAATTCCAGCTTATAGTTCGCGCATGGATTCAGGTGAGCAGCCATCCGCGACCAGGTCCCCAGTCAGCATGACAGCCATTGGCATTTTTCTGTTTTTCGGGGCTCTCATGGCCTCTCTCGCAGGGGCAACGTTGGTGTGGCGCGGCACTGCTCTCGATCGAATCTGGGCTCTCAATCCGCGTGCGTTCAGGGAACTCGCACCGCATGGGAGGGCAATAGGAATCCCGTTCCTATTCCTCGGCATTGCGCTTGCCGTCGCTGGAATAGGTTGGCTCAAATATCGACTTTGGGGCTGGCGGCTCGCCGTCGGGATTATCGCGATGCAAGTTCTAGGAGACCTGATGAATCTTTTCTCGGGGCACGTCGTCGAAGGTAGCCTCGGGGTCGCCATCGCCGGAGCCCTGCTCCTCTACCTGCTGAGTGCTAACGTGAAAGCCGTCTTCGCGAGCCGCGGAAGCGCTGAGTAATGATTGGGCAGGTCACGTTACCGGAAACTGACCCATCACCTAACTCCCGTATTCTTTGACTCGTCGTTTCCACCGCCGTACACTGGCTGAATGAGCGTCGCAATCGGCGGCCGCCGCTACAATTTCGACTGGCGCGGATTCATCACTCCGGGCGTAAAGCTGATCGTCTTGATATGCACGGGCGTGTTTGTTACCCAGACGCTCGTGCTGCTGATCGGCGGCGACCACGCCTACAGTTGGATCCTGCGCTGGTTCGCGTTGATTCCCGCCGCGATCACGCACCTGCTGCCTCCGCGGATCTGGCAGGTCTTCACCTACATCTTTCTGCACGACCCGCGATCGTTGTGGCACATCCTGATCAACATGCTGATGCTGTGGATGTTTGGCCGGGACCTGGAGCTGATTTGGGGCAAGCGGCGTTTTCTGAATTTTTTTGTCCTCTGCGGCGTCGGCGCGGGCGTGATTGAAGTCATCGTGAAAACCATTCCGGTTTTCTTCGGCCACGAGCCTTCACTCACTCCAACGATCGGCGCCTCCGGCGCGATTTTTGGAATTTTGATGGCCAACGCGGTTTTGTTTCCGGATCGCAGGATTTGGCTGATTCCCTTGCCGGTATCGATCCCTATGCGACCCTACGTGGCGGTAATGGGGGCGATTGAATTTTTCTCCACGCTAGGGAGCGGCGGTGACAACGTCGCGCACATTTGTCACCTTGGCGGCATGCTGGTCGCTTATCTTTATTTGCGCCGCGGTTCGTTCCTTTACAACGTGCGCAACACCGTTTCGGACTGGAAGAACGAACGCAATCGCAAAAGGTTTCAGGTGTACGTGAATAAGCATCGGCAGGATCCACCTTCCCGCCCCGACAATTGGGTCAACTAGGGAATCCGTGCGCGCCCCGTCAGGGCGCCGGCTTGATCAAGGGAAGCGCGATCCTCCCTTGCGAATCAGGGAATGCTTTCCAGAAGACTTCCGAGTCGCTCAACGAGAGCGATTCGCAGCAGCCCGAAATTGATTCACTCCTCTCGACGGTCTTCAGCTTCATATCAACAACGACCACTCGGAATCGGGGGACATTCTTGGTGGTGTCCCATTCCGCCAGGCCCAAATACCTGCCATCCGGACTGTGGCTGCAAAGCGGCAGCCATCCATGCTCATCAAGATTGGGTGTCCACTCTCCTTCCAGGTGAAGGCTGCACATTTGAAACGGCGACCCCATTCGGACTTCAAAGCAACCGGAAAAGTGCGCGGTAATCATCTGGCCTTACCTTTCGGCCGGCAGCTAGCGGGTTTGCAGCGCGCGCAGCAGGAGTTCTTCGGTCGCGTTGGAGCCGGTGACGATGAGGACTGCCATTTTGTTGGCGTAGTGCGGTGCGTTCTTCAGGAAGGCGGCGGTGGTGGCGGCGCCCGCGGGTTCGGCGATGACGTGTTCCTGGACCATCAGGTGGCGCATGGCGCCGAGCATTTCTTCCTCGCTGACCAATACGAATTCATCGACCAAGGTGGCGATTTCGCGCACGTTTTCTTCCGACGTTTCGCGGACGGCCAGGCCGTCGGCGATGGTGTCGCTGAACTCGGTGGAAAAAGCGTGGCCCTTCGCAAAGGAGAGCGCGTAGGCGGGAGCGTGCGCCGCCTGCACGCCTGCTATTTTAATTTCTGGGCGCAGCTGTTTGGCGGCAAAGGCCACGCCGCGAATCAACGTACTGTCACCTACCGGAACGAAAATCACGTCGGCGCGCGTGAGCTTGTCGAGAATTTCGCAGGCGATGGTGGCGGTGCCGGGCAGCATTTCGGGGTCGGAGCCGTCCACGATGTCGTACCACCCGGATTCCTGCGCGAATCGCGCGGCGTGCTTCCTGGTCTCTTCCAGGAATTTTCCGACCTCCACGATCTCAGCACCTAAGCCGGCGATTCGCGCTCTTTTCGCAGGATTTGGATTTTCGGGAAGGTACACCCGCGAAGGAATGCGCAGCTTTGCGGCGGCGTAGGCGACCGCGGCGCCGTGGTTGCCGGTGCTGCTGGTGACCACGCCCGGGAGTTTGCCGTTCATGCGCTTTTGCCGCGCGTCGATTGCATGATACGCGCCGCGGACTTTGAAGCTACCCGTCGGACCTTCGCTTTCCAGCTTGAGATAGACCCAGCCATCGCCTTGCGCCGACAGCTTGTCCGTTCCCGCGAGGCGACTTTCCGGCACCACCTGCCGCAGAAGAGACTGCGCCGCGCGCACGCGTTCCATCGTTAGCGGCGCGGCGGCAGCCGGCGCAGCCATCAGACTGCTCCGCCGATAACGTGGAACTTCATAAAGTTGGTTGTGCCTTTAATGCCCATGGGAGTGCCCGCAACGATGCCGATGACATCGCCTTTGCGAACCAGGCGCTCTTCGAGCAAGCGCTGCTCGGCAATTTCGGCGAGGCCATCGACTTTTTGAACGTCCACGATGGCGCGTGCCATGACGCCCCAGAACAGGGCCATGCGGCGGCGCGTCTCCGCTTCAGGCGAAAAGGCGACGATGGGAACCAGGGGGCGATAGCGAGAGACCAGGCGAGCGGTGAAACCGCTGTGAGTGAAAACGGCGATGAGCTTCATGTGCAGCTCGCGTGAAGCGTGGCACACCAATTCGGCGACGGTCTCGGGGACTTTGAGTTTCTCCTGCAAGGACGGACGGGGAAATTCGGTGATGCTGGCTTCGGCTTCTTCGATGATCCGCGCCATCATGGCCACGGCTTCGACGGGATATTTTCCCGAGGCGGTTTCGGCGGAAAGCATAACTGCGTCGGAACCATCGAAGATGGCATTGGCGACGTCGGAGGCTTCCGCGCGGGTGGGGCGCGGATTTTGGGTCATGGATTCGAGCATTTGCGTGGCAGTGATCACCGGGCGGCGAGCCTCGCGGGCGCGATTGATGATCATTTTCTGCACGACCGGTACGCGTTCGGGATTCATTTCCACGCCCAGATCGCCGCGAGCGACCATCACTCCGTCAGCGACGCGCAAGATGGCCTCCAGATTCTCGATGGCTTCGGGTTTTTCGAGCTTGGCGATCACCGGAGTATCTTTTCCAGCGCGGCGAATCAGATTTTTTGCGAGAACTACATCTTCCGGGTGACGCACGAAACTTACGGCTATGTAGTTGGCATCCTGCGTGAGCGCAAAGGCTAGGTCCTTCCGGTCCTTCGTCGTGAGGGCCGGAACGCGAAGCTGAATTCCCGGCAGGTTAATACCCTTATGCTGGCCGAGCGCGCCGCCGTTCACGACCTCGCAGATGACTTCCTGGCCGCTCACTTTTTCGACGCGCAGCTCGATCGATCCATCGGAAAGAAGGATGCGGTTGCCGCGGCGCACTTCGCGCGGCAACGGGCGAAAGGTAGTGCTGACGCAGTTGGCGTCACCCGGGACGCGAGCGGTGGTGATGACAAAGCGTTGACCCGCACGCAGTGTTACGGGAACACCGCCCGCCAGCGGACCCGTGCGGATCTTCGGCCCCTGCAGGTCGGCGATGATGGCGATGGGTTTCTCATGCTCGATGGCAGCGGCGCGAAGTGCGCCGATGCTGCGCGCATGATCTTCGTGCTTGCCGTGAGAGAAATTCAGGCGCGCAACGTCCATTCCCGCTTGCATCAATCGTTCAATCATGCGCGGCGAGGAGCTAGCCGGGCCGATGGTGCAGACAATTTTTGAGTGGCGGAAGGCCATGGCCGTTTGCGAGTCCTGTAGTTTACGTGAAACGCGGGAACTTTTTATTAAGAGTCATCTCATAAATGCATCTCAGGGGGTCGGAGCTTTAGCTCCGACATTCAAAGACGCGCAAAATCGGGCTTTAGCCCCTGAGGAAATTCTTCTCTTCCTGCCTCGGCCATTTACGAGATGGCCTTAAGCCTTAGAAGAAAAAAAGATTGATCTTGCCGCAACCGACGGCGCCGCAAGCTACTTGGTCACCGCGAATTCCGCGACGATGCGCGATTCGACATCGATGCCTTTTGCGAACGATGCCAGCGGGATGCGTTCATCGTCGCCGTGCATGCGTTTTAGGTCGTCTTGCGTCAAGGGAAAAGGCCACAAGCCGTAAGACTGTACGTTGTGCAGGCGCAGTTGTGCGGAGTCGGTGGCCCATGGCGACTGATAGGGCAGCACCGGAGCTCCGCCGAATTCCTGGGCGGCTACCTTGGTGATGGCGGCGTAGAAATCATTTTCCAGCGACGACGGGGGGGCCGCTAAACCTGCATCAGGCTGCACGTCCAGACGAACCAGCGGATCGTTCACGAGTTTGTTGAGTTCGCCAAGCAGCGCGTCGATGGTGTCGCCCGGCAGGAGGCGGATGTTGAGCGTGGCACGAGCTTCGGCGGGGATGACGTTGGGACGCACGCCCGCGGTAAGCATGGTGGGGGAAATGGTGTCGCGCAACATGGAGTTCCATTGCGGGTTGGCGTCGGAAATTACGCGTTGTGCATGTTCGCCGCGGTCGGCGGTATCGAGAGAACGCATCCATTTGGCGATTTCGTCGTCTTCGAGGGCGGCCAGGCCTTCGAAATAACGGCGCACGATGGCGGTGAAATGCACCGGCGCCACGTACGCGCCAATCTTGGCCACGGCCGCCGACAGGTGCACGACGGGATTGTCTTTCATCGGCATGGACGCGTGCCCGGACGTGCCGCGCGCGACGACGGTGACATTGACGGCGACTTTCTCGCTGGCTTGCACCGCAATGTATTGTACTTTGCCGTTTTCAAGGACGACGTTGCCGCCTTCATTCAGCGCGAAGCCCGCGGCGATCTTGTCCCAATATTTCGCAATCAGGATCTTGATGCTGGCGTCGCCGCCTTGCTCTTCGTCGTCGGTGGCCAGAAAGATCACGTCGCGGTTCAGGCGCGCATTGGCGCGCTTGAGCGCGATGAAGGTGGCGAGATTGCTCGCGAGCATGGCTTTGTTGTCGATGGCACCGCGGCCGTAGAGGTAGCCGTCCTTGATGGTGGCTGCGAACGGATCAACGGTCCACCGGGCGCGATCCACGCCCACGACGTCCATGTGCGCGACCAGAATTAGCGCGCGTGAGGGGTCAGCAACCGCGGAGCTGCGCAGCCGCGCGACCACCGAAGTGCGCCCGGCGCGACCGGAAGCTCTTCCGCGGTCATGCCTTCTTTTTGCAAAATGGCCAGGATGTACTTTGCGGTGGCTTGTTCGTTTCCGGGCGGGTTGGTGGTGTTGATTTTGATCAGGTCCTGGAGCCAGACCTTCGCGTCGCCCGTCAGCGAGGTGAGATCACCAAGCGGCGATTGGCTGGCGGGGAGAGAGTTCGTGGGCGGCGGCGCGACCTGCGCGGCAACCGGTTGCGCGACGAGAGTTAACGTGGCGAGAGGTAACGTAGCGAGAGATAACGCGGCGACGAACAACCACGCAAGTACGTGCAGCAGCGGCAGGGGCGTTCTGCGGAAACCGTTCACGAAACCATCCTCTTTTCTGGTTCATTGCCCACCGCGCGAATCGGGGGAGCGACCTGCCGCCGCCAAGGAGTAAGCTCAGCAACGTTTTGCGGCAAATCTGACTCATACTAACATGCAGGGTGTGGGGACCCGGCCTCGGCAATGGCACGTCGTTTCGTAAGCTCCACGGTAAGGATTGCCTGGATTCGGCACGTTGCCGCCGAGATTTGAGCGTTCTATGATGGGCCACGAGGGATAGCCATGAAGGCAATGCTGACGACGTTGTTCTTGGGGATTTTGGCGGCGGCGCTTTTGCTGCCGCTGGGGACGCGGCTAGCCAGCGCGCAATCACCGGCAGGTCCACAGGGTGGCGCGCAGCAGGGCGCTCCGCCGGTTGCGCCGGCACCTCCGCCGGTACAACAGAAACCACCGGAAGCTGGGGCCTCGATCTCCGTGGAAGTGCCGGTAGTGACTTTGGACGTGATCGCGGCCACACAGCATGGCGACATCCTGACCGGGCTGAAGAAAGAAAACTTTCGCGTGATCGATGACAACGCCCCACAAACGATTACCAATTTTGGGGCTACCGATGCCCCGATCACCATCGTGATGCTGATGGAGTTCAGCAGCCGCGGGTATTACGACTGGTTTGCGTATCAGGCGAAATATTGGGCGGATGCGTTTTTCCCGAATCTGCAGCAGAAGGATTGGGTGGCGCTGGTTACCTTCGACATGAAGACGCGCACCGAAGTGGATTTTACCCAGGACAAGATGGAAGTGCGCAACGCGCTGTATCATTTGTATTTTCCGGGATTCAGCGAATCGAACGTGTTCGACGCGATCCTGGATACTTCCGAGCGCATGAAGGACGTGAAGGGAAAAAAGTCGATTTTGTTGCTGGCGACCGGCGTGGATACTTTCTCGAAGCACACCTTGGACCAGACCATGAAACAGTTGCGGCAGAGCGATGTGACCATTTTTGCCGTGGGACTCGACAAGCCCTACATCAATTTCATCGAGTCGCACGGAAATCAGGGCGCGCACATGAATTATCTGCAGGGCGAAAATCAGTTAAAGACGTTTGCGTCGCTAACCGGCGGTTACGCGTGGTTTCCGCAGTTTGACGGCGAAATTCCTGGGATTTTTCACGATGTCGTGGCGTTTTTGCGGAACCAGTACAGCATTTCGTATACCCCAACAACCGGAGCGAACGACGGGAAGTTTCACAAGGTGAAGATTGAGCTGGTGCAGCCCGACGGCAGCCCGCTGGTCATAAATGATCAGAAGGGGAAGAAGCAGAAGGTCGTTGTGTATGCGCGCGAAGGCTATACGGCAGTGAAGGGCGGCGTCGGGGACTAAAGTAGTA
>CAWENU010000025.1:0-46177 GCA_963810355.1 uncultured Acidobacteriota bacterium
GCTGTGGAACATCTTCTCGCAACCTGGAGATCCCTGGATCTATATCCTGTTGGCTACCCTGGGTGTCGCCCTGACACTGCTCGGACCTGGTGGCTGGTCGATCGATGCTCGGCTTTTCGGATGGAAGCGTATCAACGTTTGAGACTGCCAGAGTTAGCGCCACCCCTTTGGAGGGTATTCTTCGGTCCAAAAGAGTCTCAGGCGTCCCCATTCGGGGGACGCGCGCGTCCCGATTTGGTGTCCCGAATCACTTCAAGCGGGGTTGTCCCAAAACGGAACTCGTTTCAGACTGCGGGTCAAGAACGAAGGGGGGGCGAACCAAATGAGCGCCAACCACACGCAATCGCAGAAGATCTGAGGCCGTAGGAGCGCATTCTTCCCTACTGGCCGTCTAGCGGGCAGAAATGGAGCACCCCATGAGTTCGGCAGACTTTCTTGTTTCCATCGTTGATGATGATTTATCGGTCCGCGAGGGTGTTACAAAGCTGGTGCGCTCCGCAGGGTTGCGGGTGGAAAGCTTTGCGTCGGCCCAGGAGTTCTTGGACAAAGCTCAAGGTGAAGTACCCAGCTGTTTGGTGCTGGATGTGCACCTCCGGGGCTTGAGCGGACTCGACCTTCAACAACAGCTTGCCCGGGAGGAGGTTCGAGATCCCGATCATATTCCTCAGCGGCCGCGGCGACATTGCAATGTCAGTCCGAGCGATCAAAGCGGGCGCACGGTACTTCCTTACCAAGCCCGTGCACGATGAAGATCTGTTGGATGCGATCCAGTGCGTCGTCTGTGACGAGGATGGCAGCAATATGGAACAGAAGCATGTCGCAAGATCGCCGGTGATGAGCATATGCGGTGGCCGAAGCACGCATGCGATCAATCGCGACCGGCCCAACGCAGTTCTACCCGTACTGAGATTCGCGCCGGCGGTAGGGTGATGCACGTTGGTGGAACTCAGGTAGTTCCTCGCCAAGAAAAGATTCGTATGAGTCAACCGGTCCAACACAGGCGTTCCGCGCGATTCGGGTCTTTCGAGCTCGATCTCCGGGCCGGGGAGTTGCGCAAGCAGACTCACCGGATCCGGCTGCAAAATCAGCCTTTCCAGATTCTCGTCCTCCTGCTTGAGAACCCAGGGGAAATCGTAACTCAAGAGCAGATCCGGGAAAAGTTGTGGTCCGACGATACCATCGTAGAGTTCGAGCACAGTATTGGCAC
This sequence comes from uncultured Acidobacteriota bacterium, assembly GCA_963810355.1. Lineage (GTDB taxonomy): Bacteria > Acidobacteriota > Terriglobia > Acidiferrales > UBA7541 > Acidiferrum. The sequence continues at coordinate 1,208 of CAWENU010000025.1, forward strand.
GGCGCTCAAAAAGCTGCGGCAGACACTCGGTGATGATGCCGCCAATCCCCGTTACATCGAAACACTCAGTCGGCGCGGTTACCGGTGGCTCCTGCCGGTCGAATGGCAGGAAACAGCTGCCGCCGCCATCGGGCAAACGAATCTCCAGGCGAGGGATGTCAGCACTGCTTCCGTTCCTGTGCCGTCTGTCCAAGAAAAACCTTCGCAGGTCCGGCTCGTGGGAAGAAAACGCGAGTTCGAGAAGTTAAACGCTTGTCTAGAAACGATGTTGAGCGGCCACCAGCAGATCGTGTTTATCACCGGCGAACCGGGCATTGGGAAAACGGCTCTAGTCGATCAATTTGCACAACGAGCGGCCCGTATGGTGCGTGGGATACGCATTGTGCGGGGTGAGTGCCTCGAAGGGTACGGGGGCAAGGAAGCGTATTACCCGGTGCTGGAGGCCGTGGGCCAGTTGTGCCGGGATTCCGGAGGGGACGCCGTGGTGGAAACCCTTGCCGCGCAAGCGCCCACCTGGCTGGTGCAATTTCCGGCGCTCCTCACCCGCGAACATCGGGAGAACCTGCAACGCGAAATTCTGGGTGCCACTCGGGAGCGCATGCTACGGGAGATTGGCGATGCATTGGAGACCATCAGTACGGCAAGTCCGCTGCTGCTGATTCTCGAGGACCTCCAATGGGCGGATCCCTCGACCGTGGACCTGATCTCTGCGCTGGCACGGAGGCGGGCGCCGTCCAGACTGATGGTGGTGGCTACAAAGCGGCCGCTGGAAGCGGAACTTGCCGAGCATCCACTGAGAGCGGTGAAGGAAAATCTTCAGATTCATCAGCTGTGCGACGAAGTGATGGTCTCGCCGTTAAGCGAAGTGGACGTAGCCGAATATCTCCTGCAGGAGTCCTCCAACGGGAGGCCGCCGGAAGGTTTGGCCGCATTGCTCCACCGGCATACCGGTGGCAACCCGCTATTCCTGGTGGCCGCCCTGGAGCACCTGAGTGAGCGAGGCCTGCTATCCCAAGAGAACGGAAGCTGGAAGCTTCAGGTCCCACTGGACAAAATCGATCTCGGAGTGCCGCAGAGGTTGCGGCGGATGATGGAAGCGCAGATCGAGCGTCTGAGTAAGGAACAGCAGCGGGCGCTGGAGGTCGCTAGCATCAGCGGCCTGGTGTTTGAGGCCAGCGTGAGTGCGGCGGCAGCGGAAATGGACACCGAGAAGTTTGAAGATCTGTGCGAAGCGCTATCCCGTGAGAAGCACATGGTGCGCTGGTCAGGCTCACGGCGATTGCCCACCGGGTTGGTCTCGCTAAGGTACGAATTTGTGCATGCGTTGTACCGCGAAGCGTTCTATCACCGGCAAGCGGTAGGACGTCGAGTAAAGCTGCACCAACGTGTCGGAGAGCAGTTGGAGGCACTGTATTCTGGGCAGATGGGCGAGGTGGCTGCCATGAGGGTGGCCTATCACTTCGAAGAAGCTTGTGATTGGTCCCGCGCCGTAAAATACCTCGTGTGCGCCGCAGATACAGCTGGGCGCCTCCTTGAACCCGGGCACGCTGAATTAATTCTGCTGCGCGCCTTGGAATTGGTGAGACAAATACCGGATGCGCTGCGTACCCCCACCGAAATCGTGGTCCGGGAGAGGCTCGCACAACACAAATTGAACAAGGTCTCGCCCGTGTGCCTTCTTGGCAAGGCTTCGGTTGCATGCACCTGAAGGGTCGTTAGAAACTCGCCAAGGGAAAATCGACACATGGGGACTCAGTGCCAGTGCTTCACACGCGGCCACATACTGGTCATCGAGTCGAACTTCTTTCCCTTGCAGATAAAGACGGGAATCTCTCGATTAAGCGCCCATTGGTTCGGCGCGGACCTTCCGACAAACTCCACTTCGTTCCAAAGGCGCTCCAGAACTTCTGTTCGACCATCCACGACGATCATGCAGTTTCCGGAATAGCCGCGCCATCCCCAGAGCCAATAGGTGCGGTCGCCGCTGAGCGCTGAAGGCAGTCCCTTGGCCTTGTAGAAGAAATCAATGGCTCCGGCTTGCGCGTAGCTCTGCGCGAAGATGCCGCAGTCTTGACGCTCGGCGGGCGGGATGCGGCTCCAGGCGAGCGCAGCTTCGTCGGCGATCTCCTTCCATCCGAACTGATCGGAGTACCACTGTGGCAAGGGCGATTGATCCCCGAAATGCTCGGTTTGCGCCAGTTGGATATGGGTGAACTTCATGTATTTAACGAACGTGTCCGGAGGAAAGACCGGGACCGACATGGGCGCGGAGATTACTCCGCCAATCAACAGCGTCCAGATGATCGCAGGTTTCCACCCCTGGCGTGCAGGCACGGCTTTCGAACCATCGAGCCAGTGCTCGATTTGCATCGCTCCAGCGGCCAGGAGCATCGGGTAAATCGGCGCCAAATAATAGTTCTTCCCGTGCAGCGCGAAGAAAGTCGCGTAGCAGACGAGATAGCACCAGCCGAGGACCCGATACGGCCGTAGCCTGGGCGAGGTGAAGAACGCGATCAGGCCGATAATCCAGATGGGAGCGTTTAATGGTTGCAGGATTGTCGCCTGCTGCACGATATAAGGAAGGGCACCGTAGACCACGTCGCGGCCTTCGGCGCGAATGGCGCGTATTAGTTGCACAAAGGGCCAGTGGTAATGGATGTTCCACAGCAGATTGGGCAGGAAGATCAGAAAGGCCGCGGCTCCGCCGAACCACATCCACTTGTTGAGAAAGGCGCGGCGTTGCGCGGTAAGCAGAAGCCCGATCACGATCCCGACCCCAAAGACCAGGATCGAATACTTTTCCTCCAGCCCGATGCCTGCGATCACTCCGAACCCAAGCCAGTAACGCGGATCATCCTTCTTAATTGCAAGAACCAGGCAATAGACGCAACCCATCCAGATATTTGGTTCCAGACAGTTGGTGCCGAGCAGGTTGCCATTCGAGAGATACATGCCGGCGATGGCGATCGAGACGGCACTCAGAACTTGCGCATAGCGGCGTCCGCCGAATTCGCGGGTGAGTGCGGCAGTCTGAACGATCAGAAGTGACGTCGCCAGGGCAGGAATGAAGCGGATGGCGCGCAGCGAGTCTCCAAGCACGGCGCGGCTGATCTGCGTGAGGAAGGGGATGAGCGGAGGCTGGTCGACGTATCCCCACTGTAGGTGATCGCCGCACGACATGTAGTCGAACTCGTCGACGAAGTAGCCGTAGTGATTGTTGGTGTAGATGTGGAAGACGAGTTTGGCGAGCGCCATGGCCCAGGCAATGGCCATGCCGTGAATTAGCAGCGAGTCTCCTCTGCGCGGAGGAGCGGTGATGCTTGCTGGACTGGTCATACGCGACCGTCGTATCCCATCCGGACAAAGACACTGCCTTTCAGCGAGGCGGCGAGAACCTCAGAGAAAACACACGCCGACCCCGTCGGGTGATGTTAGTTCGGGGAGGTCGATGGTGGGGTTTTACTTAAAATGGGTCGAGAATGTCTGTATCCACAGTCACGCTCCCCATGCCCGGAAACGTAGAGGGACCTTGGGACTGTCCCCGGGCTTCCCGGGCTTCCCGGGTTTCCCCCGGACCGGGACAGCGACACCTTACGCTGTCGTGGGTGTGCTGTCCATTCCGGAAGGGGCCGAGCAGAAGCGAACCCGCGCGAGAGACGTCGCGAATCTGGAAGGCTTCTGCGATAGGATAAGCGGTGCCCTTAGGAGATAACTCATCGACAACATGGGCGACGTAAGGATTCCCACGAATTCCGGGGAGTTGCCGCTATTCGTTACGGCCCCCGAGCAGGACGCGCCATGGCCCGGGGTGGTGGTACTTCATGACGTCGCGGGTATGTCGGAAGATCTGCGCAACCAGACACGGTGGCTGGCGAAGGCGGGATTCCTAGCAGCTGCGCCGAACCTGCTTTTTCGTGGTGGAAAGATGAAGTGTCTTTTCGCAATCGCGCGAGACCTCAAGGCGAGGCAAGGTCCGACATACGACGATGTGGAAGCTGTCCGCACATGGCTGATTCAGCACCCGGAATGCACAGGTAAGATTGGCGTGATCGGGTTTTGCATGGGAGGCGGGTTCGCGCTACTGCTCGCGCCGGGCCATGGATTCGGAGCCGCGAGCGTGAACTATGGCGGGAAGTTGCCGCCGGATGCCGACACCTTTCTTGCGAAGGCATGCCCGATCATCGCGAGCTATGGGGCCAAGGACCGCTGGACCAGGGGCGTGGCGCGACAGCTTGAGCAGTTGCTCACCACAGCGGATATCGCGCACGACGTCAAAGAGTATCCGGACGCCGGGCATTCGTTTCTCAACAATCCCGGTACTTGGTGGTTCAACGCGCTGCAAGTGATTCACATTGGGTATCACGAACCGTCTGCGGACGATGCGCGGAGAAGGATAGCCAGCTTTTTTCGGCAGCAGTTGAGCAGCTAGAGTGGGCAGGACTCACCTCCAGACCACGAGAGTCGGCCTTCTCAATAACCGGAGAGAGTGAGAGCCCCGTGACCCAGGTCACGGTGGCTGATACTAGTGAAGCGTAGTCTATGAACGTCCACCAGTCGGGCCGCGCGGCGCCAAGAATTACTGGCTTGGGTTCACGATCCGCGTTGCACCGTGGGAGGTGATAAAATGAGAGTTCTCGTCATCCACTCGAGTCGTTACGGAGCCACACAGGGAATCGCAGAGCGCATCGCCGCAATTCTGCGGCAGCATAGCCACGAGACTACTGTGCAGTCCGCGCAATATGCCGATGATCCAGCGGAGTACGACGCCGTTGTAATCGGAAGCGCCATCTACTACTTCCACTGGAGGAAGTACGCTACGAAGTATGTGCGGCGATACCGCGATGTTCTCGCCAACCGGTCAGTGTGGCTGTTCAGCAGCGGTCCGCTGGGCACCGAGACTAAAGATGCTCAGGGCCGAGAATTGTGTGTCGTTCTGGAACCCAAAGAGATCGCGGAGTTTCGGCAGACCATCAAACCCAGGGACCATCGGGTCTTCTTCGGCGCACTGGAGCCTGGCACTGTAGGGTTCACTCACCGGCTCATGCTGAAACTACCAGCCAACCGTGACCATGCGCTTTTTCCAGAGGGAGACTTCCGCGATTGGAGCGACATTGAGGCTTGGGCTGGCAGCATCGCTCTAGCGCTAAAAACTCCCGCACCAACGCCGGACCTCGCCGCTCAGATGACCGCAGCGTCTTAACTGCCCAGTGAGCATGATCCAAGTCAACAATAATTTGCCCCCATCGGATTACCTTGGGGGTACAGCGGAACTGAGTATGACGTTTCGCCTTTGAGTGCAGAACTCGTCGTGGATGCGAAGGAGGAATTATGGGTTGGCTATTCCTGATAATTCTCGGCTTGTTTCTTGCAATTTCATTCGGCTGGATGCGCAGGGTGTTGCACGTCCTTGCTGGGACTCTGCTGATTCGCATCTGTGGCGTCACGCTCTTTGTCGCCAGTGTCTTTGTGGCATTGACGGCTGTCTTCGGCGGCATCACGCTGGCGATGGGAGTTGATAAGTTTCCAGCCGAATGGCTGGACGGGACTGCGTTCAGCAGCTACTTGATACCCGGGGTGATTCTGGCAGTTGTGGTAGGCGGAAGTGCAGTCGCCGCCGCCATTGCCACGCTGCGCAGCACGAACACCGGTGCGCTGACCTCGATACTAGCCGGTGCCATCCTGTTGGGCTGGCTCGTGGGCGAGCGCCTGATCCTCCCTCGAGCAGCATTTCCCCCGCAGTTTCAGTGGCTTGAGAACATCTATATCGCCGCCGGGTTGCTGATGCTAGTCCCGGCCCTGACGCTTTGGAGTACCCAGCTCAGGCGCCATTACCCGCCTGCTAATTCGTTGAAAAACCACCATGCCTGAGGCGAACCCGCAAAGATCTTAAAATGATTTGGCACAGACGAGAGGTCGGATTACCTATTTGTCGAACTCAGAACTAAAGCAATTAATGGATGCTGAAAGAGCGGAGTCCAGCTGGAGAGGTTTCTACAAACTCGGTGCAATCACCGCCTTCATTGCTGTACTAGTGCCTCTCGCCGAAATCGCAATCGATTACCTCCCCGGAGTGGCGGACGCATCGCAGCGGACCGTGAGCGTAGTCAACTGGTTCACACTCTTTCAGAATCATTGGTTTATTGGTCTCCGCAACCTGGGCCTCTTGAATCTCATTGGAGCCACTCTTTTAGCGCCGACGATTCTCGCCATCTACTCCGCTCTCCGGCGAGACAACGAAGCTTACGCTGCGTTCGGCGCGATCCTTTATTTCATGGGGATGGCGGTCTATCTCGCAAGCAGCAGGGCCTTTCCTATGCTTTCCCTGAGTGGCCAATACGCAAGCGCCACGACGGACGCTCAGAGAGCTCTATTCCTCGCGGCAGGACAGGCGATGCTCGCTGAGGGGCAAGGCCGTGCTGGTCTTCCCCTCATAGAATTCGCGTGCCTTGTCATCTCCGCAATCAAGCTAAGAGGGGCGGTCTTCAGCAAAGCGACCGCTTACGCGGGAATTCTTGGGAACATGCTGCTGCTCGTCGTTGAAATCATCTTAGCCTTCGAACGGAGGTTGCCCGGCGCGGGGATGTTTATTGCCGCTGGTGGCGGACTTTCGCTCATGACCTGGTACTTCTTGGTGGGCAGAAGGCTGCTGCAGCTTGGGCGTCTCTAAAGTGGGTTCGAGGAAGTTGGCCGGATTGGTAACGGGAACTCGACTTGTAGAAAGCGATCTCCGCCCATGGCCTGGACTCTGGACCCGAGAGTCTGTCCTTTACGCAAAGAGTTAACACATCTAAAATGTGTGTCTGCGCGCCGCAAATGTTTTAGAATCAATGTGCTTGCGCCCGTAGCTCAGTTGGATAGAGCGTCTGCCTTCTAAGCAGAGGGTCGCCAGTTCGAGTCTGGCCGGGCGCGCCACCTAACTTCTGACACGTCACTGGATTAGCGAACTTGCTAGTCTCCGCTCTCCTACCGACTCGGGTCCATTGGGGTCCAACTGCGGCCAAATGGCCCGCTCCAACTTCTCTACCGCCGCTCGCTGCGACGTCGGCACGACATGCGTGTAGATCTCCGCGGTTGTGCTCAGACGCGCGTGCCCGAGCTGGGCCTGCGCAGTCTTGAGCGATTCGCCGAGATCGCTAAGCAACGTCGCATGCGTGTGCCGGAAGCTATGCCACGAGATCGACGGCAAGCCTGCACGCTCACAGGCATTGATCTCGTGAATGCGTTCATAGACAGCCTGGACTAACTCCTCAGGCGACAATTCCTTGCCACGAATCGCTGCGGCGAGCGAAGTGGCCGACATGAAACCAAGCTCGCGGCTTCCCGTGGTCACGTTAAATCCTGCCCGAGGGGACCGTCGAAGGCTAAATGAGCTAACATAGAGAAAAGCAGTCTACCGACAATCCTGCGATGTTTGGGCGCCCGAAACACAACGTCTTTGTGCAACCCGACCCCAAATAAATATTACAGACTCATTAAGATTATGTTACTGTCCCATTACAGACTGCGGTGCTACCGGTTGCGGCACTGAGCAAACTACCGCTCCTTCCAGGAGGGCGCTACGCCGAACTGTGGCGATGCGAGGGTAGTCAAGATCATAAGTCTTGGCCTGTGTAGCCACACGTTGCTAGCCTGTCTCGCGTGTTCAGCCGTGATCTCGGGGCAAAACCTCAAATCGCCCGCATCGAACCCTCGTTCCTTTAACACCGGCGTTGCGCAACTTCGCGCCAATCTGAAAGACCAAAGCGTGCCCGCCGAAGAGATTCCCGGCCCAGCCGCACGTGTCTTCGACCAGCTAGCGCACGAAGTATCTACTGGCTCGTCCAGGGAGGAAATCTCCTGGGAGTTACGGATGGTCAGAGGCCTCACTGGAAACGCTTTCTCTCTGCCCGACGGCGCCGTTTACGTCGACAACGAAATGGTGCTGGTTCTGGGAAATGATCCCGGACTCTGGGCAGCGGTCCTGGCTCACGAAATTGTCCACGTCGCACAGTATCACTGGACCAAGCGAGCAGCCTTCCAGGAATCACTGAAGGACTCACGTGCGAGTTGGGGACTTGTACGGCTAGGTGCGTTTCCGCCTGGGCTAACCTTATCCACGCTGGCGGACCAGCAGCGCGAACTTGCGGATTTTTCGCAAGATTTGGAGTTGGAGGCGGATGTTGGCAGTTTGGGTTTAATGGCGCGAAGCGGATTTCACCCGGATTTCGTGACTGCCGTCTATCACCTGATGGAAGCCCAGGAAGGAAACCCCGGTGCGGCACATCTCCTGGCTTCCCATCCGGGATGGGATGTCCGCGAATCGCATGTCCGTAAGAGATATTCTGCCGCTGTCGCCGAATTCGCAAGACTCTGGCCGGATCCTTCAGACTCGCCCGGTGGGGGTGCCCCGATGCTCGCCTTTGCGGGCCGCCCGCGAGCCCAGTTTGACGCGCGCCACACCAGCGCAGAGATCACGCTCCCACTTCGCTGTGAAAACTCGACAGATTCGGTAGAGGTTCTGCTGCTGGTTCGCCGCTTGAAAGCGTCAGACCTTCCTGCCATCCAGCAGACAGGCAAAATGCGGCAGACAATCGCTTGCACAGGAGATGGGACACTCGCGAGTTTTGTTCTCAGCGCCACTCGCCCGCATGATGAAGCGGACGTCGACTTCTATGTGATGGACAGCCGCGGGTGGGTGTTGGCGCGCTCGTCGAGGTTCAGAGTCCTCTATTGAATTGGCGTGCTCGCTCGGCGACGGGCCGCAAGACCGCGTTAATCATTTCCCGATAGCGACTCAGAGCCGGCACCCGCGCTCCTTCGATCTTCGCCAGATCATCCCAGTGCCGGAGCCGGACGGCTTCGCGGAAGAAGCGATGCCGCTCAAACTCAGCCACTTCATCTTTCGACATTGGGCCACCCTGAAGTCTTAAGCTTAGGACCGATGCCGGGCTCAGTTTGCCGAGGTAGGTTGGGTCAGTCGCGCAAAGGTACCGCTTTGCGGCTACGTGAAGACGGACCGGCTCGTGAACTTCCGGCCCAAAGTGCTTTTCGAGCCATGCTTGGCCGATTTCTTCGCGCTTTGCATCGACGCCGCGTTCCGCAATATCTTCTGGAATTTCTTCCAGTAGGTGGCCGATATCATGGAGGAGGGCGGCAATGACAAGAAGTTCGGGTGCCTGCTCTTGCTGCGCGAAGTGGGCGGCTTGCACAGCGTGCTCCAGTTGGGAGACAGACTCGCCGAAATACGAGCCCGCGCCGCGTTTGTCAAAAATGTTCACAATCTCTTCGGCGACGCTCATCTCATCTCCTCTCAAGCGGTTCGCGCTTGCAAAGGTACCTTACGCCCCACGGCCAGTTGGCTCAAGACGCTATCTCGCGTCAGATAACAACCCTGCAAATGCCTGGCATGCCGGGAGGCACAGAAACCGGTGCGCCCGTGCAGAATCCGCTGATTGTCGAAGGCCACCAGGTCCCCGTCGTTCAGCTTTATTTTCAACTGGAACGTCGCGTCGCGCAGCAACGCGGCGAAGCGCCGATAGGCAGTATAGAACAGGGGAATTTCGGCAGAAGCTAGCCGCAGCGGGGCGATGGAGCGGTTGTTATAGTGAACCGCTCTCACGTCTCGTCGGTGTGAAAGCTGAATCAGCGGCTTTTCCGAACACAAATCGGCGTCTTTGGAGCGGAACGAGAAAGTAACGGGCGTGCCGGTCAGCCTCTCGAACAAGACGGGTTCGGTATCGCGCAAATGTTCGGCGATTGCAAAGCCGTCTGCGAACAAGTTCTCTCCGCCCTGGGGAGCCGCGATCAGAAAGTGCAGCGTCTGGAAGCCCGGCACGGGGTCGCGATAGGGATTGTCGGTATGAAGTCCCAAACCTCGGTCGGAGTCCGCCAAGTTTTCCGGCTGAGGCACGAAACGCACATCGAAAACACGACCGTAGTTTGTCTCCGACACGATCCCCATGTATTGGGCGGCTTCGAGAATGCCGTGCTCGACACAAGGAACTCCACTGAGAAAAGCGATGCCATCCTGGATGAGCCCCGTCATCCAGCTGAGACGCGTGGAAGGATTGCCGCGAAATTCCGGAAAGGCGGTCCACGCAAAGTCTTTCGCGGCCTCAAGCTGCGATCCTTGGAGCCACGTCTTCACACCGGGCTCCGTGCTCAAGGGTCGCGTTCCGGGCGAGTTGTCCCTCAGCCACGCAAGGTCAAATAATGCGGGCCGCGTTTCGTTTTCCCAGTGCACCAGAAGCGATCGTTCTCCATTCCCAGTGGACGCGCTGCGGATCTTCGGATCGCTCGGCAAATCGGTAATGTCGATCAGCCGTTGTCCATTCCCCGAATCGCGATTGAGCGGACAGTTATCGCGCAACCAGAGGCTTGGAAATTCACTGCGTTCGCCATCCGACCACTCCAGCATGAGCGCTTCCGGGGTCCAGAAAACATCCTTGAGATCATTTACGCACTGCACGGGTTTAAACCTCCTTGCTTTGCAGGCCACGCTGATAAACATAGAGATAGCCAGCCGCGAGAGCGGACAGCGCGGTCACCCCTGCGAGGGCCACGAATACACCGCGCCAACCAAAGGCCACAGACAGGCGCGCGACGCTGTCCCCCGCGACCACGCCGCCCAAATAACCAACCCCATCGATAAGTCCGGACGATGCCGCTCCCGCTTGACTTCCGCCGAAATCCAACGCAAACGCTCCACCCAAGTAGGAGTACGGACCAAGCAAACAGAAGGCCACCACGCCAATCAGGAGCAGCGGCCACATAGACGTGGCGGCACTCGAATGAAGGGTCGTAAGCGCGATCAAAGCCAAGGCCGTCGCCGACAAACCGAAGAACATGACGACGGAGCGCCCGCTCGCCCCCAAACGGTCGCTGATCCACCCGGTGATGAAAACAGAAGCCGCGCCCACCGCGGGGAAAATAGCGCTCGTGCTGGCGGCGCTGCTCGCGCTATGGCCGAAGAAGTCGCGCAGATAAACGGCGGTCCACAGATTGAAGGTCTCCCGAACAATTGTGCACCCAAGCGAGAGAAAGCACACGACCCCGAAGGCCCGGCTGAAAAGTAACGGCTTCAGAAGCTCCCAAAAATTCTTCGGTTTGGCATCCGACCCTGCGAACAGGTTTAGCGGATTCACCTGCGGCTCCGTATAAACAAGTTCGGCTCTTGATTCGCGCAGGAAGAAAAGATTGGCGATCAAGATGAAGCCCGCAACGCCGGCCGCGAAGTTGAACAGAGCCCGCCAGCCATATCCCTGGTGGATGAGCATGCCCATCCATTGCCGCGCGGCGGCATCGCCGATCACCAGCCGATCGACTGTGTTAATCGGTTGCCAATCCACGCGAGAGTAAAAATCGGCAGCGCGCGGCCGGAGGCAAAGAGCAAAGTAAATGCGATCGCGCCGCCCAAGCCGATCGTAAAGCTCCGCCGCCCGCCCCAGATGTCACCCAGGCCGGTCAAAAATAACTTGCCGACGGCGTACGCAAGAACTCCCAGCGAAGAAATCGTGCCAAGCCGGATGACGGCATCGTCGCTGCTCATGCCCTGGCGGCGCAGTTCTTCGATCAACAAGGGCATGGCCACAGAGAGATCGGAGCGGCAAAAATAGTACGCGGCATAGCCGGTGAATAGGAGCAGAACTGTGACGACTTGCCGGTAGCGCAGTTGATTGGCGCGGGCCGATGTCTCAGCGCCAATGTTGGCGGGCAGTGAACTGCTCATGCTTCCTCGTGAACGGCTAGCGAGATCCGCTTGCGGACTTCAGACGGGCATCAATGTCATCGAGAACGGAATGGACTTCCGCCAAACTGTCCACGACGTAGTGCGCCCCGGCGTTTTGCAATTCAGCGCGCGCGTCCACCAACCGCGATTCTCTTTCGGATTCGGAGAGCGCGCGATAGTCCTCGAGCGAAAGCCCGATCGCGTTTCCTGTTCCGGCCACGCCGATGGCCCAGGCTCCCGCATTCAGGCCTTCGTGGATGTCCGCGGGTGTATCTCCAATTTTGGCGATCCCAGCCAGGGGATACACCTGCAACCTCACAGCGTTCTCATAAATCATGAACGGATGCGGCCGGCCGGCGCCCACTTCTTCCGGCGACACACTGCAATCGGGGCTATAGCCCTCTTTCGCGCTTTTTTCCACCAGCAGATCGAGCATCGCTCGCGTGTATCCAGTCGACGAGCCGATTTTCAGGCCTCGCCGGCGAAAACAGTCCACGGCTTCGACAACGCCGGGAATCAGGGTCGAATACTCGGCCAGGCAGGAGAACTGCAGAGGAATGAATTCTCCGTACATTTCGTCGACGTCCGCTTCGTTAGGAATGTGTCCGCGAAGCTCTTGCCATGCCTCGCGAACCCTGGGCATGGATAGAATCCCACGGATGTGATCCTTCTTGGGCAAACCCATGTCGCGCCGAGTCTCTGCCTCAGTCAGCGTGACGCGCACGCGGGCAAATACTTGCAGCAGCGTGCGGGCCGGAGCCAAGCTGCCGTGGTCCACCGTGGTCCCCGCCCAATCCAGGACCAGGGCTTTCAAGCGGTCGGCACCGATGGTCTGCGGAGGAACGGCGGTATTCAGGAGTCTCAAACCGCCACGCTCATTTCACCGAGAGTCTGCTCGGCAAGCCCGAAAGACATAGTCATACCTATGCCACTGGTTACCGTGATTACGCGAACGCCAGTTGCGGGAGAAGCCCGGAGATAGGGATGCTCCGGATGCTTGGCATAGACTCCATGCCACTGTTCCGCAATCTCCAAGTTTGGAACACGTAAGTACGCTTGCGCATAGTCCAGTATCAAGCGATTCACCGAGAGGTCGTCGAAGATATTCACCGCGAGCCCGTACTCGTGGCTGTCGCCGATGGTCAATTCGTCCAAAGCCGTCTGTGACACCATCACGTGGATACCCCACTCGTCGAATTCGGGAGTTTCCCTGGCGACGCGGTCCTTCAGCGCCGGAAGAGTGCTGCAGACTTGAAAGGTCGGATAGTGCTTGAAGGTCAGCCCGAAGGCGAGTGAGGGCCCCAGCTGCCACCCCTGCGGCTGTGGCACCGTGCGCATCATCTGCAGTTTGCAGCGCGTCAGACCGCTATCGCGGAAGCATTCCGGGAACAGCGTCTGGAAGTCGTCACCGCCCGCCACGATAATTGCGTCCGCTTCCCAGTGCTGGTCCGCCGTGTGCAAGACGCAACTCTCGACTCGTTGTACGGCGGTATTGAAATAGAACTGCACTCCGTATCGCTCCGACAGAAACTGCGGAAGGCTACGGATGACTTGGCGAGGATCGACGGTCAGCTCCGTTGGGCTCCACAGTGCCCCAAGGAGACCTTCCGAACGTATGGCGTGACTGCGAGTCAGAGTCTCGTGTGGTGTGAGCCAAGCACACTCATAGCCGAGCGACTCGGCCCTCTCACTAAACTCTTTGCCCACGGCCGCTTCGTCTTCCCGATAGGTCACGTGCAACGAGCCGGTCTGCAGATACGGCAGCTTCGCCTGCTCCAGAATCTCGAGCCAGATCTCCCGGCTCCGAAGAGCTATCTCGTGTAGACGGCCCGCTGGCTGGCCGATGGGCCAAATCATGCCGAAGTTCCGGACGGACGCGCCTAACGCAGCCGGATTGCGTTCAAAGACCGCGACGCTGCGCCTCGAACGAGCGGCAATGTAGGCATGTGCCAGCCCCACAATCCCAGCGCCGACAACTGCTACGTCCACCCTCTTGGTGGTCATCACTCCTATATATCCCTTCCGAGGCGGAAGCGTGCATTTTTAGGAGGGGCGCGCTTGCACCATGGCGAGTGCGCCCTCCCGGCGGACGACTAGAATCAGAAAATCAAACGCAACGCCATCTGGATGGAACGGGGCCCAGCCTGCGAACCTGGCGTTCCATCTTGTTGAGAGGTGATCTGGCCAAAAGACGAACTGGCCACGTTGAGGTTCGGAATCCCCCAGTTGCTGATGTTGAACAGATTGGCGAATTGCGCCTCGTATCGTACGGCGAATCGCTCGGTGAGGTGCACGGTCTTTGCCGCGGACATGGAGAAGGTGACGGTGTCGGGACCCTCGAGGATGCCTACGCCGCAGTTGCCGAAGCGGCCGATGTCGCTTGCCGGGACGCTGTAGGCGTTAACGTTGAAGTAGCTGCTAATCGTCGGATTCGAGAGGTAGCCGCTGGTACCAGCAACGCAATCGGGATTCTGATTACCGACCGATCGGTATTGCGGCGCGGTGCCGGAAGGATCAGCGAGGCTGCTCGGGAAATACGGCGTCAGCCAGAAGCCCGAATGGTACAGAGTGATGCCCGAGACGCTCCAGCCACCGACCAGGAAATCCAGCGCGCGGCTGCTGGAACTCATGAAGCGTTTGCCGCGGCCCACTGGAATGTCATAGACCAGCGTGCCGAGGAATTTTTTGCGCGGGTCATAGAAGGCGTTACCCGTAGCAGCGCCAAGGTCGAAGTTGTTCAAGGTGTTGCCGCCGTTGTCGCCCTGCCCGCCCACCGGGATCGCGCTGGTTGGCACCGCTCCGAGCGCATTGGTCCTGTTCCAAGTAAGCGTGAACGCGTTGTCGAAGGTAAAGCCGTGGCCGAAGTGACGGTTGAACTCCAAGATGAACGCCTGATACTTGTCGCCCGGGCCGTTGTTGCGCGTCAGAACTTCCCGGAAGTTGGGGAAGTTTGCTCCGAAGGCCGCGCGGTAGGGCCAATAGCCGAGAGTGTTGGCGGGAATCTGGTTCAGGTCCGGGCTATAAATCAGGTCGTAGGTGTGCGAACCGACGTAGCTGACCTTAAACACGGAGCGGAAGCCGACACCCTGTTCCAGGGCCGCGTTCCACTGAATGACCCGGGGATTAACCAGATCCCACTGGTTGGCGCGACGATAGCCAGGGCATGATGGTGGGCACGGAGGTGGACCTGACGCCCCGTTCCCGAATACGTTGGACCAACTCAGGGTCTGACCCGGTGGCGCGAAGTAGGACCCGAAATTGCTCGTGTCCACACCCAACAACGAATAAAGTACTGCTCCCAAAACGGGCACGGAATACATGCCCGCGGCGGCGCGGAGCACGGTGTTCGGCCGAGGACTCCAGGAGATTCCTAGCCGAGGCTGAATGTTGGTGTGGTCCGTATAGCGAAGTCCCGAAGGTAGACCTACTTGCGAGTTCAGGACGAACTGGCTCATGCCTCCCACCGCGGCAACCCAGGCCGCGCTCAATTTCTCGCCCTGGTTGTAGATGAGCTTGCCGTAAAAGGGAGAATTCTTGAAGTAATCGAACTGCCCGAGCTGATTCGTATCATCAATAAAAGGAAAATCGAGCTGATAGCGCAGGCCCACAGTTACTGTGAGGTTGGGGCGCAGCTTATATTCGGTTTGGCCGAAGAAGCCCCATTGGTAATTGTGCGGTTTGCCATCGGGACCGTTCTGCGCCTGGTCGCCTTCGTCGAGGTAGCCGAGATCGAATTGCGCGGCGGCGCAGGCCTCGGGATACGCGGTGAGTACCGCCGTGGAGCACACCAAGTCTCCGTTGATCTTGTAGTCGCCGTATTCGTCCCCAACCAAAAAGGTGATGTTGTCCTGATAGTTGTAGCGTCGGACGTCGACACCGAACTTGCTGTTGAATTTGCCGTGACTCCAGGACAGGTTGTCAGCAACCTCCCAGATTCCGTTCTTGTTCACGCGAGGATGGCCAAACTGGTTGGTAGCAAGCTCCCAACGTAGAAAACAGGAACGCCGCCGAGCCCATTCACCGGCGGTCCGGGAAGACCCGTGATCCCGAGAGAGCTGATTAGTGAATCGCCCTGGGCTGCCTGCGGATAGCTGAAGGTCAGATTGTAGCGAGTGTAACCTCCGCGAAGTTCGTTGACCAAGTTGGGCTTGATGATCCAATTGTAGGAAATAGCTACGTTGGTCGCGTCGGTCACAGTGGAGAACGTGCCCAAAGCGGGGTTATAGCTTTCGTCCCCAACTGCGCCCAGCGCGCCGGCTTCGGTGGCATCGGTGCCGGAACTGGTGATGTTGTGCTGGGTTACTCGGCCAAACAGGTGGTGAGATGGCGAAAAGTCATAATCCAGGCGACCGTCGTAACCGTTGGACGAGTAGTTTCCGGGAAACGTGGTATTGAGATTGTTCCCGGTGGAGTCAATGTTCGAGCTGCCGGCGTTCGGTCCGCTGGGTGCTGGGAAAAAGTCGCTGATGATTTTTGCGGATGTGCCATTGACCGGGACTGCGGCTGGGTTGATCGTTGCGTGGGTCACCGGATTCGTCACAACGAAGGGTACGGCCCCTCCGCCAACGCCGGAGAAGTTGCCGGCGGCCCAGCTGGCAGGCAGCGTTTGCGTGGCGATCAGCGAATTCTGATCGAGTCGAACTCCCTCGTAGTCGAAATAGAAGTGCAATTTGTTCTTCAGGATTGGGGCGGCTACGGACGTTCCAAAGGTGTCGGCGCTCAAGGTCGGATTGAATTGCGCGATGCCGTCGGTCGCGTTCCAATCCTTTCGCGTGAAAAACCAAAAGCCGCTGCCGTGAAATTCGTTGGTGCCGCTGCGGGTGACGACGGTAAGGTCGGTGGGTTATGCGAACTCGGCGCTATTGCCGGCGGTATTTACCCGGAATTCCGCAATGCCTTCGACCGAAGGAAACAGATTCGTGCTGGGTCCTCCGTAGCGCACGTCCTGAATGGAAATGCCGTCAAGGGAGAAAGAAGTGGCGGTCGGCAACTGTCCTGAAAAGGTGAGGTTGCCGCTTGGATCCTGGCTCACGCCGGGGGTTAGCGCAGCGGTCTGTATGGGACTGGGCGCGTTCGTAGCACGGAAGTTCAACGGCAGGTCGCTGATCTCCGCACCAGAGCGCGACGTGGACTCGGTGAGGTCCTCACTCACCACGGCCTGCCCCGCCTCCACAACCACGCTCTCTCGTGCGCCCTGCACCTCCAGACGAATGTCCGATCGTGCGGTGTCCCGCGCGAGCACAATCACGTTTTCATCTTTGGTCACAGTAAACTGTGTCGCCGTCACCGTGATCGTGTACTCGCCCGGATCGACGTTCAAAAACTGGTATTCGCCTAAGGTGTCTGTGGTGACACTGCGGGTTCCCCCGGTGGCCTGGTTCAGCGCTTCCACCTTCGCGCCCGCGACCACAGCACCGCTCGCGTCGGTCACCGTTCCAATAATTGTTCCGAAGGTTGATTGCGCAACGATCTTCATGGACCACAGCAGGCAACACATCGCCAGCAGGCAAAATCAAGAGATTCGCGCCAAGGTTTTCACTGCGGTATTCATCATTCCTCTCCTTTGTTTCAACGGATGGCCGAACGTAACTCTCGATGACTGATGTAAGGACACCTTAGAGCCGAGAGTTCCCAACCCGATCGTTCTGGTTCGCACCTGAATCCAGTAGTCTTTAGGTTTACGGATGAACTGCTAGGCAATCCTCGGCAACTTGCCCAATGCGACCCTGTCACGCAAGGGACCACAACCCACGATGGGTCGACTACTTATCAAGATCAAGTTGCGCCGACACACATTTGCTGGGCGTACAGTGGCAATCAAATTTGTCTGTTCCGTGACAGCTGGATGAATATTGCTAAAACGCGTGAGCATGTTGGAAAATCGAGCTCCAATTTTGGGCCTCTTTGTTAATAAAAGCGCGATTCATCGATTCTTCAAAGTGTGTTAATCGCGCGAGCCCCGTTATGTGAGACTTTCGGCGCGTCTCAGGAAGGCACAAACACGTGAAGCGACTATTTCTCGCAGCAGCAGTTGGACTGGTAGTCGCGGCGGCGTCCTTTGCGCAGGATCACATTGGTCCCGTCAATTGGACGAGCAATGGCGCGCCGAGCACGACAACCATTACCGGCGGGCCGTGGACGCTCGAACAAGGATACCGGTCGAATCACGGGCAACTCTGACGTTACGCGATTAGGTAAGGATTCCCGACAATCCGGGAGCTGCGGGGATTCCAACTACCCTCAGTGTTATTGATTTCCAGTCAAATCTATCGGCCTCGGGCAACGACCAGAGTCAGATCGTCTCTCATCTCGCCCGCGCTGAACTCAAGTGCGGCCGTAAGAATCGCATCGAGAATTAAGGGAACCGGCAGAGCGAGATGAGCGCGGATTGTTTCGAGCAGTCGGTTCTCGCCAAACTCCTGCCCGGCACAATTGTTGGCTTCGGTGATGCCATCTGTATAAATTACGAGGACGTCGCCAGTGGCAATCTGCACATGGCCAATGGAAGATTCCCACTCTTCAAACAAACCGAGAACGGTGGCGGTGGCGGCCAAGCGTTCTGTTGTTCCATCTGGGCGCACCAGGAACGGCGGATTGTGCCCGCAATTGGCGAAGCGCAAGCAGCGAGTGGAGTCCTGATAATCACCGAAGAAAAGCGTCGCGTAGATGCCCTCGTCCGTGCTCTCGTAAAAAGCCTGATTCACGGATCTGAGAAATTGCGGCAAATCTTGAGATGCGATGGCACACTGGCTGCGCACGTCTGCCTGCAAGTTGGCCATTAGCAGAGCGCCGGGTATGCCTTTCCCTACGATATCAGCGAGAACAATCCCCATCCGTCCTCCACCAAGGCCCAGAAAGTCGTAATAGTCGCCGCCTACATCGCGGGCCTGAATGCAGCGCCCGGCATATTCCAGTGTGTCCAGGGAGGGAAACTTCTGAGGAAAAAGGCGAGCCTGCACTTGCTTGGCAATTTCCATGTCACGGGCGACGCGCCGCTCCTCTTCAATGCGTTCGGCCATGTCCTCGGCGAGGCGCATGTTCTCTAGTGTCACTCCGGCTTGTGCGGCGACTGCGCTCAGCAGTCGTGTATCTTCGCGCGAGTAAGGCTCTTCAGAGAGTCTCGCACCTAAGACCAACAGACCTGTCAAGTCGCCGCCGCGCATCAGGATCGGCACGAGACAGTCCGGATGATTCGGACCAAAGATCGAGAGACCGTCGGGTAGCCTGCCCGCGCGCGAGTCGCCATCGGAAATCTGCCATGGCTTTTTGTGCTCGGCCAACTCCTGAAGCAGCGGCATCCGAGAAGGGAGTAGTTGAAATTTCGTAGGCGAGGCATCAGGGTAGAACCGCAGTTGACCATCGCTATCCGCCAGGTACACAGCCGCGGATACGGGATGAAGCGCTTGTTTGATCTCACCACCAAGAAGCACGGCTAGCTCTTCACGGCTGGCAACCGTTCGAGTCTCCTCGACAAGGCTCTCCAGGATCTGGCGCGCGTCGTAAGCGCTGCGAAAGAACGCGCGGTCGATTCGGTCCGTTGCCCTCTTTACGATTGGCGCGGCAACCCACACAAGCCCCACGCCAAATACCAAGCCGAGGACCAGCACGGCGTTGGAGAATGTCCCGACCAGCCCCGAAACCCCATAAGTGAAGAGCCTAATGGCCGCGAGCCAAATGGCCAGCAGCAGAATCGTAAAGCCGCGTTGGACCAACAGGTAGCGCGCACTCCGCTTCAAGAGCACCGGAATTTCAAGGACCCTGTGCTTCACGACCGCGTAAGCAAACGACAGCGGCCATACAAATGATAGAAACAGAACGGATACCTGCCACAAGACTAGAGGCACATTTTCGACTCCCCCCACAAATGTTATCCCGGCAATCAAGGATACAGGCACGACGCCAACTACCGTGCCCCACACCATGACGTGCGCTTTTCGCCGAACCTGTGCAGCCGTCGACAAAAAAGTATTGGAGAGTAATGACGCCAACCCGAGCGCTATCGCGCCCAGAAAAAACCCAAAGTACGCGAATCCAAGGCTTGGCCAGCCGTGAGAGGCAGGTGAAGGCAATCCAGCTTGTGCCGTGGAAACCCAGGTCAACATGGCGGTACCTGGCCAATGAGCGTCGAGATATAGCGGCAAGGCACCGCCTGCAATCAAGCAACGGAACCCGGTGGGGACAGTGGAGACTATCGCCACTGCCAAGAGAATATATTTCAGCCACGGGAGCTTTCGATCAAGCGGGGAAGGAGAGGGAAACACCGCAAAGAAGTAGTAGAAAAGGGCCACCGGAGGCCAAGACATGATGATCTTGTAGAAGACGGCGAATCCTCGCAGGTGCGGTGGAATGGCGCCTTCGAACAGTGGTCCCCCGGCGACAAAACCGCCAAAAATCAGCGCCAATAGCCACGCGTTGCGATCATCAGGCCGTAACAATAGGACCCCAAGGCCGACGACAAGGAAACCCAAGGGATAGTAATCGATCGGCAAGTCCAACAAATCTTCCAGTCTAGTGGTCCGCTTGAGCGCTGGTTGTCCGCTGCGCAGCATAAGCTCTAATCGTCGCTGTTCGGCAGGCGAGTTTGCCTGCTCAGCCGTAAGCTCGACAACGTCCTTCTGGCCGACAATGATCGCCTCGTAGAAAGGTCGCAGATTTTCGAGTTTCTGCCCGTCTATGGCGACAATCAGGTCTCCGGGCCGAAGACCCGCTCGCTGAGCAGGACTGTCGGGGAACACAGCGCCTACCTTCATGGAGCGAGCGCCTGCCGAATACTCATAACTCGTAAAGCCGGGTTGCGGTCTCGGGTGCCTTATGTGCATGACCCACAGGACGCTATAAGTCGTGGCCGCTGCGGCGAAGAGGATCGCCAGGAAATGGCGCACTAACCGACGAGGTGAGAAAGAGCTGTGCATCTTGCTGTTGGTTCCCTCAGGCCGCCCAGCTTAGGCTGAGCCAAGTGTCGAAGCAAGCGTCTGCTCCGTCGGCGAATAGGTGAAAGCGGGCTCAGGTTTTGTGCGAGCTCGCCGCTGCGAGCGAGTTCAGATGTGAGTTCTTCGACTGTCCCTCCAAAGAAACTTTGATTTCCCTTTTCAAAGGCAAGAAACCAGCCGCGTGATTTAGTCCACGCCCCAGGGTGACCCAGGTCACAGAATCAATCCAGTGCTTAGAGGAAGATTTCATGGCGGTCATTCCAATGTCACGCAAAGCGTGCCCTGGGCGAGTAGTAGCCAAAATTCCAAAAGTTTCACGCAGTGAAAGGAGCACCTCATGGGCGACCTAAGTTTGATCGTGTTGACTACAAATTCTAAAGATGGGGCGGCACAAGCTCTCGATGTAGTGAAGGGACTTGATCGCAATGGTTGGATTGAGCTGATGGATTACGGTCTTCTTCGGAAAGATGAAAAGGGACATATCGCGGCCCGAAACATGGCGGATGAGTTCTCAGAGAAGGTAGCCGCCGCAACCGCCGGCGTCGGCGTCGGCGTCCTCGGCGCGGTCATCGGCGGCCCAGTGGGAGCTGCCGCTGGAGTCGCCGTGGGCGCCTTGGCCGGAGCAGGGAACATGCGGCTCCTGGAAAAGCTAGTCTGGGACCCTTCGTTCGAGGGAATTCCCGCGACCCTCGCAGTCGACAGCTCTGTGCTTGCCGTGGTTGTGGAGGAGCGCTACGCGGAGCGGCTCGACGAAGAGCTCCAGAAACTGGGGCGCATCGCTCGCAGGGAACTCAAACGCGCCGAGCGTGAGGCTGAATTCGATGCCTACTTGCAGCAGTCGAAAGATAAGATCCGGTCGATTCAAAATGATATCAACGCACAGTTGGCAAAGGCTCAGGCTGCCACGGGAGCCGAAAGAGAAAAGATTGCAGCGGATTTGGCCACCAAGCGGGCTGAACTGGAAGACACACGCGAGAAGGTCGAAGATCACATTAAGGCGATGAATTCAGGGTTGCAGGCAGACATTCGAGAAATGAATTTTCGATTGGAATTGGCCGGACTCACCGCAAGAACCGGAATCGCCGCAGGCATCGACCATCTTCACCGCCAGCTCAATCACTACAATGACGAACTGGAGAATCTCATCCAAGACGAGATTGACACGCTGAAGAAGGAGGCTTCGGAGCTGAAGACCAAGGCCACAGAAGCGAGCGGAGAAACCAAGGCCGCCATCCAGAATCATCTTCTGGCCGTCGAGTTGCGTCTCCGTAGAGAGCACGCCAAGCTGCAGGACAGTTTCGAGGAGCGCCTGCTGCAGATGAAACAGTGGTTCGATAATCTGCACGTCCGGTCTGCCTTGGCACGCGCCGAAGTGCGAGACAAACTGCACGCAAGCATCAAGGCGGCTCAGCATGCTTTGGCCGAACTACGAGCTCGCGTGCGCATGAGAAACCGCGAGGACGAACAAGCGTTGAAGGACATCCGGCAGGGCTTCAACAAGGCCTGGCGAGACCTTGAGGAGGCGTTTGAGCAGGCAAATCGTGAGCGCGTTTGAGGGCGCCGGCACAAATCTTCGGGCCAAAGAAAGAGAGATAGAAGGAGAAATTTATGAGCGACACATCAGCAGCTACATTTGTGAGGAAGACGGTTGGGTGGTCAATTGGGCTCAGCGTGCTTATGATTGTGGCGGGGGTTCTGGCGATAGCTTCGCCCCTAGCCGCCGGAATCGCAGTCAACGTGTTGGTCGCCTGGCTGCTCGTTTTCAGCGGATGCGCCCACCTGGTGTTTGCCTGGTACACGCGAACCGGCCGAGGTTTTCTCTGGGAGTTGTTGGTCGGGATTCTCTACATTTTAACCGGGGGCTATCTGCTCGTACATCCATTGGCGGGCTTGGCGTCCCTGACGATTGCGCTGGCGATCTATCTATTCCTGGAGGCGGTCTTGGAGTTTATCTTGGGCTTCATGCTCCGCCCGCTGCCAGGAACAGGATGGTTACTCTTCGACGGGATCGTGACACTAATCCTGGCGGTGATGATCTGGAGGACGTGGCCAACGAGCGCTCCGTGGATCATCGGCACACTGGTTGGAATCAGCATGTTGTTTAGCGGCACTTCTCGCCTAGTGCTGTCTCTGGCTGCGCGCAGCCTCACGAGTAAGTTGGCCTAGGCCTCGAAGAGCATCCGCATCAACGGTTGCAGCGCTTGCAGGCTTGGCGAGGATTTCTGCGTGCACCGCACCGCTTCATTTAACGCGGAGGGATGACCGAAGGCAGTGATCTAGGCTTCGGTGAACCCTCCGCTGCAGGTGACGTATACACGATGAAACGGAGGAAAAAAGCGTGGGGGCGATGATCCCGTTAACCGACGCGTCTCGACGCCCGGTGCATTTTCCCATCGTTACGACCTGCATTATTCTCACGAACTTCTTTGTTTTTGTACTTGAACTGAGCGGCGGTGATGCATTCGTGCTCAAGTGGTCCGCGATCCCTGCGAACATCATCGCCGGCCATCACTGGATCACCATACTGACAGCCATGTTCATGCACGGCAGTTGGTCCCACATCATAGGCAACATGGTGTTCTTGTGGGCCTTTGGTCCCGAGATCGAAGACGCGATGAATCCATTGCGGTATTTGGTGTTCTATCTTGTCGGCGGGCTGGTGGCTATGCTGGCGCAGATTGCAGTGATGCCGAGTTCCACCGTCCCGAATCTAGGTGCGAGCGGCGCAATCGCCGCTGTCATGGGCGCATTCCTGGTGACCTACCCTCGCGATAAGATTAAGGTCGCTTCTGTTCATCTTCGTGTTCGTGCGTGTTACGTTCATCCCGGCCGCGCTTCTCATTGGTTTCTGGTTTCTCACCCAACTTTTTAACGTCGGGTCGGTAGCAGCCGTTCAGACGGGCGGAGTCGCTTATCTAGCGCATGTTGGAGGATTCCTCTTCGGGGCTGTCACTGCGCGTCTCTTTGAAGATCCGCGCTGCCTCGCCGCCTAGGTGCTCACCATGCCTCCTGATGTTAATGAGGACTGCGTCGCGATTGTCGGCTTGACCGCACAGGAAGCTGACGCTCGGCTCGACCGGTTCGGGCCGAATGAGCCTGCAGCTACGCAACACCATTCCATTCTTTTCGATCTCTTGCATGTGTTTAAGAATCCGCTGGTCTTGATCCTACTGATTGCCGCAGTCGCATCGGCGTTCCTGGGCGAGAAGGTAGATGCGGGAATCATCGGCGTCATTGTTCTGCTGAGCGCGGCGATTGATTTAAGTCAGACCTATCGGTCTCAACGAGCAATCGAACAACTGCGCGAACGAGTTGCCCCGAGCGCAACCGTCCTTCGCAGCGGGCAGTGAAAGGAGATTCGGCGGCGTGATGTGGTGCCGGGAGACATCGTCCGGCTTTCCGCAGGAGATCTGGTTCCTGCAGACGCGCACCTTCTGATTTTACCCAGGTTTTACCTTCCACAGGCTAATCGGCCACGTGGCAGAAGGTCGGATTTCGCCAGCCTTAGCAAGTGAAGATTCAATAGAAAGGAGACGGGGCGGCCGCGAAGAAAACGAAAACGTGAAAAGCGGAGCGCGTCGGTGCGTCCCTAACCGAATGACACGTAGGAGGTGTCACATGGCTAAGCGGAGTCTATCCCACCAAAACGGCCGAGTCGCAATATATGCGCGTGTTAGCACTGCGAATAACGGGCAGGACCCGGGCCTCCAAACCAACGAGCTGCGCGAATACGCAGAGCGTCGGGGTTGGCAAATCGTGCGGGAGTATGTTGACCGCGGCGTGTCAGGCAGCAAAGATTCGCGGCCGGCCTTAAATGAACTGCTCGCGGACGTTCATCAGCGCAAGTGCGACGTCGTGCTCGTCTGGAAGCTCGATCGCTTGGGCCGTTCGCTACGGCATCTCGTCAACACCCTGGCGGAACTGGAAGCTCGGGGAGTCGCTTTCGTGAGCTTGCGGGATAACCTTGACCTTTCGACCCCGTCTGGACGCCTGATGTTCAACGTTATTGGCGCGATGGCAGAGTTTGAACGCGCGCTGATTCAGGAGCGCGTGAAGGCCGGCATGCGCAACGCACGGGCAAAGGGCAAACGCATTGGCCGACCGAGAATTGCCGCCGATAGGCATCAAGTTGCGGCCCTAAGGAAAACAGGTAGCTCTTGGAGCGAAGTCTGCAAACAAACGGGGCTCTCCAAAGGAACGGCTCAGAGGCCTACTATGTTCAGCAAAGTGCCCCTAGCCTGCCCAAAAGCCGTTGCGGGCCTATCCCTTCGAGCTCTTGAGAGTTCGAATCGGATGGGTTTTCCCTTTTCGAAGTGGGCGGAACGGCTGCGCAAAAACATATGATTAACAGTTGAACGCTCTTTTGTTCACTAAGCCCACGGAATTCAGCGTATTAGAGGCGAAAGCACAGTTTATCGGGCAACCCCCTGATAGCCCTCGCGAAATCCGCGTTCGAAAAATCACGGCCCGTTGATTTTGTGCGACTTAGCTGATGTTTTGAGGCCTTGAGTTCTTTCCCAGATCTTTCCCAAACCGGAGGTCTGTTCAGATGCTGCCAACAACGGTCTTGTAAACCGTCGCTCTGACACGCGTGCGGGATTACAACATCACCCAACCCTACGGTTGAAAGCCGAAAGGGCGGGGTGTAACTCAGCTCAAACGTAGCTTGTTGCTGTGTCACTGTCGCAGCAATGTCACGCGGATAAGAGCTGGTCGCACTGAGATCTAATCCGTGAGCGCCAATCGGGTCGACGGCTGTTTGGAAAACCGCCTTAGCGCTACCTTAATTAGGTAGAGGTTTGTTTGCGGGGACGGGAGCACGAAGTGGGAGAACCATCAAAGCAGCGGCGAGACCAATCGCACCTCCGACCAGCGTTTCCCACGCCCGCGAAGCTAACACGAATACGGAGCTCTCTCCGCTTACCGAGAGCGTCAGGACAAGAGTGAACGCGTAGGCGCCGCAGGCAATATCGTACCGCTCGGGAAGCGCTATGGAATAGATGATCATCGCGAGGGCAGCCAGTGCCCATGCCACGATTGGCGCGTGCAATGCTATGGGAAGGCATGCGAGGCCGAGAGGAACACCTATTATCGTGCCGATGATGCGGCGGCGAACGCGATCGATGGTGCCGAACGTAGTGCCCGCAATTACGTAAGTGCAAGCGGTGATCGCCCAGGCAGATTCTTCGAGACGGACCAAATGATTCAACAAAACGATGACGAGGGCCGCGATGGCAGCTTGCAGGCCCATACGAAGTTCGCGAGATGCGCCGCTATGGGTCGCGACAATCGAGTTGAGCGGCTGCGCAAGGACCGGGTGTTCAGCCGGACCGCTAAGTAAGCGTGGAACAATAGCCCCGACCGCTGCAATCACACCTGCGACCAGTACCGTCGGAAGGTCTGCAGGTTTCAGGCCCACACCGTAGGCTAGAAGCTGCCCTATATAAATTTGCGACCCGAGTCCCGCGCCGAGAATTCCGTAACGCTTCGCGTACCCGACGAGGAAAGCTCCGGCGACAAGCGTCAGTTCGGCGCCGGGCCAGCCGGTGCGATCGAGTACCGGGGAGAAACCGATCATGCTGGTAGCCCCGACGACTGCTGCGAGGCACATCAAAGCGAGGTCGCGACTGGAAGCTGCTCGGGTCGATTGACCTTCGAAGACACTAGCCCACAGTGCGAAACCGCCCGCGAGAGACCCCAATACCGCTCCACTCAAGAAACCGTGAGAACCGCCGAGCAGAGTGCCGAGCATTGCCGCTATTCCGTAGGACGTTACGAGGCGGAGACCTTTTATGCGCCGATGCGTGCCAGGATCGATTCGGTCGAGCCACGCCAATGCGAGTGCCAAGATCCCGGACGGGCTCGAGCAAAATCGCGTGTCGTTTGGGGTCGCGGAAACCATCACGGTTAGCTCCTGTGTCTAAAAGTCCGTACAAACTCTGACTCCTGGTACGACGACCGAATCGGTTTGTCGAATCAGAACTGTCCGCCCTTGATGCGAAACAGTGCGATGCGTGGTAGCGCTGTGATGCTGGACATGAATGGCTCCTCCACGAGTTGTCGCAGCGTTTCGAACCTTACTACCAAGGGTGAAATGCAAGCTGCCAGCCAAATCTAACTGGCTTGTTTCGTGGGCGTTGCTTGGACGGGCAGGAGAAATTGCGGGGCTGTTTTTACGAAATCTCGTGAATTCGCGACCGCCCGGGAATTCGCTCTTTGGTTGAGACATTCATTTGCGGTAGCTTGGGAATGGCACACCGCATGCATTTCCATAAGCCACTACCCCCTAACCCCAAGAAAGACTCCGCCGGTGGCGCCAAGCAGACGCCACCGACGGAGCACCCTCCCGAATCTGACATGAATTCAATACATCGGGCTGAACGAAGGAGTTTTAGGATTGCGAGCCTTAAGCAGCTACTTGTGACGCTTCGGCGCGAGCGCCAACTCTTCCGCGGCGTCGATCTTGTGGTAGGTCATTTCCTCGAGCAGACCTTCATTCGATAGATCCAGAGGATAGGAATGTTTCCAGTCGTGATGAACCACCTTCTGCAGGTGGCGGACGAGCTCTTCCTGGTGGACTTCAATCGCTAACTCGCGCCGGCTGTCAAAACTCCCCGGCGCCAGGTTGATGGAGCCGACGATGGCGCGCGCCTGGTCGGCAAGGAGCATCTTGCCGTGCAGCTTCAGGTGTTTGAGCTTATGGACCTTGATTCCCACGTCGTCCATGATGCGGAGCCCGCTGACGCCCTCGATGAGCTTGTCCTTTTTCAGTTTGTGGGGCGATCGTGCCATCACGTGAACCTTGACGCCACGCATTTTGGCACGGACGAGGCGCTCGATGATGACGGAGTCCTGATAGCGCTCGTTTTGTACAAACAAGGTGTGCCTGGCGTCGTCAATGAACTGGGCGATACGGTCGCGGCCGTTTTTATTGCACCAGATGAGCAACGTTCCGGTGTGCTCCGGAAAGGACTTGCGGGTCCAATCCGCATCGAAGCAATCCATGACTTCGCCCACTTCGTTGCCGAGGGTGGTGACCACCGCGTAATCGCGCGTGCCGGTAAGATTTTTCGTGGCCCAGTTCAAGGATTGAACAAAAGCGACGCGATCATCCACGACCATGGATTTTTCGTGGGTGACGTCAAAGGCGGGATTCGTGTCAATCACTTCCACGCCCGCGGCCTTTAATTTCTTTCGCGTGATTTCGTTTTCCGGCTCGCCATCGCGGCGGGCGGGGTTCAGCATAACCCGCGTGTGCACGCCGCGTTTCTTGGCGTCAATGACGGCCTTAAGCAGCGCGGGATGCGAGAAGACAAACATTTTCACGCGCAGGGAACTCTTCGCGCCGCGAATGGCGTCCAGGATGGGCTTGGCCGTCTGATCCGGAAGTACAATCAGTGAGTGCGACATTCTCTCTCCGAGGGCGCCTCCTTCGCAAATTGCGTCTTGTAGAGGCCGGCGTAAAGACCACCGACGGCCATCAACTGATCGTGGTTCCCTTGTTCCACGAGAGCGCCGTCTTTCATGACTAGGATTCTATCGGCATCGCGGATGGTGCTCAAACGGTGCGCGATGACGATAACCGTGCGGCCTTTCATCAACTTCTCAAGGGCGTCCATCACCAGCTTTTCGGATTCGCTATCCAGAGCGGCGGTGGGCTCATCAAGAATCAGGATGGGGCTGTCGCGAATGATAGCGCGGGCGATGCCGATGCGTTGGCGCTGGCCGCCGGAGAGGGTGTCACCGCGGTCTCCGACCATGGTGTCGAAGCCCTGAGGCATCCGGGCGATGAACTCGTCGGCGTTGGCGAGTTTAGCGGCGGCCACGATTTCATCGTGCGTGGCGCTGCCTTTGCCATAGGCAATGTTGTCGGCGACCGTGCCGCGAAAGAGCACAGTCTCTTGCAAGACGTAGGCAATCTGGCTGCGGAGGCCACGAATCTGGAAATCTCGCAGATCGACCCCGTCGATCGTCACTTTGCCCGAAACCGGGTCATAAAACCGCGGAATGAGACTGACGATGGTGGATTTGCCGCTGCCGGTGGGCCCGACGACGCCAATCATTTGCCCCGCCTTGATCTGAAAACTCACCTCCGACAAAACTTCGCTCTCCCGGTTGTAGCTGAAGCTGACGCGATCGAACCCGATCTCGCCCTTGAGGGTTTGGGGCTCGCGGGCATCGGGATTTTCGGGGATGACGTCGCCGGCTTCCAGAATGGCCCTGACGCGCTCGACCCCAACTGCGGTTTGCGCGATGGAATTGGTCATGGTGGCCAAATCCTTCACGGGCTTGAAGAACTGTGCCAGATACGCGAGAAACACGGTGAGTGCGCCGGCGGTCATTGTCCCGCGAAGAATCAGGGCCGAACTCCTCCAGAGCACAAAGGCGGTGCACAGGGAAACGATGACGGCGATTGCCGGCGAGAGGAGCGCTTTCACTTGGCGCGCGCGCAACGCGGCATCCACGGTCGCCTTGCTAACCATGCTTAGTTCCTGCTCTTCCAAATCCTGACGCCCAAACGCTTTCACGACCTTGATGGATTCCAGACCCCGCTGCGCCACGGTCAAGATCTCGCTCTGTTGTTTGCGCACTTCCTTGGTGGCTTTCTTGATCGCTTTTTTGAAGCGTGAAATCATCAGCAGCACAAACGGAGTGATGGCCACGGCGATTAAAGTGAAGTCCCAATTCAACCAAAACATGATGATCAGCATTCCGCCGATCGTCAGAAGGTCCACAAGAATGCCCAGTGTCGAAGACGATGCGAAACTCTGGATCGTCTGGACGTCTGCCGTGAGGGTGCTCAGGAGGGTGCCGAGATCGTGCGTGCTGTAGTAGTGGAGGGAAAGGCGCTGGAGGTGGTCGTAGGTTCGGATGCGGAGGTCGTTGGCCACCCACTGGCCGACGCTGGCGGTGTAGTAGTTGGCCACATAGGAGGCGATGGCTCCAACCACGGCGATCGCCGCGAGGGCGATCGCTGCGGCCGCGGCAATTTCCATCTTGCTGTCGCTGCTCAGGAACGGTCGAAGAAAATCGCTCAGCCAGACCGGGAGTCTGTGTTCACCCACAACGTTGTCCAGGACGATCTTCAGAGGCCAAGGCGTGGCTACCGTTGCCGCCATCTGAAGCAGCATCGCCAATAAGACCAGAACGAGGCTGCCGCGATACGGCTTCAACAGACTCCAGATCAGCGGAAACACTTAGAAAGTCTCCTTGAGCGGGCGGCGCCTGAGAATCGCGGGATACTCCATCTGTGGTCCAGTAATGTATGCCCAGTGTATTTGGCATTGCAACCAACTTCGAATGGGCTCCTGAAAATAGAGGCGGGAAACACATGAAAAATTGCGTTTCCCGTTTCCGGCCGGGCAGAGAATTAGTCGATAGGAGACCAATTGTCGTCCGGGTTGTATTCCTGAATGGAGGCCGCGGTCTTGGCCGTGCCTGGGCCCAGGTCCCGCTCGTAGACAAAGCCTTCGCGGCCGATCATGAAGCTCATGATCCCGGTCTCGCCATACTTCACGGGAGTTGCCAGGATGGCGAAGCCGCCGGTCATCTTTCCGTTCACGATGTAGTTCTGCGCCCCGCCCGTTGCATCATCGCCTTGAGCAGTAAGGATGCGCAGTGTGTACCCGTCGATGACGAAGGGCTGGTCTGGCGACAGCGACGTGAGGGATGACTTCGGAAATTGCTCGAGTTGTGCCAGCGGGCTGGCGCCGAGTGAATCCGAAGCGGGCCAATACAGGCCGTCTTGTTTTCCCGGTGTACTGATGATGCGTTCCGCATATTCTCCAGAGGCGCTGTTGTTGAAGTAAAACTGCTCGGCGCTAGCGAGTGCCGCCAGCGCGTCGATGGTAAGCAGTTCGTTCTTGCCGATTTCGCGGGCGCGAATTTCCTGATCTCCCGCAACGGCGTCGAAGTACCAGCTGTTCGAAGCGTTCTTGGCCAGCGGCACCGGGAAGGCGAAGTTGTCCGCGCCGATGTAGAGAACGCGGCTGCCATCCGACATGTCCACCCAGCGGTTCATCTGCTGGTATTTGGCGAAGAACTGCTGCATGGCGGTCTTGTCGGACTCGCCGTCCCCGGAGGTGATGAGGGCTTTCGCCTCGCCGCCCAGGACCTTGGCCAGCGCGTTCTCATCGGTGTCCTTCGCCGCCTGGGCCAGCGCGGCGGCTGCTTCGGCCGGCGACGCGAACGTCATCTGAGGCGCTGCTTCGGTGGCGAAGGCTAGCTTGCTTGTGTCCACCGCTCGAACCGTGAAGCCGAGGCCGGCGAGAGCGAGAATTCCGGCGAGTGCCCATCCTGTCCACTTGCTATTCGATTTGTTCTGATCCGTGTTCATTTTCATCTCCTTGAATTTTTCCGATATACCCTTCTTTTACTTTTCGGTTGCTCGATTCGGACTCTTAGCGACGCCGCCCGCCGCCGGAAAAGTGATGTTCCGCAGGGGCATGCTGCCTGACCTGGTGTTGTTGAGGACGCCGCCCAGCCATGCTGCTGCGGCCGCGGTAGCTCTCCATCCGATTGGCTCTGCCGTCTCCGCTCATGCGCGGGCTGCCGAGATTCGAGCGATTGTCGTTTCTGGCTTGCAGGTTGCTGGCGTCGTTGTGGTAGCCGCCTGCGGGCGCCACGCCAGGGCCGTTCATTCCGGTATTGCGATCCCGAACGCCGCCACTGCCGCCGACCATTCCGGTCCCACCACCGTTGCCATCGTTGTGATAGCCGTTGGCAGGTGCCACACCAGGGCCGTTCATCCCAGCGTTGGGATTCTGGACTCCATTGTTTCCGCCAATCAGGCCGTGGTTTCCGTTGTTGCCGCCGTTGGGCACCTGCTGACCGGCGTTTTTGTCCTGGTGCCAGCCGCCATCAGGCCCGAAATATCCATTCGGGTGATATCCGCCGTTCGGCCCATAGTGTGTGTCTTCGCCAGGCTTGTAGTTACCGTCGGGGTGAAAGGTGCCGTTGTTGCCATACCAAGCGTGATTTTGCGATCCGACCGCCCCCCCGTTGGGGCTGACACCGGTGTGCTCCACACCGCCGTTACCGCCAATCAGGCCGTGGTTCCCGTTGTTGCCGCCGTTGGGGGCGTTCGCTGGACCCGTTCCGGGCACATCGTGGTGATAGGCTCCGTTCGGGCCGTAGTAGCCATTGGGGTGGTAAGCGCCATTCGGTCCGTAGTGGGTATCCTCACCTGGACGGTAACCGCCCGGGTTGGTCGCCGGGTTAAATGGACGGCTGTTCGAGCCAGGACCCCAGGGGTGATAGCCGTTGTAATTGGTACTGTGCCAGGTGTTGTTTGTGATGTAGGTGTTGTGGTTGAAGATGATGGTGTTGCCGCCGCCACCTCCGCCCCAGCCTCCCCAGTTGCAAGCCCACGCATGAAAGCCCCAGCCGAAGCCGCCTCCGACAGCCCACCCTCCGCCGCCGAAGGATACTCCCACGCCAAAACTCAAGGTCGGCGTGGCAAATACCACTGGAGGCGTGTACATGGGCACAACAATCGGGGCGCCGTAGATGATCGTGGGGTTGTACTGCGGCACGTAAACGACCTGTGGATTCGCCGGTTGAATCACGATCACCTTGGGTGAAGGCGTCGTCACCGTGATCTGCGAATTCGATTGCAGCGTGCCGGCCGCCTGCGCTTTCGCGCGCATCACTTGCACCGCCGCCATCACGTCGGGCTGCTGGAAATGGAACGCCTGCCCGAGGCTGGAGGTCCACGACAGGTTGTTGGCTAGATTCGCCAGCACGCTGGGGAATTGCGTCAGCGCCTTAATGCTGGGATCCCAGTCCTGCTGGTCCACGGCTTGTTCCAGCGATTGGCCCGTGATGTTCGGATTCTGGCTCAGCCATTGATTCGCTGCCGTCACTTCGTCCGGGACGGTGGCCGCCGCGAGCACTTGCGCTACCAGAGCATCCGGATAGAGCGCGATGGGAGCCACAAGGCTATTGAGTTGTTCCGATGAGAGCGGCGCCGGAGTTGGCGCTGCGCTTGTGTTTGACTGCGGCGCAGAATAGTTGGAGGGCTGCGAATAACTATCCGCCTGCGAATAGGAAGATTGTTGCTGCGAATAATTGGGAGCCGGGGGGGCGGCCACGGGAGCCGGCTGAGGCGCCGGCGGAATCAGCATCGGCTGACCGTAGCTGACCACGGCTTGCGGTGGTGCTCCGATTCCCACAGTACGCATCGCTTGCCACGGAGCCTGTTTCCCATGAATGCCGTAGTTCCCCGCAATGTTGTCTCCATAAATGTGCCCGTGGAAGTTCAGGGCGGTGCGCGTCACCGTGCTGAACTGGATGAAGTTTCCTTTCACTTCGCCTTGTATGGGCCCCGCTTGGTCCGGGCCTTCGAAGTAGCCGGTGATGTGGTTGCCGTACTGGGCGATTTGCACGTGCTTGATGACCATCGAGCCGTCCTTGATGCTCGTGGAATAAATGGTCCAATTACCTTGCACGTTAGCCGGGGTTTGCTGGGCCAACGTGGTCCTGCCAAAAGTCAGCGACGCCAAGACGAGAGCTATCAGGCTCAGGGTCGCGTTGAGTTTCTTCATGACCGCCTCCTTGTGTTTCGCGACTACTCTGGCTGCAATGTCGCTGAGTGCAATATGGCAAGCCACGAACCAAATTCATGTGCTTGAACAAATGGGACTTACGGCTTTCACCGATTCACGGCGCGTCGGAAATTCACGAAATCTCAGGACAAGCGGATGCTGGGCTTGGGGAGAAAGTCTGACACGGCGTGGAGGGAGCCTGCGATATGCGCACCGTCGCTGTGGGTGTAGAATCAGCCACGTTACGGAGAATAGTCTTGCAGCCTGAACCTCTACTTGCTCTGGCCGCAATGGTAGCGGGAGAGCACAGCACCCGAAGCGCACTCGACACGCTTGTCCAAGGCATTGCTAAGCAGCCTGGAATAGCACTGGCTCGTATCTGGCTGCTGGAATCCGGGGACATCTGCGACGAGTGCTTTCTCGGCAGCGAATGCGACGACCGTTGTGAGTGCCTCCACCTGGTTGCCAGTGCGGGCGCGTCCTTGAATGAAAAAGAAGACTGGTCTTTTCGGGAAGGATATTTCCGGCGCATCCCGCTAAGCAAAACAAAAGGAAAGGTGGGAGTCATCGGGGCGACCGGCAATTCGATTCGAATCGCCAGCATTACGCCGGAAAGCGAGTGGATCCGCAGACCTGAATGGGCCAAGAGTGAAGGGATTCGTGCTTTCGCGGGCGAGCCACTGAAGTTCAAGGGAAAAATCCTCGGAGTCTTGGGCATTTTCAGTCGCGAAGACTTGACGGAGCAAGAGTTTGCGTGGCTGCGCATGTTCGCGGATCAGGCCGCGGTAGCCATTACGAACGCACAGGCCTTCGAACAGACGGAAGAAGCTCTGGAACAATTACGAAAGAGCGAAACGAAGTACCGTTCTCTTCTGGACCTTTCTCCTGTTGCGATTTATCTGGTGGACCATGCGGGACAATTCATTTCCGCAAATCAGGCAGGCTTGAAACTGCTGGGCTGCACGGCCCACGAACTCCCAGGCATGCCCGT
This sequence comes from uncultured Acidobacteriota bacterium, assembly GCA_963810355.1. GTDB lineage: Bacteria > Acidobacteriota > Terriglobia > Acidiferrales > UBA7541 > Acidiferrum. The sequence goes on from CAWENU010000025.1 coordinate 35,381, forward strand.
TGAAGTCACCTACGCGCCAGATGAGCTTTTGCGAATCAAAACTCCCATGGAGGCCATGGGATCCGGCATGACGCGATTTGAGCGGGGCTTCTTGCGTAGAGATGGCGCGATGCTGACGGTGGAGGTTTCTCTTTCTCCCATGCTGCCGGGCGGGCGGCAGGTGGTGATGAGAGATATCACAGACCGGAAGCGCGCGGAAGATGCGCTAAAGGAGCAGGCTCGGCAATTGCAACAGGTCATCGATGTTGCGCCGGTCCACATGTTCATCTGGGAAGCGGACGCCAGTGTGTCTTACGGAAACCGTGCGACGCGGGACTACTTCGGCGTTATTCCGCGAAAACATCCGATGGAGTTTCTTGATCTGGTTACCCATGCGGAGGATGTAGTGCCACTCAAGGAGGGGATCCAAGAAGCCTTTAAGCACGGGGAAGCCTTTGAGACGGAAGTGAGAATGCGCCGGCACGATGGCGATTACCGCTGGTTTTCGTATCGACTGAATCCGCTTCGCGATGAAGAAGGACGCATAACCCGCTGGTGTGGTGTTCGAACCGACATCGACGACCAGAAGCGAGCGCAGGAGCGAACCCAACGGGAAAACCTGGCGCTGCGCGAGGAAATCGACAAAACGTCGATGTTCGAGGAAATTGTGGGCACCTCGTCCGCTCTTCAAGGGGTCCTCATGCGCGTCGCAAGAGTCGCTCCAAGCGACACCACCGTTCTGATCACCGGTGAAACCGGCACGGGCAAGGAACTTGTCGCGCGCGCGATTCATAAACGCTCGCCGCGGTCTTCGCGGGCTTTCGTGAGCGTGAATTGCGCGGCCATTCCGCGGGATCTCATCGCTTCTGAACTGTTCGGTCACGAAAAGGGCGCTTTTACCGGCGCGCTGCAACGAAGGCTGGGTCGCTTCGAATTGGCCGAGGGCGGCACGATCTTCCTCGATGAGATCGGCGAGTTAAATGCGGAAACGCAGGTTGCGTTGCTTCGCGTCCTGCAAGAGCGCGAATTCGATCGCGTTGGAGGCACGCGTCCCATTCGTGCCGACGTCCGCGTCATCACGGCCACGCACCGGGACTTGCCCGCGGAGGTAGAGGCCGGTACATTTCGAAGCGACCTTTTTTATCGCATCAACGTCTTCCCAGTGCAAGTGCCGCCGCTTCGGGAGCGAAGGGAAGATATCCGCTTGCTGCTGGAATATTTCATCGACCGCTATGCAACGAAAGCAGGGAAAAGGATCACCGGCATTGAGAAGAAGAGCCTGGCTTATCTGCAATCCTATTCCTGGCCAGGGAATATCCGAGAGCTGCAGAATGTCGTCGAGCGCTCGGTGATTTTGTGCGACTCCGATCAATTTTCCGTTGACGAGAGTTGGCTGACCTTAAAGCCCGCCGCAGTGCAGCCCCTGCGCGAGGATCTGGTCGATCAAGAGAAAAAGCGCATTGAGGCCGCCTTGGCCGAAGCCGGGGGACGAGTTTCGGGACCATCTGGAGCGGCGGCGAAGCTCGGCATGCCTGCCTCCACCCTCGACTCCAAAATCAAATCGCTGAAAATCGACAAGCGCCACTTCCAGACCCGCTAGATTTCCTTCTGTCCTTTCACGAACTCTCGGAAATCCCCGAATTCATCGCGAGCTTCCTTCCGACCTAACACCATTGTTTGCGTTCACTTAGCTTTGGCCGCGGGCTTGCTAAATCCTTTACGAGACTGGAACCCGAAAACTCAAGGGATCGAAAGGATTCAACGACCATGAATTTCAAAGCAAATCGAAAGGAAAGAAACACAGCACGCGCGTCTCTACTCGCGCTAACACTATTTGAAAGGACTCATACAAAAATGCACATCAGAAAGCTTGTCGCTACCAGGCTGTGGCTGCTTTGCACGCTATTCCTGGCAGCGCTCCTGTGTTCGTCCGGGGCGCAAGGTGCTGAGACCGTCACCTTGCCGTGCAAACCGACACGTGCTGAATTGGCTAAAGCCAGGAAGGCTCTCCAGAACGGTTCCGTTGTGGCCATGCTTGACGCTACCCCGAGGGCTTTCAGCGGCGACCTTCACATTGCAATTCCGCAGAGCAAGGAATCGCGGCAGCGGCCGGTGCGCTACAAGATTCTCGCTGCATACCGCGCCGCAAACGGCGCGATTCACACCTATACCGGCCCGCGCTCATCCTCGAGATCAGGAAAAAGATCTAATTGGTATGACGACTTCGAGGACTGGGCGGAAAAGCAAGGCAATCTTCAAGACTCTAATTCCCCGGATGCCGCTGCATGGACGGCACTCTCCGTCAGCACCATGATCGAGACATCCTCGAACGGCAATATGATCATGGAGACACTCAGCGTCTATCGAGCAAATTCGAGCAATACCGAAACCGACTACTATATGATTACGCAGAAGGTTGACAGCCAGCCCGACTACCACGGCTGCATGGCGGGGGCGCATTGTGGTTGGTACTCCGTTTCTCGAAATCTGACCATCCAAACTGACATTCCGCCGAGCTCGGGATATTCTCTTTTCGATCACGGTCCCACGCAAACGAACGGCAGCTCAACCGGCGAGTTTACGATTGGCGCAGGCGTTTCCGGCCTGAGCCCGAACGTGTCAGCGAGTTATACCCAGGAATGGACTACGCAGGACGTCACAACCATCGACAACACAGATCTGACGACGAATGTGGCGTCGTGGAATGATCAGTTTTCCAGTGCCTGGATAAAGGATGGTAACCCGCCCCCGGCGGTAAGAGGTTTATGGGAGAGCGATCAGGGCGTCGTTTACGCTGTTCCGGTCGGCACTGCTTCATTCAATGTGGAAGTGAACGATCAGGCCAACTTTCATAACTCTACGAATTTCGACGAATATAGTGAGTCGGTTCCGATAGATACTTTTGTACCCGTCCAGCCGCCTTCTCTATCTGTCTCTCCAACCAGCCTCAATGTGCTGCCCGGTCAACAGGTAACGTTCAACATATCCGCCTACATCCCCGCAAGCACAGGCGACAACCTGTCGTGGACTATCTCGAATATCCCAAGTACCTTGAACCTGAACACGACGACCGGTGCGGGAAACCAAACCATTGCGTTCAATGTTCCTTCCAATGCGACACCCGGCTTACTGGGTACGCTCAACATCGATACCAGCCCTGTTTATGCTTCTCCCGAAACACGCACCGGACCTTTGCAGCTTCCCATAACCGTGGTCACCGGTGCGGTAAGTCCTGGCGTACTCATCTCTGGTGGAACGAACTGGGATGGCGCTGCAACCTCAAACACTGCCGAGGTATGGAATCCAGTTACGCAAACTTCCAAGCAGGTCGGAAGCATGATCGAGGGACGTGAGTTTCATACGGCTACAGCCATCGCCAATAGCCAGATTTTTGTCGCCGGCGGCATAGGTTCTACTCTTAACTCCACAAACACGACGGAAATCTACAACGAAGCAACCCAGCAGTTTACGGCTGGGCCGGATCTCAACGAAGCTCGCGCCAACCACACGGCTACTCTTCTAAAGGATGGAACCGTGCTTTTGGTTGGCGGACAAGATCAAAACCGTAATGCTATATCTTCGGCGGAGATCTACGATCCCGTGAGCAATACGGTCACCCAGACTGGGAGTATGTCCGTCGGCCGCGTGTACCACACGGCAACGCTACTGCCAGACGGCCGGGTGTTCATCGCGGGCGGTACTAGCGCCTCTAATAACTGTCCGACCTTCGATTCCTCGGAAATTTACGATCCGCAGACAAAAACGTTTTCTCTCAGCGGATCCTTGCCTTTCGATGAGGGACTCATGAACCATGCGGCCACTCTTCTCACGAACGGGGAAGTCCTGATCGGAGGAGGATTGGGCTGTGCCGGCGTCGGTGTTTCTCCCCGGGCCTTCGTTTACGCTCCTTCGACAGACTCCTTCACATATTTTGATCAGACCTACGGGGGCAACGAGATGAATCCTGCACTCGTCGCCCTGCCGAACGATGGCGCTCTTCTGGTGGGTGGCGGTGGCACACACTCCTATTTCAGCTACAGCTGGAATTCCGCTCAAGACGAGTTTAATCCACCGGCCGTCATGCAAGAGCAACGTGACCTGCCTCAGGCCGTGTTGCTTCAAAACACTAATTCCACGCTGGATGGCGACGTCGTAGTCGTCGGCGGCGTGCAGGTCGGAACCGGAGCGTCCAACGGTCAGAGGATCGAAGTCTACAGCCCTGCTACAAACACCTGGAGCTCGGCAGGGAACATGACCATTGCCCGGAGCGGAAATACCGCGACGCTCTTTGGCCCAGTCAACGTGGCCGCAGCCAAAACGAAGAAAAGCAAATAGGTGATCGCTACAAGTTCGGCCCTGTCCGGCGCCGAACTTGGCGTAATCGCCCTGAAGAATCAGTTAGCGACCGCAAACAATTACAACCGCTAGACGATGGCCCTCCGGAGAAACTACCGGGGGGCCTTATAAAGTCGCACCGAGATAGTTTCGAACTCACTGATTCGCAAGGCATCAAGCGGTTTCGACTCAAGAGATGGAAGAAGAAAGAGAAGGATTTATGTGGAAGATCCAAAAGGTAACGGACGGCGGCTGCGTCATCCTGAACATCAGCGGCAGGATTCAGGCAGCGGAATTGATCGAGTTGCAAAAGGCTTTGTCCTCCGAAGAAACAGCACGTAACAGAGTCGAGCTGGACCTTCAAAATGTAAGGCTCGTGGACCAGCAAGCAGTCACTTTTTTTACTTGCTGCGAGGCGAATGGCACGCGTCTTCGAAATTGCCCTTCCTATATCCGCGAGTGGATTGATCGGGAAAGAAGTGGACAGAATCACCGAAGCACCGACGAAGATCTAAACTTGAGTTGCAACTGAGACGCGAATGGCCGACTAAGTGGTCGGCCATTTGTGGTTGGACTTCTCAACCAAAGCATTCTGCCGGATGGGCGCAGCCCTATAGTGAAGTCCCGACGGTCTAAACGTTTACAAAAGACCGCCCCAGTTTCAGGCAGTCCCAAGTCGTTTGTTTGTGTTGGGCGGCTCGCGGAAAAAGTTACAGAATAGGTAAAGTGTAGCCTGCTACGCGATCGTGATGACCAGGGCTTCGCGGCATGATTCGCTCGCCTGCTCATCGCTTCCTTGAGTATAAATCATCGTGTTGCTGATTTTCTTGTGGCCCGCTCGTAGCAGTTCAGCGAGAGAGGAGCGGAGAATGGCCTGCCCAGAAAGATCTGTTTGTGGGCAGAATCTCCGCCCCATCCCACGCCAATAGAATCAGCGGCTTGCGGGCAACGAGGAGGAAGGTTTTTGGGCAACCGCGGGCCACGTGCCGCGAGTGGGCGGCCTCCAATTGCTAAACTCCGAGATTCTTGTTTACAGCTTGCCCTTCCCTGCGATGGGTCGCCGCCGAGTGCCTCGCGCAAGCGAATCAGTCCGTTGCGAATCCAATTCTTGACCGTGCCGAGCGGTTCAGCGAGGGCGACAGCGATTTCGCTATGTGTCATGCCTCCAAAAAAAGCGAGCTCAATGGAGCGTCGCTGCCACTCGGGCAGCTCACCTAGGCAAATACGAACACACTCGGCTCGGCGGGCGCCATCGATAAGTGCCTCGGGATTTGGCTCGGCGCCGGAGCCGGCTAAGTCGAAATCATAGGAATCCTCGCGTCGGCGCTGCTTTTCACGCCTTAGGCGCAGATAATCGAGCGCGCGATTCCGGGCCAGAGTGAAGAGCCACGGTTCGAGAGGGCCGCGAGAAACTCGATAGCGCACTGCGTTGCGCCAGAGCAGGAGAAAAACGTCCTGCACGATCTCCTCGGCGGAGGCTGGCTCTTGCAAAATTCGCAACACGAGCGAATAAACTGGCCGGGCGTACCGACCGTGCAGCACCTCAAGCGCGCTGGTATCGCGCTGACTGAGGCGCTCCATCAGAACACCGTCGGCCGAAGGCGCCGCGCAGCCACGCCGCGGTCTGCTCGCAACTTTGCGATGACGCCGCCGCTGACTGGGTCGGAGGCGCTCAGCGAAAACTTGAATTGAACTACTTTCTGTCATGATCTTCACGTTTCTGCGATTCGCGGCAACCTCACAATGGACCTTGATGGTTGACTTCGCCTCGGTAAGTAGGCGAATCATCTCAGCGTAGTTCTACAGGCCCTTCACGGATGGGTGAGAAACTTGCTGAGCCAGCCTGGGCACTGGAGTTCCGCGGTCGCAAAGTCCTTCACCCCAGATTCGTAATACTCGCAGTTAGCATCTTTGTACGACTACATTCCCCCGCCGCTCTGCTCGATCAACTTGGCGACCAATCCTGTCCATCCCGTTTGGTGACTCGCGCCGATTCCGGCGCCGTTGTCGCCATGGAAGTATTCGTGGAAATAAATCAGATCGCGCCAGTGCGGGTCGTTCTGGAATTTTTCAAGGTTCCCGTAGACCGGGCGTATGCCTTCGCCGGTTCGAAGAAAGATTCGAGTGAGGCGTCGCGAGATTTCCGCAGCAGCGTCCCACAGCGTGGCTTGCTTGCCAGAGCCGGCCGGCAATTCGACCGCGAATTCGTTGCCGTAGAAGTGATGAAATTTCTGCAGCGCTTCGATCAGGAGAAAGTTGATTGGAAACCAGACCGGTCCGCGCCAATTGGAATTTCCTCCAAAGAGACCGGTGCTCGACTCGGCGGGCTCGTAGTCGACGCGATGTTCGTTGCCGTTAACGTGCATGATGTAGGGATGGTCCTTGTGGAATCGGGAGATGGCACGAATGCCGTGTGGCGAGAGAAATTCAGATTCGTCCAACAGATATCGCGTAACGCTTGTGAGCCGTTCGCGGTTCACGAGCGAAAGCAAACGCCTCACACCGTTGCCAGCGGTTTCTGAAGTTTCCATGTGCTCGCGCACGTCGGGATTGTTGTCGATGAACCACTGCATGCGGCGCTTGAAGCTAGGCAGCCGATCCACGATGTCTTGCTCGAGAGTTTCTACCGCAAGGAGCGGGATCAAGCCAACTAGCGAGCGCACTTTAAGATAATGGCGCCGCCCTGTAGTGCAATGAAGCACGTCGTAGTAGAAGCCGTCCTGCTTGTCCCAGAGCTCGATGCCGTCTCCGCCGCGGTCGTTCATGGCGTGCGCAATATGCACGAAATGCTCGAGGAACTTGCTGGCGACACTTTCGTAGGCCGGATTCTCGCGAGCCAACTCGAGCGCAATGGCCAGCATGTTCAGGCAATACATGCCCATCCAGCTCGTGCCGTCAGATTGCTCGAGGTGGCCGCCCGTCGGCAGCGGAGCCGAACGATCGAACACGCCGATGTTGTCGAGGCCAAGAAAGCCGCCTTGAAAGATGTTCATACCCTCGGCGTCTTTGCGATTAACCCACCACGTGAAGTTGAGAAGAAGCTTATGGAAGGCGCTTTCTAAGAAATCCCGATCGGCTGCGCCGCGAACGCGTTTGTCGATTTTGTAGACGCGCCACACGGCCCACGCATGCACCGGTGGGTTGACGTCGCCGAACGCCCATTCGTAGGCGGGCAACTGTCCGTTCGGATGCATGTACCATTCGCGCAGAAGCAAAGTAAGCTGCTCTTTGGCGAAGTCTGGATCAATCTGCGCGAGTGGAATGCAGTGGAATGCGAGATCCCACGCCGCGTACCACGGATACTCCCATTTGTCCGGCATCGAGACGACGTCAGCGTTGTACAGGTTCGACCATTCCTGATTACGCCCTTTTTTGCGGCTTTCCGGAGGCGGCGGTCCTGCTGGATCACCCTCAAGCCAGGCGCGCACGTCGAAGTGGTAGAACTGTTTCGACCACAGCAGGCCGGCAAAGGCCTGGCGCTGCACGTTTCTTGCGTCTTCGGACAATCCGGCGGGAGCACGCCTGGCGTAGAACTCGTCGGCTTCTTTACGACGGGCTGTGAGGACGGATTCAAACGCCGATCCCAACAATTCGGTCTTGGGCGGCTCGGCAAGTACCAGGCGAGGCGCGGACATGCGGATGACTCTTGGCTCTTGATCGGTCAGCCGGAGACGCAGCGTGGCGGTTCCGCCCGGAGCAATGCGCAAGCGATACAACGCCGAAGCCTTTGTGCCGGTCTTGTCCGGATTAACGGCGTTCAAAGCGGCGTGGACCACGTAGTCGTTGATCCCATCCTTCACAAAAGGCGTACGGTTCTCGCTTCTAAACAATTTCTGAGAGTTTGTCTCGTTTTCAGTAAACAAGAGCTCCGGCTCTTCTTCGCAAACTAGCCATCGCTTTCCGTAGGCTTTGTGTTCGATCTCAATGACGGACGAACCGGCGGCTCCCTGTTCCTTCGGAATGCCCAGATGTTCGGCGGAGCGGAGCGACGGACGATAGTCATCCCGCCCCCAGGACCACGTGTTGCGAAACCATACGGTCGGCAGCAGCGCCAGGTCGGCCTCGGCGGGACCGCGATTGACTGCCGTGATTTTCATCAGAATGTCATCGGAGCTTGCCTTTGCGTATTCCGTGAATACATCGAAATAGCGGTTCTCATCGAAGACGCCGGTGTCCAGCAGTTCGTACTCGAGGTCACGGCGATTGCGGCGTCGATTTTCTTCGACGATCTTGCCGTAGGGGAATTCCGTTTGCGGATACTTGTACAGAGACTTCATGTACGAGTGTGTTGGCGTCGAGTCGAGATAGAAGTAGTATTCCTTTACGTCCTCGCCGTGATTGCCCTCGTTGCCGGTCAGGCCGAACAGACGCTCTTTCAAGATCGGGTCGCAACCGTTCCACATCGCCAACGCGAAACAGATGAATTGGTGGCGATCCGAGATGCCGGCAATGCCGTCTTCGCCCCATCGATAGGTCCGAGAGCGCGCGTGATCGTGCGGGAAAGAGTCCCACGCTGTGCCGTGCGGGCTGTAGTCTTCGCGGACCGTGCCCCACTGGCGCTCGGAGAGATAGGGCCCCCAACGCTTCCAATGCACCGTTCGCTGGCGCGATTGTTCGAGTCTGAGCTCCTCGGCGGTCGGTATTGCTTTCTGTGTCATGGCTTGTCCCGAATCTGTCCGAATTTCTGCGTCAGTCTTGGGATTAGAGAGGGTTCGGAAAGTTTCAAAAGGCGCGGCGAATTTCTTGCGCGGGCGTTCAGTTCTAGCGATTGACGACGTGGTTCTTTGAAGATATGAAACTAATTGCGCTGTCCGCGATCAGATGTGGCATGAAAACCAAAACGTCTCAGCACAACCTCAAGGCAACCTCGCCACTCGAAACCCAATGGCCTGCGCACCTCGATGCGCTTGTGGCAGCACCGCGGCATCACGAGCTCCTTTATGAAAACGATCGAGTGCGCGTCCTGGAAGTACGTATCCCGCGCGGCGAGACAGTGCCGGTCCACACGCATCGGTGGCCGGCGGTCCTCCATCTGAGGAAGTGGAGTGATCATGTTCGCCGCGACGAAATGCGGAAAATCGTTTTCGATTCACGCGAAAACGGTCCAGGGCCGAACGTGCCCGCCGTCGTTTGGTGCGAACCGCTAGCGCCTCATTCTGTAGAGAACGTGGGCGACGCCGAGTTGTTGGTTCTGAGTATCGAACTCAAGGACTCAGTATAAAGCGAGTTTTCCGAGGCAACCGTCTGTCAATTTTTGCGAATCCGCTATCGCCCGGTCTAACGCTGAACAATTCCCAGCGCGTGGCCGTCCGGATCGCGCACCACAAATCCTCGCACGAAACCGAGCTCATGACCTGTGAAGGAAACGGTTCCTGCAGAAACGAACGTTGTCTTTGTCGATCGCAAGGATACGACTGCTCCGTCCGCATCTTCGGTCACTAACTCGGTCTGGCGGTGAACCAAGTCATTGGCGCGTTCGTCAGCGGGATACGGCCGGCCGTCGCGCGGACTCAAGTACTCGAGAAGTTCGATGCCCGGCCCGGACGGAGCGCGCAAAGCCGTAATGCGCAAATGGGCCCCAAAGACATTGTTCAGGTGCTCTTGCTCGGTTCCGTAGTTCTCGCTTTCTCCCGCGACGCGCAAACCCAGCGCATCACGATAGAACCTTAGACTCGCGTTCGTGTCGGCAACGGCGATTGCCGTGTGATCGATTCCCCGGAAGAGCCGATCGCTCGCTTGATGCCACTTCGGGTCGCCCTTGCCCGCGGGGAATTCGAGAATCTCGACCGGATGTTCGTCAGGGTCCTTGAAATAGAAAGCTTGAATGCCAGCCGCGTTCTTGTTCCAATCCGGCAAGCGCTGCGGATCGGAGGATGCGAACTCAACCTGGTTTTGCCGCAAAATCTGGTACGCGCGATCCATGTTGCTGACGATAATGGCGATGTGCTGGAACCAGAGATCGTTGCTGCGAGAATCAACGGGGATCGACCGTCCGCGCGGTGCCAGAAACTGGACGAGTTCGATCGACTCGCTGCCCAAGGTCATGCGAACGATCCGCACGTGCGTGCCAAATACTCCAAAAAGCTGCTCCACCCGTTCTCCCGTCAAATCCGTATCCGATGTTTTCTCGAACGTGAGCACGCGAGAATAAAACTCAACTGACCGGTCCATGTTCGCGACGGTGATGAGAATTGGACCGATTGAGCGAATCCGAGGACCGGCGGTTTGCGCTGGCTGGGCTTCGGCGAATCCGAGGTTTATGCCAGCGAAGAAAATCGCTACGGAGAATAGGGCCAGACGCAGCGAGCTAGATCGCATGTTGCACTCCGGCGAGCGCGAGCGGTTGCGCAGTTGTGCCGGCTGAAACACCAAGCCGCGTTTTCAGGTGATCGGCAACGCGCAATGCATTGGCTATGATTGTCAGAGCCGGGTTCACCGCAGCGCTTGAGGGGAAGAACCCCCCGTCCACGACGTAAAGGTTGT
>CAWENU010000026.1:0-61970 GCA_963810355.1 uncultured Acidobacteriota bacterium
ACCGCGGCGGCGGGGCAGGCGACGCGGTGGTAGCCGTCTTCGTCGCCGGCGGTGAGGCGGCCGAGTTGGTAGCGGGCTGCCTCGGCGGTCTTCGCGTCGTGCTGTGCGGCCTGCTGCGGGGTGGCGGCGCGGGATAGCGGGGCGAGTTCGAGCAGCGTGCGGGGCGTCCGGGGGCAGTAGAGGCTGCCGTTGGCGATGACGGCGCGGGCGTGGGTGCCCTTGGGCCGCGGTCGTGGGGGTGCAGGTCCTGGACGAGGGCGGCGCGGCTTTGCGGAGCGGGGACGCCCAGTTCCGCGGGACGCGGTGGGAGTAAGCGCATAGGGCAGCAGCAGAAAAAGACCTACCCAAAGGAGCGGCGGGAGCGAGACGATCGACTTGTAAGCGCGCGAGTACATGAAAGCGGTGACAGTTAACTTGTGATCGGTGACGATGGCGACAGGGCACTGTGAATTGTCACCGTTGGACCTAGCGTTCTCTGCAAGCAAGCGCTCCTTTCACATTGGTTTCGAAATTACCGCTACTCGCAGACGCGAATCGCGTCTTTGGCGGCGAACGCAAACTCATGTTCACCGCTAAGCGGGCCACGGGCCGGAATCCGAGCGCGCAATATCTGCGCAGCGCCGCAATCGATTTCGAGCAACTCGCTGGCGCCACCGTAAATCTGTTGGCGGATCGCACCGCGAAAACGGACACTGGGCGCGGTGTGCGATGCGTCGACAGCCAGTTGAATCGCTTCTGGTCGAAGGGAATAGAGAACTGCGCCATCGGCTGCGGAAGATTGCCAGACCAGTGCGCCGCAAGTCGTTGTTCCACGGTGAACGATTCCTCGCAGCAGGTTTGTTTGCCCGATAAATTGCGCCGTGTAGGCCGTGGCTGGGTGGGCGTAGATTTCGCGCGGTGCGGCGATTTGTTCCAGGGAACCGTTGCGCAGCAGCGCGATGCGGTCCGACAGCGCCATCGCTTCTTCCTGATCGTGGGTGACGAACAGGAAAGTGACGCCGACTTCGCGCTGAAGCGCCTTCAACTCGCTTTGCATCTGCTTCCGCAGATTTGCGTCCAGCGCGGAGAGTGGCTCGTCGAGCAGCAGCAGTTGCGGGCGATTTACGAGCGCACGCGCTAACGCCACCCGCTGTTGCTGGCCGCCGCTCAATCTTCCAGGCCGAGCTTCTGCGAATCCCGCCATTTTCACCATTTGCAGCGCTTCCTCCACGCGCCCGCCGATTTCATCCTTGGGCGTGTTTTTAACGCGCAGACCGTACGCCACGTTGTCGCGCACGCTGAGGTGGGGAAACAGCGCGTAGTGCTGGAAGACGGTGTTGACGCGGCGTTTATGCGCGGGCACGTTGTCCAATCGCACTCCGTCCATCCAGATTTCGCCGGAGGAAGGCTGCTCGAACCCAGCGATCAGACGCAGTAGCGTAGTCTTGCCAGAGCCACTTTCGCCGAGTAGCGTGAGAAATTCGCCGGCAGCAATGTCCAGGGTCAGGCCCTTCAGCACAAGATTCTCGCCAAATTGCTTGGAGACTCCCCGCACTTCGAGCAAGGTCTTGCCGTCAAGCGCGGGTTCAGCGGGCGAAATGGCGGCGGGCGAGGTCACTGCGCGTTCTTCACCTCGTTCCAGATTTCCGTATATTTCGGGCGCCGCGGAACGTCCTGCCAGAAATAGATTCGCTTCATGTACTGGTCGGGATCGTCGAGGTGCAGCGTTTTCTTTTCATCGGCGGTAAGAAGCTGGCCGGTGCCGGGATTGGCTGGCGTGTAGTGCGTCACGTCGGTGACCAGCTTCTGCGTTTGCGGCTCGACCATATACTGCAGAAACGCCTGCGCGAGCTCCTTGTGCGTGCTCGCGGCGGTGATCATCAGGTGATCGATCCATCCAGTCGTGTTTTCTTTCGGGATGGTTTCGCCGATCGGAAAGTTGAGCTTGCGGAGCTGATTGGTCATCAGTGGCCAGCCCATCGCGGCAAGGATTTCGTGGTTTTGAAAAAGGTTAGTCAACTCGCCGCCGGTCGACCAATATTTTCGAATGTTGGGCTTGAGCTCGATCAGCTTTTTCTTCACCGCTTCCAGTTGCTCGTCGCTCAAGTTATAAAGCTGATTCGGGTCCGGCTTGTCGTAGCCCAGCACCTGCGCGGCCATGTACACGCTGGAAAGCTCATCCCAAAGTGAAATTTTCCCTTTGTACTTGGGATCCCAAAGGACGCTCCACGAATCCGGCGCCGCAGCGAAGGCCGTCGTGTCGTACAGCAGCGGATTGGGCCCCCAAACGAACGGCACGCCATACGTTTGCCCGTTCGCTTTGACCAAAGGAGAATCGCGCAGCTTCGCCGAGAGTTGCGCGTAAGAGGGGATCTTCGACAAGTCCAGCGGCGCGGCTAGCCCTGCGCGAACAATCGAGGTGGCGACATCGCTCGATGGAGAAACCACGTCGTAGTTCGCCGCGCTGCCTCCGCGCAGCTTGGCGACGAGTTCGTCGCTGGAACCCATATACGACGCCACAACTTTACAATGATGCGCTTCCTCAAAAGCGTGCACGAACGACGGGTCGGCGTAGCCCTCCCATACTAGCAAGCTCAGCGTGTCCCGCTTTTGACCGCAGCCGATGCCGCCGAGCGCGAGTACAAGGACTCCGAGGAACAGCATGCAACGTTTCATTTTTCTCCTCTGCGCATACCACCAAGTAGCGCAGACACTCCTGTCTGTGTCCGCGTAAACCCCTGGCAAGGCTGCAGCAAACGCAATCTTAACCGCCACCCCACCCGGAACCGAGCGCCACCCACACTAAAAAGTCGGCGGCGTGTTAACCCACAGCAGCCATGTCTCGGTCTTCCCAGGATTTCTCCAGCGGTGCGGCGTCGAACTTTCAAAATACAAACTGTCGCCCGTTTTCAAACGATAATGCTCTTCGTTGCTGAGCCAGATCTCGAACTCTCCCCGTAGTATATGGAGAAATTCCTCGCCCTCATGGGCGTAGGATTCTCCACTGCCCGCATTGGGTTTCACGCGGAAAAGATGAGGTTCCATAGCGGTATTACCCCAAGCGAGCAACTCCATCCGCACGCCAGCGGTGGTCTCCAGGATTTTGCGTTGCGCCGGCCGCACCACGCGCGGATTTTCCCGCGCAGCCTCGAAAAGCGCCAGAATATTGGTGCGATAGTAGCGCGCGATACGCTGCAAGGTGCCCACCGAGGAGCGCATCTGGCCGCGCTCCAGCGCGCTCAGAAAACCGATCGAAACCCCGGTCGCCCGCGCCACCTGCGCCAGCGAGAGCCCGCGACGCACCCGTAAACGCCGGAAGCGCTGTCCGGGCAGCACCGCGTGTTCCGCCGGCGCCGAAACAATTCCCTGTCGTTTCAATACGTGAACGATCGCGGCAGGATTCAAGCCTCGGGCGCGCCGAAGGAACATGGCGCGCTGCAATAGCCGCACGTCCGCCTCGGTATACATCCGGTAGCGGCTTTCCGTACGCCGCGGCGTCACCAGTCCCAGCACTTCCCAGGCTCGCAACGCCGAGGAGGAAATCCCCACGCGGCGCGCCGCTTCGCTAATGCGCAGCAAGTGCGCCCTCGATTTGCCGGATAAATTCTTTCCGCTTGACACGAGTACCGGCATCTCCTAAGTTTGCGGGATTATAGTAAGGTTTCACAGGCGCGGCAACCTCGAAATAGCTGGGCAACAAGATTACTCTGTGGGCATAAGGGGTGAGTTCATGAGGGCAGATGCTTGTAGCGGGCGGACGCTATCCTTCCGTCATCCACGCTTTCTTTCGATGGCGATCCCAATATTGACGATGCTGGCGGCCGCGCCATTTGCCGGCGCGCAAAGCACCGGCGGTCGCATTCGCGGCACGGTCACCGACCCCAGCGGCGGCGCCGTGGCCGCCGCCAAAGTCTCGCTGATCAACGAAGCCACCAACGTGACCCGTGATGCGGACTCCGGCGTCAACGGCGACTACCTCTTCATCGAGGTACCCGTTGGCTCCTATGAGATTGATGTCGTCCAGCAGGGCTTCAAGAAATACGTGCGCAAGGGCATCGCGCTCAACTTGAATGAGGTCCTCAGCCTGGACATCGCCCTGCAGATCGGCACTTCCGCTGAATCCGTGGAAGTCACCGGACAACCTCCCGTCGTCGATACCACCTCCACACAGTTGGGCGCGGTCGTGAACGAGCGCGCCTCGACGCAATTGCCCCTGAACCAGCGCGATGTCTATCAACTGCTGCAGTTGCAGCCGGGCGTGCAATCCCAGCTCGGCAATGACACCTTTTACGGCTCCGACAAAGCCGGCGTCGTCACCGTGAACGGCGGCCGCGGCCGCGCAAACAACTACTCCGTGAACGGCGGCGACGGCAACGACCTGTTCGCCAACCTGCCCGCCATTGAGCCTTCCCCGGACAGCATCGAGGAATTTCGCGTGATCACCAATTCCTTCGACGCGGAATACGGACGCAACTCCGGCGCCGTCGTCAACGTGGTAACCAAATCCGGCACGAACGCGATTCATGGCAGCTTCTACGAATTTTTCCGCAACGATGTCCTGAACGCCCACCCCTTTACATTTTTCCAGGCCCCGAAACCTGAATTCCGGCAAAATCAGTTTGGCGGCACTATCGGCGGCCCCATCAAGAAAGACAAGACCTTCTTTTTCGGCTCCTATGAGGGCCGCCGCATCGTTCAAGGCGTGGTGTCCCAGCCGATCAGCGTCCCTAGCGCGGCAGAACTCACCAATGGCGACTTTTCGGCCCCAGGTCTCGCGAACGGAGTTCTCGATCCCAACGGTGTGCCAGGCTTCGCTGGATCTTTGACCGACGCCACGGTTGCCAATATTCTGCAAAGCCGCTGCGGCCCAAGCCTCAGTGCCCCCGCAAGCGCTGCGGTAGCGTCCGTTGCCGCGGGCGGAGGCCCACAACTCTACAGCACGATTTTTCCCAATTTCCAAATTCCTACGCAGTGTTTCGATCCCGTGGCCGTAAGTCTGTTGAAGTATGTGCCGGGCGCCGGTGGCTCAGGTAACGTTCAAGTGACCCCGAACAAAACCGACCGCGGCGATCAATTTCAAATCCGCGTCGATCATTCCTTCAACAACAATCAGAAGACCGCCGTCTACTACTACTTCGACGACGACAATACCCTCGATCCCTTCGCCAAATTCCAAGCCTCCGGCGCCACCACCGGCAACTTTCCCGGCGTCTACGCCACGCGCACCCAGCAAGTCAACGTCACCCACACTTCCACGATCGGCGCCACCTCTGTCAACGAGGCGCGCTTCAGTTACTTCCGCGAAGGTCAACTCAAGTTCGATAGCCCCACGAAGGTTGGCGCGATCCAAAGCTCCTGCGGGACCGGTGCGGCCTCGGCCTTTTGCTTCACGGGAACCTCCGACACCCCCTTGGTTACCGACAGCGGAACTCCTCTCGGCACCAACCCGGATTACGGATTGCATTCAGGCCTGGGAGCCACCAAGGAAGGGGTTCCCTTCATCGATGTTGCGGGCGGCTTTACCATCGGTAACAACTTCAACGGCCAGCTTCCGCAGATTGGCAACACCTTCCAGTTCAGCGACAACTTCAGCAAGATCATTGGCAACCACAGCCTGAAATTTGGCGGCGACGTCCGTTATCAAAAATTTGATCAGCTCCTCTATTTTGACGTCAATGGCGACTTGTCATTTCAATCGTCAACATCCGGGCCCGTCGGAAACGACTTGGGTTTCTCCGATGCGTATCCCAACTACCTCCTCGGGATTGGCAACAGCTTTTTCCAGGGTTCCGCGCAGCATGAACTGGTACGCAGCACGTCGGTGTACTTGTTCACGCAAGACAGCTGGAAGATCAAACCCAATGTGACCCTCAACTATGGATTGCGCTGGGAGATGAACACGCCGCTCACGGATATTGGCAAAAAGGTGCAGACCTTCCGGCCCGGCGAGGTGTCCACGATTTATCCTTGCACGCTTCCAACCACCAGTCCGCTCTATGTCGCCGGCAGCGTCACCGATTGCAACACGGCAGGCGTCACGCCCGTCGGATTGGTCTTTCCTGGCGACAAGACTGTTCCGAACGGCTTAACCAACACCTACTACAAGGGTTTTGCGCCGCGTCTCGGCCTGAACTGGAGTCCTAGCTGGAAAGACGGATTTCTAGGCGCCCTCGCCGGCGGCCCGGGCAAGACCAGCATCAGCATGGGCTATGGAATTTTCTACAATCCAATCGAGCAGCTCGTTCTCGAGCAGTTCAGCGCGGAACCTCCCTTCGGCGGAAGCAATTTCATCACCAGCCCGCTCTTGCAGACTCCCTACGTCAGCCAGAGTGGCAGCACCTTTCCCAATCCATTCAACGGCATTCTGAATCCGCCGCGGGGACAGCCGGTTGACTGGTCTGTGTTCCGGCCCATGACCTTCTTCGGGCAGTTCCCTGCCAATCTGCGGTTGCAATATTCGGATCAATACAACCTGACCATCAAACGTCAGCTGCCCGATGACATCCTGTTTCAGATCGGCTATGTCGGCTCGCAAGGGCATCGCCTTTTGGCCAGCTATGAAGCCAATCCTGGAAATCCGGCAACCTGTAACGCCCTCGCTGCGCTCTCGAGCATGAATCCAGCGAATGTTTTGACTTCCGCGGGCGGCAGTCAAACGACTTGCGGCCCGTTCGGAGAAGACAGCGCCTACTTCATTCCCAATGGCACGGTCATACCGGCGGGCGGTATTCCACTGCCGTACAACGCGGGATCCGGCGGGTTGACGGTTCCGGCCGGCACGCTGGCCGCACCCGGCGGCGGAGTCACCCTCGTCGGTTTGCGACCGTACTCATCTCCCTTGTGCCAGCCACTAACTGGCGCTGGGTGTCCTTCGGATGGAACCCCCGTCTTTTCCGGCATCTTCAGCGAAAACACAGTCGCCCGTTCGAACTACAACTCGTTGCAGGTCCTTCTGCAGAAAAACTTCACCAAGGGCCTGCAGTTTCAGGCTTCCTACACCTTCAGCAAGACCATGGACAACGCTTCCAGCTTCGAGAGTGCTTTGAACCCCCTCAATTTCAACGCCACCTACGGGCTCTCCGCTTACGATGCGCGCAATCGGTTCGTCTTCAATTACGTCTGGGACCTGCCCGTACCGAAGTTTGATGGCTTCAAAGGCAAACTCCTCGACGGCTGGGAGCTGACCGGCATCGTGACCTTCCAGAGCGGATTCCCGATCCGCATCACTTCCAACAGCGATGTGGAAGAATTGGACTCTACCGACCTGTTCGAATTCCCCGGCGAACCGAACCTGACCGCACCGTTCCACACCCAGGATATTCGCAAGAATAACGGCTTCGTGTTTGACCCCAACTTGTTCACCAACGCCACCGTGGCTCCGGGGACCGTCGGCAATGCGCCGCGCTCCATCTGCTGCGGACCGGGCATCAACAACTGGGACATGAGTTTCATGAAAGAAACGCGTTTCGGAGAACGATGGAACATGGAGTTTCGCGCCGACATCTTCAACGTCTGGAATCACGCGCAGTTCTACAGTGTGGATGGCAACGTGTCCAATACCGGCAGCACCTTTGGACAAGTTCAACACGTTCATGATCCACGCCTGGTCCAGTTCTCGATGAAGTTCAGGTTCTAGCGCGGATCAAGCGATTAAGAGACAATTCAGAAGGCGCGGCTCGTCACGGGCCGCGCCTTCACGCCTGAAATTTCGAGTTCCAGAACGATACTGACCGCAGGGAACAGACCTGCAAACCCGGAAGGTTCACATGTACGAAGCTCTGCAAAAGGAAATCGCCACCTACGAGAAGAGAACGCCCAAGTCCGCGGAAGCTTACAAACGGGCACTGCAACGCATCCCCCTCGGAGTCGCCAGCAACTATCGCCACTACGAGCCCTATCCAATCTTCGTGAAAAACGGTAAGGGGAGCCGCATTCACGACCTCGACGGCAACGAATATATTGACCACAACCTTTGCTTTGGCGCATTGATGGCCGGGCATTGCCATCCCGCGGTGGTGCAAGCCGTTGAACAGAAGCTGCACGAAGGCACGACCTTCGGCATGCCGCACGACCAGGAATGGGAGCTCGCCGAAGAAATCTGCAAGCGCTACCCGGTAGAAATGGTGCGGTTCGGTTCCAGCGGTACCGAAGTCACCATGCACGCTTGCCGCATCGCGCGCGCCGCCACCGGTCGCGACAAAATCTTGAAGTTTGAAGGCTCCTACCACGGACTGCATGACACCGCGCTCGTCAGCGTCAAGCCCAAGGCCGAAGACTACGGCGACCCAGACGCGCCCAATTCCGTGCCGGGCGGCGGGGGCATCCCCAAATCCGCTTTGGCCAACGTTGTAGTAGCCAGCTTCAACAATCTCGGCAGCGTCGAGCGGCGTTTCCGCGAAAATCCCGGTCAGATCGCCGCCATTATCCTCGAACCGATTCTCATGAACGTAGGCCTGTGCATGCCGCAATCTGGCTTCTTACAAGGCCTCCGCGATATCGCCACAAAAAATGGCGCTCTGCTCATCTTCGATGAAGTAAAAACTGGCGCAAAGCTTTCTTGGGGCGGAGCCAGCGAATACTTCGGCGTAAAGCCGGACATGATCTGCCTGGCAAAGTCCATCGGCGGCGGCTTGCCGCTAGCCGCGTTCGGATCCAGCCGCGCGGTGATGGACCTGATCTCGCAGCACAAAGTTTTCCACGGCGGCACCTACAACACCAATCGCGTTTCCATGGCTGCGGGTCTCGCCACGTTCCGCGAAGTGCTCACGCGCGAAAACTACGCGCACACCGACAAGCTGAGCAAGCGGCTCACCGAGGGTTATCGCAAAATCGTTGCCAAGGTCGGCTTGCAAGCTTACATCGCCAGCGCCGGCGTAAACGGCGCGCTGATGCTCTATCCCAAGGAAATCCAGAACTATCGCGACTGGACCACCATCGACATCGACCTCTGGCGCCACTATTGGTTCGCCATGGTCAACCGCGGCGTCCTCGCACAACCATACTGGTGGGACGAGCAGTGGACCATCTCGGTCCAGCACACGGAAGCCGACATCGACGAACACCTTTCCGTGTTCGAAGAGATCGCTCCCGCGCTGGCCAAAGCCCAGCAAGAGCGCGGCGCCGCCGTAGCAAGTTCCGCCGGCCACTAGTCCCGGTAGCGCAGGGCGGAGTGTAGCGGCCGCTTTCCGAAGCGGGCGTCTTCTGCCGCTGCAAGCGACCTCTTTGTACGGGCGCAGCACTGCTGCGCCCCAACTTGCCCAGGCCGATAAAGTCGCGTCGGTGTTCTTCCGTCGTGAGGAGCAACAAGTTGTCGAACGAGGCCATCTCCACAATCCCGAATGGCGACCAAGCCACGCCCCATCTCCGCCGCGTCCTGGGCCGCTGGGACCTCGTTCTGCTTTTCGTTGTCGCAGTCTTTAACCTTAACGTCGTCCCGTCGATCGCTGCCAATGGCGGCGTAACGATCTGGCTATGGATCATCTCCCTGATCCTCTTCTTCTGGCCCCAGGGCATAGCAGTGATCGAACTAGCGCATCGCTACCCCGGCGAAGGCGGCGTCTACCTCTGGGCCAAAGAAGTCTTCGGCGATTTTCACGGCTTCCTCTCCGGCTGGTGCTACTGGACCAACAACATGATGTACGTTCCCACCATCATGCTGTACTTCGTCGGTGTGTTCGTCTTCGCGCTCGGCTCCGGGCATCAGTCGCTGGCCGACAACAAAGTTTTCGCTTTGAGCGCTTCGTTGATTCTTCTCGCCGTCCTGGTGGTGCTCAACGTCATCGGACTCGGTGTGGGAAAATGGATCAACAACCTTGGTGCCATCGGCACCGGAATCGCCGCTGCCGTCCTGATCGCCTTGGGCATCATCGTCTGGTTTCGCTTCGGGACCACGGTGACCACCGCGGACTTCCAGATTCCCGCAAACCCGCGCTTCGTCCTCAATTCCTTCGGCGTAATCTGTTTCGGCCTCGTAGGTCTCGAACTCGCGTCAGTCATGGGCGACGAAATCGAGAATCCTCAGCGCATTTTGCCGGGAGCCGTCGCCTGGGGCGGCGTTTTGTCCGGACTCCTCTACATCGGTGCGACGCTCACCCTGCTGATCGCCGTCAGCAAGCAAGACATCAGCGTTCTGCAAGGCATCGTGCAGGCGGTCAGCCACATGTCGGCGAAAGTGAATGCCGCGTGGATCGTTACGCCCTTTGCCTTCCTGCTGAGCCTTTCCATCGCCGGAATCGGTTCGGCATGGCTCGCAGGTTCCGCACGCATCCCGTTCGTCGCCGGACTCGACTCCTACATGCCCTCCTGGCTCGGAAAAGTGCATCCAAAGTATGCGACCCCATACGCGGCGTTGATTGTGCACGCGTCGGTGTCGATGATTCTGGTGATCGTGAATTTCACGGGCGCGGGCGTCCAGGAAACGTTTCAGAAGCTGCTTTCACTGGCGGTGGTGCTGCAACTGGTGCCGTTCCTGTATATGTTCGGCGCGCTGCTCAAGATTGCCGCCGACGAGTCGTTCGTCAAAGGCCGCTATGGCAAGCCGATGCTTTTCTTTGCGGGAGCCAGCGGCCTGCTGACCACAACCCTTGGAATCGCGCTGGCCTTCTTTCCAGCCCAGCAGATCACTTCGATCCTGTCATACGAAGTGTGGATGTTCGGCGGAACGCTGCTGTTCATCGGCCTGGCAGCATTTTTCTTCTTCGTATATGGCCGTCGAAAAGCAGCCCGTAAGCTGGCGGCAACGGTCCCAGCAAGCTAACATGGCGGCTCGCTGGATTTGGTGGTCGCAAGCTGAATTTTGTAGGGGCGCAGCACTGCTGCGCCCCAAGCGCCCAGGCGCGAAACGTCAGGCGCATTTCTTCAAGGGGTCGGAGCTTTAGCTCCGACATAAATGCCTGCTCTCGATTGGCTTTAGCCCCTGAAGAAAGCTCATAGCTTTTTTCCTGCGGCCCGCACAGGCAGAGCTGCAAAATGGTTCGTTCGGAGGAGTCTCATGGCAGGCGTGAAAGCGGACGTGCAAACTTACAAGAACTATGTTAACGGCCAATGGGTCGCTGCTGCCTCCGGCGAAACCTTTCCGGTCTACGATCCCTCCACCGAAGAAGTAATCGCCCAAGTCGCCGCGGCGGGCGCCGCTGATGTCGACGCCGCCGTCAAGGCCGCGCGCGAGCTTTGCAATTTTCTTGGGGTTGGGTGTGGTTTGTGTTGGTTGTTTGGTTTCGCGCGCGGTTTTGTTGGCGGTGTTGTTTTGCGGTGTTGTTGTGCGCTTGGGCGTTTCTTTTTTGGTGGTTGTTTCGTTGTTTGTTTTTTTTCGTTGGTGGTGCTCGGTTTTTGTTGTTCTTGTTTTTGTTTTTTGCTCGTTTGCTTTCCGTTTGTTTGTTTTTTTTTTTTTTTTGTTTTTTGTTTTTGTTTTTGCTGTTTGCTGTTTTTTTTCTTTTTTCTTTCGCTTTTGCTTTTGTTTCTTTTTTTTTTTGTTTCTTTGCTTTGTTTTTTTGTTTTTTTGCGCTTGTTCTTTGTTTTGTTCTCTTGTTTCTCTCTTTTGCGCTTCTTTCTTGCGTCTTTCCTCTGCCTTTTTTTGCTTTTTTCCCTGCTGCCGCGCGGCGCGCTTTTCGTATTTCTTCAAGGGGTCGGAGCTTTAGCTCCGACATAAATGCCTGCTCTCGATGGGCTTTAGCCCCTGAAGAAAGCTCATAGCTTTTTTCCTGCGGCCCGCACAGGCAGAGCTGCAAAATGGTTCGTTCGGAGGAGTCTCATGGCAGGCGTGAAAGCGGACGTGCAAACTTACAAGAACTATGTTAACGGCCAATGGGTCGCTGCTGCCTCCGGCGAAACCTTTCCGGTCTACGATCCCTCCACCGAAGAAGTAATCGCCCAAGTCGCCGCGGCGGGCGCCGCTGATGTCGACGCCGCCGTCAAGGCCGCGCGCGAGGCCTTTGACAATGGACCTTGGCGGCAGACCACTGCCCAGGATCGTGGGCGCATTCTCTTCAAGCTCGCCGACAAGGTCCGGCAGAATACCGCGCGGCTGGCTGACATCGAATGCCGCAACACCGGCAAGCCAATCGTCGAAGCAGAATTCGACATCGCCGATGTTGCAACCTGTTTCGAGTATTACGGCGGGTTGGCAACGAAGGTCATGGGACACGTCAATCCCGTCCCGGCGAACGCGTTGAGTTTCACGCTGCGCGAGCCGGTTGGCGTCGCTGCGCAGATCATTCCGTGGAACTACCCGCTCCTGATGGCCGCGTGGAAGCTCGCGCCCGCCATTGCCGCGGGGTGCGCCTGCATCCTGAAACCCGCGGAACAGACTCCGCTCACCGCGCTCGAATTAGCCAACTGGTTTGAAGAAGCCGGCTTGCCGCCCGGCGTCGTAAACATCATCAACGGCTTCGGTGAAACGGCCGGTGCCGCGCTCGTCGCTCATCCCGGCGTGGACAAGGTGGCTTTCACCGGCAGCGCAGCCGTCGGAAAAATCATCGTGAAAAGCGCCGCCGATACGCTCAAGCGAGTCACTCTCGAGCTCGGCGGGAAGTCTCCGAATATTTTCTTTGCCGAAGCTGACTGGGAAGCTGCCGTTGACGGCGCGCTGTTCGGCGTCTTCATCAATCAAGGCGAAGTCTGTTCCGCGGGCAGCCGTATCCTCGTCGAGAAAAAGATCTACTCCAAATTCGTCGAGTCCATGACGGAAAAAGCCAAGCGCATCACGCTCGGGCCGCCGCTCGCGCGCGAAACGAAAATGGGTCCGCTGGTCAGCAAAGAGCAATACGATCGCGTCAGCTCCTACCTGGAAATTGGAAAAAAGGAAGCCAAAGTGGCCATCGGCGGCGGGCGCGCGAAAGCCTTCGGCAAAGGCTACTATCTCGAGCCGACCATTTTCTACGACGTGGAAAACAGCGCACGCATCGCTCGTGAAGAAATCTTTGGCCCGGTCGCCTCGGTGATTCCCTTCGATGGTGAAGCCGATGCGATTCGCATCGCTAACGATACGCCTTACGGTCTTGCGGCCGCAGTGTGGACCCGCGACATTTACAGAGCGTTCCGCGTCGTTAAGTCCCTTCGGGCCGGCATCGTCTGGGTCAATCATATGCAGCCGACCTACGTCGAGGCTCCCTGGGGCGGGTACAAGCAGTCCGGGTTCGGCCGCGAGCTGGGTCCCTGGGGCCTCGAGGAATATCTCGAAACCAAACAAGTGTTTGTGAATCTCGACGAAACTCCAATCGGATGGTACTAAACATGGCTACGATTCAAATTCGCACGGAAATTCCCGGGCCCCGCTCGCGCGCCCTGATGGCTCGCCGCGAAGCCGCGGTGCCTCGCGCACCGTACAACACCACGCCCGTTTTCGCGGCGCGCGCGGAAGGCGCGACCATCGAAGACGTCGACGGCAACCGCTATCTCGATTTCGCCGGAGGCATCGGCTGCCTGAACGTGGGACATCGCGCCCCGCGCGTAGTGTCCGCGATTCAAGAACAATTGGACAAGCATCTGCATCTCTGTTTTGCGGTTACGCCCTATGAGAGCTACATCGCTCTGGCGGAAAAACTGAACGCGCTCGCGCCGGGCAACTTCGCGAAGAAAACCATCGTCCTCAATACCGGCGCAGAAGCAGTCGAAAATGCGGTGAAGATCGCTCGCCTGTACACCAAGCGTTCCGCGATCATTTGCTTCGAGGACGCATTCCACGGCCGCACCATGATGGCGATGTCCCTGACCAGCAAAGCGCATCCCTACAAGGCTGGCTTCCAGCCTTTTGCCAGCGACGTTTACCGCATTCCGTTTGCGTACTCGTACCGCAGCGAAGTCGGCGCCACAGCGGAAACGTTCGCGCATCATCTCGAGAATGCGTTCAAGCGTTACGTCGCGGCTGAATCGGTGGCCGCTGTAATCGCCGAACCCGTCCTCGGCGAGGGCGGCTTCGTGGTTCCCCCGCTCGATTACTTCAAGGCCCTGCAGGCGATCTGCCGCAAGCACGGAATCCTCTTTATTGCCGATGAAGTGCAGTCGGGCTTCGCACGAACGGGCAAATGGTTCGCCTCCGAACATTTCGGAATCGAGCCGGACTTGGTCACCATGGCCAAATCGCTTGGCGGCGGCATGCCCATCGCCGCGGTGACAGGTCGCGCGGAAGTTATGGACGCGCCTGGAGTTGGCGGCTTGGGCGGAACATTTTGCGGGCATCCTGCATCGTGCGCTGCGGCGCTTGCGGCCATCGAGACCATCGAGAAAGATGGCTTGCTGGCGCGTTCTACAGCACTCGGAAAGCATTTCGAGGCGCGCGCTCGCGCGTGGCAAAAAAAGTGGCCGCTGGTCGGCGACGTTCGTGGTCTGGGTGGCATGTGCGCGATTGAGCTGGTGCGCAACGCGCAAACCCGCGAGCCCGCCGAGAAAGAGACCAAGCAAATCGCGGAGTACTGCTGCAAGCACGGTCTCATCACCATCACCGCAGGCACCTTCAACAACGTCATTCGCATTCTCGTGCCGCTGGTAGTCTCCGACGAACAATTCGACGAAGGCTTAAACGTAATCGAGGCAGCACTCGCCTCGGTGACAGAACAGAAACAACCCGCGCTCTCTCACGCGTGAAGAACCTGTAGCGGCCGCTTTCCGAAGCGGGCGTTCTTGGGTTCCAGGCTTTACGGCCTGCGGAAAAAGTCTTTTTCTTTAGGAGGTCGGTGCTTTAGCGCCGACATAAATTGCATGCTCTCTACGGGCTTCAGCCCCTGAAGAAAGCTTTGTCTTCGTTTTGTTGCATTTTTCCGCAGCCAAAGCTCCGATCCGCCGAAGTTGAAGCGAGCCGCCTTCGGGTGCAAACTGGTTTAGAGACTCTCTATGAGCACAACCGTCACAAACACCGCCTCTACCAACAGTTCGTCTGCCAATACCACCCCGCTCGACGTGGGCTTCTTGCTGGACGGCAAATGGCACACCGACGCCGAGCCGATCGAAATTCGATCTCCGGGAACCGGACAGCTCGTCGGCACCTCCTATCGCGCGACCGCAAAACATGCGGAAGCTGCCATCGCCGCCGCCGTCCGCGCATTCGACGTCACCCGGAAGCTCGGCGGTTACGAGCGGCAGCGGATCTTGCGCTCCATCTCGTCCGGAATCGAAAAGCATCGCGACGAACTGGCCCGCATCATGGCGCTGGAAGCGGGCAAGCCGCTGAAGGCCTCTCGCGTCGAAGTCGATCGCGCGATCTTCACGTTCGCCGTTGCCGCCGAAGAAGCCGTGCGCGTTGGCGGCGAGTACTTGCCGCTGGATTGGCAAGCCGCCACCGCGGGCCGCTGGGGAATTGTGCGGAGATTTCCGCTCGGACCCATTGCTGCCATCACTCCTTTCAACTTCCCCATCAATCTCGTGGCTCACAAACTCGCTCCCGCGATCGCCGCGGGCTGCACCATCATCCTTAAGCCAGCGCCGCAAACTCCGTTCACCGCTTTACGGCTTGCGCAAATCATTGAAGAGGCGGGCTGGCCGGCGGGCGCATTGAATGTGCTGCCGCTGTCGAATGACGACGCCGCGCTGATCGTGCGCGACGATCGCATCAAGCTGCTCAGTTTTACCGGCAGCACCGCCGTCGGATGGCAACTGAAGGCCCAGGCGGGGAAAAAGCGCGTAGTGCTGGAGCTCGGCGGCAATGCCGGCGTGATCGTTTGTGCCGATGCGAATTTGGATTTGGCCGCGGAGCGTTGCGCAGCGGGAGGGTTTGCGTATGCGGGGCAAACCTGCATTTCCGTTCAGCGCATCCTTGTGCAGGACAGCGTTTACGATAAGTTCGTCGGCACTCTCGTTCCCCGCGTTCAAAAATTGAAAGTCGGCGACGTTCTGGACGAAACCACCGACGTTGGCCCGCTGATCAACGAAGCCGCGGCGCGACGCGTCGCCGAGTGGATCGAGGAAGCGGTCCGCGGGGGAGCCCAGCTCCTTTGCGGCGGACAGCGCGCGGGCTCGACGGTTACGCCCGCTGTGCTCACGAATACCAAACCAGAAATGCGTGTGAACTGCATGGAGATTTTCGGGCCGGTCGTAACGGTGGAAAAATTCAGCGATTACGGCGATGCGCTCACTTCCATCAATCGTTCCGATTTCGGTTTGCAGGCTGGAATTTTCACTCGTGATTTTGTGCGCATCACGCGGGCGTTTGAGACCCTCGAAGTCGGCGGCCTGATGATCGGCGAGGTCCCGTCCTTCCGCATCGACCACATGCCTTACGGCGGCGTCAAGGACTCCGGTCTGGGCCGCGAAGGCCTGCGTTACGCCATCGAGGAAATGACCGAACCGCGGCTTCTCGCCATCAACACTGCCGGTCTTTAAAATCAATGACCAATGACTTCCGTGCTCGGAGGCCGTGAGCGCGTCTAAACTCCTCGATCTGGCCACACTTGAAACGCAATGCCTTCCGACCAAGAGCCCGAAGCTCAGCTGAACGACGCCAAGACTCAGCCGTTTGTCCGCTGAAACTCCCGCATGAAGCCGACCAGCGCCTGCACCGCCTCCGGCGTGACCGCATTGTAAAGCGACACACGCATCCCGCCCACCGACCGATGCCCGGGCGTGCCCACGATCCCCGCAGCTTCCGCATCCTTCCCAAATTTCTTTTCCTTCGCTTCGTCCCCGCCGGCCACCCGAAACACCACGTTCATGCGCGACCGCGCAGCCCTCTCGACCGGGCAAACGTAGTAGTCATTGCTCGAATCGATCGCCTCATACAGCAGCTTGGCTTTCGCTTCATTCCGCTTTTCGATCGCCGTAATGCCCCCCTCCGCCTCGATCCACTCCATCACCAGCCCAATAATATAAATCGCGAACGTCGGCGGCGTGTGATACAGCGACTTCTCCTTGATGTGCGTCCGGTATTGCAGGATGGTAGGCAGGTTCTTGTCCGCCCGTTCCGCAAGGTCCTTGCGGATGATGACCACCGTCGCCCCGCTAGGCCCAAGATTTTTCTGCGCCCCCGCAAAGATCATCCCGAACTTTTTCACGTCAACAGGCCGCGAGGCGATGTCCGACGACATGTCCGCGACCAGCGGCGCTCCTCCAGTTTCCGGCAGCGAGTGCCACTGCGTGCCTTCAATGGTGTTGTTCGTGCACATGTGCACGTAAGAAGGCTCGGCCGAGAGCTTGATTTCATCCGCACGCGGCAAACGAGCGAACTTTTCCGCTTCCGTCGATGCAGCGACCGTATGAAGGATGCCCTTCTTCAATTCACCAAGCGCCTTCGCCGTCCACATTCCGGTGTTAATCAAATCCACGGGCTTCCCCGCCAGCGCCAGGTTCATCGGTGCCATGGCGAATTGCAAACTCCCGCCACCCTGAAGAAACAAAACGGCGTAGTCCTCCGGAATGGACAAATGCTTGCGCAGCCCAGCTTCGGCAGCCGCGTTGATGCCCTCAAATTCCGGCGACCGGTGGCTCATCTCCATCACCGACATTCCGGTCCCGCGCCAATCCAGCAATTCCTCTTTGATACGCTCCAGCACCGATAGCGGCAAAGCCGCCGGCCCCGCATTAAAATTGTAGGCGCGCTTGACGCCTCGCTCCGAAACAGTAGTCGAACTCACGATAGATCCTTTCTCTCTGTAAAATGTCGCCGCCAGCGCTCAGTTCCGCATCGCCACGATCTCCGTGGCACTCCAGAATAACAGAATCATCAGATACGATAGGTAGGAGCCAAGTTAGGGCAACCCCAAATTTCGCTGAGTTCAAGTTGGGTCAATGAAAATCATTCCCGCTTTCTTCGGGTCAAAATTCGATGGAAAGATGGTTGCAGCGTCGTATTCAACTCCTTCCATCTTCGCGCCCTGTAGTGTCGCGCCACGAAGGTTTGCGCCCTGCAACTGCGTCGAGCCTCTTAAATTGTCTCTTCCTAAATTTGCGTTGCGCAGATTAGCGTTGGTCAGGTTAGCCTTTTTCAAGTCAGCACCCTGCAACTGGGCACCTTCCAGGTCGGCGCCCGTAAGATTTGTCATGAAGAAATTCCCCCAGTACAAGTCCGCGCCGCGCAAGTTTGCGCCTTCGAGGTCGGCGCCTGCGAAATTCGCGCCCTCCAGCACCGCACCTTCAAGGGCAGCTTCCTTAAGGTCCAGGTCTTGGGTGATCAAATGGAGATCGCCCTCAAAAAGGAGATCGCCCCGCTTATTCTGTATTTGCACGTGACTAACTCCAGTGACCTGTAACGCGCCCGATCGTAATGGATTGCTTCGAGTTGGCGTAATTCATTGAAGCGCGGCGGCCGGGTTGATTCGCGCTTCCTCCAGTGCGGCAATCGCTTGCTCTCTAGTCACGCTCGGAAAATCGTCGAGAAATTCACTCAAACTTCGTTCGTGCTCAAGATAGTCGGTAAGCGCACGAAATGGGACGCGCGTGCCGCGAAAAACGGGTTTGCCGCCGAGAATGCCTGGGTTCCGAACGATGACGGTCGAAGCCATCGCGATTCTTCCTCAGGCACAAGTTTAGCCTATTTCCCGAGCCGTACTGCGTCCCTGCATACGTTATTGGGTTAGTTCAGCCAGCGCAAACTCCACCCGCCGCCGCATCGGATCAATCCGTTCCGCCCGCACCCGCACACGATCCCCGTGCTGCCAAATCAGCTGCTTCGGCTTCGCACCCCGGCCGCGCTGCTGACCTCGGCCTCCACCCCCCCGCCGCCCATCTCCGCCAGGCATCGCCACAATCGCGTGATCCTTCTCACGATACATACACCGCGCCCCGACCGCCTCCTCCAGCGCATTGATCGGCAGCAATCCCTCCACAAAAACCTCGAACAATTCCACAAAGCAACCGTATTTCTGCACCGAAATAATCAACCCGTCGTACTCCTCCCCCAGGTGCTCCTCCATGAACTGCGCGGTCTTCCAGTCCATCAACTCGCGTTCCGCCCCAGCCGCGCGCCGTTCCGCCTCGGAAGACTCCGCCGCAATCTCCTCCAACTCCCCATGCGAATACACCACAGCCTCAGCATCCGTAACCCGTTTCGGCGCAGCCGCCGCAGCCTCGTGGGGATGCTCGAGCGCCCACTTCAGTGTCCGATGCACGATCAAATCGGGATACCGCCGAATCGGCGAAGTAAAATGCGTGTACTCCTCAAATCCCAGCGCAAAATGCCCCAGCGGATCAGCCGCATACCGCGCCTGCTTCAGCGATCGCAGCATCAGGTACGAAATAATCCGCTCCTCCGGCTTCCCCGCAATCTTCTTCACCAGCCGCTGGTAATGCTGCGGCGTAATCCGCAAGTCCGCCGATGAACCCGGCAAAGCCACGCGCATCCCCCGCTCGCGACCATGCCCATAGGAATCCGGCCTCCCAGCCTTCGCCGGCGCAGGCACCCGCCCATGCCGCACTGCCACCTCCCGCTGGTGCAAATTCTCAACGCCCAGCGAATACCCAAACGCACGCGCCAACTCCTCAAACTCCAAAACTTTCTTCGCATCCGGCTTCTCATGCACCCGATGCAGCGACGCGATCCCCCGCTTCAACAAATACCCATCCACCGCCCGATTCGCCGCCAGCATGAACTCCTCGATCAACCGGTGAGCGATGTTCCGCTCGCTCCGCCCGATGCTGATCATCTTCTGCTGCTCGTCGAATTCAATCACCCGTTCCGGCAAATCGAAATCGATCGACCCGTGCTCGTTGCGCCGCGCATTCAGCAGCAGCGCCAGTTCCTTCATGTTGCGAAAATGCGGCGCCAGCGAAGCGTACCGCGCCGTCGCTTCGGCATCCCCTTCAATCACCTTATTGACGTTGGTGTACGTCATGCGCTCCGCCGACCGAATGACCCCAGACGTCATCCGCGCCCCGCGCATATTCCCCGCGGCATCGAAGTCCATCAGCGCGCTCATGACCAGCCGGTCTTCCTGCGGCTTCAGCGAGCACATCCCGTTCGACAGCGCTTCCGGCAGCATGGGCACCGCCCGATCCGGAAAATAAACTGACGTCCCCCGCAGCCGCGCCTCACCGTCCAGTGGCATCGCCGTCCGCACGTAGTGCGCCACGTCCGCAATGTGCACCTGCAGGTGCCAGCTGCCGTCCCCGCGCCACTCCACGTAAACGGCATCGTCAAAATCCCGCGCGGTCTCGCCGTCGATGGTCACGATCGGCAGATGCCGAAAATCCTCGCGCCCCGCGCGATCCGCATCGGTAACCGGCAAAGCCCGCCGCTCCGCTTCCTCCAAAACCTCCCCGGGGAAAACATGCGGCAGATGATGCTTGCGAATAATGATCTCGATATCGACACCGAGGTCCCCGGGCCGCCCCAGAATCTCAATCACCCGCCCCGTCGGCGACGCCCCGCCGCGCGGATACCGCAGCAACTCCACATTGACCACAGCCCCGTCCAGCACCTCCAAGTGCGCCGTCCGCTGCCCTCGTCCTCTCTTCTCGCCCCCCTGTACGGGCGCAGCACTGCTGCGCCCCATCTCGGCAAGTTCAATCCGCCCCCCCGACGTGCTCTTTCCGTCCCACCCCAAGCCAAGCCTCTTTGCCAACTCCGGCGTCAGCTCCTCCCCAGGAGGAATCTCGATCGCGTGCTGCATGCGCGCGTCATACGGCAACACGCTGTTGCCACGCGGCCCGTAGCGAAACTGGCCGACCACCGTGGGATGCGCCCGCCCCAGCACCCGCACGATGCGCCCCTCTGCCCGCTGCGGCCCCGGCCCGGAACCCGTCCGCAGGATCTTGGCTAGCACATGGTCGCCGTGCATCGCATCCTCGACCGAATCCCGCGGGATGAAAATGTCCCCGGCAAACTGTGGCTGCGGCGTATCCGGCACCACAAAGCCATAACCATCGTGATGCAGAACCAGCCGCCCTGCGATCTCGTCTCGCCGTGGAGCACTCTCCTGCCTCAAACGATTTTCATGACGGTTGTCATCCCGAATCCCCGCGGTCGTTGCGGGGTGAGGGATCTGCTTTTTGGTCTGCTCCATACGCTCGGGCTTCGACCCCGCCAGGTGATACCGCCCGCCCGGCAGCTCCCCAATCGCGCCCCGTTTTTTCAAGCTCGTTAGCATTTTGAACAAGGGCCGCCGGTCCGCCTTACGCAAGCGCAGCCCCCGGGCAATCTCCTCCGTCGAAGCCGGATCTCTCCTAACCTGCAGAAAACGCAATATGTTATCGGGACTCAAGTGTGAGGGACGTGGCATAAGGAGAGCGACGGTGGACGTGCGGCTGCTCCGCACCGCGGATTCTACTCAATTTTTTTTAATCCGAGCGTAACTTTTTTCGCCTTTCACGGGTTTCATACCCAGGCCAATACACGACCGGCTGGCCGCCCTCCGTCAGGCTAGCCGGACTTTCCCCGAAAGGGGAAAACCGGGAGGCGGGACGACCTGGCCCGCCTCTCTTCTTTTCCCATTTCGTTGCTCCGTAGATAACAGCCCCAGGTTTTCAGAGAATCAGTAGTCAAGCTTGCGTTTCTTTTTCGGGAGTTTTTTCCATGGCCTGTACTCTGGTCGCGGAAATTGTTGTTTTAGTGCCACCCGAACTTCGGAAGAAACGGTGGGAGATTCCCAGGTCATTTTAGAAAAAGCTGTTGGCGGGTCCCATCCCTCGGACGAATCACTAATTTCCTCAATCCATGTTTCAACACGATCAGAGGGTGGCTCAACAGTTTTAATTTGCGTGCCGTTTACCTACTCGTTGCCAGTCACCCAACCACTGGGAGTGAGATGGCGTTCTATTTCGTGGTTGTCGGTTGCCATTCAGTTCGTGAACTCTGCTTCCATCGGGATCTGAATCACATCAGGGTGTTTGGTGTTGTTGGCGTGAACGTTCAAAAGCACGTTTGCGACATAGTTCTGAAATCGTTGACCATCGCTGTAGTGAACTTCGTTCACGAATATCCGGTAGCCAGCCTCGCCACATTTACAGTCGCAGGTTGCAACGTGATAGGGGTGCCGACGAGACTCCTCGACGGAGACATAAAATCCCTCTCTGATGGCGAGGCCGTGGGGACCCGATTTAGGTATCTCGGCAGTGTCGTCGTTGGGCATAGGTGCCTCCGCCGATACGTTACCAGAAAAACTGCTCTATTAGTGGCTCGCCTCTTGTCTTCCCACACCAAAATCCACAAATAAGTATTGACCTAGGGAAAAGGCAAAGTTCTAATGACTTTGTTCTTTCCGGCGCTGCGGCAGATGGAGAACTCTGCCTTTCGCGGTGACGGACGGGACAAATGAAGATAACTCTCCAGCGGTTTCGATCCTTCGACAAAAACAGCTCTGAAGTTCTTGATCGCTTAGCGTTGCTGCTCGTCCGCGTGGCTGGGTTTGTGTGGCTTGTGGAGATCATCTACCACAAGATGGCGGGCGATGATCCCCGTCTCCGGCGCCCAGATCCCTGTTTTTGAGTGAAATCCACAAATTAGCTTGACATTTATATTCATATATGGTAATCTATAACTTGAAGTTCAAGCCAAACTCGTCCTCCTCTCTGGGCTTCTCCACAAGTTTTCGCAGACCATCCCGCCCGGCTAACTCCCTTAGAATCCATACTTACAAATGTCTATCAAAACAAATGACTTTAACCTGCCTGGAATCCACACTTACGAAAAAGGTAGAGGGAGGGCTAACCAGATCGTTAACGCGCCACCGTCTCCAAAAACGGGTAGTGGCTGGCCGCCCCCATGAAGAACAGCATCGGGAACGACAGCCAAAACCCAGTGCGCGCTGCCAGAAATCCCCAGCGCATCAACTGCGCCGCTTCCGGCGGCATGGGTGTCCCTTGCTCGGCGGTCGCCCGCGTGAACGCGATCAGGCGTTTTTGTATCCGCCACACCACGAACCAGGTATTGAGCAGCATGACCAGCCCCAGCCCGCCGCCGACGCTGATCGCCAGGTGCTGGCTCGACGAAGTTGGACCCCCGTTGAGAGCCAGCACGATCCACGAAGCGGCACTCACCACCACACCGATTCCGATGGCCCGGACCCAAGGATTGTCCCGAAGGCCCTTCGCCGGCCGTTGCAACATATAAATCAGCTCGAATGTGAGGCTCCACACCAGCACCCACCACCCGAACCACCGCAGCGTCAAGGAAGGATCACCGGCGTTGTGCGCGTCGGCGGAAAGCACGCGCAAAAAGTAGCGTATGCCCACAATCACGGTCACCAGTGCGGACCATCGGAACCACGCCATCGCCCGCGACATCAGCACCGGATACACCTTGACGCGCACCGGAGCATCCAGCTGCGCCATCGTGGGCATGCCCACCAGATTGAAAAAATACAGCAGCCCGATCCAGATGATGCCGAAGACGAAATGCAGCCAGCGCAGCACCATCAATTCGTTCGTGACGGCGCCGCTCAAAAACGTGAAGTGAGGTTTCCATTCAGGAAACGAAAGAATCAGTGCCGAGAAGGCCAATAAAATCGAATGCATTGCGTGAACCCCTTATGAGGTCAGCCCGTCGCAACGTCACGGTAACGGATTGCCGATCAACACGTCAATTTCGCGCCCTCGAAACTCTCCTGGGATTTTGCGGCAGCGGGGAACCGTCGGTATTCCGTCGGAACCGTCCCGCGTCTCAGGCGCGAGTCAAACATCCTGTATGGCAGACGCAACCGCTTGCTCCAAGCCTTGGGACACGCATATGATTCTGCCGGTTCGCGGATACCAGCAAGGCGTCTCAGCCGGATGCCTTCGGCTGAGCATCAATGAGCATCAAAATGTAGGCGCCGGGCTTCAGCCCGGCCAGCCGCGATCCGCATTTACACCGCCGATTTGTGAGGGAATGATGAAACGAGCCTCGCTGAGTTTTCTGTTACTCCTCGCCGCGTTGTCAGCCGCGTTGCCGGCCGCCGCGCAAGACTGGGCCAAAGCTCAGCTAGCCAGGTCGCCGCGTCACAGCGAATGGATCACCGTGAAGCACGACAGCCGCGCGGTCGAGACCTTCGTGGTGTACCCGGAGACGAAGGACAAGCGCCCAGTGGTGCTGGTGATCCACGAAATTTTCGGCATGACCGATTGGGTGGAAGATTTGGCTGATCAGGTGGCCGCGGCGGGATACATCGCGGTCGCGCCCGATCTGCTCTCCGGCATGGGGCCCAACGGTGGACGCAGTTCGTCGTTCGCCGAAGGCAAGACCATGGAAGCGGTCAGCCATCTCAATCCCGACCAGGTTACCGCGGACCTGAATGCCGCCGCGGATTACGGGCTGAAGATTCCCGCCGCCAACGGCAAGCTGTTTGTTACCGGATTCTGCTGGGGCGGAAGTCAGAGTTTCCGCTTCGCGACCAACCGCGGCGACTTGTCGGCGGCGTTCGTGTTTTATGGCGGGCCGCCGGAAAAGGATGCGATGGCGCGCATCAAAGCTCCGATCTACGGGTTTTACGCCGGCGACGACGCGCGCATTGGCGCAACCGTCCCCGGCACGGTGGAAGCCATGAAGGCCGCCGGGAAGCCCTATGACCCGGTCACCTATGACGGCGCAGGCCACGGTTTCATGCGCGCCGGCGAAGCCCCCGACGCCAGCGACGCAAATCGCAAAGCCCGCACCGACGCCTGGGCCCGCTGGAAGACTTTGCTCGCAAAAGGCATGTAGGCGCCGGGCTTCAGCCCGGCGAACCATTAGTAGCGTGCATAGCTGTAGTTTGCGCCCAGGCTGGAGAAATGTTAGGTCGTCTTAGGACGCCCCTCGTCCTACCTCGGAAATGACTGGTTGTTGTTTGGCGGCGTGTTCAACTCTGTTTCGTCGGGTGACTTGGTGGGGAAAATCTATGCAGGGACATCCGGGTGGGCTTACGCAACGTGGAAGCCGGATTTTTATCCCGAGAAGCTAGCTTCGGCGAAATTTCTGGGACACTACTCTTCGCGGCTGAACACCGTGGAGGTGAACTACACCTTCCGGCATTTCCCCACGGAAAAGCTATTGCGCGGCTGGATGGCAGCAACACCGCCGGAATTCAAATTCGCGTTCAAAGCCAACCAGAAAATCACGCACATCAAGCGGCTGAAAGATGTCGCGGAATTTACGTCGGAATTCGTCGCGGCATTGCAGCCGTTGGATGTGGAGAAAAAGCTGGGGCCGGTGTTGTTCCAGTTGCCGCCGTATCTGAAATGCGATGTGGCGTTGCTGAAGGATTTTTTGGCGGGACTCCCGCGAAGTTTGCGCAGCGCTTTTGAATTCCGTCACGTTTCGTGGTTCACCGACGAAGTATACGAAGCGATGCGCGCCGCAAATGTGGCGCTCTGCCAGGCGGAAAGCGAGAAACTGGAAACCCCGGACGTGCAGACGGCTGATTTTGTCTACCTGCGGCTGCGGAAGGAAGACTATTCGGCGAAGACCCGTAAGGCGTTGACCTCGAAGGTGGCGGGTTACGCGCAACGCGGCGACGTTTTCGTTTACTTCAAGCACGAAGACACGCCAGAGGGCGCGCTGCACGCCGAAGGTTTATTGAAGTCAGTGGAAGGAGCATGAACCCGTCTAGCGCAAAACCGATCAGGCGCCATCTGATCTTCGCCGAGTAGTAGTAGCGGCCGCTTTCTGAAGCGGGCGCCTTTGCCCACCAAGCTGGCGACAAGCGCAATTCGAAGCGCATCGCCGCCGATGCGGGGATCAAGCGGCTTTCCCGGGTTGGTAGGGTAGCCAAATAGTGCGCCCGCAAGAATCCGGTGCCAAAAAGGGTAAACGACTCTAGCGGCTTCGCTACACGCTTCCGTGTATTGCCCGGATCGGCCAAATATTATTTATAGATGAGTGCGCGATAGCCGTCCTGACACTCAGCCATCGCGGCCCGTAAAGGAGAGCGATTATGCGATTTGGACCTTTTCTAGGCTTAGCAATACTGCTCGTAATTCTTTGGGCTGGCGGATTCGTATTCTTTCACGTCGCCGGATTCATGATTCACCTGCTGCTGATTTTTGCCGTGATTTCATTGATCGTCCACTTGTTTACTGGCGGCACCAGGACCGCCTGAGTCGCTCCGAGTGTTGAAGTTGAGCTGGCTCGAAGACAAGGTTGGTAATCGTGCTGGTGTTGAGATCCTTCACCTATCCTTGTCGGATAGGTTCAGGATGACATGCGAGCGTGAATCGGCAGGGTGACATGCGAGCGTGAATCGGTAGGGTGACATGCGAGCGTGAATCGGCATCCCAGGACAGGGTCGCCGATGTGGCGCTGCTCAGAACTTCCCAGACTCAATGGATTTACTTTTTTCCTTCGATGAGTTGCAGAATTTCTTCCGCGGATTTCACGCCGTGGTATTGCGCTTCCTCGAAGATAGAAATTCCGCTTACATCGGAATTTGCAAATAGGATCCGGCCTTGGCGTCGTGCTAGACGCTGGCGCTCGGCTGAGAAAATCGATCCCGGAACGGGCCGGACCATGGCGTGACCCATGCGCATGATGTCGATTCGCGAAACGCACTTTCGGATATCGGAGTGGACGCGTTCGAGGTCGTGCAGGATCGCTTCTTTCCAGTACGTCCAGTCTTTCTCCAACAGGAATCGCCGATTTTGCGCGGGATCGCCTTCGGCTAACGCCCAGTAGAACGTCCACACGGTTTTGTCGATGTGCGAGCGAATGCTCTGGTGCGTGGCGTCTACGTATCCGAGCGTGGGGGAGTCGAGAAAGACGGTGTCCCACGTGGGCTCTGCGCCACGCGCGTCGGGCAACCGATCGAGCGTTAAGTTTGCGGTGAGCCACGGCGAGTAGGTGAAGGCGTGGAGTGGAGCGAAACCTTCGACGATGTAGGGAGCGAGGAAAGTGGGCGCGGCGAAGATCACGAATTCAGATTGGAACCGGGTGTCGCCAGCTTCGACAGACACGCCGCGCGGACTTGGCGTGATGCGATGCACCATTTGGTTGGTGCGGACGTTTTCGCCGACGCGTTCGAGCAGGCGGCGCGTGATCCAGCCGTTGCCTTCGGGCCAGGTGAGCGGACCTTTTTCTTCGGCTTCGCGCGAAGAGAAATAATGAATGCCGGCCCAGGCGGATGCGTCTTTGGCTAGCGCGCCGTAGTCGTCGCGGCAGGCGTAGTTCATGTACCAGTTCACGAGCGGGGAATCGATATTTTGTTGGCGGAGCCACTCGGAAAACGAGATGCGATCTAAATCCGCGAGGCGGTTTGAGCGGCCGAGTTCGAGCGGGATTGTGAATTCGCCGCTACCTCTATATTTAGTGAAGAGGTTTTCCAGGCGTTGAAATTGTTCGCGATCTTTTGGTTTTAGTCCGATGGCAGGTTCGATGCCTTCCTGCCAGCGGCCGTAGAGGAAGAGGCGCTCTTGCGGCGAGAAGCAGAGATAGCGCTCGTTCCACTGTCCGTCTTTTAGAACACCTAAATCCTCGAATAGCTCGCGCACGTAGATTGCTTTCGGACCCGGCACCGGCACGTAGTGTGCGGCCCATGGATATGCGGTGATTTCGTTTTCGCCCCAGCGGGCGTTTCCTCCGGCGCTGTCGTTCATTTCGAGGAGGACGAAATCGGTGAAGCCGCGCTTGCGTAGGCGCCAGGCCGCGCTCAGGCCGGCGATGCCGCCGCCTACGATGACGACGCCGACTTTCTCGATGTGTTTTGGAGTTGGAAAGCTTGCATGGTCGCGTAGGAGATGTCCGGCCTGGAAGGATTCGTTGACGAAGGAGCCAGCGATGGGACGGTCGGATTTCAGGGAGAGGTTGATCAGTGCGGCGCTGCTGAGACCCAGGAATTGGCGGCGGTTCATTTTCACTACACGTTCTCACAATGGCGGATTGAATATGAGAAGTTTTTTCTGGGGCTGACCATCCGTGTGGCCATAGGCTCGATTGAAGTTGGATTCTAAACCCGCACCCTTTGAAACCCAAGGGTGCGGCACCCGGCACAGGCAGGAATGGCTGTGCCACAAAACCTTTCGTGCCGCAAGACTTTTAGTGGCTGATGTCCTTCCAGTCTTGGTCGTAGAGGCGGACTAGGACCTGGTCGTTCAATTGGTTGGGAGGGACTTGCATGGGGGCCATGTCTGGGGGGAATTGAAACATTAGCGGGATTCCTTTTGCATCGACGAAGCGTAGGCCTGGCGGCAGGGAAGTTGGCGGGGTGTATTCGTGGGTGGAGGCTAGCACGAATCCCCATTCGCCGAATGAGGGGACGTAGACGTGGTACGGGTAGATGCGCAGGCCTGCTTGCTTTAGTGTTGCCGCGATGCACCAGAAGGAATCGCGGGCGAACATCGGTGACGTGCTCTGGACTACGATTGCGCCCTGGACGCTTAGGTGGCGGGTTACGGCGCGGTAGAACGCGGTGGTGTAGAGCTTGCCGAGGGAATAATTCGTGGGGTCGGGGAAATCGATGACGATGAAATCGAAGCTGTCGGTGTTGGAATCGACCCAGGGGAAGGCGTCGGCGTTGATGACGTGAAGTTTTGGGGAGAGCAGGGATTTTTCATTCAGCTGCGTGAGCATCGCGTTGGTTGAGAAAATGCGGGTCATTTCGGGATCGAGGTCTACGAGGGTGATGCTTTCGATCTGGGGATATTTCAGGATTTCGCGGACGGCCAGGCCGTCACCGCCGCCGAGTACGAGAACGCGGCGGGGGGCGGGGATGCTAGCGAGGCCGGGATGAATCAGAGCTTCGTGGTAACGGTATTCGTCGCGGGAACTGAATTGCAAGTGGCTGTTGAGGAACAGGCGGAGGTCGTCCTTGAAACGCGTGAGGACTAGATGCTGGTAGCGGGAATCGCGGGCGAAAATGATTTCGTCGGCATAGATGTTTTCTTCGGCGGTGGCGGTGATCTTTCTGGCTTGGGCCATGCCAATTCCGAGACCGCACAGGACTACGAAGCAGGCTACGCGCAAAACACGAGCGGTGGGAAGTTGCTTCGCGAACAGGAACGTGCTCCAGAGCGCGACCGCGGCATTGATGATGCCGAACAGCATTGCGGAACGCACCAGGCCCAGACGCGGAACAAGGAGGATCGGAAAGAGGAGGGAGGCTCCCAGCGCGCCGAGGTAGTCGAAGGTCAGGACGTGGGCGATTACGTCGCGGAAATCGTAGCGGTCTTTCACGATGCGCATGAGCAGCGGGATTTCCAGGCCTACGAGGACGCCCATGACGATGACCAGGGCGTAGAGGATTAGTTCGAAGCCCTGGGTGAAGGCGAAGGCCAGCATCAGGAGTGCGGAGGAGAAGCCGCCGATTACGCCCAGGAGGAGTTCGATCCAGATGAATTGATAGACCAGGCCGCGATTCAGGTAGCGGGAGAGGGCGCTGCCTACGCCCATGGCGAAGAGGTAGGTGCCGATTACCGTGGAGAATTGCAGGACGCTGTCGCCCAGGAGGTAGCTGGCTAGGGTGCCGGCGACTAGTTCGTAGATCAGGCCGCAGGCGGCTACCAGTAAGACGGAGATGAAGAGGAGGATTCCCATTGGCTATGGCGTCAAGTCTGGAGTCGATCGTGAACGGGGAAATGCGCTCGCTCGGGGGGCGGGTGCCGGGCGCGTCGGTTGAGGTCCTTCGCTTCGCTCAGGATGACAGGTTCTTTCGTGTGATCGGTTTTTCAAATCACTCTCTCGAGTCCGTCAAATTGCGCTCGCTCGAGGGCGAGTGCCGGGTGCGTCGGTTGAGGTCCTTCGCTTCGCTCAGGATGACAGGTTCTTTCGTGTGGTCGGTTTTTCAAATCACTCTCTCGAGTCCGTCAAATTGCGCTCGCTTGGGGGCGAGTGGCGGACGCGTCGGTTGAGGTCCTTCGCTTCGCTCAGGATGACAGGTTCTTTCGTGTGGTCGGTTTTTCAATCGCTCTCTCGAGTACGGGAAATTGCGCTCGCTCGGGGGGCGGGTGCCGGGCGCTTCGGTTGAGGTCCTTCGCTTCGCTCAGGATGACAGTTTCGTTCGTGTGGGCGGTTTTTCAAATCACTCTCTTGGTCCGTCGATTGCGGCGGATTTGGCGCTTCGTGGGCGAGCGTTGCCCATGCTCACAGGGGCACAGACAAGAGTGTCTGTGCTACTTAGTGGATGGCGGCGGCTATGATGATGCAGATGCCGATCGACATCGCGCCTATCAGGATCGCCAGGGCCATGTTGTGTTCTTGGACGATCTCTTTCCAGAGATGGTAGGGGGTGGCTTTGTCGATTACGACGAACGCCAGGATGAAGATCAGGATGCCTATGAATGCGTAGGCCAGGGCGCTGACTACGTTGCCGAGCGGGAGCAGGTTCATCTTATTTGCCTCCTGTGTAGTGGTGATAGCTGCTGTAGATGCCGCGATACGCGCCGGGATTGTCTCTAATGGACTTGGGGACGTTTTTGACTTCGTTCATGGTGTCCATGCTCCAGCCGCGATACTGAGCCATGCCAACCAAGCCGAGCACCAGGAATCCGTACGTGAGATAAAGGGTGTTGAACATTAATTATTCTCCGTTTGCAAGATGGGATGGTCGCTTTCCGCCCAGCGCGCGCGCTCAAAGCTGATGGCTTTGAAGCTTACGTATAGGATCGGTAGAAACAGCGCGACCAAGGCATAGCCGTAAAACTTGAATACGGGAACATCTCTGCGGATGGCAACGGTGTAAGAGATCAGCGGATGGCGGGCGTCCCCTTCGGGCTCGATGCGCAGATAGTAGTTTCCGGGGGGCACGCTGGGCACGGTGACGGTATCGGTCCTGCTACCTTCGGTCCAGGAACCGTCGGAGTCGCGGCCGGAATAGTAGCTGACTTCGCGGCCAAAGTCCCAAGCTTGGCCGGTGTCCTGGTTGATCAGCGCGTAGTTGAGATAGATCCAGTTGTTGGAGACGTCCGCGGAAGTCTTGATTTCCACGTTGGAGGTGCGACCTTTCAACGCGAAAATATCGGTGACGAAGGAAGCTTCTCCTTTTGGCTCGCCGGTGCGAAATTGATACGCGCCGTTGAAGACAGGATCTTTGCTGGCCGCGATTTCGTTGAAGGCCATCAGGCCGAGAAGGAAGACGGCCAGGATGAGGAATGCCATCCACACTTGCTTCACGCTTACGGACGATGGGGCCGGCTGATTTTCGAATACGCCGATGGGCTCGGGGGGACTGCCGGGGAGATTGAAGGCTTTCCAGATTTCCTGGGGATAGATGTATTCGCCTACCGACCAGGTGGTTTCGCCGGAACTCTGTTCGCAGGAGAGCAGGTGGGGAGGATGGACGTAATCGGTCACGACGGCGCGCTCGCCTACGCGCACCTGCCAGGGAAATTCTCCGATTACGTAACCGGTGGTAGCGTCCGCAGTCTGAAAGTGGCGGAAATTTTCGCCCAGATAGTTGGCGGTGGAGACGATAGAGCTGCGAACGGTGGGCAGGTTTTTGCAGACGGTGATGTCGTTCCAGTGCCCCTGGTATTCGCTGAGGTAGCGAAAACCCTTGTAGGGATTGAAAAGCAGATACTCGTGCCAGTCGTAGCGGACACCGTCGGATTCGATGCTGCGGCGTTGGAAGCCGATGACCTCGTAGTCGGTGCCGCGGAGTTTTCCGCGCGTGCCGAGCGGGATGAGGGGCTTGAGTTCGCCGGTTATGGCCTGGAATTGTTGAAGAATTTTTAATGTGGGATCTTTGGCGTCGAGGATGGAGTGGCAATTTTCGCAGACTACCGTTACGGCTTGTTGGAACGAGCGCAGCGTGATGGCGCCGCCGCACTGCGGGCAATTCAGCGCTTTCACTTGCGGCTTCGCGGGTTGTGACGGAAGAGGTGGCTGACTGGCGCTCATCACCAACCCTCGAACTGGCGTAGATTTTTGAGCTTCAGATCGTCGAACTCAACAAATTCTCCAAGATAAAGCGCGGGTTGCTCGTCACTGTAATCGAGCGTCGCGAATTTTCCGGTTTGCGAGCGGAGGTCGACGAAGGTGACGTCGGTTTTGTCCCAGTACTGGAAAGGGAGCTCGCCTTCGACGCCTTTGTAGTGGGCTTCGGTGATTACCGTGACCGTATAGGTTTGATTATTCCAGGTGTATTGCTGGCCGACCTGGACTTGAGAGGCCGCCGGCAGAGACTGGCCGGACACGGCGAAGGAGACGGCGAATTCATTTTGGGCGTCGGAGAGCCAGGCGCTCGTGCCGTCGTTCATGACGACGTGCCACTCGTTCCAGCCGCCTTGTTCATATTCGTAAAGGATGCGGCCGGCGACGACAAAGGCTTTGTTGTGGTAGATGCCTTCGGTGTTGAGCTGGATCGGCGAGCTGTCGGGAGGCAGATCGGCGACTTGTCCTACTTTTTTAAGGTCGACGTCGGTGCGGACGAGGATGCTTTTGCAATAGGTACAGACGGTTTGCACGCTGCTGGACCATTGGAAGACTATCTTGGCGCCGCAGTTTGGGCAATTCGAGACGGGTTGCGTCATCGAGGAGTGCTCGGATGCAGTGCGGGCAGGGAGGTCACGTCAGTCGCCCGCCGCCAGCTCGCGCGGCATTTCGTAGGAACGGACCAGGCGGCGAATCGTTACAGTCTGGGAGGAGAAGAGTTGCCGCAGCGCGGCTTCAAAATTCCATTCCGGGCGCGGGACGCAGCAGAATAAATTGAGGCAGAGCGAGCCGTGCTCGGGAAACGTGTGGCAGGCGAGGTGGGATTCCGCGAGAAGGCAGAGGCCGGTGATGCCGCCGGTGCGGGGGAACTGGTGCCATTGCGGGGCGCTGACCGGACGAAGTTTCATCTCGTGGATGATTTCATCGAATAGCGCGCGCAATACGGATGCGTCTTGCAGCGACTCGGGCGAGCATCCGAATGCTTCAATGACCCATTCGACTCCGCTCATAGGTCTCCGCTGATCAGGCTTGGGGCTTGCCGCATTCCGGGCAGAATTTGCTGGCGCGAGGGATCGGTTTGCCGCACTCCTGGCAGAATTTCGTGGCCG
Organism: uncultured Acidobacteriota bacterium; assembly: GCA_963810355.1. Lineage (GTDB taxonomy): Bacteria > Acidobacteriota > Terriglobia > Acidiferrales > UBA7541 > Acidiferrum. The sequence continues at coordinate 32,758 of CAWENU010000026.1, forward strand.
CGCTTGCCGCTCCGGCAGCGGCAGGCGCAGCTGCGCTTCCGCCGCTACTGGCGGGAGCTTGGCCGGCAGTCGAGCTCTTCACGGCTTCCATCATGGTTTGGCCGATGGCCATGCCCGCGCCGAGGCCTGCGCCTATTCCGACCGCGCCACCACCTTCGTTTGCGGCGGCGATGGGGATCGATTGCGCGACTTCGTATTGCGTGAATTTGCCCATGTCGCCGATCATGTTCATGCTGATGCGCTGGTCCAGGACCTTCTGCAATTCGTCGGGGAGCGAGAGATTTTCGACGATGAAGGTGTCCAGCGAAAGGCCGTACTCGGCGAATGCGGGCTTGAGTTGCTCGCTGATTTTTTCGGCGAGTGCTCCCTGGCTGGCGGCCATATCGAGGAATGGAACCTGGCTGTTCGCGAAAGCGTCGGTCATGTTCGCGATGATGGTGTTGCGGAGCTGGCCTTCGAGGTCGGCGACGCGATAGAGATCGCGCGTGCCGCTGATCTTGGTGTAGAAGGTTTTTGCGTCGGCCAGGTGATAGGAATAGATGCCGAAGCCGCGCAGGCGAATGGCGCCGAATTCCTTGTCGCGGATGGTGATGGGATTGGGAGTTCCCCAGTGCTGATCGGTTTGCGGTGCGCGCGGAGAAGAAGTAGACGTCGGATTTGAACGGGGATTGGAAGGCTTTGTCCCAGTTCTTGAGGTAGGTCAGGATCGGCAGCGTTTGGGTGTTCAGGGTGTAGAGGCCGGGACCGAAGGACATCGGCGACTTTTGCCTTCGTTGACGAAGACCGCGTATCTGCGACTCGCGAACGGTGAGCTTGCCGCCGTTCTGGATTTCCGGTCCTGCATGGGGTAGCGGTAGGCGAGGATGCCGTCTTCGGGCTCGGTCCAGTCGATGACATCGATAAATTGTTTGGAGAGGAAATCGCGAAGGCTCATGATGCTCTCTTTCCCGCGGGGCAATCCAGGCGCGCTAGTGCTTGATACGACGAATGTATGGTGGGATGCGGCGGGTGTCAATGGTTTGCGGATATTTAGCGAGATGCAAATCATTGCGATTTGCAATTACGAACGTGGAACGTCCCAACGCGGCCGCGTTTCTGTACGAATAGATTTGCCGATTGTTTTCGTGGGCTATCGAGAAAATGGTGCCCGAAAGAGGACTCGAACCTCCAAGGCCGTGAGGCCACTAGAACCTGAATCTAGCGCGTCTGCCAGTTCCGCCATTCGGGCACAGTTTGCGGTGTGAAGATGGCGATGATTTGTTGCGTCCACACCTTGCTGCGAGGCTTTTTCATTTTCCTTGACGGTTGGGGCTTTGTCAACGCAAGTGGCGGAGCGCGCACGGGAGACGTGCTGAAGCCTCGCCCCTGCTTTGCCAAGGGCGGACGGCTGCTCGGGCGGATCGCAAAACCTGCACCCTTTGAGACCCAAGGGTGCGGCACCCTTGCCGACCTGCAGTGCACCAACGATTAGCGGTGGCGAAGGCGGAGGGATTCCCAGCTGCCGTCGGCGGTCCAGCCTCCGTCGACTGCCAGGGCGTGGCCGTTGATAAAGGCGCTCTCTTGCGGATCGGCCAGGAAGGCGATGGCTTTGGCGATGTCGTCGGGCGTGGCGAAGCGCGCCATCGGGACGCGGCCGGTGATGTCGGCGTCGGTGTAGCTGCCGCCGGCTTGGTCGGCGGCGTCCATTTCGGTTTTGACCCAGCCGGGGCAGACGGCGTTGACGCGCACGCCTCGGCCGCCCCACTCGGCAGCGAGGGTGCGCGTGAGGCCGATCAGGCCGTGCTTGGAGGCGTTGTAGGCGGCACGATCGGCAACCCCGACTAGTCCGGCGATGGAGGAGACATTGATGATGCTTCCGGCGCGCTGGCTCAGCATCATTGGGCTGAAGGCTTTTGCGAGCAGGAACGGCGCAACCAAGTTCACTTCGAGTACGCGGCGATAGTCTGCCGCCGACAGGTCTTCTGCCGGGGCGATCATGCTGATGCCGGCGTTGTTCACCAGGACGTCGGCGCGGCCCCAGCGCTCGCGGACTGCGACCGCAAACCTGGATACGGTCGGCTCATCGGAGATATCGCCGAGAAGCTCGATGGTTTCCGCACCGTGCGCGGTCACCGCTCTCAGCGTGTCTAAAGGAGCTCGCAGATCACTCAGCGCCAAGTGGAAGCCGCGCTCGGCTAGAAGCTCCGCAGTGCGCTTCCCGATGCCTTGCGCGGCCCCAGTTACAATCGCGACACGGTCAGTATTCGGCATAAGTCCTTGCCCCTCACCATTTTGGTGCCCGAACGGCCCGGCCCGGAATCCAAGCAGTCTTACGTCTTGGTCGACAGGCGTCTCTTCGATGTGAAGCAGTGAAAATACAAATACATGGTGCTATACTCCCGGCAGATTAGCGATTTACCCCTTGTTTGCCGGTACACCATCACGGCAAACACCGCGGTTCGGATCCAACGGGAGGTTACGATGGAATCGCCGACGCTCACGGGGCCCATCCTCTATTTGATGTTTGCGTGGGGAGCAATCACCGCCATCTTTATTGGCTTGTTGATTTGGCGGAGCCTCCTCACGAGCCACGAAGACGATCAGATCTTCCTCGATGCAGCTCAGGAACACATGGCCAGGGAGCAACGGGAACTGGTCGCCAAGATCGGGTCGTTGTCGCGCCCGATCAAGACCAGCGGCATCGCGGCGGTGGCTCTTCTTCTGGTCATTGTCGGGATGTACCTGTACGAAGGTCTGAAAAGCTTTTAGCCGACCCTATTGCGGCGTACGCGTCGGGCCGCGTTTCGGGGCGTTGAACGCCGGTCCTAGTGGGGTTGCGCTGACGCGGGTGTGCTTGTGTTTACGGGACGCACCTCGGCAACCGATGTGTGGTTCAGCACGATCACCCATTTGTTGTTGCGTTTCTCCATTACCAGGGTCGTATGTCCCTGAGAGGGTGTCGGCTGTCCATCCACGGTGCCAGTAAAATCCCACTGATAGGTCGCCCAGGCGGAGTTTCCGCTTACTTTCATGAAGCTGTTGGAGCGGTCCATGCGCACTTGCTGCATGCGGGCTCGCTGCAGTTGATACAGCGGCAGATAGTTGTTCCATCCGATGACCGGCGGATTCCAGGTCGCGCTTACGATGGTCACGTCGTCGGCATAGCAACCGTGCAATTTTTCAATGTCACCCACCTGCCAGGCTCCCAGCATGGTTGAAATCATGTAGTCGATCTGCTGTTCATCGGTCAGGGAGATCGCCGGAGTGCTGCTGCTGGGCGCTGGCGTGTCTTTTTTATTTTTCTTGTCCTTTTGTTGGGCGGTGGCCTGGGAAGCGGCTCCGAGCAGGAGCGCGACACAGAGCAGGAATCCCGTTGCGGTGCGATATGCGCGCCGGTTTTTCGGCCGCGTCACATGCGTCATTAGCAACTCCTTTTTGGTGAGTTTCACTCGCGAAAGGATAGCATGCGGTTTCCAGATGCAAGGGTGCGGAGTCTCGAGGATTTCGCAGACGGCAACGATGCGGCAGCGGGCAGATATACTTTTGTAGCTTACGTAGTGGCCCGGGCAAGTTGGGGCACAGCAGTGCGCTGTGCCCGTACAATATTTGGGTGGCTCGGATCAGCGTGCCGTTTGGGAAGTGGTGAGGAGATTCACGAATAATCGATAGGCACCGGGCACGCCTTCCGGGAGTTGCCGGAAGAAGGCGATGCCCGTGTAGATATAGGTCCCTTTGCCGTAGCGCGTGTATACCAGAGCGCCATTTTGATCGGGCTCGCCGGGGTCGTTCATCGCCAGCACAGCCGTGTATTTGGGATCGAACTGCGTCCAGAAGTAGAGACCGCGCTCTTGCACCCAGCCTTGGAAGTCGTCCAGCGTGATTTTGTTGGGCGAGTTGAGCAGCGGATCGTCTGGCTTGAGAAATTTGACCGGCGAATTTTCGTCGGTGATGCGCGGCAAAGGACTGCCGGCTGGCGGCGCAATCTTTGCGGGATAAGGCGCGTATTGCGCGCGGTCCCAGGCGAAGTCGCGCTCGTACTGCACGACCAGCGTCCCGCCATTCGATACGTAGTCGAGCAGGCGCTGGTTAGCGCCGGGCAAGTCGTGGCGCAACTCGTAGGCGCGCACACCTACCACGATCGCGTTATAGCGCGACAAATCACCGAACGCCAGCGTCGCCGGGTCCAGCATCTCCACGCGGATACCTAGCCGCTCCAGCGCCTCTGGCACGGGCTCGCTTTCCGCCGTGATGTAGCCGACGTGCAGATTTTCCGGCACATTGATCGCGAACGCGTGTGCCACGCATTGCGCGGGTTCGCTCCAAAGCTGCGTCGGCAAAGTCGGCAGTGGCTCCAGGGAAGTAGAGAATTTCTCTTCGCCGAGCTGGGCATAGGCCGCGATCGTGAAATTGCCGGATGAAATCTTCTGCGGCGGGGTCACCGTCAGCTTGACGTATTTGTCGCCGGCTCCGTCGAAGGCAGCCTCCACCGGTGGGGCCGCGGTCCAGCCCCGGGGTACATCCAATCCCACACTGACCTTGCGGGCCTGCGTCGCATAGGAATGAACTCGCAGCAAAACATCGAATGGCGCCTGTTTTTTCCCCAGCACCTCGACTGTTTGCTTGGGTTCGACCATCAGGGTGTACGCCGGAACCATTCGCAGGGGCACCCGATCGACTCTCGTCGAGCTAGCCTCGATATGGGTCACGGGCTGATTCATATCAAATCTGTATCCGGCAACGGTCATGCCCTGTTCCGCCTCGACCAGTGGCGCTGGCTCGGGTAAATCGCCGTCGAAACCTTCGCGGCGCGACTGCTTTGACGTGAGGGTTACCGTGAATTCGGTCTCGCTGGTCTGGGCATCCGCGTGGCCGGGTTGCTTCGACCCATCCGGCAAAATCAGTGCAGGCTCTTCGAATGCGCAACCGGCCTCCGGGCGGCACCGCCTGCCGACGCGAACCTTAAAAGCCTCGCCGGGTACGACGTAGGCACGGTCGGACTCGGTGGTTTGCTCAAATCCGGCAGCAAGAGCGAGGGCGCGATCGATGTGCATCTTGACCACGTTAAGTTCGTCGAGAAACGCGTCGCCGCCATCCGCCCGGCGGGTCGCTTTTCCCTCGGCGAAAATGGATCCCAGCTTGCGGCCCGCGCCGGCGATGAAGACCGTTGCCTGCTTCCAGTTCAGTTCAAGCCCAGCCTTGCCTGCGGCAGCAAGATCCTGGTCGGCCTGTTTCAGCAAATCGCAGTAGCTTAATTTCCCGCCGCATCCGAGACCGGAACCCTCGCCCGCCAGCGCGGTCAGACTGGTGCGCAACATTGCAGGATCGAAACGCGAACCGGCCTCCGGGATCAAGCCAACCGGCCGGCGCAAGAACGGCGATCCGAGAAACGCCGAGATGCCTTGCGTGCGGTGATTGGCGAAGGCGTCTAATCCAATCTGCCGGTAGGACTTGCCGTATAAAGGAGAAATGTCGTTGATCGGAACGGCGTAGCCTTTCGGAGTATCGGATCCCCGCTCCACATCAAGAATCGGCAGGCCTGCCGCGCCGTTTGACCACGGTTTGAAGCCTTCGGCGGTTAATTGAGGGTAAGCATTCGCGTCGGCGGCGGACTTCACCGCCTTGGGTGTCAGCAATCCCGAAGCCTGGTGATGCCCATGCCCCGAATGCACGTTTCCAAAGTTGCTGATCACGATGTTCGGCCGGAACCTGCGGATCACGCGCACCATGTCTTCGAGAACCTGATCGCCCCAGACCTTCTCTGTTTCTTCGGGCGTCTTGGAGAATCCGAAGTCACGCGCGCGCGTGAAATAGAGTTTCACGCCATAGCCGCGCGTCGCTGCGAGCAACTCCTGTGTGCGAATCAAGCCGAGTTGCGGGGCTTGTTCTGGTCCAAGATCGTTCTGGCCGCCTTCGCCGCGCGTCAAGGAGAGCAGAGCCACGTCGGCATGCAGACCGCGCGCGAGGTAAGTGAGCACGGCGGCCGACTCGTCATCGGGATGCGCGTCGATGTATAGAATGCGCGTGGTCACGCGGGCGCTGTCGATGGCTTCGATAGTTTCGGGCAGGCCTGGACCTGTTCCGGCTGGTGGCGAAAACTGCGCGTTGACGGGCGACGCACCGTCGCCCGCGAAAAACGCAAAGCTGAATGCGACGGCGACCGCGAGGCACACCGCTAGGGGGCGATTCCTCATCGCACTCCCTCTGCAGGGGCCGGAAGAAAAGGCCATTCGCGCCGCAAACGCGAGCGCACCAGATAGATTGCCAGTCCTAGAATAATCACGAATAACCCCCACCAAACCGCCCTCCCCGTTCGTAGAAAGAGCCAAATCCAACCCGCGATGGTCAGCAGCGCGGGCAACGGATACAGCCACATCTTAAAGGGCAGGCGGTCCGCTGACCACCGCCGCCGCAACAGCATCACGCCTACGGCCTGTCCGATGAATTGAATGATTAAGCGCATGGCCAGCACCGCGGCAATCACCGTGCGCAACTTGAACAGCAGCGCGAAAACAAACGTCAATGCGCCGAGAAACAGCAGCGAGACGTGCGGAAAGCGCTTTTTTGGATGCACGCGCGCAAATACGCTGAAAAAATTGCCGTCGAGAGCTGCCGAATACGGGACGCGCGAATATCCCAGCAGTGAGGAAAATACCGAAGCGAACGCAATCCACAAGATCATCACGGTGGCAAAACGCGCAGCGCCACTGCCATACAATTTCTCGATGAACGCGCTCACGATGAAGGGCGAGTCCTGAGCCTGTTGCCACGGCAGCACACCCAGAATGCTGGTCTGCATCGCCAGGTACAGCACCGCGATGCCGATAATCGAAAGAAAAATTCCGCGCGGGATGTTGCGCTCGGGATCGCGAATCTCGCCGCCGAGGTGGCAAATGTTGTAGTAACCCCAGTAGGTGTAGATGGTGTTCACCGTCGCGGACCCCAGCATCGCGAAAAACAGCCACGAGAAGTCCCACGAACCGGGCGCATAGGTAAAGACGAGTTTGGGCTGGAAGTGCGTTACACCGCCCCAGATCAACCACAGGATCGTTCCGATCACGCCCGCCCACAGAAACAGTGAGATTCGTCCGATTGAGCTGATGCGTCGATACAATAAAAGCACTAGCGCGATCACCAGCGCTCCGGACAGCGCCTTCTCTCCGTATTTTCCGAGCGGATAAAGGTAGGAAGCGTACTGCGAAAATCCGATGGCGCCGGACGCGAGACTGAGTGGCGCCTGAATCAGCGTCTGCCACACAAACAGAAACGACATCATGCGGCCCATGCGCCCCGGCCCGTAAGCTTCGCGCAGAAACACATAGCTTCCGCCGGCGAGGGGCATCGCCGCGCCTAACTCCGACCACACAAACCCGTCCAGCAGCGCCAGCACCGCGCCCGCAGCCCACGCCAGCAGGCACTGCGGCCCGCCCATCGCCTTGATAACCAGCGGAATCACCACGAACGGTCCAACGCCGACCATCTCGATCATGTTCAGGGCGACGGCTTCCTTCAAGCCGAGGCCGCGTTCGAGGTCTCCGCGTTTCTCCAGCGGAGCGGGCGCTCCCCCGCCGGGGTCACCATTTTGTGGTGGTGGCATCGCGCCGCCGAGGATAACAAATGCGCGCCGACGTACCTAATCTGGCTAGTTCTAACACTTAAGAGCATGAAAAGATTACGCAGAGACGCAGAGAACGCGGAGATTCGCGGGGAGGTCGCATTTCTCGGATGGGGCATCGGGAATTCAAAAATGATCGGCGCGATTTTCAGGAGAGGGCATTTCGTTTTGCAACCATCGTCGGACAGCTTAGACTCGTTCGAAGTCGAACTCTTCTCTGTGAATTCGAACTCTTGGGTGGACCGGATCATGTCGATCCCAGTTTTTCGCGCCTTTCTCCTTCTCGTTGTTCTCCTTCTCGCTTCAGCCGGTCCGCTCCGCTGCGCGAGACTCGACCTGCCTCTTTCCGCCTATCCCATACTCGACCAGATCTATTCCGGCGATCTCTCCGGTGCCGCCGAAGGCTCTCGGCGCCTCCAGCAGGAGCTTCCCGAACATCCGCTCGGCTATCTACTCGAAGCGGAAGCGCTGTGGTGGAAGATCTGGTGCACCTCCGCTGAATTCCGATACGGTATGAGTTATCCACGCCATCGCGCCAAACTCACGGCTGACCAGCACTACATCGATCTCGCCGCGAAAGCGTCATCGCTGGCCGAGGCGCAAATCGCGTTGCACGACACCGCCGAAATGGAGTTCTACGCCGGCATGGGCGACGCGCTGCTGGCACGCATCTACGGGCTGCGCGGAGAAACCCGCAATGGCGCGCGTGCCGGTGTGCGCGCGCGGGAACGCCTGCTGCGTGCCGTCGCGCTCGACCCCGATCTGAGCGACGCATACATGGGCCTGGGCCTCTACAACTATTACGCCGACACGCTCTCCGGCGTCGCCCGTGTTCTGCGATTCTTCATGGGCATCCCCGGTGGTAGCAAACAGGAAGGCGTTCAACAGCTCGAGCGCGCCATCAACCAAGGAGTTCTTACTCCGCCTGAAGCCCGCTTCTACCTGGCGCTCGTTCTTCACAACTACGATCAAAAGTACGAGCAGGCTCTTCAGGTGGCCGGGCCGCTTGCGGAAAAATATCCCGCGAATCCACTCTTCCAGCTCATTTGCGGCGACCTGTATGCGAAGCTGGGACGCCGGCAGCTGGCTGAACAGTCCTATCGCGCCGCAGGCGCATTGCGTATGAGCGATGAGGAATGCAACGCCCATGTCCGCAACCTGGTTCAAACCTCGCTCGCCGCGATCGGTGCTGAACGCGCCGCCACAACTCCATGAGTGCGGCTGGTCCATGACTCCGGCCGGTCAACTTTCCGTGGTTCTGATTGCCAATTGACCTTATCCCAGCCGCAATGGTAATGATGTAGGGTTAAACGAGGCCCATTATTCAGGGTAAACGGCGGTCGTAGCGTGACTTCCGGAGATCGGGCAGGCGTGGACTGCAAGAGTCAGGGCGCGGCAAGCTCGGCCGCGGCAAGCTTAGCCGCAACCTGGTCGAGGGCTTAGTCAACGCGCGGCAACGATTCCGCATCTCACTGCAACAGCACTTTGGCGTCGCGGGTTCCCCGCCGTGCGCCCGGGCAGGGCGAGCCGCAAAGCGGTTATTTCGAGTGGCGAGATCGCACCGCGATTACCAGGTTCAAATGAAGGAGTTTCGATGAAGTGGTTTTGGGCCGTCTTACGTGTGATGAGGTTCCGTGTGACCCTAGGGAGTCGAGTTGGAGCTGAGGATGCGTCGGTAGCGGTTGCTTCCGGGATTCCGGGCAGATTGGTGAGGCGTCTGGCATTAGGTTTCGCACTGCTAGCCGGGATTCTCGGCGTCGCCGGGTGTAATGACTACGGGAATACGTTTCAAAATCCCACCGGAGCGTCCATCAGCTTTTTGGCGCCTTCGACGGCAAGCGCCGGAAGCGCGGGTTTTACTCTGACGGTCAGCAGTCCCAGCGGCGGGTTTGTCGCGAAGACCGTAATCCAGTGGAATGGGAAAACAATCCCCACCACGTACGTCAGCGCTTCCACCGTTACGGCTGCCATTACCACCGCGATGATCGCCAATCCTGGCACGGTTTTCGTCAATACTTTGAATCCCTTTTCGGGATCGGGAAACAACGGGCTGTCAAACGTACTTACGTTTGTCGTCAATCCCGCGGCTAATCCGGTTCCGGCGATCACGTCGATCTCACCGAGCAGTGCCGCGGCTGGCAGCGCTTCGTTTACCCTGACCGTCAACGGCAGCAGTTTCCTGCCGACCTCCGATCCGTCGGGTGGTTCGCAAGTTCGCTGGAATTTGGGGCCGACCCAAACCACGCTGCCCATCGTCACGATCAGCGCTTCGCAGATTCAGGCCATGGTGGACACCAGCCTGCTCGTGAACACAACTTCGCAGCCGGTGTCCGCGATCGTCACCGTCTACAATCCGCCGGCGCCTCCGGCGAACTCTACCGGCGGTGGCATTCAACCTCCGGCCGGCGGTGGCGGTGGAACCAGCCCCGGCGGCCTTCCTTTTTCCATTACGCCGGCGGGAACGGGCGCAGCGGTTGCGCCGCGAGCCAACGTCGCGGAAGAGACGCCCGCCGTAAGTGTTGACGGCCGCTACGTCAGCTACACCGCAACGCAGGGAGAACACGCGCAGGTTTTCGTTCGCGACACATGCGAAGGCGCGGCCTCCGGTTGCCAGCCGCGCACACTGATTGTTTCCGCAGCCGCCGACAGCACGCCGGGCAACGATGACAGCCGCGCTCCGTCCATGAGTTCCGACGGCCGCTACATTGCCTTTAGCTCGGCGGCTACGAACATCGCTTCCGGAGCGCCCGCGGGCCGCCAGGTCTATCTCCGAGACACCTGTTTCGGCGCGAGCACGACTTCATGCACTCCTTCGACACAACTTGTCTCTACGGATGCGGAAGGCGCTCTGGTTGGCGCGGAAGGGATTTTGCCTTCGGTCAGCGCGTCGGGACGCTTCATCGCGTTCCTGGCGGTGACGCCGAGCCGATCATCCAGCAAACCTGCAGCGCAGGCCAAGTCCGCGGCGGGCAGTGCGACCAACAGCGGCTACCGACAGGTTTTCGTCCGGGATACCTGCATCGGCGCTACGAGTTGCACGCCGAAGACGACGCGCATCTCGCTGCAGCCTGGCGATGCCGCGACCACGGATGCAAAACCCGCTGGCCCGGCGCTCAGCGGTAACTCCGCACAGGTTGCTCTGCCGGATGCCAACGCCGCTGCAACGCTCTTCACTCGCTCTGTTGCCGTGGACGACCGCGTGTTCCTCGCGCTCACCAGCAGCCAGCCATGAAAACTTCGTGACCTGGTGAACCCACTCGACGGAGTCAACTCGGGCAAGATCGTTCTCATCACCGGCGCCGGCGGCTGCATCGGCTCGGCCCTTGCCAGGGACATCATCGGTTCCAACGCAAAGCTGGTTCTGCTTGTCGATCATTCGGAGCAAAATCTGTACGAAATCGACAGCGAACTGCGCGCGGGTGGTTGGTCCTCGCACGTCCCCATTCTGGGCGACATTTCCGATGAAGCTCTGCTGGATGAAGTTTTGGAAAAACATCGCCCCGGCGCGATCTTCCACGCCGCGGCGTTCAAGCACGTGCCGCTCATGGAAGTAAATCCACTCGCCGTAATTCGCAACAACGTCCTCGGGACCTGGAGCTTGGCCGACGCGGCGCTGCGCCACGGCGTCCGCCAACTCGTCATGATCTCCACGGACAAGGCGGTGAATCCGCGGAGCGTCATGGGGGCCGCCAAGCGCGTTGCCGAGTTGGTTTTGTTGCGGCTCAGCACGCGAGCAACGCGGATGAGCGCGCTGCGGCTAGGGAATGTTCTGGGTTCAAACGGAAGCGTGGTTCCGCTTTTTAAGGAGCAAATCGCTCGCGGTGGCCCGGTCACGGTTACGCACCCGGAGGCGCGCCGATACTTCGTCTCTCTGCCGGAAACCGTGGAGCTGATTCTTGCCGCCGCGGCGCTCAACGAAGACGGCGGCGTTTTGATTCCGGAACTTGGCGCGCCAGTAGGGATCGTTGAACTCGCAAACCGATTGATTCGCGAAGCAGGTTGGCGACCCGGTGAAATGGAAATCGTCTACACCGGCCTGCGACCCGGCGACAAACTTACCGAAGATCTGATCTCCGCCGCCGAATGGCTCGAGCCCACCAGCGACGACAGGCTCCGGAAAATAAACGGGCCGAGGCCGTCACCGAGACACCTGGATTCCGCGATGGAAGTTATTTCCGAGGGTGTACGCGGGCGCAATCTGGCGCCGCTAATCGAAATACTCTGCGAACTGGTTCCGGAATACCAACCTAGCGAGACGGTGCTGGCGCTCGTGAACGAAAAGGCAATTTGTCGGGGCGCAGCCACGGTTTATCCTGACGCCGAAGGGTGCGCCCCTAAAACCCAGCCGTAAACCGGCGTGCCCCAGCAGGCTGGGCTATCCCAGGAATCCCAAATTCGAAGTCTGAAAATTAGCAAGGTTCGGGAAAATCGTCGGCAGATCCGTGTTTGCGACTCCGAACCACGACGCGAGCGTCGCCGCATACTGATCTACAGAGGTCGAAGGAATCCATCGCCCGTTGCTGCCGGTATCATCCGGCCCGCCCAGCGCCAGCGTCGGAAATGTTCCATAGAGCGCGTTGCCCTTCACTGCGCCGCCCATCATCAATTGATGGCCGCCCCATGCGTGGTCCGTGCCCCCGTTCGATCCTGGCTGGAAGGTGCGGCTGAATTCGGACAACGTGAAGGTGGTCACCTGATTCGCGACGCCCAGCTCTTGGGTCGCGCTGTAAAATGCCGCCATGGCCGGGCTCAATTGCGAATACAGTCCTACTTGCGTGTTGAGTTGGTCGCTATGCGTATCGAATCCGCCCGCGGAGCAGAAGAAGATCTGGCGGCCAATTCCGAGCGCGCTCCTCGCCGCAATGACTTGCGCCACCTGCTTCAATTGCGACGCCAACCCGTTATTGGCCGGGAACGGCGTCTGAATCGCCGGGATATTTTTCAGAGCGGTCGCTAAGATCTGACTTTCCTTGATGGCCTGTCCGGTCACCGCGCTCGTGGCTTGCACCAGCGAAATGCCGGTATCGAAGGTCAGCAGTTGCTGCACCCCCAGGAATTTCGCCTGGGACGCCGCGGAGCTATCAATTCCGCTCAGGCCCGGCGTGCTTCCCGGATTCATCGTGAAGGGCCGCGTGGTGATACCGGTGGAAAAAATTGTGCTGCCGGCCACCGATAGGATCGGCGGAAACAGCGCGCTGCTGTTGAACGTCGGCGTCACTTTGTCCGCTACTTTGCCCGCCCAACCAGCGTTTGGCAGTCCGCTGAGCTGCGTCGTCTGCCACTGGTTTTGCTGGTCGGAGTGCGAGAACAAATTCTGCGGCAGGCTGCTTTGGCTCTGATACTGCTGCCGGGTGGTCGGCTGGACCAGCGTGCCTACGTTGCTGAGCACCGCCAGGGCTTTCTGATTGTTGAACAAGCCCTGCAGCTCGGGCAGATTCGGATGCAACCCAAAGTTGGCGGCGCTCCCGATTTGCAGCGGCAGCAGCGATGCTTGGGACAGCGCCAGATTCGCGCGGATCGTCTGATAGTTTGCGTACCCCACCGAGTCGATCGGCACAATCATGTTGTTGGAATCATTTCCACCAAACAGGAAGACGCAGACCAGCGCTTTGTAGTCGGTGGTCCCCTGCGCGAGCGCGCTCACCAATCCAAACTTGCTCAAGCCGCCGACCAGCGACGCGGTCGCGGCCGAACAGCATGCCAGCCGCATGAAGTCTCTTCGTGTGTGGTGCGTCATGATTTGTTCCCCCTCATCGACCAGCTGAATATCGCTCTCTACCTCAAAGCTCCAACCGAACACGCGGAAGGCAAGAGGGACGCGCTGGAGCAACGCCCCCGCATCTTTCGCCCTGTTCATCGCTGCACTTGATACTGCGACGACGAGGTCACCAGATAGGTCGCGACCTTCGCCTGATTCATGGTGTCCGTGCTGCCGACCGCACTCATCGCCGTCAGAATGCTCTGCTTCATCTGGCTCGACATGGTGCCGTGCAAAAACAATGTGTTAAGCCAATCCACCATCTGGTCCGTCGTCCCGGCGTTGATTACTGGCGTGAAGTCCAACTTTGTGCCATTGCTGATGGTGCCGTTCACGATCGAGTTGATGAAGTTCACTCGCGCCAGGCTCGTGTTGGTGTTGAAAATGGCGAATTCCGGTCCGTTCAACGTCGTGCCAGCAATCGGATTTGTGGGTGGGAAGAAGTTGAATACGCTGCCAGAGTTGAACAGGCTTTGCGACAAGTTACTGCTCCAGCCGGTGAAGCCGGTCCCGTCCGTCGTCGCATGGAAGGCTCGCGCGATGCTTGCCATCATCACTACCGGCTCGCGCAGCTTGCCGTCGTTTGCGTCCGCCGTGGTCGCCGCATCGCCGCGCCGCGCTTCGGCATCCAGCAAAATCGCGGCCACCGTCGCCTGCATATCTCCGCGCTTTCCCGATCCGTAGGTCTGGAATTGCCCACTCGAAAAAGCGGCTGCAACGCGGCCTACATAAGCGGGACTCGGATTACTGGTCACCAGTTTCTCGATCAGCTGCTGGGCCACAAACGGCGGCAGGTTCGGATGATTGAAAATAATCGTCAGCGCCGCGTCCAGCTCCTGCTCCGCCGTCTGACCCGCCGCAATCGGCTGTCCCAACAGCGTTTTTGCGCCAGTATCATGATTCGACTCGAACGCCACCATGGGCCCGCCGTAATACGAGGGATTGTGTTTCTGCAGCGTCTGCCCCGGCTCGGTGGGATACGTCCAGCCGGTAAAAGTGCGCCCCAGTGCCATCACATCATTCTGCGCATATGTGGGAATGGGATTGCCGGTGCTATCGAGCTGCGGGGTGCCATCTGGGTTGAGCAGGTTCAATCCCAGAGTGAACAACTGCATCGATTCACGCGCATAATTCTCGTTGGCATGCTGACCGGTCGCGGGCTTGTCGTTGTTCACCATATCCAGGAAGTGACCCATGGCCGGCGAGAGCGTCACGTCTTTCATCACATTGTAGTAATTTCCCAGCGCGTCGTTCGTTAGTGCCTGCATGTAATTCGTGTAACCCGTCGGGTCGTTCACCTTGTTCTGCGATACCACCCAGATTTCGTTGAGCGCGAACGCCACGCGCTGGCGGAGTTGATCGCTGTCGTTCACCGCGTTGAGCCAAAACTGGTTCTGCACTTTGGTCAGGTTCGTGTCGGTCGTCAGCGGCGTTGGATACGTGGAAGCGGGAGCGGCTAGCTGCGTTTCCAGAAATGGCGCGAAGCCAATCTGCTGTACTTGACTCACGAGTTCCGGCGTCGGCCCAAATGTGGATTGCTCCAGGAATCGCACCGCCGCTGCGGCCGAAACCGGCGTGCCCCCTCCCACCACGGTGGCCATCAACGAAGAAGATGCAGCCGCGCCAGGGTCCGGATTCTGCACCACTACCGGTACGCTGCCGACCTGCGCCGCCGTCGCACCTCCCACCGCTTGCAGTTCCGTTGCGGATACGTACATCGTCGTCAGCGTTTGTGCGCCGAACGTTACCGCCGATGTTTTGATGAATCCGCTGCCATTCAATGTCAATGAAAAGGCGCCGGGAGCAATCGTCGTCGGGCTCACCGACGTGAGCACCGGAACCGGATTCTCCAGCGTCACTGCGCCGTTCGCCGACTTGGTGGTGTCCGCCGCGCTCGTCGCCGTCACGGTGATCGCATTGGGCGCCGGCAAATTCGCTGGCGCTGTGTATAACCCCGTGGCATCAATCGTGCCTGTCGTTGCGTTTCCCCCCGCCACTGCGTTCACGGACCACGTCACACTGGTGTTTGTATTCCCCGTTACCGCGGCCGTGAACGTTTGCGTCGCACCCGCGCGTACCATCGCCGTGGCTGGCGTCACCGTTACCACCACGCCCGTATTCTCGGGCGGCGTCGTGGGCGTCGGCCCTCCGCTCTTGCTCCCGAAGCCTGCGCAACCCGCAACGAGCATTCCCAAAATTATGGTCGGAGTGATCCAGATGCGTTTCACGGGCTTGTCCCCCATCGTTGACTCGATCTCTGGCTCGCCGGCAAGCAGGGCACGGCAGATACCGCGTGCTAACCCGCGTCGATGGCTCATAATTGCGGCTATTTGATAATCGAACTGGGTAGGCCGAGAGTAGGCTGCTTAGGTCGGACTGGCTACTGGCCTGGCGGCCAGATTGAGTTCATGTGCCCTGGTGTCTCATCACTCCGCGGTTTCTTCCACACAAAGCGCGAGGAACCAATCTTGAATCGGCAACACCAGGACAATTCAGAGCAGTTGTAGCGGCCGTTTTCCGCTGGCCCTGGGTCTCGAAGGGAAGCAGGCGCTTTTTCCGAGGAGAAAAAAGGAAGCGAAACTAGCTCGGTGCGATCAGGAGAATCTCACGCGCACGTCCGGCCGTTTCTCCAAATGCACAGAATCGATAAACCGCACCTGGCGGTCATCCAGCGTCAAAATCATGGACATCGTTCGAATGCCTTCCCCGAAAAATCGCACACCCTTCAACAAATTTCCGTCGGTCACCCCGCAGCACGCAAAAATGATCTTTTTCCCCGGCGCCAAATCTTCCGTGTCGTAAATCCGGTGAGGATCTTTCACCCCCATTTTCGCCAGCCGCTCTGTATCTTGCGGTTTGGTCACCACTAGCCGCGCCAGAATTTGCCCGTTCAAGCACCGCAGTGCCGCCGCCGTAATCACACCCTCTGGAGCCCCGCCAATTCCCATCACCGCATGCACGCTCGTTCCCACAACCGCCGCGGAAATGCCGGCCGACAAATCTCCGTCGCCAATCAGCCGGATGCGCGCACCCGCCTTGCGAATATCCCCGATCAACTTCTCGTGCCGCGGCCGGTCCAGCACGATGATGGTCAGATCCTCGACGTCGCGGTCGAGCCGTTTCGCGATTGACTTCAAATTGTCCGCCACCGGCGCATCCAGCTCCACCGCGCCTTTGCACGACGGTCCCACGACGATCTTCTCCATGTAAATGTCCGGCGCATGCAGCAGCCCGCCCTTCTCGCTGGCGGCCAGCACCGCAATGGCGCCGCCTGCCCCGGTCGCGCAAAGGTTCGTTCCTTCCAGTGGATCCACGGCTATGTCCACTTCCGGAAACAAAGCCTTGGGCGCGTGCGTTGCTAGCCCGACTTTTTCGCCGATGTACAGCATCGGCGCTTCGTCGCGCTCGCCTTCACCGATCACGATGGTGCCGTCCATCTGCACCGCGTCCATGGTCTTGCGCATGGCCTCGACGGCGACCTCGTCGGCTTTGTGGCGATCTCCAAAGCCCATGGTGCGCGCCGCCGCGATCGCGCCATTTTCCACCACGCGCAAAAATTCCAGGCTCAGCTGCTCTTCCATTTAACGTGCCTCCGAAAAACGTCCAGTCGTATGCTCAAACCGCCTCAAAGTGCGCAAACATGTTTTGAAATTCCGCAATGTTGGAAGGAACCTCGTACGTGCAGACCGCCTCAAATCTTTTCCATAGACCCAGCACCACGGGATTCGCATGCGCCCCAGCGATCGCGTCCTGCGAAACCCACTCGAATATCTCGATGATCGTTCCATCCGCCGCCCGCATCACAATCGACGCGCGGTCGGTTACCAACCCCTCCGCACGCAGCGGCGGTAGATGCCCGCGAACCAGTTCGAGCAGCGTCGGCTCGCAACCCGGCTTCGGTTTGTAGCAAGCCACCGAAATCGATCCCATGGCACGCTCCTTCTGTAGCTATTTGTTTTTTGCACTGAGCGGGAATCGCGAGCCTCCCTCTCGCAACCCGGGCACGCTATGCTAGACCAAACACGACACGCGCGTCGATACAGCAGGCGCTGCCGGCCGGTGGCACAGCCATTCTGGCTGTGAATCTTGCCATCCACGGCGCCGCGGCAATCGCTTCGTTTCGTGATGGCCTTGTTGCTGGCCCGCGCCGCAACCCTTACAATTCCTACATGTTCGACGCTCATCGCTTCCTGCTGTTCTTCGCGGCCGCGCTACTCTTAGCCGTCACCCCAGGTCCGGGAATTTTTTATGTTTTGGCTCGCAGCCTGGCAGGAGGCCGCCGCGAAGGAATCCTGTCCTCGCTCGGCACATTCGTCGGCGGGCTCTTCCACGTATTTGCCGCAGCACTCGGCGTCTCCGCCATCCTCGCCGCGTCAGCCGTCGCCTTCCATACGGTAAAGTATGCTGGCGCGGCCTACCTCGTGTGGCTGGGCATCCGCATGATCCGCACACGCAACGCGGAGCTGGCCGTGAGCGCCGTAGCACCGTCGCGGAATGCCTTCCGCCAAGGCATCCTCACCGAAGCCCTCAACCCCAAGACCGCCCTCTTCTTCCTATCGTTCATCCCGCAATTCATTTCCGCGCCAGCGGGTCACGTCTTCCTGCAATTCGTAATACTTGGCGCAATTTCCGTCGCCCTCAACACCACCGCCGACCTCATCGTCGTCCTGCTCGCCGCGCCACTCGAGCAAAAACTTAAGCACAACGCCCACTTCCGCAGCCGCCAACGCGTCGCTTCCGGCCTCGGGATGATCGGCCTGGGTGCTTACGTAGCTGTGGCCGACACAAGATAATCACTTGCTTCAATCCGCCAGAAAAATGATATGCGCGGAACTGACAGACTGACATCGGTGGATGAACAGAACGAGAGCTTTGGATTTTTCCGAAAGCGAGCGTTCAGGACTTCGGCGGGAGCAGCCGGAGCAGGACGTCAACTTCAACGCCATCGGGGAGATCGACATCTTCGAGCAGATACAAGACGCCGCTTCGGAACCGCGCGCGGATCTTGCGGACTTCCCCGACCGGAGCTCGCGTTTCTGATTTTGGTGCTGGCACTGAAGCCGTCGCCGCAGGGGACTTAGCCGACTTCGCACTACCGCCTTCGACTTCATCCATAGCTTCGTTGGCCAGCGCATCGGCTTCGCGATTCTGCTCGCGATAGACGTGGTCGATGCGGAAGGATTCCAGCGCCTGCGACATTTTTCGCGCGCGCTCGAACAGTGGCTGCAGCTCCGGGCTCCGCACCTTGTACTGGCCGCGCATCTGTTTCACCAGCAACTCGGAATCGCTTTCGACGCGCAGCGCCCGGATGCCTTGCGATTGCATATAGTCGAGCGCGGCAATCAGGCCGTAGTATTCGGCGACGTTGTTGGTCATGCGGCCGATGTATTTTTTCAACTTGGCGACGATGTCGCCTTTAGCGTCGCGAATCACCACTCCGTAGGCTGCGGGGCCGGGATTGCCTCGCGAGCCGCCGTCGATATTGGCGCGGTACGCCGCCGCCACAGGTTTTGCTTCGGACGCTCCGTCAGCGAACAGCCCCGCGGCCCGGGGAGGTAGAACGCGCTTGGCCATCAGGTGGTTGACACGGAAGCCGCATTGCCGCCCGCGGCGTCGAGATTGTGAGCGATGACCGGTTCAAGCGAATAAAGGATGAGACCGCAGCTTTCGCAGCGGTAAACCTCTTCGTCATTCGCGTCTTGCACCAGCAATTGAATGATGTGCGGAAGGACGCGCATGCCGCAACCGCGGCATTGGCCGTCACGCGCCAAGGCCAGCGCCATACCGTTGTGGCGCTTGGCGATGCGATCGTAAAGGATGCGCAAATCTTCCGGAATCGGAGCCAGCGCCCGTTCACGCTCAGCCAGCGCCGCGTCCAGTTCTTTTTTCTTGGCGGCTTGCTGCGTTTCGATGTCCTTGCGTTCTATAGCGACGGATTGCTCGGCCGACTTGAGGTTTATTTCGGCATTTTTGACGCGGCGCTCAACGTCTTCGCCCGCCATCATAATCTCCAACTGGCGATCTTCGGCTTTGGCCATTTCACCTTCCGCGTTGGCGATTTCGTGTTGCAAGGCTTTGTAGGCTTCGTTGGTTTTCACGGCGCCGCTCTGGTCCCGGTATTTGCACGCGCGTTCCTTCCATTGTTCGACGTCGAGCTCGAACTTCTTGCGTTCCTTCTGGCCGTTGACGTGAGCTTCTTTGGCGGCAGCCAGAGCGGCTCGGGCCCCGTTCAGCTTCAGGTCCGCTTCCCGAATACGCTTGGGAAAACTGTCGAGATCGGCACGCAGCGCGGCTATGTGGTGGTCGACGGTCTGGAGGTCCAACAAGCGGGGTATGGCGGGATGCATGAAGGCTAAGTTTAGCACAGGCGGCGGTGCGGGGGCTGGCATTGTCCCCGGCCCCGGGACGAAAAAACCGAGCTTGGTTGCCGGGGTTTCGCGATCGCGGCCTCTGCCAAAGAAAGCCGAGTTCTTAGCTGGACGGATGGAGGTCGCGGCGGATCAGTGTGGCGTCCAGGAAATAGCCGATTCCCACCGCGAGGGGAATGATGCCGAAGGCGGCCGCGACCCAGGTTTCCGGCTCGCGCTCGATTTGCGAAATGATACCAAAGGTAAGGATCCAGCCGATGGCCGTGCTTACCAGCAAAATGCCGGCGCGGCGCGACCGCGCGGTCTCGGAAAGCTCGGCGACCATGGGCACGCTTACTCCCCGGGCAATGGCCGCGAGGCGCTCTTCACTGCGCAGTTTGCGCACCCGATAGTACGCATACATCGCGCCCAGAGGAATGCTCAGACTCATGATTACAGCTACCAGACCGATGAATTTGCCATCCATACTGTGCTCCTTCGTTTTGTGCGCCGCTGGGCGCTCGGTGTGAGGAACCGATGTCATAGGAAGGTACGAGGAGGGGTCAAAAAAGTTCCGTCGTCATCCGGCTTCAGCCGTTGAGGGGCGGTTTCTCAAGTTGCCGCGGAATCAACAGTCTCGGTGCTACTGTACTTCGCGGACTTGCATGTTTTGGTCAATGGCCAGGATGGGGTACCGAATTGGGGATCCCTGGGGCGCCGGCGGATGGCGGGCGGTGACCGTGAAATCGCCGCCAGAACACTGCACCGTATAGGAATAGCCGTCGCGTTCCGGACGCTGCATTGTGATGGAATTCGAAGAGATCAATTCGTCCAGGGACGCGCAATGATCGTTCAACGCCGTGAAACCCCGCTCGGCCTGGGCGATTTGCAAGAGGTCGCCGCGCACTCCGGTTAGGCTGATCGCCTGGGTCGGGGCCGTACCCGCATCGGAGACGGGCATCTGCTTCAGGGAATACTGATAGATTCCGAATCCAATGCCCACAAAAACGAGCAATCCCGCCAACCAGCGCATGATCGCATTGTGGTGCCGCTCCGCCATGTGATGCAACGTCGCGCTGTGCCGCTTGTGCGGAAGGAAACAACGCCCGCCTTTCCCAATAGACGTCGGGGGTCCGCTGGTAAACTGGCCTTGCCGCCGAAACCCCTTCCCGGTGAGACGTTCCGTCTGGAAAAATCATATGAATGCGACCGCGACGCCGCTCGATCTTGGCGTCATCGAGAAGTTACGCGACGAAGAACTCGAGGAAGCCCGCTCGATTCAGAGCGGCATGCTCCCGGTCGAGCCGCTGTGGGCGGGCGGCGTAAGGATTTCTCACGAGTTCCAGCCCATCGCGGAAGTGGGCGGCGATTTCCTCGACTATTTCGAGATGACCGACGGCTGCATCGGTTTGTATCTGGGTGACGTGTCTGGCAAGGGCCTGCCCGCCGCGATGTATGCGGCGCTGGCGGTCGGCACGCTGCGCGGCGTTCACAAAACGGGGCAATCGCCTGCGAATGTGCTGTCGACGCTGAATCGGCGGTTGATGCTTCGCGGCGCATCGCGGCGGCACGCCGCCATGCAATACGCCCTTTTCAATCCGCGCACCCGCGAGATGCAAATCTCGAGCGCCGGCATGCCGGGACCTGTCCATATGTCCGCCCGAGGTTGTTGTGTCATGGAAGTCCGCGGCATACCGCCGGGCCTGTTCGATCCGTCGGTGACCTATGACACTTCGAAAATTACGATTGAGCCCGGGGATTCCGTGCTGTTCTTCACCGACGGGATATCGGACGCATTCGATCCAGAGGGTGAATCCTTCGGTTTGGAGCGCTTGCAAGCTGTTTGCGAAACCTACCCTCACAACTCCCCGCGGGAACTTCTCGGACACGTATTCTCCGAGGTGGATCGCTTCGTGCGCGGCCGCGCCCAGCATGATGACATGGCGGCGGCCGTCTTCCGCTGCTGCGCCGACTAGGTAGCACAGACACTCCTGTCTGTGTCCGCCTAAACAGGGCGCTGCGGCGTCCACAGGTGCAACACCCAACCAACTCCCAGCCTTGTTCCCCAGCCTGCAGTAAAAGAGTCGCGAACAGCCCGGCTCCGGCCGCGTGATGCAACGGTATTTCCCGCCCAAGCGTCGAACTAATGTTGCCTTCGCGGCGACCCTGACTTCTGCGCAGTTTGTGCGCTCCTAAGCGCTGTCGTACACTGAGTGATTCGCAGACCCGTCTAAGCGTAAGTGAGGACTCCCTTGAGTAAATTGATCCGCAACCGATTCGTTTCCCTATGCGCAGCGCTGAGCTTGCTGGCGCTGCTGGCTCCCGTAAGCGTGCGAGTGGCGCAAGCTGCGCCCCCGGATATCCCGGCAAGCGTTCCCCATTGCTGGCGGCCATGCAAGCGGAACTGGATCGTTCGGTGAAAACCTGGGTGCGCAAGACCCACCCGCATACTACATCGGCTACACCATCACGGACTCGCAGCGCGCTAACGTCTCCGGCTCCAACGGAGCCTTGCTTTCGAGCACCGAGAATCGCAATCGATGGCTGGAAGTTTCGGTCCGCACTGGCAGCTACGACCTCGATAACACCCACAAAGTCGGCACAAGGAAGGAACAACGCGGCGGACCGGGCGAGCCCGTCCCCATCGACGATGACACCGAAGTGCTGCGGCGCGCCATCTGGTTGGAGACCGACAAGCAATACGACGCCGCCGAAAGGCGTTGATCAAAATCAAGACTGGCAAGGAAGTAAAAGTCGAGACCGCCGAAGGCGCAAGCCCCGGATTTCTCCCGCGAACAGCCGCACCTCTCCATTGGCCCGGAAAGTCGTCCATGACCCTCGAACGCAAGCCTTGGGAGGACAAAGTTCGCGCTTACACCAAGTCGTTTCGGGATTCCCGCCGCGGTCATCAATTCCATCGTCACCTTCACCGCCCAGGCAGAAACGATTATCCAGGTCACCAGCGAAGGCACGCAACTGCAATTCGGCCAGATACGTTACCGCCTCGAATTTTCATTCAAGGCAAAGCCCCTGACGGCATGGACATCAACCGCTATTACAATTTTGACTGGGTCAACCCTCCGACGCCCCCGACGATCAAAGCCGTTTACGCCGCGGGCAGCGACCATGCGCAAGGAACTCGAAGGCCTCGTCGCCGCTCCGCTGAACGAGCCCGCGTAGGACCGGCGTTGTTCACCGGCCGCGCCGCCGCCGTATTCTTCCACGAAGTCTTCGGCCACCGCGCCGAAGGCCATCGCCAGAAGGACGTCTCCGAAGGACAGACCTTCGCGAAAAAAGTCGGACCAACAGATTTTGCCGGACTTTCTCACCATCGTGGACGACACCACCATGAGGAAGCTGCGGCTCACGGACTTCCTGGGCTACTACGAATTCGATGACGAAGGCGTGCAAGCCCATCCGTAACCCTCGTGGACCACGGGGTGCTAAAGGATTTGAGATGTCGCGGTCGCCGCTCGTCGGGCTTCCCGCACTCCAACGGCCACGGCCGGCGCCAACTCGGCGCGTCGCCGGTCTCCCGTCAGGGAAATCTGATCGTCGAGAGCAGCAAGACCTTGACGAACGCGGAACTCGAGCGAAACTGATCGAGCTAATCAAGCAACAGCGCAAGCCGTTCGGCTTGTTGATCGACGACATTGCCGGTGGATTCACCTTCACCGGCCGCGGCCAGCCCCAAGCGTTTCAAGTCTGCCCCTCGTCGTGTACAAAGTATTCGCCGACGGCCGGCCCGACAGTTGGTGCGCGGCGTGGACATCGTCGGAACGCCGCTGGCGTCACTGACAAAAATTGTGGCCACCGGCGATACCACCGAAGTCTTCAACGGGTATTGCGGCGCGGAATCGGGTTCCGTTCCGGTTTCGGCGGCCTCCCCCGCCATTCTGACTACCGAACTCGAAGTCCAGAAGAAAGAGAGTTCCACGGACCGGCCTCCGATTTTGCCCTCTCCCGCGCATGACACCGTGAAGACTGGAGGTGCTCAGTGAACCGCGCGCGAATGAGGATGGCTTTCGCCATGATTTTCGCGGTGGGCAGCTGGTTCGCGCCCTCGCGCGCCAGGCCGCAGCGTCGCAAGCTCCTCAAGATAATGATCAAACGCTTCATGCGATGCGCGATGAAATGGCGCGCTCGAAGACGCGCTTGGAATTGAAGATTCCAGGCACCAACCAGCCGGTGCGCCCCTATTACGTGGAATATAGACTCCTCGATCTCGACGTGAAAGAGGTCGTCGCGCAATTTGGCACATTGATGACCAGCACGCATACCCGCCAGCGATTTATGGATGTGGAAGCCCGCGTGGGCACGTACAAGTTGGATAGCTCCAATTTCGTCGGAGATGAGGGATTTCGCGGATTCATCGGATCGACAGGGTCCGTGGGAATCGATCGCGACTACGATTCGCTCCGCCAGGATCTGTGGATCGCCACCGACCAGGCTTTTAAGGAGGCTGTCGATACCTACTCCCGCAAGCAGGCGTATTCGAGCAGCCTCGCGCGCCAGTCGACATCGACGACTTCTCTCAAGGCGGAGCCGTTCACATCGTCGAACCACTCGTCACTCCGGATTGGACCTCCGCAACTGGGATCAGGAAGCCCGCGATCTCCTCTGCAACGTTCGCCTTTCCCGGAAATTTACGAAATCGCGCGTCACCTATTACCTGGTCTTCGCCACCGAATACCTGATGACCAGTGAAGGCACCGAAATTCGCACCAACCGTACGTTCGCCGCCGTGGAGGCCGGCATGAACACACTGGCTCAGGATGGCGTCCCCCTGAACTATCACTTTTCTGCATATGCCCCGAAGCCTGCGGATTTGCCGAGCTGGATACGGTTCGCGAAGGTTAAACGTTTCTGGCAGCGAGTTGATGGCCCTGCGTGCTCCCCCACCGCGGAGGACTACACCGGCCCAGTATTCTTCGAAGCTCGCGCCGCCGCTCCGCTCTAGCTCAGATTCTAGGCCCCGCCATGAACGGCTCGCGCCCTCCCATATCCTTCCAGCCGTCGTCGAACAAATCATGGGTAACCTCGGGGGCAAGAGCGATTGGGCCGGCCGGATCGGCGCGCGTGTTTTCCCCACCACGTCACCATTGTCGACGATCCCACGCCAAAGACTATCAGGGCACGCCGTTGATCGGCGGTTACGCAGTTGACGAACAAGGAGTCCGCGCCCAGAAGGTCACCATCGTCGAAAATGGCACTCTCAAGGCTGTACTGATGTCCCGGCGGCCGGGGAATGATTTAGGCCAATCCAATGGTCACGGCCGTTCGGGTTTCCTAACCGATGCCAAGCCGACCATGAGCAACTCTCTTCTTCACCTCAACCGACGAGGTTTCGCCAACCGACATGAAGAAGAAATTTCTGGATGAATGCCGCGCCGAGAAGCTGCCGTATTGCGTAATCGTCCGCGAAATGGACAACCCGTCGCTAAGCCTGCTGCACCAGGAAGAGTTCTCGGAGCTGCTGGCCAGTTTTGGCGGCGGCGCGGGTACCGGCGATCGTTTGCCGCTGCTGGTGTACAGGATTTACCCGAGGATGGACGCGAAGAGTCATTCGCGGCGCTCGGATTATCGGCGTAAACAGTCGCTCGCTGCGAAACCTCGCGGGGATCGGCAACGACAACTTCGTCTACAACTACATGCAGAGCCAGATCTCGGGCTTTTCGGGCACAGCGCTGGGGGCGTTCGGGTCGGCGCAAGGCGGTTTACCCGCTTCTGTCGTAGCGCCGTCATTGCTATTTGAAGAGCTTGAGGTGCGCGGAGCCCGCGGAGAACCCAAGCGGTTGCCTCTGCTGCCGGCTCCCGCTTTAAGCGCCGCAAAGTAGGTCGGCGTGAGACGTCACGGTTGCTGAGCATCCAATCGTCGCCGTGAAGCGTAATATGAGTAGCGGCTGAGGGTAGCTCTGAGTAGCACAGACATTCTCGTCTGTGTCCCAGTCGCCCACATCGAGATGGACGCGACGAGCAAAAAACGGATCGGAATCCATCAAGTCTTCTCGGCACTCGCATGAAAGATCTAACGCGACGCGGTCTCATCTTTGGCGCGGCAACCGCTGGTGCGTATGGACTGCTCATCGGCGTGCAACGGGCGCTGATCGGAGCGTTCGCGGACGATGAGCCGGCGCAAGCAGCCGTCGCCGTGGGACCGGTTACCATCGTAAAATTTGCGGACGACGGCACCCGCCAAGCTGCAGCCACCCTGCCTAAAATCCAAAAGACGAAAGAGCAGTGGAAGAAGCAATTGACCCCCCTGCAGTACGACGTGACCCGCCGCGCCGCCACCGAGTGGGCCTTCAGTGGCGCGCTTTACGATCGGCATGCTCCCGGTCTGTACCGCTGCATCGACTGCGACAATGCGCTCTTCGATTCCGTCACGAAATTCGATTCCGGCACCGGCTGGCCAAGTTTCTGGAAGCCTATCGCCGATGAAAACGTCTACGAAAACAAAGATATCTCCTTCGGCACCATCCGCCGCGAAGTAAAATGCACCCTCTGCGACGCCCATCTCGGCCACGTCTTCACCGATGGTCCAGCGCCCACGGGCCTGCGTTACTGCATGAATTCCGCCGCTCTACGATTCCTCCCACGGAAATCCTAAGCCTCAGCCCGGCGCCGAAATAGCTCAAAAACGGGGACTTAGTCGGTTACCGATTTTTTCCACAGATATCAACAGAATGTTACGCAATATATAGATTGACAATATATACAACACCGCCTAGGCTCCCCTTAAATTTTCCGGCTCCTCTCGCCTCAGCCCGAGGCAGCCGAAAAAGACAAGGCGACCCTTGTGGCACAGAGGCCCCGATGGCACGCCTGATTTTTCTCGAAATCCTGTAGTGCTCCGAAAGTGATTCCAACCTCGAATTAGGCGTCGGCCTGCTCGGGACACCGGAGCCGCTTCCTCGTTGAGCGCTGCCGGGCAAAGCTTGCAAGCATGAATGCTGAAAGGAGCCGAATTATGTCCCTGATTCAGATTGGTTTGGCAGACAAGACTGGACTTAACATAAATCCCGAACTGATACAGAGTGTCGCGGCGGCCCTGACGATTCAGGTGACGCGAGACCTGCCGCAGTTTTGGAATGTGCAGGCCACCGTCAGGTATCTGCCCAACGCCAGTAAGATACCCGCCGGTGTGTGGCCTGTATTTCTCGTCAAAGAGCTTCCGCCGGGTGAGGGCGGATTCCATCTCGACAAGAACAACCAGCCCTATGCGAAACTCATCGCCTCACCCGACAGCGACGCATGGACCATCGACGTGAGCCACGAAACCATCGAAATGCTCGTCGATCCCGCTGGAAACCGCCTTCAGAATTCGACCTCCATCGAGATCAAAAACGGCAAAATCCAGGATGGCACCGGCGAATTTGCATACCTCGTAGAAGCCTGCGACCCCTGCGAGGCCGACCAGGTGGCCTACGCCATCCAGGGCGTCGCGGTCTCCGACTTTATCACCCCCCATTTTTACGACCCCATCGTTACCAACGGTACGCGCTACAGCTTTACCGGCGCCATCAAAGCGCCTCGGCAGGTTCTGCCGGGAGGCTATATCTCCTTTGTGAATCAGGAGGCCAACGAAGTTCAGCAGATCCTGTGGGTGGATCCCAACAAAGCCCCCACACTTGTCAATCTCGGGCCAGCCACAGGCCTAAGCCTCCGCGAGATGGTGGACAACACCTTGCGCAAGCCGGCTGCCGGCAAGGCTACCTTCCGCACTGCCCATGGCCCCCTGAATGAAGAACTCCTGCAGCATTGCAAAGCGAAGCGGCAGCATCTGGATAGCATTTCGCGGTCCAGAGGTAAGCAGTACGAGTTCGAGCCACTCAAGCATAAACACGCAGGCCACGAGTAAAAGCACTCACCGGCGCGAGAAGGAATTCTCGCCGGTGATTGTCCTCAACATCGCGGTCACCTGGCGCATAACGGCGCGCGGTTGGATGACGAGGGCGCTCAACCGCGCGCCGACGCCGAGTTCAAGCGAATATTGTCAACGCGATCGTTCCTCCGTGGACCAAGGGGTCACGGATAGGGTCCGGAAGATCATTCACTAGCCCTTCGCCCCTTCTTCTTCCGCTGCTTCGCCGGCCCAGTCCTTCCTTGTTCGGCTCCTCCACAAACGTTAAGCTGTGCCGCTAAGACCGGCTTCAGCCGCTGAGGGCCGGTCTTTTTGTGTTGCCGTACAAACTCAGCCAGGCACGTCTTATGACCAACCCACTCGCCACCGAAGTGCGAGAAAAGAAGCAGGCAGCTCTGCTCAGCGTCGGCTCCGCGGTGATACTGGTGTCGCTGAAGGCGTTTCTGGTACTCCGCACCGGCAGTTTGGGCGTGCTATCCGAAGCTCTCCACTCCGGGCTGGACCTCGTCGCCGCGGTGATCACGTTCTTATCGGTGCGTGTTTCCGACCAGCCGGCCGACGAGCGCCATCCCTATGGCCACGGCAAATTCGAAAATTTCTCCGCCTTCGTCGAGACCGGGCTCCTGGTACTCACCGCCCTCTACGTCATCTATGAGGCCTTCGAGCGCCTGTTCTTCAAAACTGTCCACATTGCCCCCAGCATCACCGCCATCCTGGTCCTTCTGGTCGCGTTAGCGATCGACCTCAACCGCGCCCATGCTCTCTCAAGCGTCGTCAAGAAATATCCCAGTGAAGCGCTCGAAGCCGACGCTCTTCATTTCTCCACCGACGTCTGGAGCACCATCGTCGTGATCGCAGGAATCGGGCTGGTGTGGGCAGGCGAAACCTGGAACATGCCCTGGCTCATCTATGCCGATGCGCTCGCCGGCTTGTCGGTCGCGGGCATCATTCTTTGGGTGGGGTCGCGGCTCGGCAAACGCACCGTCGACGCGCTACTCGATGTCGCCCCCGAAGGCTTGCAGAAAGAAATCGCTCGCGCCGTAGCCCGCATGGACGGCGTCCTGGACGTGGACCGCGTGCGCGTTCGCCGCGCCGGCAACCGCCACTTCGTCGACGCCACCGTCAGTGTCGCGCGCACCGCCAGCCTCGAGCAAGTTCACGCCCTCAGCGACGCCATCGAGAAACGCATCGGCGAAATCGTGCCGTCGGATGTGATGGTCCACGCAGAGCCCCGTGCCCCGCAAGGCGAGAGCTTGTTTGAAGCGATCCGTGCCGTCGCCCAGCGCATGGGACTTGCCATTCACGATGTCAGCGCCCTCCAGCAGCAAAACCAGCTCTTCGTGGAACTCCACCTCGAGGTCGACGAGAACCTAAGCCTTCGCGACGCGCACCGCCAAGCCTCCGAACTCGAAGATGGCATTCGCGAGCTGCGGGACGGGCCGATCGACGTCAACATCCACATCGAGCCCCTGGGCCGCCACATCGCCACCCCCGACGTCGGCGGCGGCGAAATGAAGCAACTCTCTCGCTCCATCGAGGAGTTCCTGAACACCCTGCCCACCGAATACGATGAGCTCGTGAATTGCCACGACGTCCACGTCCGCAAGGTCGAGCACCGCGTCCTGGCCTCCTGCCACTGCACCATGAAGGGCA
>CAWENU010000027.1:0-153818 GCA_963810355.1 uncultured Acidobacteriota bacterium
CCGCGTCTCGAAATTGTCGGTGCCGTCGAGGATGGCGTCGAAACCCGCGAGCAACTCCTCTGCGTTGCGCGGGTTCACATCCGCTACGATGCCTTCCACGGATACGCTGGAGTTGAGGGACCGTAGCTTGCGCTCGGCCGCCACGGCCTTGGGGAGGGCGTCGCGGGCGTCGGCTTCATCGAAAAGAGTCTGGCGCTGCAGGTTCGAAGGCTCGACAAAATCGCGATCGATAATGCGCATGCGGCCGACGCCGGCACGCACGAGCAAATTGGCCGCTGCCGCGCCGATCGCGCCGCAACCCACAACGACGGCGCTGGACGCAACCAGGCGCTCTTGTCCCTGCTCGCCAAGACCAGCGAACAGGATCTGCCGGGAATATTTTTCGCGGAGCGCGTCGTTCACAGACGGTTTGACCTCGGTGACTTCCAATCGCGCCTCACACGTCATAATAGCGCCAAAGTTTGGGGCTCCAAAGCTGCGGGGCCCCAAGACGGCGGCTCCAAAGACAGAGGCCCCCACCAAGGCTCGAAAGACGGCGCCAAAGTTCGCGGGGCAGGCAACGCCCGTGTGCTACCCTTCGTCTGAGCGAAAGGAAGCATGAAAGCGAGCAGGGCCAATGAGTTGCGGAGCATCGTCGCGCTTGCACTCCTATTCGGAGGTGCGCATGCGCGTGCGCAGTCACCACCCTCCGCCGTAGCCCCGGCCCTTCCTCAGGTGAGCGGACCCGCAGCTCAAAATTCGGCGGATGTCGCCACAAACGTCAGCACAAACGCCGGCGCAAACGTGGCCGCGCTGCGAATTGTGACGCAGGACGGAAAAGTCCTGTCGGACGCACCGGCGGACCTCACGGTGCAGACCGGCAAACCCCTGGACCCGAATCAGGTTGCCGAAAGCATACGGAAGCTCTACCGCACGGGTGACTACGCCGACCTGCAGGCGATCGTGACCCCGGTAGAAGGCGGCGTGCGCGTGGATTTCGTCGTGCGCGAGCAACTGTTTTTCAATCAAGTGCTGATACAGGGTTTGGTGTCGCCACCATCGGATGCTTCGGCGGCGGCCGCAATGCAACTCACGCTGGGGCAACCTTTTCGTCAGGACGCCGTGGACGAGGGCCTGGCGCGATTGACCGACGCGTTGCATGACGACGGCTTGTACGCGGCGGCGGTCAAGGCAGAAACGGAAGTGCACCTTGACACTCATGCGGCAAACATTGTGGTCCACGTGAAATCGGGGCCGCGCGCGCGCGTGAAGGAAGTACAACTCAAGAACGGCACCGAATACCGCGATGCGGAGCTGTTGTCGCGATTGAAGATCAAACCCGGGCAGGAATTAACCTCGGCTCGAATTGCGCGGGGAACCGATCGGATCCGCAAGTTCCTGGTGAAAAAAGGCCATTTGAATGGGCGGGCCTCGGTTCGGCGCGGGGAATACGACCGCGCGAAGAACACCATCCCCCTGGAACTGGAGGTCACCGAAGGGCCACGCGTGCAAATCGCGGTCACGGGAGTGAAGATCTCCAGCGGCCAGCTGAAAAAGCTGGTTCCCGTGTACCAGGAAGGCTCCGTCGACGTGGACCTTTTGGAGGAAGGAAAGCGCAACATTCGCGAGCGGCTCGAGCGCCAGGGCTATTTCGACGCGGAAGTGGAATACGCGACGGCTACGAAAGAGGTGCAGCAAAGCGGCGGCTGGAAAGGCACAGAAGAGGTCGTTACGTATACCGTGGAACGCGGAGACCGGCACAAACTTGTGGGCATCGAGATCGAGGGAAACCACTATTTCGGCACCGCTTTGTTGCGCAGCCGGCTGCAGATTTATGGAGAGGGGTTCGCAACCCGCGGACGCTTCAGCCGGCGTTTGGTGGAGAATGACCGGGATTCGTTGCACAATCTGTATCTGTCGAACGGTTTCCTGGAGGCGAAAGTCGACGCACAGACGCTCGACAACTACAAAGGGAGCGAAGGCGCGCTGCTGATTCGCTTCATAATCCAGGAAGGGAAGCAAACGCGAGTCGCCTCGCTGTCGATTGAAGGCAACCACGCTTTCAAAGAAAACGATCTACTGCCGGTGATCGCTTCAACCCCCGGACAACCGTATTCCGATTACAACGTGGCCAGCGACCGCGACAACATTCTGGCGCTGTACTACAACGACGGATTTCCCGATGCCCGGCTTACGGCGACCGCCACGCCAGCGCCGCCCGAATCAACGCCCGCCGCTGGCGATAGCGCGAACGGAGACACCTCAACGAAGGAAGGCACACGGAAGAGCGGCAAGGCGAAAAATGGGAACACCGATGTGCAGGTCGGCGCATTGATGCGCTTGAGCTATCACATCGATGAAGGTCCTCAAATACGCGTGAAGAGAATCTTGGTGACGGGCTACAACCATACGCGGGCTGGAGTTATCCGGCGGGAGATTCGCGTCGAGCAAAACCAGCCGCTTCGGGAAGGCGAAGTTGTGGAATCGCAACGGCGTTTGTACAACCTGGGGGTCTTCAACCGCGTGACCATCGAGCCCCAGAATCCAAGCGGCACCGACCCGAATAAGGACGTGATGGCGCTGGTGGAGGAAGCCAAGCGCTACACCATTGCCTACGGCGGAGGATTCGAAGTGCAGCGCCTGGCAAGCTCGACCGATCCGACGGGCAGCCAACTGCAAGCCGCGGTGCGCGGCATTCTGGAGATCAGCAAGCTGAACGTAACCGGGCGGGGCGACTCGATATCGCTGAAACTTCGTGGCAGCACGATTGAGGATCGCGCCTTGTTGACGTATGCGGACCCCAACACGTTTGCCAATCCGCGCTATACGTTCCAGGCCAACTTATACACCGAGAAAACGCAGGACATCAATACGTTCACGCAGCAGCGTTACGAAGCTTCAGTGCAATTGACCGACCAGTTGACGCGGTTTACGACGCTGCAATACCGCTACGCGTTCCGAAGAGTGGTGGTCTCGAATCTGAATAACACCGTGGCGCAGGAAACGATTCCGCTGTTCGACCAGCCCACCTTGGTGTCGCAATTTAGCGTGACCTGGGCCAGGGATGCGCGCGACAATCCCGCGGATGCTACAAAAGGCAGCTTTAACAGCGCCGAGTTTGGAATTGCGGATACCGCGATCGGGTCGAGCGCAAGCTTTTTGCGATTCTTGGTCCAGAACTCCACGTATTACCGGATTGGTCGGAAGTTCAGTTTCGCGCGAGCGGTTCGTTTTGGGATCTTGGAGCCGTATCGCGACACCGTCTCGCTCACCTTTCCTCCGCAAACGACGCCCGTGACTGTAATTCCGCTGCCAGAACGGTTTTTTGCTGGTGGCGGCACGTCCCTGCGCGGCTTTGCGTTGAATCAGGCAGGCCCGCGCGACTCGTCGGGATTTCCGCTGGGTGGCCAGGCGCTGCTGGCATTCAATCAAGAGTTCCGTTTCCCCATGCGGCTGCCCTATATTGGCACGGCCCTCGGCGGAGCCTTGTTTTACGACGGCGGAAACGTTTATAGCCGCCTGGGCCGAATCACCCTTCGCTCCTCATCCCCGCAGCCCATTTTTGACCCCGCCAATCCAACGGTCTGCAAATATAACTGCACCAACGAGCTGAACTATTTCGCGCACACCGTAGGCATTGGCTTCCGGTACTCGACGCCGGTGGGTCCGATTCGGGTTGATCTTGGCTTTCCCATCAATCGTCCCAGGTTTGTCGCGCCCATTTGCCCCGCCCAGAACGCCACCTGCCTCGATGGCCAGGACGGATATCAGAGCACGCGGCTGCCTGGTTTCCAGATCTTTTTCAACTTGGGGTCGACCTTCTGATGCGCCGCGCGTGGATCTACGTCGGTTTTGTTACCGCCCTGATGTTTTGCGCGGCCAGGGGGCTGCCGGCGCAAGAAGTGATGGACCGCATTGCCGCCCGCGTAGAAAACGACATTATTCTGCTGAGCGACGTGCGCATTCTGTCGCGCTATCAGCAACTCGTCGATGGCAAGTCCGAGAGCGACGCGCAAATTCTGGATCGTTTGATCGACCAGTGGATCGTGCGGAACGAAGCGGAAACCGCGCGATTCCCGCGGCCCAGCGAAGAGGACATCACGCGAGGGGTCGAGCGCGTACAGAAGTCGTTCACGTCTCCCGAGGAATACGAGGCACGCAGGAAGCAGCTCGGCCTGACGGTTATCGACATGCGGAACATGGTGGCGTCGCAACTTTATCTCGGCAACTATCTCGACTCGAGATTCCGTCCGTCGGTCAAAATTGAACCCAAGGACGTGGAGGATTTCTACGAAAAGGCGGTGATCCCTCGGGCCCAGGCGCGCGGGCAAGAGCCCCCTTCGCTGGAGGCCGCCCGCGAATATATCCACGAAGCGCTGGTACAGCGCAGCATCGACGAACAAGCAGAACGCTGGCTGAACGAAAGCCGCGGGCGCGTGCATGTCGAAAAGATGCTGGAGCAGGCCCCACAATGAAGCGCGAAGGCCGCCATCCCATCTGGAGCTTCGTTATCCACACGCCGTGGGTGCTGGCTACCATCGCAATTCTGTCGCTCATCGTCTTTTTCGGCAGCGGTGCCGGCAATCCATTGATACGCCGCGTCGTCGTCCGGCGACTCCAGGCGGTCACCGGGGGCCGGTTGGAGATGCGCACGCTCTCCATCCAGTGGCTTGCGCTGGGCGTCACTATAAAGGGCCTGGTGATTCATGGGAGCGAACCGGCCGGCACGGAACCCCTATTCGCCGCGGAAGAAGTGCACGCTGGTCTACGCATCGATTCGTTTTGGGGGCGCAAGGTTTCGCTGAATGACTTGGACCTGCGGCAACCGCGGGTGCACCTGCGCGTCGAAAAAAATGGATCGTCGAATGTGCCGATTCTGCGTTTGCCCGCGACGCCAAACCAGACTTTGGGTGCATCGCTCTTCGGCATGCATGTCCACCATGTCCGCATCGAGGATGGCTGGGTAATGTACAACGATGTGGGCACGCCACTGGCCGTGGAAGGTGGCGACTTGAATTTTGTCCTGCAAGGAAGTGGCTCGCCGGACCGCCCTGTCTATCTGGGAAATTTCGATTGGAAGGCCTTTCAATTCACGGCCAACCGCTTTATCCCGATACCCGCGAATCTGTCCGCGAAATTCACGCTCTCACGGGAGGGGTTTGCGATCGAGCAAGGCGTATTAAACGCCGGCCGATCGCGACTCGATGCGCAAGCGGAAATGAAGGATTTCGCGAACCCGAAATGGAGATTCCGCTATCGCGCATGGGTGAACCTGCTGGACCTGCGCCAGGATTTGCGTTCCCCGGAAACGCCCACAGGCCGCGCCGACGTCCGCGGCGAAGCCAGCTATGCCTCGGGAGAGTTCAACAGCAGCGGCAATTATTCCGGAGAGGATATTACGCTCACGTATCTCCCGTACTTTCACGCCTCCGGTGTATCCAGCCGGGGCAGCTTTCGCATCGACAACATGGGCCTGGTGGTTCCCGATTTTCTGGCGGAAGCCTTCGGCGGCACCGTAAAAGGCAAAGTCACGCTGCGCTTCGATGGTCTGCTATTCCGCGGGGATACGCATATCGCCGGCATGCGCCTCGCGCAAATTTTCCCCTCGATCGAAGAGACCAGCTTTCCCGTCGACGAATTGCATTGGGATTCCGTGCTCACCGCGGATTCCGTCGAGACCTGGAAGGGCGGGTTCGAGCACTTCGACATTTCCGCGAAAATCCAGTGGACCTCGCCGGAGGATATCGCCGCCGGGCACATTCCCGTGGATGGCGAATGGCAAATTCGCTACCTCTACGACCCGCAAACCCTGACGGTCAACTTTGGGGAATTCGAAACGCCTTCGTCGCGTGCCACGTTATCTGGAGTCTACGCGCCCCTGCGACGTACGGCACTGGATCTGAAGTTTGAGACCGGCGCTCTCGAGAGTTATCGGGATTTCATCAACGCGATTCAAGGCGCAAAGCCGGGCTCACCGAATGCCATCGAAGTTCTCTCGGGCAGCGCGACCTGGGACGGTAAGATTGCCGGGCCGCCAAACGACATCACCTTCACCGGACACGTTCGCGGCGAACGCGCGCGCTATGAAACCGCCACCTTTGATCTCATCGAAGGTGACCTGGTCTATTCTCCGGACAAGCTTACCCTCGAACGAGGCCATATCCGTCGTGGTGCGGTCGATACACAGATCGACGGCACGCTGGCGCTGACAGACTGGAGCTTCCTCCCCGACAACGCGTGGTCGGCTGACGCCAGCTTCGACGCTACTCCGGTCGAAGCCCTCCAGCAGCTGCTAGGTATGTCTTATCCGCTGCGCGGAAAGCTCAGCGGGCAGTTTCACGGACACGGCACACGCAAGGATCCGTCGATCACGGGCCTGTTCGATCTGGCCGATGGGGATGTGTATGACGTGCTATTCAATCGTCTTCGCGGCCAGCTAACGGTTACGCCCGAGGAAGTTCGCATTGCCAACGCGGAGCTGCGCTTATTTGCGCCCGGAAAGGAAATCGGCCGGGGAGCGGGAATCGTGACTGGAACCGCGGAATACCGTATGGCGGATCACAATATTTCCGTCGATCTGGTGGGCGCCTCCATTCCATTGGCGAATTTCGAAAAATTGCAGACCGCGAGCTTCCCCGTCGATGGGCTAGTTTCTTTCCGTCTGAAGGCGAATGGACCGGTGACCGCTCCAGAAGCAGATGGGACTTTCCGGGTCGTGGACCTGCGCGTAGGACAGGAAGTCATCGGCAGCTTCGACGGCGAACTGACCGCCGACGGCCGCGTTGCCAAGTTGAAGCTCGGTTCTTCGATGAGCGCGGGAGAACTATCGGGCGGCCTAACGCTGGGACTCACCGATCCATTCCCTCTCGACGGCAAGGTCACCATCCGCAATATCGACCTCGATCCCTTTTTAATGACCGCGCTGCACGTGGGTAAATTCGAAGGGCACGGCAGCGCCGAAGGCGAGATCGCAGTCCAAGGGTCCCTCAAGCATCCGGAGAGCCTGGTCGTCGACGCCAACTTTACCCATTTGACGTTCACCTATGCGAACTTGCTGTTGGAAAACTCCGAGCCCATTCGTTTCCGGTCGTCGCGCGACAATCTGGAGATCCAATCGGCGGCTTTCCGCGGACCG
The DNA here is from genome assembly GCA_963810355.1 of uncultured Acidobacteriota bacterium. Taxonomy (GTDB): domain Bacteria; phylum Acidobacteriota; class Terriglobia; order Acidiferrales; family UBA7541; genus Acidiferrum. Next base: position 7,115 of record CAWENU010000027.1, read on the forward strand.
AACACCAACATTGAGGTTGCTGGCAGCGTGCAGTTCTCCGGACGCCGCGCGCTCAGTCTGCGTCTGAATGGCGCTCTGGACTTGCGGCTGGTCTCCAAACTCTCCCCTGGGGTCACCACCGCGGGCTCCGCGCAGGTTAACGCGGTCTTCGAAGGAACCCTCGACAACCCGCGCATCACCGGAGGCATTCACATCGACAACGCCTCCGCGCGTGTCGTGGATTTCCCCACCGGGCTCAGCGCCATCAACGGCGACCTGATCTTCGATGCCACGCGCCTCCATTTCGACAATTTGACCGCGCAGGCCGGCGGCGGCACGCTGCGCTTGTCCGGCAGCGTCAACTACACTGAACGTCCCGTCCGCTACGACATTACCGCGCGCAGCGACAGCACCCGCATTCGCTATCCCGAGGGCATGAGTTGGTTGACGGCAGGCACATTGCGGCTTGTCGGCACTACCGATGGGGGCGTGCTTTCCGGCCGCGTGACCGTCGAGCGGGTTACGCTCGCTCAGGGCCTGGAAGTGGCCGGCTCGTTGATCTCCACGAAAGAAATTTCCGGCCCTTCAACCGGCTCGACGTTTTTGCGTAATCTTCAATTCGAAATTCAAGCGGTCTCCACTCCCGACGCTCGCATGCAATGGCCGGGCGCGGAACTCGAAGCCGAAGCCGACCTGCGCGTGCGCGGCACCTGGGAACATCCCATCATCCTTGGCCACATCCACGTTTTGTCGGGCGATTTGCTTTTCCACGGAAACCGCTACCACGTGGCGCGCGGCGATATTAACTTCGCGAACCCCTTCCGCCTTGACCCGGTGGTGAACGTCGAAGCCACCACCACCATTCAACAATATGAGATCACTCTGAACTTTACCGGCGCTGCCAGCAAGCTGAGCTTGGCCTATCGCTCCGATCCGCCGTTGCCCGGCAATGACATCGTCACGCTGCTGGCGCTGGGGCAAACCAGTTCCGAGGGCACTGCGCGCAGCGCGGGTGGCACGCAAAGCGGAACGTCCGGAGCATCGGCACTCGTCTCCGAGGCGGTCTCCAGCCAGGTAGGAGGCCGTCTGGAAAAATTATTCGGGATCACCAACTTTCGCGTGGACCCTGCCTTGACCACCGTAGCTTCGACCGGTTCGAACCAGAACGCCGCCGCCCGCGTCACCGTGCAGCAGCAGGTCACCCGCAACATCACCATCACCTATATCTCGAACGTAGGTTCAACCCAGGAGCAGGTCATCCAGGTCGAGTACAACATCAATCGCAATATTTCGATTGTGGCCTTGCGCGATTACAACGGGACCTTTGGTATCGACATCAAGTTCAAAAAACGCTTCCCTTAAGCCCCGCCGCGAGAGCTTCGCGGAGCCGCCGCCTTAGTTCGGAAGCCACCGCAAACTCCATTAAACGCGCCAAGGAGGCGCTGCAGGTCTATGTCGGACTGTTAATCCTACCTGTCTGTACCGGGATGCTTTTCTTCTTCGCTCCCATTCGGAACGAAGTCTGGATACTCCGGCTTCAACTCTTCCATCGCTTCTCGCGCCGCTTTTTGCCCCAGCTTAAAACCCGCCAGCTGCGATTCGTGCGCCACTTCCGGCAGGATCTTGAGCATGCGCTGGCCAAATGGCGATTGGTAATACGCCAGGAGCTCCTTCAAGTCTTCACTCGACAGGTGCTGGTCGTAGATTGGAATCACCGTTTCCGTGAGGCTGCGTGGATCAAAATGCTTCTGGAAACGTAGCGCAAAGGCGTCCGCGAACTGCTTGGCCCGCGGATTGTCCGGCTGAGACTCGGTGACGCTGGCGCGAAATTGCGCGATCCCCGCATCCATAATCTGCTGACCGAGATCCTTCGCTCCGGTCACATCCATCAATTGTCGAATATCCGCTTCCTTGGTGGGATCGATTTTCGCTGAGGCTTCGGGCGATCTTCGCGAAGCCTGCGCCTCGTGCGTGCGATCCTGCGTTTCGGAAAAAGTCGCCTCGTGCGCGCTGACCTGAACCGATGGCGCTTGCGCCACGACGACGAGCGCCCCCGCCGCAAGCGTGCACGCCGCGATGAGTCTCCGCATTACCGCCTCCCCGTTGGCAGGCCCGTCCGCGTCCGAGCGCAAAATGAAACAGCGGGCGAAGCCGTATGACCGGCCTCACCCGCCCAAAAAACACTCCGGGATAAGCGTTACGAACTCGGTCAGGGTTGAGACGCGCTCGCCATGCTTTCGGGTTGCGTACGGGCTGAAGGTGGCTTCAACTGCTTCGCCGGCTGGGCCTGAGCTGCCCGACGCTCCTTCGCCGAAGACTCTTGCGAGTTGATCCCGAGATATTCATTCGGCAAGTCCCGCAGAACGTCCTTTGCTACTCGCGTGCTGACCGCCTGGTTGGCCGCTTGAATCTCCGACGTGATTTTCGGCATTTCGGCGGCAAACTTCCGGCCTAGCGGCGAACCATAAAACTGCAGCAGTCCCTTGATCTCGTCATCCGTGAAATGTTTGTCGTAGATGCCGACCAATTGCCCCGTCACTTCGTCCGGGTTGAATTTCTTCTGATAATCGGAAACGAACGCATCCACAAACTGTTGTCCCCGATCGCCCTCGGGCATGGTCGCGACCAGATTTTCGCGAACCTGCTCCACGTTCCTTGACGTCGCGTCTTGAACCACGGCGCGCGCCCCCACCATCTCCATCAAAGAGCGAATATCCGCTTCCTTTGCAGGATCGATGTGCGCTACCGCCGCTTTATGCATCGTGCCGTCCGCTGACGTCGGCGCGGCCCCCTGAATTGCAATCAAAAACGCCGCGATGTAGATCGCCGCGAGCACCAAAAAAGCCTTCATCACTTTCCCTTCCTCCGGTGCGGTATCTTCATTACTCCGCCACGCCAATCAGTCTAGAAAACGCCACGTGCAGGCGCAGTGGTACGCAGGACCAGTTTTAGGGCGTCGTTGCAGGTACTCGATGGCACTGTCCGCTCGGGCAGCAGTCCAAACGTACTCTTCGGTCATCGAAGAACTGAGCGTCGAAGAACCGAACGGTCGCTTGCACCGGTGGCGCAGTGGTTTTTTCGCCGTCAGAGCCTGTAGGCGCTGGACTTTAGTCCGGCGTGGCCGTTCGTCCGGCGTCACCGTCCCGGAAAGCAGAAATCTCCATTCACCCAGCGTTCCGGGTCAAACCTCTGTCGCGCGGCTTTTCGGTGTGTTACTTTGTCGGCAGTCTTTCAAGCGCCCTGCAGCCGTCCTCGCTTGCCCCGAGCTTCGAGGGCCGGAGGGTCGGGATTAAACGCAAACGGTGCCCATGCCCAACCACGGTGCGGGTCTCTGAAAATGGATGAACTACTCAAATGGCGCGGCGAATTTCCGATTCTAGACCGCACCACCTATCTGATTAGCAATTCGCTCGGCGCCATGCCCCGCGGCGTCTACGACAGCCTGCACAGCTACGCCGACTCCTGGGCCGAACGCGGCATCCGCGCCTGGGAAGAAGGCTGGTGGGACATGGCCGTAGGCGTGGGCGATAAAATCGCGCCGCTGATCGGCGCCGCCCCCGCCGAAATTTCGCTGCACCAGAACGTCACGCTGACGCAAGCGGTCATCTCGTCGTGCTTCGATTTTCGCGGCCCGCGCAACAAAGTGGTCATGACCGGCCTGGAATTTCCCTCGATCCAATACTTCTATCACGAGCAACAGCGCCACGGCGCGCACGTGCAGCTCGTCCCAAGTTCCGGCACGGTGCGATTCGATCTCGAAAAATTTCTAGCCGCCATCGACGAAACCACTCTTCTCGTCCCCATCTCGCTCGTTCTCTTCCGCAGTTCCTTCATCGTCGATGCCCACGCCATCATCGAACGCGCCCACCGCGTCGGCGCGCGCGTCATTCTCGATGTGTTCCAGGCCACCGGCGCGATTCCGCTCGACGTTCGCGCGCTCGGCGTGGATTTCGCGGTCGGCGGCGTACTGAAGTGGCTCTGCGGGGGTCCCGGTGTCGCGTATCTTTACGTGCGTGAAGACTTGCGCCCCAAGCTCAAGCCCTCTTTAACCGGCTGGATCGCGCACCGGCGGCCTTTCGCATTCGAAACCGGAGCCATCGATCCGCGCGAAGATTCCTTCCGCTATCTCAACGGCACGCCCCACATTCCCGCTCTCTACGCATGCCAGCCTGGTCTGGACATCATCAACAAAGCCGGCATCGCCGCCATCCGCGCGAAATCCGTCGCCATGACTACGCGCCTTCTCACCGGCGCGCAGTCCCGAGGCTGGCGCGTCAACACCCCGGAAAACCCCGCGGAACGCGGCGGCACCGTTTCCATCGACTGCCCTCACGCCTACGAAGTCTGCCGCGAACTCTTGGCCCGCGAGATCCTGGTGGACTACCGCCCGAACGCCGGCGTGCGCGTCTCGCCGCATTTCTACAATCGCGAACAAGAATGCGACTTTGCCCTGGAGCAAATCGAAGATATTCTGCGCACGCACGCGTGGGAGAAACACGCGGTGGCGTCGGCCACGCCGGTATGACTCGATGAGCTACCTCAAAGATCTTCGCCTGAAACCCTGGAAGGACGCCTGTGATTCCCCCGGCGATCTCTCACCCGCGGAATACGAAGCCGCCCGCCATACCATGATCGAAAAGCAGATCCACCGTCGCGGCGTCCACGATGCCGCCGTTCTCGCGGCCATGAGCGCGGTGCCGCGCCACGAATTTGTCCCTGCCGAATTCCGCAAGCGCGCTTATGAAGACGCACCGTTGCCCATCGGCGAGGGCCAGACGATTTCCCAGCCGTACATCGTGGCCGCTATGACCGCCGCACTGCGCCTCAAGGGCACGGAGCGGGTCCTCGAGATCGGCGCGGGCTGCGGCTACCAGGCCGCCGTACTCGCGTCTCTCGCCCGGGAGGTCATCACCATCGAATATCGAGGAGAACTGGCCACCGCCGCCGCGGAGCGCCTCGCGCGTCTGGGATATGCCAACGTCCACGTCCATTGTGGCGACGGCACGCTGGGCCTGCCGGAGCTCGCACCATTCGACGCGATTCTTGTGGCCGCCGCCGCGCCTGCACCGCCGGCTCCGCTGGTCGCACAACTCGCCGAAGGTGGCAGGATGGTTGTGCCGGTCGGCAGCGTCGAAAATCAGGAGTTGCATCTCATCGAGCGCTCCGGTGACACGTTTCGGACCACCGTGCTCGAACCGTGCCGTTTTGTCCCATTGATGGGCGCTCACGGTTGGAAGGAACCCTCCTTTCGATGAGCCCTGAGGCCGCCCCGGAGCTATCCATCATCATCCCGTCCTACAACGAAGAGCTTCGGCTTCCCGCCACGCTCTCGAGCATTGCAGCATACATCCGCTCGTCGAAGCGCCAGATCGAAGTGATCGTTGTGGACGACGGCTCGCGCGACACGACCGTTGCCGTCGCCGAACAGTTCCGAAGCGAAATTCCCACCCTGCGCGTCGTTTCCAACGACAAAAATCGCGGCAAAGGCTACAGCGTCCGCCACGGCATGCAGGTAGCCCGCGGCGACATCGTCTTGTTTACCGACGCAGATCTCTCCGCCCCCATCGAAGAGGTCGAAAAATTACTCCCCGCGATGAACACCAACCAGGTCGCCATCGGCTCCCGCGCGATCGATCGCAGCCAGATTACCGTTCACGAATCGCCCTTCCGGGAGTTCGCCGGAATCATCTTCAACAAAATCGTTCGCCTGATCCTCTGGCTGCCCTTTGTGGACACCCAGTGCGGCTTCAAAGCCTTTCGCCGCGTCCCCTGCAAGATCATTTTCGAGCAGCAGACGATCGATCGCTTCGGCTTCGACCCCGAACTGTTATACCTGGCTCGCCACCACGGCCTGCACGCCGTCGAAATCTCCGTCCGCTGGGGCCACTCCCCAGCCACAAAAGTAAGCATGATGCGCGACAGCCTCCAGATGTTCATCGACGTATTCGTCATCCGCTGGAACTCCCTGACCGGCAAATACCCCCGACGCAAGCCACCCACCCCAGCAACGCCGTCTAGCCCGTAGACTACGCCGCCCACCCTGTCGTCAACGTCGTCCACCCCATCGCCCACTCCCTCGCCAACGCCTCCCACCCCTATCGTCCGCGCCGCCCCCGTGCACGCCCCTCGCCCGTCCCGTCGTCAACGCCCCCGGCCCCATACCCCGTAGAGGCGGGGTTTGCCCTGGGTTTGCCCCGCCCGTCGATCCGACTCGGCACCCCCACGACGTTGGTTTCGTTCCTTCTCGCTTGTCTTCCATCAATTCGCTTTGTATTACAAAGTACTTGACAACCGCCCCCTTCACTGCTATTTTTTCCTCGTCATGGCCTCCGTCACCCCACTCCGCTCCCCCCGCAACAACCCCATCCCCATCGACGCTCGTGCCGCCGACCACCTTCGCTACATCCGCGAAACCATGGAAAGCGCCTCGGAGTTCACCGCCGTCCCTGGCTGGGGTGGCGTCGCCATGGGTATCACCGCCATCGCCGCCGCCGTCGCCGCCTCGCGCCAGACCTCCCCGCGCGCCTGGTTAGCCGTCTGGCTGGCCGAAGCGTTCGTCGCCATGGCCATTGCCGGCGCAACCGCAGCGACCAAAGCGCATCGCGCAAACGCCGCCTTATTTTCCGGTCCAGGCCGCAGGTTCCTGCTCAGCTTTGCCCCTCCGATTATCGTGGGTGGCCTGCTGACATTCGCCCTGTTCCACGCCGGCGCATCCGCCCTTCTCCCCGCGTTGTGGTTGCTTCTCTACGGCACAGCCATCGTCACCGGCGGCGCATTCTCCGTCAGGGTCGTTCCGGTGATGGGCCTATGCCTGATGGCTCTGGGAGCCGTGGCTCTGGTCGTTCCCGCGTCCTGGGGCGACGCATTCATGGCCGGCGGTTTCGGTCTGCTGCAAATCGGTTTTGGACTTTGGATCGCGCGACACCACGGAGGATAGTCCGGTAGCGGCGAGTTGATCTCGCCATCTTGCAGCGGCTGCGGAACGGCCGCCAAAAGGAACCGTATGGCAAAGTCATCCACAGCACGAGACGAGCGTTTTCAGCGCGGCAGAGAGCGTGACGCCTCATTGCCCGCGGTCTCGAACCCGGCGAAAGAAACGGTCCCCGCCGATCTCGACCGCCTGATCCACGAACGTGTGCGCCTGGGAATCGTCAGCGCCCTGGCCGTGAACCGCTCGCTCACCTTCAACGAACTCAAAGCCATGCTGAAGACCACCGACGGCAACCTGAGCGTGCACGCGCGCAAACTCGAAGAAGCCGATTACATCATCTGCACGAAATCGTTCGATGGCCGCCTGCCAAAGACGGAATTTCGTCTGACCGCGGCGGGACGCAAGGCCTTGGAGCGTTACCTGAATCACATGGAAGCCCTGATTCGCGCAACGCGCGAAGGCTAACATCCAAATTTTTTTGCAATCGTACTTTGTAATGCAGAGTACTTTACAGATAATGCAGAGTACTTTAGATCAAACAAGCACCTGTCATCCTGAGGCTACCCGACGAGGGTAGCCGAAGGACCTCAGCGTCAGCACGGAGGAAGGACCCATGCTCATTTCACCCATCTTGACCCAGCAACCGATCCCGGTACCGCAGCCCGACCTCCAACACAACCCGCCGCCCCCGCCCCCCATCCACGTCGCCATCATCTCCGACGGCAACGGCCGCTGGGCCACATCCCGAGGCCTGCCCCGTTCCGCCGGCCATCGAGCTGGCGCCCAGACCGCGCGCGCAATCATTGAGGCGGCCCCGCGTCTCGGCATCCACACGCTCACGCTCTTTGCATTGTCCTCCGCCAACTGGAAACGCCCACCCTCCGAAGTCACCGGAATCCTGCGCATCCTACACGAATACCTGTTGACCGAAACCTCGCACTGCATCGACGAGGGCATCCGCATAAGCATCATCGGCAGGCGCGATCGCGTTCCCGCAACGCTCCGTCAGGCCATCATCGATTCCGAAGCGGCCACCGCCCACGGAACGCGCCTTCATCTCCGCCTGGCCGTCGATTACTCCGCCCGCAACGCCATTTACAACGCCGCCTGCCGTTTCTACAAAGCCACGGAACTCTCGCAGGAATCTTTCAGCAGCGTTCTCGCCGAAGCCCGCGGCGGTGCGACCGACGTCGACCTCCTGATCCGCACCGGCGGCGAACAACGCCTCTCCGACTTCCTGCTCTGGGAATGCGCCTTCGCCGAATTCGTCTTCCTCCCGAAGCGCTGGCCCGATTTCACCGTCCGCGACCTCGAAGCCGCCGTCCACGAATTCAACCACCGCGCTCGAACCCGCGGCGCCCTACCCGACGCCATCGCCGGCTAACGAAAAAGCGCCTCCGGCGTGTAGGCGCTGGGCTTTAGCCCGGCCAGCACTGTGCTCCGACGTCAGGGCCCGGCCTCACAGACTCTGGAAAAACGCGAAACGTGTCATTCCGAAGCCCGTTCGGTTTTTGAACGGGCTGAGGAATCTGCTTTTTCCTTGGTTTTCTTGGCGGGTGGCGCAGACGTAAACGCCGAGAGAATTTCGGGCGCCGCTCCCTTCGTTTTGATGGGTGCGGTTGTTGAGTTTCTTGCAGTTCGGCGAGAATTCTGTTGGGAAGTCCTGATCCTACCTAATTGAGGTGTTTAGTTTTAGAGGCGACCAACTACAACAGGACTTAGCGACTGAAGGGACACGCGCCAGTGGCGGAATGCCAGGCTATGTTATCAACCTAGTTGGTTGAGCCAAGCACACCTTCATGGACTATAATTTCTGCCGCATTCACCAGAATTTGCGAGTCACGCCAGCGATGGAAGCGGCATTGACCGACCACGTTTGGAGTTTGGAAGAATTAGTGGGACTGCTTGAATCAGCAGAAGAGAAAACGGTAGCGGCATAAAAACCTAATGAGAACAATGTTTACGATTCACGCTGGAGAATACTTGGTGGGGCTCCACATCCAGAGCAAGTTTCCCGAGCTCAACGTTTGGGTGCCAGCCAAGGATTCTGGTATCGACTTGCTCGTGACGGATCGCGAAAACGGCCGTACTGTCTCGCTGCAAGTGAAATATGGTAAAGATTTCCTGCCGGGTAAATCCGCCGAAGTGCAGAGGAAATTGCGCTGTCTCAGTTGGTTTAAGCTGAATACCGTAAAGCTCAACGAATCGCGTGCTGAGTTATGGGTGTTCGTCCTCCACAGCTTCAAGAATGACAAGCCGGATTATGTCATTGTTCCGAAAGCTGAATTGTGGCAGCGCATGGCGGAAATCCACGGCTCAAAAGATACGACAGTTCAAAGCTACTTGTGCTCCACAGAAACACATGCGTGCTGGGAGGCAAGAGTTCCACACCATGACCACGTGCTTACTCAGATCGCAGATGGCGCGTACAATGAACCCCACCGCGATTTTACGAAATACCTCAACGATTTGGGCTGGCAAGCCCTTGCGAAGAAACTAACAAAATGAAGATTCAAAACCGCCCACTGCCCGGCACTTCTTATCCCGCGTCAGCCTCCCCAAACCCTAGCTGACAAAAATTTGAAACTGAGTCATGTCAAACATGAGTTCAATCGAACGCGACCATCTCACCTCGGCATCTTAGTCCCGACGCTTTCGTCCCCTTTTGGTCCTTGACAAAAGGTTACCAACATGTTACTCTCCTTCGTGTTATCTCAAACACTAATTCGAACGTTTGGCGCACGCCTCACTGCCTCTGACGCCCCACCCCCAAACGTCCTTTTAGCCCTAAACCCTGTAGAATCCGCAGATCCAAGAAATCCACCCGTAACTCCTTTACAATCCGCAGATCCAAAAACACGGCGCTTAAAGTCCTTTAGAATCCCCACTTACAAAAAATGGCGGGGGAGGGGGGTAAACTGTTAACCAACCGCGGCCCTTCCCGTACCCTGACATTTCGACCCTCCCAGTCGTCTATTCACCAGGAGCAAGGCATGGGAACAATGGGACTTGCACTGCCCTGGGAGCATAGAATCCCTCCCGTACCGCGCGACCGGGAGAGGCGAGTGGAACCTTTCCGTGAACCCGCTATCCCCACCGGCCCAGTTGGTTTGGACCCGGCGGCGGAAGCGGCGAGGGCCGAAGACTCCGCGCTGGCCATAGCCTGCCAGTCCGGAGACCTGCGCGCCTACGAGCGTCTCTACGCGCTGCAAGGCGCGCGCATGAAGAACCTCGCCCGGAACCTCCTGGGCAATTCGCACGACGCCGAAGACGCGGTGCAGGACACGTTTTTGAAGGTGCAGCGCAGCATCGGGAGTTTTCGGGGCCAGTCGAGTTTCGTCACCTGGACCTTCCGCATTCTGGTCAACACGTGCCACGATGCTCGCCGCAAGCGCACCCGCAAGAAAGAAGTCGCCAGTGAGGACGAAACCGGCGAGTTGCAGCGGCCCGAACCGCGTGCGCCCAGTGCGCATCCGGCGTTGCGTCTCGCGCTCGAACGCGCCCTGGCCGAGTTGACGCGCCACCAGCGCGACGTTTTTCTGCTATACGAGGTCGAAGGCTTCCACCATTCCGAAATCGCCGCGATGCTGGAAATAACCGAAGCGGCCTCGAAGAATACGCTCTTTCAGGCGAAGAAAAATCTTCGCGGAATGCTGGAACCTCCGCGCAGCGCCAACGCCGCCGGAGCCCATTGAGGAATATGGCTAAGATCATCGACGCGCGAGCAGAAAATTGTAGGGGCGCAGCACTGCTGCGCCCCAGCTTGGCAACCAACGAAGCGGTAGCAGGTCATGCAGAGACTCGGTGAAGCAAATGAATGTAACTTGTAACGATCGCGACAGCATTTTTGAAGATGGTACGCCGGCACAGTGGGCGGCGTTGGAAGCGCATGCCGCTACTTGCGCCGCCTGCGCCGAAGAACTCCGTGCGTGGAAATCGCTGAGCCTGGCCGCAGCGCAACTTCGCGATTACGAACCGAGTCCTTCGCTATGGCCTCGCATTGAGAGCGCACTCGCTGCAAACGCCGCAGGCGCAAACAAAGCGTTGTCGTGGTGGGATCGCTCCTCTGCGTGGTTGGGCTTTAGACTTTCTTGGCAATTGGCTGCGGCAAGCGCCTTTGCCCTTCTGCTGCTGGCTTCCGGCGGCTGGCTCTATCGAACGCAAACAAAGCACTCAACAACATCGGCCAGTCAAAACCCGCTGTTGCGCACCAAGGCCCTCGGCGAAGTCGAGCGCGCCGAAGCCGCCTACCTGCAAGCTATCGATAAACTGGACGTTGAAGCGAAATCGCAACTCGACAATCCGGATACGCCGCTGCTGGCCAATTATCGAGAGAAACTCCAGGTGCTCGATAGCGCGATCGACGACCTGCGCGCGCAAACCGGCATGAATCCATCCAACGCCCACTTGCGTTATCAATTGCTGGCGATGTATCAAGAAAAGCAGCGCACCCTCGAAGAAGTTTTGGAGACTAAGCGATGACCGGATGTGGGCCCATGGTAGCGTGGAAATGTGTTCGTCGCGCGATGCTTTCTTTCGCCGGCGCAGCGCTTCTGTCCGTACTCGCAACGACACCATCGATCGCCGCCAACCCCGGACAGGACGAGGTCTCTCGCGGCTTTCAGAAAACGCTGCCGCTGGGCCCGGGCCAATCCTTCCACATCGAAAACAAATTCGGCGAAGTGAACATTCACGGCGACTCGGGCCGCGAGGTAAAGATTTCCGCCACCATACGCGTGCAGGCCAGATCGCACGAAGAAGCCGAGTCCTACGCGCAAAAGGTCCAGATCGAAGTGCAACAAGCCGGCGACGGTGTGCACGTCCGCACCATCTATCCCGACGAAGGGCGGCAGAGCTGGATCCACATCGGCAGGAACACGTCTTATTCGGTGAACTACGACATCTCCGTTCCATCCGATGCCCAGCTGCTGATTCGCAACAGTTTCGGCAGCGTCACCGCCAACGGCGTGCGCGGCAAAGCGGATATCGACAATAGCCACGGTTCGGTAACAGTCCGCGATCTTGGTCCCGCGCGTGTGAACAATTCCTTCGGCAGCATCGAACTGGCTGGCAGTTCCGGCGACACCTTCATCAACGACAACAACGGCTCGGTTCAGGCATCCGATGTAAAGGGCGCGTTGGATCTCCGCAATCGTTTCGGCAGCATCACCGTGCGCCAGGTGCAAGGCCCGGCCACCATCACCGGGGGCAACGGCACGGTCACTCTCAACGACGCGGGCTCCGCGAACATCACTACCTCGTTCGGCAGCGCCGAGATTCGCAACGTTCGCGGCGACCTCTCACTGCACGACAACAATGGCAACGTGGACATCGCGACCGTGGGAGGCGCGGCCACCATTTCCAACAGCTACGGTAACGTAAACTTTTCGGACATCAAGGGCCGCGTGGAGTGCACTACCACCAATGGTCGCGTGAAAGGAACGTCGGCGGGCGGCAGTTCTCTTACCATTCGCAATTCCTTTGGCAACATCGAACTGGAAAATATCGCCGGTGCGCTGGACGCCGAAACCTCCAACGGCAAAGTCAGTGTGCACGATGCCCGTGGCAGCGCCGCGCTTAGAACTTCCTTTGGCGCCATCGAAGCCTCCAACATCCCCAAAGGCATTCGCGCCATCACCGGGAACGGAGCGATCACCATCACCGACATTGGCGGCGACGCCTACGCCAAGACGAGCTTCGGGAGCATCACCGCCGAACGCGTCAACGGCAACCTGACGGCAGAAGACACCAACGGCTCGGTGACGGCAAGGAACGTCAAGGGCGACGCCAACGTAACAACATCCTTCTCCGGGGTAACGCTGGAATCGATCGGCGGCCGCATCACCGTCGACAATCAGAACGGCGCGATCTCGGTAACCACCAGTCGCCCCGCTAACGGCTGCCGCGATATCTCGCTAAAAACATCCTTCTCATCCATTCGCGTTGGCATTCCCGACGGCCTGGGCTACAACCTCTCGGCCCACACTTCTTTCGGGCGCATCACTTCGGACCTGCCGGTGACGGCAACAGGCAGCATCGGCGGCGACTCCCTGAATGGCACCATCGGCTCCGGAGGCTGCCGCCTGCAATTAACGGATTCCAACGGCAGCATCGAAATCGTCAAAGCCTCCTGATGGAAAACGGGACAACAAGGAAGATCGACAATCGCGTCGATCGGAAGCCCATGCTACATGCTATGCGCAGTCCGAGAACGCTTTCGACGCCCCACGGACCCGCTGAAGTATTCGGTTCCGCTCGGCGTTCGTCGGCACCCTCAGCGCCTCGGCGTTGTCCTTTTCTTTCTCTTCGTTTTCCCGGCAGCTTCAGGTACTCCAGCCCGTCGCGTCCGTACCATCGCAAACGCTTTTCGCAGAATTCGCGAGGCTGTCTCGGTCAAGCCGTACCGATCCAGTTCGTCTTCTCGCGCAAAGGCCACATGCGTCACGTCGCTTCCGGCCACGGCCTCGCCGCCAATCCGCTCGCACAAATAATCCACAATCACATAGTGATATTTCGGTCCCTTCTTCGCCAACCCGCCGCCAGCAGCAGGATCATCCCCCTCATAAACCCGATCGAACACCTCAATCAGCTCGAGAACTCGCACTTCCAACCCGGTCTCTTCCAGGAGTTCCCGTGCAACCCCGCGCTCCAGGGACTCTCCGAGCTCCAATGTGCCTCCGGGAATCGACCATTCCCCGCGCAGGGGCTCGCTCCCTCGCCGAATCAAAAGTGCCCGGCCGCCCTCGATCACCACACCCCCGACCCCGACCACCGGGCGTTCCGGATATTCCCTCGACACTGTCCCTCACCGTACCGATGGGCCGCTCGTTTCCCATACAGCCGCCACCGCGTCCCATAGGAGTTGACTTCTCACACCGCGGTATATAATACGCTCGACCCTGGTGCACGCGCTTCTGCCCGCCGCACCTGGCCACCAACTTTACGGAGGACCGATCCGTGATTCGCTGCCCCGAGTGTTCCGCCGAAATCGACGTCGACGAAGACGAAGTAGAGGAGGGCGAAATCTTGAGTTGCCCAGAGTGCGAATCCGAACTGGAAGTGTCCCAAATCCATCCGGTACACCTGAACATCATTTCTGAAGATATCGACGACGACGAGGAAGAAGAAGAGGAAGACGAGGAAGAGGAAACCGAAGACGGCGATAAGGACCTCATCGAAGAAGAGGAAGACGAGGAAGAAGACGAGGAGTAGCTAACCCGCACCGTCCGCCCGCACATCTTCTTTTCAACAGTCATCATCTAAATAAGCTGTGTTTGCGCATCAGTGGTTGCAGGAGTGGGAGCGCCGGTGAGTGGCGCCTGTGAGAGCTCATTGATCCACGCATTGCGACGGAGCGCCGTCCGCGGCGTCCTGGTGGTTTTGGTTTCGCTTTCCGCCCGCGCCACACGCGCTCAGGAACCCGCGCCTCCGGCGGCTCCTGCACCTCAGGCAAACCCGCAGCCGCCCCCGGTCGAAAACCCCGGCGCGCCAGTCAGTTCCAGCAGCAAGCACGCGCGCAACAGTCATGCCAACGATTTCCTGATCATCGGAACCGTTTTCACCGACAAGGCCTTCGCCTTTCCCGGGGTGCACCTGCGCGTCCGGCGCTCCACGGAAAAAAAGTTTCGCTGGGACACCTATACCAATTCGCGCGGTGAATTCGCAATTCGCGTTCCGCAGGGCGCCGAATATGAGATCGTAATAGTTGCCAAAGGCTTCACTGATCAAAGCAAGACGGTCAGTGCCAAGAGCGGCATAAGCGAAGACAGCGTGGTCTTCCAGATGCAACCCGCAGCGGGAGGGAAAAAATGATGCGGCTGCGCCTGTTCAGTATGGGACTTGCTCTAATCTTGATGGCGTCGATGGCGATAGCGCAGCAGGACCCCAAGCACGAAGCCCAACTCCGCACCGTCCACGGGTTCATCACCGACAAGGGGGAAGCGCCCATGTCGTCGGCGGTGGTCTTCTTGAAGAATACGCGCAGCAACGTCGTGCGCAGCTACATCAGCGATGACGCCGGTAATTATCGTTTCAGCGGCCTGGATCCGAACGCAGACTATGAGATTCATGCCGAGAAAGACGGGGCCACATCACCGACGCGCACGATCTCCAGTTTTGACAGCAAGAAGGATCTGGTCGTCAATCTGAAGATCGACAAGAAGAAGAGTTGACCTTACAAGTAGCCTTCTCTGCGCTGGAACCTATCATCCATTCAGTGAGTTACGCTTCGGGGGCGGCGCGCATCCAAAGCGGATGGCCCAGATTCAAGAAAGACAGACCAAAACGAAACGGCGCTCGCGGTGCGCTCGTCCAAGAGAGGACGCCCGTTCTTTGCGGCGCCGGGTATCGATGAACCCTAACAACAGAACCTGCAGCGTAATTGCACTCTTCCTTGCGTTCATCGCAAACGCAGCGGCGCTTCCCGCGCAGACGCAACCTGCCCCGGATAAGCGGGACGCCGGGGATAAACTCGAATCCCAGATCAAAGTCGAATTCCGAGACAAGCTGGATGTTGGAGTTAAAACGGATGCCGAAGACAAGCCGGATGCCCCTACACCGAAGGTGGCTCTGCAGCCGGATCAACAACCCGATTCCGGCCCGTCCTCAGGCGGACCCGCAAGCACGTCGTCAAGCTCGTCTTCTAAAACGTCGCAAGAACCTGGCGGTCCGCCCTCCAATCCTACAGGTCAGCAAGACGAAAATCCCAAGCGCATTCTGGGAATCATTCCGAATTTCCAGACCAAAGACGACACCCCGCAGGATCAGCCGCCTCTAACCGTCAAGGAAAAGTACGTTTTGGCTTGGCACCAAACCGTGGATTTCAGCGCGCACATCGGAAATGCCTTCCAGGCCATGCTGCAGCAGGCGAGCAACGGACAGCCACACTATGGGCAGGGATGGGGGCCTTATGCCGAACGATTCGGCGCGGCGGAAGGGGACCAAGTGACATCGGCTTTCTTCATCTTCGGTTTTATACCGCACATCCTGCACGATGACCCGCGATACTTCCGAAAAGCAAAAGGCTCGGTGTGGTCGCGCGTCAAGTATTCCGCTTCACGCACGGTCATCACGCGCACCGATGCAGGTAACGCGACATTCAACGTTCCCCAAGTTGCGGGCCAGTTGTTCCAGCAAGCGATCTCGACCGCCTACTACCCTCCCGTCGATCGCACGGCAGGGCGGGTGTTCCAAAACTGGGGAGTTTCGCTGGCCTACAACAGCGCCTATAACGTTTTGAAAGAGTTCTACCCCGATTTTCTCCGGATCGTGTTTCACCGCCACCGGGAACAAGATCCCGCGCCTCCCGCTCCACCACTGACCGCGCCGCCCGCGAATCACTAGCGAGTATCAACGGCGTGCCGGCGCCAGCACCTTCACGGCATCCGGTACAACTTCAATCGCGACCGGTGCGGGGCCCAAAACTTCTCCATCGCCGTGGAAAAAGCATGGCCGGTCTGTCCGCAGCAGCACTCTTCGCGCTTGCTTCTGTTTCAGATATGCATCCGGTAAAGTCCCGCCAATTAAGAGCCGCGGCAGTAGCGCTAGCACTTCGCGTGTGCCCAAGCTTTTCACAAACGACAAATTCAGCCAGCCATCATCTATCCGCGCCCCGGGGGCGATACGCAACCCCGCTCCGTAACTCGGCGCATTCAACACCCCGGCCAGCAGGACGCTCTCTTGCATCGTTATCACTGGTACTTCGGCTGCTTCGGTTTCGTCGCTTCGCGGAAATTCCGCTTGCACATTCAGCTGGGTAAATTCCAGCCAAGCGCGCGCCGCCGACGCCACGTAACGCAGGCGGCCCGGCAACCGCCGGTAAATTCCCGCCGCATAAACGGAAGCGTCCACATCGAGGCCCACGCCACCACCGCCCACATACAGGCGTTCACAGCCGTCACTGGTGCGAGCCCGCAAGAGATCCACTTCCCGAGGTCGCCCATTGAGCGTCGCGTGTACAGCGGCGACGGGATCTTTAGGCAATCCCAGAGCTGCCGCGAAATCGTTTCCTCCGCCAGCAGGCAACACCCCCAAGACCACGCCGCTGCCGTATGCCGCGTTCACCAGCCCTTGCAATGTTCCATCGCCGCCCATGGCCAGTAAAAATCGGCATCCTTCCGCGATCGCCGCACGCGCTCGCAATTCCAGATCTGACGCCGTGGACGTAAGCACAAACTCCGCCGGGAATTTCTTCGCGTCGAATGCCCGCCGCACCTGAAGCAAATGCCTTCCGGCACGGCCCGACCCGGCAAGCGGGTTGACGAATACGATCGCCGGGGACTCGTCGAGGATATTTTGCAAAATGCCCACTGGGCGGAGATGCTGACGAACATCGACAGGTGTGTCAACCCGGGGGGCGGTTCGAGCGGCGACAGCGAGAGCAATTTCCGCGTGAGCTTCGCGAGGGTGACGGGGCAATCTCTCTGTTGTTGCGAAATGACCGGGGCGTGGTTGCGCGCTGAGGAAAAAGCAGATCCCCCACCCCGCAGAAGGCGCGGAGTTCGGGATGACACGGTTTGGGCATGGGAGCACAGCGCGGAGCATTTCGTCATGTGGACGCTGGGCTTAAGGCTGGCGCCTAAATCGGTGCCAAGGGTTCAGACGGTTACGAGCGCTACAGGATCGCGGGGTGCAGCACCGAGTGCTGCGCAAAAACCAGGGTGTTGTCGAGCATGTCTGCTATACACTCTGTTCGGAGATAACGCTCGAATGCTGACAACGATTCGCCGTCCTGCGCTTCGTCTTGCTCTTTTTTCTCTTTTCCTGTTTCCTGGCCACGCGCAATCCCAGACACTGGCGGAAGCCGTCGAAATCGACGCCAATGCCGCGTCTCACCCGCTGCCGCACTTCTGGGAGAAAATGTTCGGGTCGGGCCGCGCCATCCTTTCTCTTCGCGACGACTATCGCCACGACCTCCGCGAAACGAAACGCATCACCGATTTCGAGTACATCCGCTTCCACGCCATCTTCCACGATGAAGTTGGCTTGTACGACGAAGACGCCAGCGGCAAGCCGGTCTACAATTTCTCGTACGTCGATCAAATCTACGACGGCTTACTTGCGAACAAAGTGCGGCCATTGGTCGAGCTGAGCTTCATGCCCAAGAAGCTGACCTCCGACCCCAACGCCTTGCATGCGTTCTGGTATAAGCAAAATGTCGCTCCCCCCAAAGACTGGGACAAATGGGGCCAGCTAATCGAAACGTTCACCCGCCATCTTGTCGAGCGGTATGGGATCGAAGAAGTTTCGCAGTGGTACTTTGAAGTGTGGAACGAGCCTAATATTGATTTCTGGGTCGGCAATCCAAAGCAAGAAACCTACTATCAGCTCTACGATCAAGCCGCGTTGGCCGTAAAACGCGTCAGCCCTCGCCTGCGTATCGGGGGACCCGCCACCGCGCAAGCTGCGTGGGCCGACAGTTTCCTGGCTCACTGCAAAGACAAGAATATTCCCGTCGATTTCGTCTCCACGCACGTCTACGGCAACGACAAAGCCGAAGACGTGTTCGGCACGCACGAACAAACCTCACGCAACGACATGGTATGCCGCTCGGTAAAAAAAGTTCACGAGCAGATCAGTGCTTCCGCCTATCCGAAAATGCCGCTGATCTGGACTGAATACAATGCTGCTTACGACAACGAACCCGCGGTGACGGACAGCGCCTACATGGGCCCGTTTTTGGCCAACACCATTCGCGAATGCGACGGCCTGGCCGACATCATGAGCTATTGGTCGTTCTCGGACGTCTTCGAAGAACAGGGTGTGGTGAAAACGCCTTTCTACGGGGGCTTCGGCCTGCTGGCCGAACGCGACATTCCCAAAGCGTCGTTCAACGACTTCGCGCTTCTTCATCGCCTAGGTGAGACACGTCTCGACGTGGGTTCGGATTCCGTGCTGGTTACTCGCCGTAAAGACGGCACGCTGGTCGTTGCCGCCTGGAACCTCTACCTTCCAGAACAAGCGGGCTCACCGAAAACCGTGACGTTGCATTTCAAGGGCATCCAGGCGACCACCGCGAAAGTTACCGTGGTCGATAAGGACCACGGCTCGCCGCTCGCTGAATTCGAAAAGGAAGGCCGGCCGGCTTCGCCCAGCGTCGCTCAAATCGCGGCCCTTCGCAAAGCGGGCGCCTTGCCTTCGTCGAAATCCTACGCACTCAAAGGTGGCGCACTGGTGCTGACGCTGCAGGCTCATGCCCTCGCGCTGATCGAGGTTCAAAAATAAGTTATGGGCGAGAGTTGACCCTGAGCTTCGAGGGTAGTTTTGGGCGCGGTTGACTCTAAACCCCGCCCTCAAAAACAGAGGGCGGCTACAGGGTGCCCGTGTCTAGTGACTTTGCCGCAATGCTCTATTTTGTGACGTAGATTGGATAGCCCGCTGGAATCGGCGAGGTAACCGCAGCGGGGGTTTCCGGCGCGATCGGCTGAAATCCTGCGCGGGCCAGTCCATTTTTCGCGATGTCGCTTTTCATGAAATGTTCCCACACAAAACCGGTGCGCGCGTTTTCCGCCATCAGCATCATGATTCCGGCGTCGATTCCGAGCACGTCCTGGCTGTACCAGTTGGTCAGCGGATTGAACGCATCGACGAATCCATAGCGATGCCAGGCGCGCTCCTGATATTTGGTGTAGATCGTTCGCAACACGCGCAGGGTGGCTTCCGGCAGGAAGGGCAGCGAACCACCCGCGGCGCACGGGACGATGCTGCCATCGAGAGGTCCCATCGAGGGAGGGCCGCCCCACACCGCATAGCCGCGCGACGAATCGGACGCCGAGATTCCCCACAAGTCTTCGGTGTAGTCGGGAAATTCGCGAGCCAGTTCCAGGCACCACAATTCGTGAACTTTTGTGGCGATTACGGAATTCACAAAATAGTCCGCGTACTTGTCGCGCTTTCCGCGAAAATCAAACCACGCATGTGAATATTGATGCACGAACAGCGGCGCGTGCGAACCGATGTAGCGGATGCCGTTGAACTCGAAATAGGTTCGCGTCCACGCGTCCCAGTTGGTCTTCGACATGACATTCGCGGGAGACCCGATGCCCAGCAGATAGACCATCATCAGTTCGCTGTACGCGTCCCAGCGCGCTTTGATGAATCCGTGCTCGGGAGTCCATCCCATCGAGAGAGTTTTTTCTCCGTGCAGCAGCCAGTTCCAGTCCACGCGGCTGTATAGCGTGTTGGCCAAATCGCGGATCTCGGAGTCGTCGAAATACTCCCGGCAGGTCAGCACTCCGCAGATGAACAGGCAGGTGTCGATGGAGGAGACTTCGGATTGAAAGACACGCTCGCCATTTTGAAAATTCAGGAAATGGCAGAAAAATCCGTGTGCTTGCGGTACGCGCGTGGCTACGAAGCTAAGGGTATTGCGCACGCGCTCGCGGATTTTTCTCTTGTCCTCCCATCCGCGGTGGTCGGCGATGCACAGGCCGGTTAGACCAAATCCCGTCGCAGCAATACTGGCTACGTTGCGAGAATCGGTTCCGTTGGCCTGGCTGCGGTCTTTTACCAGGCCCGTGTAGGGACTGGCTTCGTCCCAAAAAAACTGGAAGCATGCGCGCTCGATCTGTTCCAGGAAGCGGTCTTCCTCCAGCGTAAAGCGATATTTCGTGGGGTCGCTGCTGAACAGCGAGGAAATGGGGCTGAGAGGCAGCGCACTATTTTGCGGCGGGAGCGCGGGCGTTGAATGCGGCCAGGCGCTGGCCGCAAACACTTCGGATAGGGGCAGAGCGCTTAGGGGAATTCCCAGCGCAAGACGCGAGGTCCGTCGAAGCCAGTCGCGACGTGAGCGCCTCCCACCGCTCACCACGTACTCCGCCGGGCACATTT
This sequence comes from uncultured Acidobacteriota bacterium, assembly GCA_963810355.1. Lineage (GTDB taxonomy): Bacteria > Acidobacteriota > Terriglobia > Acidiferrales > UBA7541 > Acidiferrum. The sequence goes on from CAWENU010000027.1 coordinate 27,852, forward strand.
CGGGGCACAACTCGAATGCCCGATGGAGGGATAGGACCGGGTTCTCCATTGCATACCGGGCAAGTTTACCGGAGACCGGAAAGCTGCGGAAATCCGATTTCCAAATGAACTCTAAAGCAGCACTCTAGCGATTCGCGCGGAAGAAAGCACGTTCGGAAGGATTGGTGCCGGCGGAGAGAATCGAACTCTCGGCCTAGGGATTATGAGACCCTCGCTCTACCACTGAGCTACGCCGGCCTGGAGGCAACATTTCATGCTACGGAGTCTTCGCGGAAGCGTCAAGAGAAGTGGCGTGTGGGATGATGGTGAAGCGGCGCGTGCTGCCAGGATGGGACCGGCGGAGTTACGCCTAAAACATCACCCATTCCAATAGGGCTGCTACCGATGACCCGCGAGATGTTTTCGAAATTGTTGTGAAATGATCGTCGGAGTTCGGCGTGGAGAGTCACGAAGTTCTAATTGTTCTAGTACTACTGTACCGTTGACCCTGTGGGTCCGGAATCCTATTCTGCCTCCGGTCACAGTTAGGTTCACCGACGACGCAGGCGAAAGTCTAGCGAAAGTGCGGGTGCCTAGGTGTGTATCAATTAGCTACAGACCCCATGTCTGCAGCTACTTGACATTGGTGTGACTTCATATAGAGTCGCCTCCTCGGGTTTTTCTTCCCTTGGGAGGCCTCTCAATGTCACGTAGACTCGTAGTCCTGCTCCTGCCGATGGTGGTTTTGGTAGGGGCCATGGGCCTTAAGACTGCTGTTACCGCGCACGGCGATGGTTCGTTCATGATGGCGAACGGCGCAGCGCCGGCTCCAGTGGTTTCGAAGAATGGACCTGATCCGGCTCCAGCACCTTGGAAAAACGGACCAGATCCAGCACCAGCGCCCTGGAAAAACGGACCGGATCCGGCACCAGCTCCTTGGAAGTAAGCCGGAATCGTTAGTCTAAGCTGTCGAACGTGACAGCGGACCAGGGCCCACTGACAAGGGTGAGATGCCTGGATCCGCAAGCTATGCAATACTCCTCCTAGGAACACTCCTAGAAGCTCTTGTGGTGGTGTGCGCGGTCCGGCGTAAAGTCCTAAGAAAATATTTCGTTTTGAATTTGTACATGCTGCTGTGCGTGTTTGTGAGCCTGGGGCGCTACCACATCCTGACTCATGACGGCGGCGTGAAATCGCTGACCTACCGGTATTTCTACTTCTACTCCGATGCGTTGCTGACCATCGTTCTATACTTCGGGCTGATCAGCTTATACATTTCCGTTTTCGAGGAAATGAAAGTCGAACGGTACCTGCGCATGGGTGCGATCGTTCTGCTGGCGGGGACCTGCTGGTTCTCCTACGCCGTTGTCAGCCAATCCTCTCACCGCATGCTGACCTATTTCGCCTTTGAGCTTTCGCAGAACCTGTACTTCGTCGGGCTAATTTTGACGTACCTGCTGTGGGCCGCGGTTCTGAAGATGCGGCACACGCAAGCGCTGCTGGTGCAGTTGGTGCTTTCCCTGGGGATTTATTTCAGCGCTTACGCGGCGAGCTATTCGCTGTCGAATCTGCACCCAACCCTTTACCCTATATAGCTTACATGCTGCCGGTCATTGGCTGTTTGCTGCCGCTATCGTGGGCTTATGCATTCTGGCGTGTGCCGGAAGAAGCGCGCTTGTCGCCTCAGCGGCTGGCGCTGGCGGCGTCGCGATGATCGCCGCCATCATTCTGGTTTGTTCGCTGGCGTTTTTCCTGCAGTTCTTCGTGCCGTATTGCCGGTCGCTGATTGCCAGCTCGGCGGCGCACGTGCTCTCTCCAGAGGTCCAGGATGTGACGGGCATCCGCACGCTGGCGGCGGTGACGACTTTGCCCGCGTGATGCAGCTGCTGATGCTGTGCCCGGATCGCCCGGAAGATCGAGGTGAAATCCGCGCCATCGGCTTGTATTTCCAGATGCTCAACGTGATGAAAACGGCGGTGGGGCGGCTTATGCCTTCCTTTCTGGCGTGGGCGGATAAAGAGCGCGGGCGGTGTACGTATTTCGCGGCTGTGGCGCTGGACCGACGCGTGGCCTTCAGCCGCGACTTGCTGGCGCAGCAGATTGAAGCATAGAGTCAAGCCCTTACCGCAATCTTGGTTTTGATGTGTCCCGCCGGCCGATTCGCTATCTGATTCGCTACCATCGCTCCGCAAATCTCTCCTTGATTTTCTTCGTTTGGTGGTATTCTCAGCGCGTTCCCTCCTCACCGGAGTGGAAGCGTCCGCAGCGCAAAAACCACCGGTGACCAAGACATGCCCGCAGTGTGGCTGTGTGCTGCCTTCGAGCGCACAAGCCTGTAACTTCTGTGATTCCAATTTTCGCGCGGAGCCATCTTCGTTCGAAGATGGGCGCGAGTCCCCGCTCTAAAAACGAGTGCCGTCAGCGGCCATCAGGAGAACTGCGTCCCGACGATGAACCTATCGGACGAGGAACGGGGCGCGGTATGGCGTGGCGAGCTTGGCCAACGCGTCGAAGCCTATCGCGCACGGCACGGCAAGACGGCGCACGAAGTCGCGCAATCGCAGCTGCCTTTCGGTGACCCTGCGGAGGGACGGCGGAGTGTTGCTGTCGCCGAACCTGCGGTAGCCGGCGATGACGAATTTTCGTTTACCATCGCCATCGGGCGTTACTCGCCGCCGGATGACAAACGCGACGGGCGAATGGTGATCGATGTTTCGGTGCCTCCCGGATCGGAACCGGAAGACGATGCGCGGATCGAAAACGGGCGTTCCAAGCACTACGGACTTTATCCGGTGGCTTCGCTGGAAGACCGCCGCATCGCCGCGCTGCTCGATGCAGCTTTCCTGCTGTTTGCGTATGGCGGATTTCTGGCATTGTTCAGCTCACTGGGTGGGCAATTCACGCTTAGCAAGCTGACGGCAGCTGTCTACCTGGCGACGTTCGCGATTGTGTATCTGCAATATTTCGCCTTGTTTACGGTGTTTGGGGGCACAACTCCGGGAATGATGTTCAGGGGCTTGCAGGTAGCGAGTTTTTCGGGAGCGCCGCCGTCTCCGCGGCAACTGCTGTTGCGGAGTATTGGGTATGTGCTCTCGGCGAGCGCGTGCTTCACGGGATTTTTGTGGGCGTGGTGGGACGAAGACGCGCTCACGTGGCATGATCGGATTTCGTAGAACGTACTTAAGCTCGCCGTCAACGCGCGCGCGCATGCACACGCCCAGCGTGGCACAAGGCCACTAAAGAGCTTTCGTGCACATTCGATCAGCGGGAGTTCACTTCGTGGGCGATGCGTGTGATCGCCGTGAGACTTCGCTCGATGTCGGTTTCCGCGGTCGCCCAGGAAGAGACGCTGATGCGCATGGCGGTTTTCCCTTGCCAGACGGTAGATCCGCACCAACATGTGCCGTCTTCTTGAATGCGGCGGATGACCTCGCGGGTGGTCTCGGCAGTGCCGAAGGAGACGAGCACTTGATTGATTACGACGTCGTTGAGCACGTCGAATCCTGCGTGGCGCAATCCCTCCGCGAATTGTTGCGCGTGCGCGCAAGTGCGTTCGATGAGCGAAGATAGGCCGGCCGTTCCGAGAGATTTCAACGCGGCCCAGAGTTCCACAGCGCGCGCCCTGCGTGAGGCATCGGGCGTGTGATTCATGGGCTCGCGGCGGTTTCCCGGCTGGAGATAGGCCGCGGCCGAAGTCATGGCGGCTCGCAACGCTTTTCCTTCGCGCACGATTACAATTCCGCTGTCGTAGCCAACGTTGGGCCATTTGTGAGCGTCGGTGGCCCACGAATCAGCTTGTTCGAACCCGCGGGTTAGGTGGCGATATTTTGGCGAGGCGCTGGCCCAGAGGCCGAATGCGCCATCCACATGAACCCAGGCGCCTTGTTCTTTGGCGCGCGCGCAGATTTCTTCGGCGGGATCGAACGCGCCGGTATTTACGTTGCCCGCCTGGATGCAGACGATCGCGCGTGCGCCCACTTTCGGAAATTTGTCTGCGCGCATTCGGCCTTGCTTGTCCGCATCGACAATGGTTACGCGCTTTTTCCCGAAACCCGCGAGACTCAACGCCTTCATGACGGACGTATGAACTTCTCCGCCAACTACAACTTCGATGGGGGGAGCGCCGAACATCCCGTCGTCGACAACGTTCCATCCGGATTTCGCTAACAAGGAATAACGCGCGGAGGCGAGCGCGGTAAAGTTGGCCATCGTGGCGCAGGTTACCAACCCGCCCTCGCATTCCGTTGGCAGACCCAGAATGTCACAAACCCAGCGGAGGACCACTTCTTCAAGTTCCGCAGCCACTGGAGACATCACGCGGAGAGCAACGTTTTGGTTCCAGGAACTGGCGAGCCAGTTGGCCGCCATCGCCGCGGGCACCGTTCCGCCAATTACGAAACCAAAGTAGCGACCTCCGGTGGAAGCCACTGTGGCTGGCGAGCCGATTTCGTCAAGCATGGCGATGATTTCGGCGGGATCTGTGGAGCGTTCGGGAAATGGCTCGTGGAATTGGGAGAGCGCGGCTAGTGCTTTGTCGCCGGGCGCGACACGGCGGTCGGAGATGGTTTGGATGTAACGGCGCGCTCTTTCCGCAGCGACGCGTAGTGCGTCGATGGCGATTTGGTGCGATTGCTGGTGGGCTTTTGCGGGCATCACGGCCTGCCTTTCGATACTTGTAGGAGCTTCGTGGTCGGCACGGTGACCGTGTTGACGCCGGGAGGGGCAAGCCCCTCCCCTACGGGGGTCCGAAGAGCGAGATTGATCGCCGGACAAGGCCGTGCTCGTTGGAACTTTGCAGAAACTTAGGGTAGCCAGGTACAACGGGAGTGAAAGAGCCGAATTGGGCGCTTTTTCATCACGGGCGGCGTTGTGCCATTCGCGAGGAACGAACTACTTTCCAACGCTACTTTCCAACGCTACTTTTTCACGGCATGGTCCGAGGCGATTTTTCCGTCGCGGATGTAGATGATGCGGTGCGCGTGTTGCGCGATATCGTTCTCGTGAGTCACCAGAATGATGGTGTTGCCCTGGGTGTGGAGGTTCGCGAACAGAGCCATGATTTCGTCGCCGGTTTTCGAGTCGAGGTTTCCGGTAGGCTCGTCGGCGAGGACGATGGAGGGCGAATTCACCAGCGCTCGGGCGACGGCCACGCGCTGGCGCTGTCCACCGGAAAGCTCATTCGGCTTGTGATTCATGCGATCTCCCAGGTCAACCTGTTTCCAGGGCTTTCTTGGCGCTTTCCAGCCGCTCTTCGGACGGAGTGCCGTTGTAGATCAGCGGCAGTTCGACGTTGTGCAGCGCGGTCGCACGAGGAAGCAGGTTGAACGTTTGAAAGACGAATCCAATCTCTTTGTTCCGAATGTGGGCAAGCTCGTCATCATCGAGATCGCTGACCAACCGGCCGGCCAGCCAATACTTCCGGAGCTGGGCGAATCCAGGCAGCCGATCAAGTTCATCAGCGTGGATTTGCCGGAACCGGACGGACCCATGATCGCGACGTACTCGCCCTTGCGAATTTCCAGGTCGACTCCGTTGAGAGCACGCACTTGCTCGGCGCCCATTTCGTACACTTTGGCGAGCTCTTCGGTTTTGATTACAACGCCGGATGCTACCAGGTCCTCGCGGTACGATTCGGCGGAGGTAGTTTCCAAGGGCATGCGCTCTCCATCGCTACTGACGGTCCTCGCGTCAGTTCTGCTGATCTTCGGTCTTTTTCGGGGTGGTGTTGTCGACTTTGACACTCGCTTCGGGCTTGAGAGTACGCAGAGCCTTGTAGCTACCGACGACGATCTCGTCGCCCTGCTGAAGGCCCTTGGTGATTTCGATGTCGGTGACACCGGAAATGCCCGTGTCCACCGGGCGGAAGATGGCCTTTTTCCCATTGACGACGAAGACGCCCTGAATTTCATCTTTCTTCGGATCACCCGGAGCGGCGAGAGGAGGCGCAGCGAGCGTCACACCGGACTTTGGCTTGGAATTCTTTGCCGCTTCTTCGAGATCTTTGCGGGTGCGAACGGCTAGCGCCTGGATGGGGATGGCCAGGACATTTTTCTTTTCGGCGGTCTTGATTTTGGCCGTGGTCGAAAGTCCGGGGCGCAGATTTTCCGGCGGGTTGGCAAGGGTCACGACCACCTTGAAATCTTTCGCTTCCTGATTGCTGGTTGTGGATTGCGTGGTCGCGAGTCCGGAGGTGCGCAAGACGGCCTGCGAGCCAATCTCGGTGACTTTGCCTTTGAAGATCTTTCCGGGGATGGCGTCGATGGTGACGTCGGCGTCTTGGCCAATTTTAACGTTGACGATGTCGGTCTCGTCGACTTTTACCTCGGACGTGACGATGGACATGTCCGAGAGAGTCATCAGGAAGCTGCCGTTTGAATTCTGAATGCCGGGAACCACGTAATCGCCGACGCGTTCCGGCAAATAGCTGACAATGCCATCGATCGGCGAGGTGTAGGTGGTCTTGTGCAAGATGTCTTGCGTGTGTATCAGGACAGCGCGGCCCTGGCTCACCTGGGAACGCATCTGGTCGAGACTGGCCTTCGACGAGAGCACGTGCGATCTGGCTGAATCGACGGCAGCGAACTGGGCGTCGTAGGTCGTTTTGCGCTGATCGTAATCCTGTTTGGGGATCAAGCCGTCTTTGAATAGACCCTGACCTCGTTCCCAATCGAGTCTTGCTTTTTCCAGGTTGGCCTGTGCCTGTAGCAGGTCGGACTGCGCGGACTTGTAGCTCGCTTCGGCAGCCTGAACTCCGGATTCAGCGGAATTGATGGAGGCAGCTTGAGCTTGCACGTCGGCATTGGCCTGGATATTCTCCTGAGTCAAGAGGACTTGACCCTTCTTGATGTGTTCGCCTTCCTTGACAACAATTGCCGTGATTCTGCCAAATCCCTGAGCGGTCACGTTGGTGTAGGTAGTGGGCTTGATTTCTCCCGAGGCGGTGACCTGAGAGATCAAACTCTCTTGCGGAGCGACCTTCGCGGTTTGCACGGTGACCACACCCTTGTTGGCCTGGTTTACGCTAAAGAGCACAATTCCGCCGAGAACGGCCGCAGCGCCGACGCCGATACCTACTTTCTGCCACGTCTTCATGGTGTTTCCTCTTGGTTTGCCGCGGCGAAACCACCCGCGCGGGACTTCAACGTGCCTGCCGTCCGATACCTTACATACGGCCCGAGGGGCGTAAATGTTTCGCCCGTAGGGTGTTGAGTCTGCGAGGTCTAGCGTCGTGAGCCGCCTGTAGACCCTTCGGGTTGTCTTTCGGGCCGAAGTACTAGGTACCTCAGGCGGACCTTGGTCCACCGTTGCTATGTGTAGTTTAGGTAGAAATCAGGTCAAAAGAAAGGATTCCTCGCCGGGAAAAATGGATGCCGCGACGGAAGACCCACGGGGCGCCATCTAGTCTGGATCTCACGGCCGCCTCTCGCGGATGACGCGACCGCTTATCGGACAAGTCCGCTTAAGCGTTCCGTAGGCCCAATCGCACTAGCAATTTCGAGGAGGTTCCGGAAGGTGCAGGCCCTTATGTAACGTTGGCACGGACTCGCTTGACGCGACGTTGCCTCAAGGTCTTTAATGCGACAACTGAGAGGTCTACGATGGTCAAATGGATTGTTTTTCTCGTATTGTCGGCATGCGTAATCGCTTCCGCACAGACACCAAGTAAAGACACAAGCCAGCTAACAAGCGCTTCGGCTAAGGTGCTCGTTGACCTGGAGCAGCGGTGGGTGGAAGCCCTGGAGAAGGGCGACACAACAGCTCTGGATTCCATCCTCGATGATACTTATGTAGACACCGACGAGATGGGGCACCGCAGCGACAAAAAAGAGCTGATCGCGGTGCTGAAGTCGGGAGATTTGAAAATGAGTTCCATCAAACTATCCGGCATGCAGGTCCATGAGTACGGCACTGCGGCAGTGGTGACGGGCCGAGCCATGCAGAGCGGCAACTTCAAAGGACGAGTTCTAACCAATGCCATCGTTTTCACCGACACTTTCGTGAGGCAGAAAAGCAAGTGGAGAGCTGTCGCCTCGCATCGATCTACGTCACCTGACGCGCGCTAGTTCTCGATGAATTCCGTGAAATTAAGACAGGCACTCTTTTCAAGCGCGCTGATCGCACTTTGATGGTAATCAACTTTCCAACACCGGGAGCGGACTCCCAAAATCCGGGGAATGAACATTTTAAGGACGCAGCTTCAAGGCGTCTCAAGGAGAGCAGGAAATGAATGTTCTTTTGAGGAAAGCGATCCGCATCGCCGGCGCATTGGCGATAATTTGTTCGGCGCTTACAGCCGCCACGGCGCAGACGGCGACCTCACGTATTGTGAGGGCCGCGAATGCTTTCCAGGGCCCGCACCTCGTCATCGAATACGCGCCTCAGCGGCTGGGCGGCGAGCCCTCCATGCATGTCCACACCATGTACCGCGATGGTTTGGATCGCTGGGGTTTTGTTCCTGACCAGCCTGGTGTGCTGGTTACTGCGTAACATTGCGGCACGCAATCGGACTCTCCGCCTAGTGCTTGATTAACGGAAACCGACAAGTGCCCTCAATGTCCGGTTACCCGAGGCAATATGAGGGGGCGCCCCCTTTTGGAGTGGGTTTTGAGCGTTCGGCTCAACCCTTCCAGAAAGGAACGCCCTGTGACGTAAAGGTCTCTATTTAGTTTCCAATAGCAAACTGCCGGTAAAATCGACGTGTAACTTGGCGGTGGGACCGGCTACGGTCCCGTAGTCTTTGCCATCGACGTAGTTCATTACGTGATAGGTCCTGTCGCTTAGTCCTCGCAGTTCCACTTCGCCGCTCCAGTTTTCATTTTTGCTTTGCTTATCCGTTGTAGCTGGTGCGTAGAAGGCGTAGTACATTTCGCCTCCCTTTTCGATTGCGTAAGCTTCCGGCAAGTCGTATCCGTAGACGTACAAATCCAGAAAGTTTCCTTTGGAGAGCATCTTTTCGTTGTAGAGCGCAATCCATTTCTTCCAATGCGCTTCCTTGGCGGGATTCAAATAGACATTTTTGAACTTCGGACTGGTGTCCGGCCACGTGAACTTCGTTCCCAATACTCCGCCGACTCCGAGAGTCGAAGCGAAGTCGTCTCCAATATCCTGTTCGTTGTCGCTGTTCGCTCCAGTGATGCGGGTCAGCTCAACGTGATCACCGTAAATGGCGGCATTGGGACCGAGCAGGGCCTTGTACATCTTGATTCGGCGACGAACTTGAACGGAGCCGACGGGGTCCGCGGTCACGGCTTGATCCATATAACGCAGCCATGCGAGGCTGGGCGGCGTTCCACACGGGCAGCTTTGCGTCACGCTGTCGGCTTTCAGGGCGCGGGTGGTTTCGAAGATGGTCTTATAGACTTCACCCATCGCGTAGACCGAGTCGAGCGGTGACTTGTGGTGATGCTTCGGGTTGTAGCAGCGCGGCGTCGAGTAGATGTTGTCGAGCTTGTGTCCGTCGAAATCCCAATCGCGAATGAAGCGCTCGGTGAGTTGCTTGTAGTATTCACGGACCTCAGGCAGGGCGGGACAAAGCGTCGCCAAATTTCGCGTCATTCTTGCGGGTCGTCCTTTTTCGTCGAGAATCAACCAGTCTGGATGCTGCTTGACGACCTCGGAAACGGCGTATTTGTGCTCTTCGTACTTGAACTTTCCATCTTCTACCGCCAACGGCAGCCACCAGAGCTGCACCTTGATGCCTTGCTTGTGAAAATCACGGACCATTTGCTTGATGGAGTCTCCGCCGAAGGTATCTTGGCGCGGCTGCCAGTCGCCGTAATTGTCGAACCATCGATCGTCAAGGGTGGCCCAGTGGATGCCCAGCTCTTTCAATTTGGGGATCGTGTCGATCATTTGTTTTGGCGTCACGTTTGATTCGTAACCCCAGCCGCACCAGCTCACGGCGTAATTTTCGTCGTTGTTTTTAGGGCGGGCCAAGCCTTCACGCTCTACCGCTTGGGACCATGTACTGAGGGGTTCGTAATAATCGCCATGAAAAAGAGTCAGGAATGTTCGCGGCGTGGAGAAGCTTTCGCCGGGTTTGAGCGTCGTATTCGCGGGAACATCGACGGCTGCGTCCACCTTTCCGTCGGCCGTTGTTTGCACCGGAATGGAGAGGGCCAACGGCAATGTTTCCAGATGCCCGATCGCCAAGCCCATGTTACGAGTCCAGAACGCCACGACCGGCACGCCACCACCTACGCGACCCAGGTCGTCCTTAGTTTCCACCGGGGCGCCGAAGGGGTTGTCCTGCGAAAACTTCGCCGGGATGGGCAGGACATCATCCTTGCCCCATCGAATGCTTGACCCGAAGAATGCCCACATTTCATGAGATTTCGCGCTGCTGTCGGCCAGAGACGCGTTCAATGAGTGATCTTGCAGAGTTACTTTATCGAGAGCTATTTCTTTCTCGCCGGAATTTTTGTAGCTGGCTGAGAGTAAAGCCAGGGAAGGGAAGTCGTCATAGACTTCGACGGTCAGGATTTCATCGAGTCCGCTGTTCGAGCTGTGACCTTTGACTTCTAGTCGTTTGCCAAGAGAGCCGAGCTTGCCGTTCGCTGGCTGGATTTGAGCGTGAGCCAGATCGCGCACAATATCGTTGACGACTTGCTTGCCGCTGGTTACGACGACTCCTGATCCTGGCGCTACTTCATCGAGAGTCAACCATTGTGTTCCGTTCCTGAAGTGGCCTACCAGGCCACCCGTAGCAGTTAACACAAACTCCGCTTGCCCGGTCTTCAAATGAATTCCATCGGCTTGGGTTCCCACTGTCACCGCGGATACTAACTCCGATTTCTTCTCTTGCGTTTTGCATCCGGCAAGAATCGTTAACGCCACGGCTGCCACAACGGACGCGATCACATTGCTCGACACTTGGCGAGTCCCATTCATCTTTTTTCTCCGTGGTACATGGCAAAAATCTTTTCCGCGTTTTTGTGGTAGACCTTTTCCAAAATTGAATCGGGCAGCGCCATTCCGTAAATCATCCATCGTCCTTGTCCTGGATACCCCCAGTAAGGAAAGTATTCATCGTCGGTTTCGAGCCAACGGAAATAGTTGGCGTACATAGCCGGCACCGGCTCGGAATCGGTTCCGAACAGGATGCGATCCTGAAATTCCGTGAAGAATTTCGCGGCGCGGCGCGGCTGTCTGCCGAGTTCCGCCTGCCTCGCGCCCAATTCGACGTACATATTCGGATGTTTTCGGAGCCACTCCGATACCGCGTCCAAATTTTCAGGCCAGTTCGCGACATGTAGAGCCACGAAGGTAGTGTTCGGATGTTTCGCGACCACATGATTGCGTTCCTCCAGCAGCAACTGCTTTCCGGGGAAAGCGGCTCCAAAGAAACTCCAGGAGGGATTGCGCATTAACTCCTCATACCTTTCGTTTTTCGCGTCTGTCGGCGTAAAGAAAGCCTCTGGATCCGTGGAATGAATCGCCACTGGTATGCCTAGTTTTCCGCACTCTTCCCAGACCGGGTCCATGCGCGGATCGTCGATGGGAACCAATTTGCCGCCCTTGTCTTTGACTCCGAGACCCCAATCTTTCAACACCTTCAGTCCGCGGGCGCCGCGCCTCACGGCGTCGTCCAACTGCGCCACCATTTCCGCGCTGAAATTGGGGTCGTCGATTTTGCTCCAGTCCATCTGAGCGAAAACCACGAAGCGGTCGGGATAGGGTTTCACCATCTTGTCGAGGACGCGCTGAAGTTTTTCTCCCCACATGCCTGTCAGGATGACGACCTTCTTGACATTGGCTTGATCCATGCCTTTTACGACGTCGGATGGCGCGACTTCGGCGCCGTGAACTCCGGCGGCGTCATTGACGTGGTTATGGATGTCGATTACGTAGAACTTTGCGCGAGGCACCTCATGCGCGGGCGCGTGCAGCATGGGCTTTGGACCCCAGTCCTTCAAAAGCAGGGTCATACGCTTTTCCGCGTTCGGGTCTTCGCGGTACTGAATGTCCTGCGCGAAGGCCGGGACGTGATTGGCGGCCAGTACAGTGGTCAGCGCCGTAATGTGTGTCAGGCGTCGCTTCCAGCACAGTTTGTTCGTCATGGTCTTCCACCCGTGGGTGAGCTTCGGTCTGGTTGCGGGCAATGCGCACGCAGAGTGTAAACCCGCTGATGAATAAACGAAAGCAAAAGAAGTAAAACGAAATATGAGCAGCAAGCGCCCGGTCGAAGCGGAGGAATCAGAAAGCCGACGACTCGTTGCCTCTAAGCCAGAAAGTTAGCGGCGCCTAGTCATAACGCGGCAACTGACAGCAACCAGGATCGAGCTTGGGGGTCACCCGCGCGAAGCGCCGGGCCCAGCGGGGAGCCGAGAAAAATCAGCATGCCCCCCGTCGAGCGCCTTTTCAACGCGACGGGTAATACTCCGGCTCTGCCGATTACATCTTCCGCTCTCGCCAACACGGGGATCACCCGGCTGAAGTCGCGGACCGTTGTCTGGCCTGGCCAAGAATAGTTGACGTAAGGGATGGATTCGGGACTGTTCCGTTTTTCGCCCGGCTGTCGCTGGGGGCGATGCCTAGGGAGAGCGTCATCAGCAGGCTTTTTCGACCAGAGATCGATAGGGGCACCTATTTCAATGTCGAAATAACGATAAAGCATTTTCTGATGAGCGGTAAATTCCGCCGGGCTCAAGAACCCCGCGCCGGATTCCAATAAAACGTGAGTCCCGCCTTCCAGCAATCGCGATAGCGTCTCCGCCATGGCAGAGTCCATCGACCCGAGGCCTGGGACGATTGCCATTCGGCAAAGGTGTTTTGAGCCGAGCCCAGCTTCCGGGAAGTGATTGTATTTTTCGCCGAGCGCTGCCTGATAGCCTTGCAGCGATTCGGGAAGGATGCAATGCGCGTTCAGATCAAGCAGCGCCCAATCGTGCGCGCGTCCAGCTGAAGAACCTCGCGCTTCTAATCCAATGGACCGGAATGACCAGAGAGTGGAGGCAGAGCCAGCCGCGGCACCCAGGAAATATCGGCGTGAAATCTTCATTTGAGCACCGTGTTCACAGACGACCGGAAATGAGGCGGTCTATGTCGGCCGCGGTGTCATAAAACTGCTGGTCCTGCGCGTAACGGTAGCGAGCTTCCATTTCGGGAATCAACCACCCGTCGTAGCCAACCTTGGTGATTGCGGCTCTTATCGCGGGCCAGTTGTTGTCGCCGATGAAAAGGCTCGTATAAACCGTGTCGCAACAGCGGCCGCGCTTTTTCATGACGTCTTTGAGATGAATGCGCGTGATGCGCGGCCCGTGCATCTCAATCCACTGCTCCGCGAATCCGGTGTCGTGAATATTTCCTACGTCAAGGTGAATGCCAACGAAGGGGCTGTCGACCTCATTGAGAAAAGTCCAGAACTCCCTGGGAGTCAGCAAAAAACGTTGTTCTGAATTACAATTCTCGCAGCCGATTTTGACTTTGGCCTTTGCCGCCACCGGGGCAAGCTGTTTCATGGCGTCGAGGCAGCGCTGGTAGACCTCATTGTAAGGAACCTCCTGGGTCACGAGACCCGCCACCACAAGTACGGCGTCGCAACCAAGGAGCTGTGACGTCTCTATCTGGCGCTCGACGATGCGAATGGCCTTTGCGCGGACGCCGGGGTCACGCGCCGAGAGAGGAGTCTCCCAGTGGAGGCCGGTGGAAACGTTGGAGACGACCAGTCCGGCGTTTTCGACTTTGCGGCGCAATTCGCTGACGGCCGCATCTGTAGTGTTCATTTGAAACCACGGAACGTCGCCGAGCCAGAGTTCGATGCCGTCGTATCCTGATTTCTTGACGAGTTCGAGCCCTTGCTCAAAACTCCAGCCCTTTGGGATCATATTGTCGCCGATGGATTTTTTCATGGGACCTCGCTTGATCTCGACACACTTTGCGCTCGATTGAAAAACGTTCCGCGATTCGACAATTCCCCTGGCGCACCTTCTTTGGGCGAAGCATCCTACCACGTTCCAACAATGCGCTGACTCGATGCGAGTATTCAATAGCTACGCATGAGTGTTGGCCGTGTGTGCCGGTACGAATCAAATTCCTAGTGCAAGGCAGCAAAAGTACGCGTGCATGTCCCGCGCTTTTCCCTTGACAACTGCATGGGTGTCCAATAAGGTCCATTCTAATCGGAATAAAACGAAAGCAATAGGTAGTAAAGGAAATTCGGGGCTAGTACCTATATTCCAGACTATTTCAGGCCCTGCAGCTTGCATTGGAAGCTGCAGGAAGGAACGAATGAAGTGGCCCATTGTCCTCGCTCCGACAAGATCCTTGGACTGAACGAGCCAATCTCTCGCCGCGATTTTCTTGACGGGGTGCTGATGGCCTCGACAGCCATGGCGGTTGGGGCCGCTTGCCCATTTAGTCTCGAGGCGCAATCGTCGGGAGCGACGCCCGCAGCACCGGCCCCGGGATGGAGCGGCTACTCGGGCGAGGGCGATTACAGGGGTTCCGCAGGTAATACGGAAACCGTCATCCAGAACGCGCATGCTGTTCGCGACGGCAAATTTGACAAGACCCCATCGGATGTTGCGGAAACTGGCGAAGTCTACGATTGCGTGGTCGTCGGTGGCGGGCACGCAGGTTTATCGGCCGGCATGTTCTTCAACAAACAGGCTGACTCGAAGCGCAACTGCCTGATTCTGGATAACGCGCACATTTTTGGCGGTGTCGCCAAACGTAATGAATTCATTGTAGATGGGCATCGCTTGTATGCCCCGCAGGCTTCCGTCCATTTTCAGCCGCCGTATCCCGACAGCCTCCTTAAGACCATCTATGACACCATGGGGCTGGACTGGGACGCGTTCAAGTCCTATCAAAAATGGCAGGGGCCGTCGCCCGAAATTGCGCTGCCGCGAAGCCCTTACGGCGAAGGGAAAATCAATGGCAAGGAAGCCCTGGGTTTCTATTTCGGAGCAAAGTACGGACACAAACCAGGAATCTGGGTCATGGATCCCTGGGGCAAGGGTCTAGACGGCGTTCCGTTTTCAGAGGCCACGCGCAAGGAGATGCTGGCGCTCCATAACGAGAGGCCTGTCGCACCGCCGTTGGTTTACGATTATCCCGGCGACGCCGTCTCTCGACAACTCGACGGGATGAGTCTCGAGGACTATTTCATCCGCACCTACGGCGTGAGTCGCGAGACTTGCCGCCTGTATCACACCTCGGAATCCGCCGGCGGATTTGGATTGGGTCCCGACGCGCTGTCTGCTTACCTGTTTTACGAATGGTCAAAAATAATTCCGACCGTAGACGACAGCATGGCGACCGGTATCCAGATGTTTCCGGGCGGAAACTCCGGAATGACCCGATTGATGGTCAAGACCATGATTCCCGGCGCGATCGAGGGTCCGCGCACGATGGAAGCGGTGTGGAAGAATTCGGTGAACTACGGCGCTTTGGACCAGCCGGGGCAGCGAGTGCGGCTGCGGCTGGATTCCACTGTCGTCCGCGTTGAGCACATCGGCGAACCGAGCAAGGCGGATTTCGTTTCCGTCACGTACTCGAAAAACGGCAGCGTGTCGCGCGTCAAAGCGAAAACGGTGGTTATGGCTGGCGGCGGATGGATTACCAAGCACGTCGTGCGCGACCTGGATGAATCGCGCAAGAACAGCTACGACCAGTTCAACTATGCGCCTTACATGACGGTCAACGTCGCGGTTCGCAATTGGCGCTTCCTCTATAACCTGGGCATCTCCAGCGCTCAATGGTTTGATGGGTTCGGGCGCTACGTCAATGTGCGGAAAAACGCGCTGTTTGGGGTCGATACCGACGTCGTGGGGCCAGATCTACCCACGGTGCTTACCTTCTTTGTTGACTTCGCGAAACCCGGGCTGCCTCCGCGCGCGCAAGGGCAACTGGGTCGTGCGGAATTGATATCCACTCCCTTTGTCGATTACGAACGGCAAATCCGCGAGCAAATGACGGAGATGTTTGGCGCTTCGGGGTTTGATGCCAAACGCGATATTGCGGGCATCGTGTTGAATCGATTCGGCCATGCCTTCATTAATCCACAACCCGGTTTCTTTTTTGGCTCAGATGGAAAGCCCGCAGCGCGCGACGCATTGCGCAATGGTCCGTTCGGCAGAGTCGCGTTCTCGCATTCGGATTTGGCCGGCGCCATGGATCATCGGAACGCTTTTATGGAATCTCACCGAGCAGTCGGTCAACTTTTGGATCGGGTCCTTGTTTAACGAAAGGATGGACATCGTCACCATGTTTACTTTTATTCTGAATCGCAGGCTGCCCTTAACCTTCGCGTTGGTGTTGCTGGGGCTGATTTTGCCCTGCCGGATATTGGGTCAGGTGGATACCGGCGCCATTTCCGGCACGATCAAGGACACCAGTGGTGGCACGATCGCCGGGGCAAGGGTAACCCTCACCAATGAAGGCACCGGGGTGTCGATCACGTCTGTGAGCGGTTCCAACGGTGAATATTCTTTCTCGCCGGTGAAGATCGGCAACTATTCCTTGTCGGTGGAATTCACGGGTTTTCAGAAAGTGCAACAAAACAATGTCACCGTCGAAGTCCAACAGAAAGTACTGGTGGACATCTCGCTGCCGCCTGGCCAACCCTCGGAAGTAGTGGTCGTCAACGCCGCGCCGCCCGCTCTGCAGACGCAGGATGCTTCCGTCGGACAGGTCATCGAAGAGCGCGCCGTCAATGCGCTGCCATTGAATGGACGTAACTTCACGTTCCTCGCTCAGCTCTCGGCGGGAGTGACCCAGGACCAGGCGGATACCCGCGGCCTGGGCGCCAGCGGAAGTTTTGCTGCCAACGGTTTGCGGCCAGCGCAGAATAACTATCTGCTCGACGGTCTCGACAACAATGCCAATCTTGTGGATTTCTTGAACGGGACTGCATACGCGGTCCGTCCGCCTGTGGATGCTATCCAGGAGTTTAAAGTCGAAACCAACAACTACAGCGCGGAGTCCGGACGCTCCGCGGGCGCTGTCCTGAATGCCACCATCAAATCAGGAAGCAATCAGTTCCACGGGAATGTCTGGGAATTTTTCCGCAATGACAAACTGGACGCCGCCAACTTCTTTGAGAATTCGGGAGGCATTCCGAAGGGAGAATACCGTCAGAATCAATTTGGATTTACCTTCGGAGGTCCGATTCGCAGGGACAAAACCTTTTTCTTCATGGATTACGAAGGCACACGCATCCGTCAGGCAATCCCGTCGACGAACACCGTTCCCACCGCTCTCGAGCGGAGCAGCGGATACACAAACCTCTCGGAGTTACTTACGCAAGGTGGCACGCGAACCGACGTTCTGGGGCGCACCTTCGCGCTTGGCCAGGTCTTCGACCCTTCCACCACGCGAGCGGTGACTTGCGGAGTTGCGGACCCAGTTACCGGAATTACCGCTCCTTGTGGGAGCATGCCTGCCGGAACACAACTCGGTTTTGTTCGCGAGCCTTTTGCCGGTAACATCCTTCCGGCAAACCGGCTCGACGCTAATGCGATTAAGCTTCTAAACCTCTATCCTGCCCCGAACCTTTCGGGCCTCTTTAACAACTACGCCGCAAACCCGAAATTGAGCAACAACGCCGACCAATTTGACGTGCGCGTGGATCACAATTTCAGCCAGAAGGACAGTATCTTTGGACGCGTGAGTTACGTCGATAATCCAACATTTATTCCGGGCCCGTTCGGCGGTATTGCGGATGGAGGATCTTTCTCGTCCGGGAATCAGGAGGCGAAGTCGCTCAACACCGTGGTGAGCGAAACGCACATGTTCACGCCCACGCTCATCAATGAAGTTCGCGCGGGCTACAATCGTATCTCTTCCTCTCGCCTGCAACCCAACGCGAACACCACTGGAATTCCAGCTCAGTTTGGAATTCCCGGAGTTCCTCAAGGTAATTCGAATGGCGGATTAGGCTCGCTGTTCATTACCGGGCTGAATACCCTGGGAAGCAATCAGTTTCTTCCCTCGATCGAGCTGAGCACAACCACGCAGGTTACGGACAATCTCACCAAAGCGGCAGGCCGGCACACCTTTAAGGTTGGCTTTCAATACCAAAGGCTGGGATTCAACATCCTGCAGCCTTTTACGGGCCGCGGAGCGTGGAACTTCAGCGGTGTCTACACCGAAGTGCCTTCCACAACGGGAGGCAATACCGGACTCGCGCAAATGTTGTTGATACCGATTCCGGGTACAGTTCCGGGCGCCTCTGATTTCGTGGGCGGCGCGGACGAGGTACAAGCATCCAATATCGCCACCACCTCGATGAAGCGCAATTATTATGCTGGCTATTTTCAAGACGATATCAAGGTAAAGCCTAGGCTGACCGTGAACCTTGGAGTTCGGTACGAGTACTTCGGACAGATTGACCGAAAATTATGGAGCACAGTCCAATTTTCTGCCCGCTGCCACAGTGGGTGGCGTTTCGACCTTTCTGTTGACCAATAAGCGCTGCAATACTCCATTTTCACCTGACTTCTTGGCGGCCGCCGCGACAGATAATATCAACATAGCCTGCTCGGGGCAGCCCGGCTTGGGAGTATCGCAAAAAGCAAATTTCTCTCCGAGGGTCGGATTCGCCTATCAAATCACACCAAGGCTGGTTGTTCGGGGAGGTTATGGGATCTTCTACGGCGGTTTTGAAAACTCCGCGCTCTTGACCTATAACGATTTCCCATTTCAATACAATCTGCTTTACCCCAACTTGACTCCCAACGCGCCCATCACGTTCTCTAACGGGTCGATTGGCACGCTTTCCACCGGACTAACGGGCATTCCGCTTACCCCAGCGGCGGCTGAGCCCGGGGGTGTCGGGCTGATCGGCGAGGACTACCACAACAAAACTCCGTATACGCAGGGCTATAACCTGACCACGCAGTATCAGCTGACCTAAAAACGATACCATTCAGGTGGGTTATGTCGGCAATACAGTTCGCCACCTTGCGGTCTACGTCAATCCGAATACTCCACGGAAGATACTGCCGCTGGGCTTAAACGCGCTCTCCTTCTCTCCCTATCCCGATTTTTCCAGCCATAACCTACACCTAGCTTTGCGGGCAATAGCCACTACAACGGACTGCAGACCAACTATGAGCACAGGTTTAGCGCTGGACTCGAGGTTTTGGCGAACTTCACTTGGTCGAGTTGTCTGACCGATGCGATTGACGTTCTGAATGCTACTTCGCTTACCGCGTATCGAGCGCCGTTCCTGCCGGGCTTCGGTATCCATCGGGACTACGGCCGGTGCGACTTTGACGTTAACAAAGTGGTTCATCTGAGCGGAAGTTATGAGCTGCCAGTTGGCAAAGGAAGGAAGTATCTGCACGACAGCGGAGGCATTGTCGACGCCGTGCTTGGGGGATGGGCAACGAACTGGATTCTCACACTGCAGGACGGGCAACCAGGAACCATTCCGTGCGCAACGTCCACTACTTCAGGCTTCGGCTGCTACGCGGTCAGGGTCCCGGGACAGGATCCCAACGCAGGTCCTCACAATGTTAATCAGTGGCTGAATCCAGCGGCGTACGCTACTCCACCGGTGGCAACCACGATCGGCCAAACCGATTACAGTCCCCTTGGCGGAGGGCCGAGCAATTTCCGTGGCCCAGGGTTCCATCGTCTCGATTTTTCGCTTTTCAAACAGTTTGCGATCACCGAGAGGTTCCGTCTGGAATTCCGCTCCGAATTCTTTAACCTGACCAACCATCCTAACTTCTCCAATCCTGGGTTTCGGGGGCAATGGTGTAGTGGCGGCCCCCGGCTCTCTCGACTACACGAGCGGCAGCTTCGGCACAATCACCTCAACGCGCGACGGTCAAAATGATCAACGCGAAATACAATTCGCGCTCAAATTGTATTTTTAGATAAAGAGTAGCCGCTTGAGCGAAGCCCGAATTTTCCTGGAGCTCGCCTCGGCGGTGGGCAAAAACAGTTGTTCGGTAGAACCGTGAGCGTCCGTGGCGGATCTTATCGAGGATCGCACGTTTGTCGAAGCAGGCTCGCGGTCTTTGAGTGAACTCAATCGCAGAAAGGCATGACCGCACATGACGGCAAGGCCGGACTCGGGATCCGACAGCCACAACCAACACGGAGCAATCACGCTCAAAGAAATTCGCCAGCAGCCGGAACTCTGGCCAACGACACTCGAACGGGTTGCCTCTTCGAACGCTCATTCCCTTGTGCAGGGTCGCGCCTCGGTAATCTGCGGAGCCGGGACTTCCGCGTACGCGGCCTCAGCCGTCGCCGCCACGTGGACGAATTCCGTAGCCATCCCGACTACCGATCTTCTTACTTTCTCCAGCGGGGAACTGGCTCATCTGGCTCCAGACTTTGCTTCGAACGGCGTACTCGTGTCGCTGGGTCGCTCCGGAGAAAGCCCGGAGAGCGTCGGCGTCATTGCGCGTATGAAGCAAATGTGCCCGAATGTGGTCCATCTGGCGATCACTTGCAATGAGCAAGGCCAACTTGCGCACTTCCCGGGAGTTCGCGCTCTCATTCTCGACCCTCGAACGAATGACCGCAGTCTGGTGATGACCGGTTCCTTTTCTAACTTGCTCTTGGCGGGCATGGCGATCGCATGCGGCGCGTTCTTGACCAAGCACCTTCCGGGCATCGTCGCCACTGTGAATAACAGCTTTGCTGGCCTTGAACGAGTGGCGCAGCGTTTGGCGTCTCAATCATCTTCCCGCCTAATGGTGCTGACTTCGGCTGGGTTGGTTCCCCTTGCAAAGGAGGCAAGCCTCAAGGTTCTGGAAATGACGGCGGGGCGCACGGTAGCGATGAACGAGACCTTCCTGGGTGTTCGCCACGGCCCGATGAGCTTTCTCCGGCCCGATTCCCTGGTGCTGTGCGTGCTTTCTTCGGACGTGGAGAGGCGCCGATTTGAAGAAGATGTGCTTCGGGAACTAAGGCAAAAGAAGCTGGGTCACGTGATCGTGGTCGGATCCGAGGATTCCGATAGTGAACTTGGCCACGACTTCATCCCTCCCATGGCGCCGGACTTACCGGACGATTTGCGCGCGCCGTTCGAAATAGTCTTTCCTCAGCTGCTCGCTTATCACCTGAGTTTAGCTTCGCACCTCGACCCTGATAACCCAAGTCCGGACGGTGTCATTACCAGAGTTGTGCAACGATTTCAGTTGCACTAGGGGAAGGACTATCCGCGGTTGGCGGCGCACGACTTTTGGGATTAGAAAACGCGATGGAAATAGTGGGGCAACCAGAATCCTTCAGCTCAAGGGAATATCTCGAAGTTCAAGTAGTGGGTTCTTATTCGCTGCAGACCGGAGTGGCTTGGCTGGATGAGAAAAAGATCCCAGCCAAGCCGGTGCGTACTGCCGCAGCCGTAAAGTAGGACAGGCATGTCTACATTGCCCTTCGAACCTCAAGTGTATCGCACTTTTCCATCTGGATGAGAAGGAGATGCACACCGTGCCAACGAGAAGTCGTAAATTGTGCTGCAGCGGCGCAGTCGCAATCGTTTTCGAAGCGATGATTCTGATCGCGCCTTGCGCGGCCCAGCAATTTGCGAACGACAGGGTCTCCCTGAGCGTGAATGCCAAAGATGGAACGTATCTGCTGGCGTTACGCGGCGGCCAACCCATCTTTACGAGTCGTGTTGCAGCGAAAATTAATCACCAGTGGCTGCGTTCGAGCGACTATCCGCGTCACGTGGTGTCCGAATCCACATTCACAGATGAACTCGGCTCGGGCCGGACCATACCGTCACTCAACTCCGGACTTCAGGGCAAACCTGATCTCATTTATGATGCAGCTCTATGACCAGCTCCTTATGCCACTATCCAGGTCACGGTCCAGAACACAACGAAAGAGTCACTGACGCTGCAAGCCTTCCGCGGCATCGAATTAGTTGGAGATCTCCATTGAATCTGGGTGGTCATGCCTCTGCCGATCGAGTCCTCTCCGACAGCTTTAGCGAGGACTGGCCTGATTTGCAACTCTATGACTTGGGAAAGGCGCCCGGCGGGATGCATCGCGGCGCGGGGAGTCAACTCATTTACAACCGGGAGAGCAAACAAAGTCTCTTCCTCGGTGCGCTCACTTCCGACCGATTTCTGACGCTACCTGCATCTGCAAGCTGCAGGCACAGGCGCGGAAACAAAGATTGCGTCCTTTAGCGTTGACTCTCACAGGAACCACGGAAATCCAAAAGGAATTCGATCTGAGGAACGATCCGACGGAAGATCAGATCGAACTAAATCTCCCGATCGCGACCCGGAGCGGAAGCATGCGAATCCGAGCGACTCATGCTCGCAAGCCGGGCCCGACTACCACAATCAGCTGCTGGCCTACGGCGATGCGATTCGACGTCTGCACCACGCGCGCGTCTCCGCTGAGACTCCCATCGGTTGGTGGAGTTGGACGGCCTACTACGCTGCGCATCAACGAAGGTGAGACCCTCGCCAACGCCGACTGGCAAGCCGAACATCTGAAATCGCTCGGCTACAAATATTTCCAGATGGATGAAGGCTACCAGTATGCCCGCGGAGAATACATCACCGCCAATGCCACGCAATTTCCCGACGGTATGCGCTTCGTCGGATACCGACGTCACTGGCGATGGCCTGACCTTTGGCGTCTGGACTGCCCCTTTCGAAGTGACCAGCCGCGCCTGGGTCTACGAGCACCACAAGGATTGGCTGGTCCACAACGCCAAAGGCGAACCCATCTCCACGCGACGTCTGGCATCAGAAAACGGACCTGCTCTACACGCTCGATACGACCATCCCGGCGCGCAGGAATATCTTGCGCCAGACTTACAGAACTCTGGTCCGCGAATGGGGCGTCCGCTTCATCAAACTCGATTTCATGGATACTACGCGCCATCGAAGGCTATCGTTACCGGCCCAACACCACGGCGCTGGAAGCGCAGCGCATCGGCCTGCAAATCATTCGCGACACCGTGGGCGAGGACGTGGTCCTCGACAAGGACGGCAGCCCCATGCTCAACCCGGTGGGACTGGTCGATACCGGCCGTATCTTCCGCAGACACCGCGCATTCATTCGAAGGAACGAGAACGGCGGCGCCGGCATCGCCGCCCGCTTTTACATGCACCGCAATTTTTTCGTGGATGATCCGGACGCCTTCAACACCACCGAGCAGGCATTCTTCTGCGATATACACGGACGCGCGTTCTGCCTCGTATCCTCTGTCCGCGGCCCAAGCATCGATTGCTCTCTCCGCTGTCTCCGGCGGCATGTATGAGATCGGCGACGACATGCTTGCTACTGGGATCGCAGAAAGATCGACTGGCACTCGTAGAGAACCAGACTTGCTCAACATGCCCAAAATTGGACGCGCATCCACGCCGCTCGATCTGATGACCTACGAACCCGAGAGATGAGCAGCCCAGCATCTTCTTCCTGCAGGAAAGTCCGCGCCAGGCCATCTTGACGGTCTTCAATTGGACCAAGACCCCGCGGTCGCACACGTTGAAAGCTCGCGGACCTCGGGCTGCCTGCACGGACACATTCTTTGCCGGCTTCGGACGTTCTGAACCAGAACGCGCCGGTCCCCCTCGCGGGTGGCGCTGCACAATCGACAATCAAGCCCCCGAGTCCGTCAAAGTGATCAAGATCATTGACAGTAACGTTTCCCCGACCGCGCCAACAGTGAAAGCGCAAGTGTGCCGTCGACCGCCAACGCTGGCGAGACTATCCATCTCTCGGCACAAGCCGAATCCGCGGCGTGCCTGCAATCGATTATCACTGGGATTTCGGCGACGGGACCACCGCAGACGGTCCCAAGTTGTCTCACGCCTACACCCGAGCAGCGAATTTCACCGTCCATCTTACCGTCCAGGGCATAGACGGGCTGTCGGCCGAGCGAGACTTCTCTGTTAAGGTCACTGGCAACTTACACGCGTATCCAAATCTTCTCGATAATCGGCGCTTTCGGGATCCTGCGGATCACTGAAGCGTTTACTGAGCGAGGAATGATTCCCGGTGCTGAGCTTCTCGAAAGGCTTCGGTGCCGCCGCCTCGCGTCGTGGAGAGTGCGCCTGTTAGATTGCCATATCTCAAACACTCTTCGATTTTCGCGCCTCGAATGAACTGATGAAGGAAACCCGCATCGAAACTATCGCCTGCGCCGATAGTGTCTACAGCCACCACTCTTGGCGGTGAAGCTTCAAAACTTTCGGATCTCCGTCGAGCGATCGCTCCCTTCCCGCCCTGTTTCATCACAACCAGGGGAACTCTGGCCGCTAGAAAGTCCAATGCCAGCATGGGGTCATCGATTCGCGCCAGACGGCAGGCCTCGTCCTCATTCGGCAAAAGCACATCCACCCACGGAAACACCCCCAGAACGTCTTGTTCCCAGCGATCCTCGGGATCATCGTTGGTGTCCATGGAAGTCGAAAGTCCCGCTTCCTTCGCCAACCGAAAAAGGTCCGGCACGCGCGGGCGAAGAGCCTTTTGAAGAAAATACGACGAAAGATGCAGGTGGCGCGCCTTAAATACGCGTGCAAGATCGAGGTCCTCAAAACGCATTTCCGCCATCACGCCCGGATAGGTGAGAATAAATCGCCTTTCGGGCTGCGGAAGAATAACTGTAAGGCCCGTCTGCTTGGCGGAAAATTTTCGAACCGCCGAGACGTCTACGCCGCTTTCCCGCAATCGTTCAAGGCACAACTCGCCGAGAGGATCTCCGCCAATCGCGGAATGGAAGCCAACGCCGTTCCCGAGGCGCGCAAAGTTGTGGGCAAAAATTGCTGAAGAGCTACCGAGCGTGATGCTTAACCCAGAGGCGAGATGCTCGCGATCCAGCTCAAAATGCCCTGGAAGCCCGTAGAGGACGAGGTCCATATTGAGCTCGCCCACTACGCTGATCTTGAATTGGCGTACACTGGTCATCTCATTGCCTCAAGGCGCTGACCCCAGCGTTCGCACCGAGATCTGTTGCTCAAGCTGTCGAATGTTCTCAATCTTCGCGACGCCGGGAGAATCCGCCGAGCAGTTTGCCCCGCCGCAGGCCGCCGCAAGCCGTAGCGTATCTTGCGGCGAATATCCGGATGCAATGCCGAACGCAAATCCGGCTAACGCCGAGTCTCCACATCCCACTGTCGATCGCGGTTGCACCGAAACCGCTGGAGCATAAATCAAAGGCGCATCCGCGCTGGGACAAAAAAGAAGTCCCTCCGAACCCAGGCTCAACGCCGCGCTTTGCGCGCCAAGTCTCAGCAGGTTACGAAGGCCGCTGGCCGCATCCGATAAGGAATGGATCGGCGTTGCCAAAAGCTGCTCGGCTTCTTGCCGATTGGGCTTCACAAAGTCCGGATTTTCGCCAAGCGCCAGGCGCAGCGGCTCGCCGCTGGTGTCCAGGAATGTCTTGCAGCCAAATTTCCGCGCCCGCGCTATGAGGCCTGCGTACAATTTTGGCTCGGCATTCGCGGGCAGACTCCCTGAGAAAATAACCGAAGCATTTTCGCCGCCCTCGGCGAACAGTTTCCCGCACGCGCCCTCAAATTCCTCCCACTCGGCCGGACTTGGGACCGATCCTGGCTCGAGAATCTCCGTAACCGTGCCGTCGTCTTCCACGATTTCCAGATTTGTGCGTGTCGGCTGACGCGTAGCCCCTGCGGTCGCCTGAATTCCCAGCGCAGATAGCCCGGCAAGCAGTTCCTGGCCGCTCGCGCCGCCGCATGGACCGATCCAGCGGGGCTTTCCTCCGAGCGTATGCAGCACCATCGCGACGTGCGCGGATTTTCCGCCAGGAAAGCTTTGCACTGTCCGCGCGCGATTCACTTGGCCACGCACAAGCGGTCCCATCACAAGCCGCTTGTCGATCGCCGGATTCAAGCTGACGCAGAGAAACATGGTTCGATTCTGGCCCTAACCCTTTACGCTGGGAGCCACGCCGATCCTTTCAAACCAGGGTCGCGCAGCGGCCAGGTGAGCATTCACATTCTGAATGTTCTTCGCGCCGTGTTTCTGCAGCCACTCATCCAGCGCACCAGCACCTCGCTGCACGAACACCGGCACTCCGTCCTGCCAAATCGCTCGGCCGCAGAGCACGCCGGAAAAATCGGAACCCGCCTCGGCCGCCAGCGTCAATGCCTCCGCAAAGGTCTTGTTGGCGACGCCTTCCGACAAATAGATGAAGGGAAGCGAGGCCGCCTGGGAAGCACGCTTAAAATGAGACTTCGCTTCCTCGCGTGAGTAAACCGCCTGCGAGCGAGGTAAACTGGTTGACTCGACAAAATTCATGTTTACCGGCGCGCCCACCTTCAACACATCCACCGCGTATCCTGCTTTGCAGAACTCTTCAATCGAACGAGTAACCACGTCGGGTTTGATGCGCGCGAACTCAGTGCTCTTTTCATCCATCAGATCGTGATAGCTCACAATTTCCAGAAAAAATGGCAGATCGTTCTCGCGGCATTCCTCTCCGACGCGCGTAACCCACGTTTTTTTTTGCGCGTTGACCGCGGCTTCGCTGAACGGTGAATAATACAGCAGCACCTTAACTGCATCGGCCCCAGATTTCTTTAGACGCCCCACGCTGAAGTCATCCAGTAGTCGAGGCAGTCGCCCTGGAACAGACTTGTCGTACCCGCTCTGCTCGTACGCTAATAGAAGCCCCGTATCCTTGGAGCGCCGGCGCGCGGCGGGCAGACCATATTCCGGATCCACCAGAATCGCGCTGGCATAGGGTGTCAGAAACTGGCTGACCTTCTCCTTGTATTCCCCCAGCCATTCGGCGGGAACCTCGTTCGCGTCGCGACCACTGGCCTTTGCGAACAGCTTGCGCAAAGCGTTGCGCTGGTCAATCGCCAGCGCCGCGATGACTCCACGCTCATCGGCCAGGGCTCGTAGTCCGTTTTGTTTTCCGGGTGAAAGTGACAAACCAAGCTCCGTAAAGATGCTGCGATCGAGCAAGTTTCTTGAAGACAGCTAGTTGCAATGCGATGAATCGGCGCCTCGCAGGAATAGGGAACTGCGCGCCAAAAAGCATACTTACGTTTTATTTCGCTTTACATCTTTTACTTACTATCGCTTGGTAAGTCAAGTAGGGAAACGCGGTGGCCGGCCACCCTGCGGTACGCCACCTCCTTATACCAGAGTGACTTCAACTTCCTCCTCGCGCAGCCTCTTGAGGTCTTGCTTGGGTATCCCCCGGTCGGTGATCGTTTCGTGCACCGCGGAAACGTCCATGATCAGCGACAAACTCCTCTTCCCGAATTTCGATGAGTCGCACACCACAATCGTTCTCCGCGCCGATTCCGCCATCGCTTTGTTCACCCGCGCCTCCTGCTGGTTCGGTGTCGAGAGGCCGTAGCCCACGTCGAACCCGTCCACTGCCAGAAATAGCATGTCCGCACTGAGTTTGCGCAGCGACTCTTCCGCCAGCGGCCCCACCAGCGAAAACGAACTCTTCCGCAGCAAACCCCCTGTAAGAATCACTTCGACGTTGCTATCCGCCAGTTCCGCCGCGATATTTGTGGCGTTCGTAATGACCGTAAGACCTCGCACATGGCGGCACCCCCGCGCAATCGCCGTGGTTGTGGTACCCGAATCAAGAATGATCACTTGCCCGGGACGAATCATACGCAACGCCGCGGCCGCGATACGCATCTTCTCTCGCCGGTGCAAACGCTCCTTCTCACGCAGCGTCTGATCCTGAAGCGCCCCCGTGCGAAGGGGCAACGCACCACCATGCGTGCGCTCGAGCATTCCCTGGTGATGAAGATACTCGAGGTCTTTGCGAATGGTAATCAGTGATATGCGAAAGCGCTTGGCCAGATCGCGGACGAGAACTCGGCCGTCGTTGCGCAACAATTCCAGAATTTCGCGGCGGCGTTCCTCGTTGAGCATGGAGATATCTCCGATTGGCAAAGTGTCGTTTTGTTTCCTTTTGACTTTCTCAAGCTTTTCACCGGAAGTCCACAAGGGCCCCGGTCAATTGGGGGGCCGTCACCTGACCGATTTGGTGAGTCCGCTTCGCAACACTGTATGTGGTTCTCGGGCAAACCTTGATTGGCAACTCTCACCAAGTCTTGCGGGGGAAATGACCAACCTCAACCGTGCTCTGAAAACGCGGCGGAGAAATTCCAAGGACTCCGGATGTCTGGGCTAACTGATTGAAAGAATGGCTCCCCGGGCTAGATTCGAACTAGCAACCCTTCGGTTAACAGCCGAATGCTCTACCATTGAGCTACCGGGGAAGCGTTGGGGCGGGAGCTTTCTTTACAACGATTTCAGTCTAGCGAACCACGCCTCGGAGTGTCAACGAAGCGATGCATCGCTGGCCATTGCCCCTGGTCAAAATCGAACAGACAATTATACTGGCAACCATCAACGATCGATCAACGATCAGTTCCGATCTCCTCCTGCAGTTGATTCTTGCGTTTGACACTACCTCGCTGCCAGACCTATAGTTGCCCCCATTTTCCCAGGGGAAAATCCCGCTTGCTCGAGCGCCTGTTTCACCTCAACGAAAACCAGACCACCGTCCGCCGTGAGCTTCTCGCCGGCCTGACCACCTTCATGACCATGGCCTACGTGGTGGTGGTAAATCCACGCATCCTGGCCGAAGCGGGGATGCCCGTCGAAGGCGTCCTCTTCGCCACCTGCATTTCCGCAGCGATTGCGACGCTCATCATGGGCCTCTGGGCCAATTATCCCATCGCGCTCGCCCCGGGCATGTCCCTCAATGCCTACTTCACCTATTCCATCGTCATCGGCCGCGGTATCCCCTGGCAGACCGCTCTTGGAGTCGTCTTCCTCTCCGGTCTTCTCTTCCTCCTGCTCACCCTGACCAACGTCCGCGAGCAGATCGTCAACGGCATCCCCGACTGCCTCAAGCATGGCACCGCCGCGGGGATCGGCCTGTTCATCGCGTTCATCGGCCTGCGCAATGCAAAAATTATCGTCGCGAATCCCGCCACCTTTGTGGGCCTTGGCAAAGCTTCCGATCCGCAGGTCCTGCTCGCGGCCGCCGGCCTGATTCTGATCGCCATCCTCATGGCTCGGCGCGTTGGCAGCGCCATCCTCATCGGCATCGTGGCCATCGCTCTTGCCGGCATTCCCCTAGGTCTCGACCACTGGCCCGAGCATCTTTTCTCGCTGCCGCATCCGGGGGGCACGTTCCTCAAACTCGACTTCCGCTCTGCCGCGAAGATCGGCCTTGGCGAGCTTATCTTCGTATTTTTCTTCGTCGACCTCTTTGACAATGTTGGCACGCTCGTAGGCGTCTGCGAGCAAGGCGGCTTCTTGCGCGACGGCAAACTCCCGCGTGCCAGCCGCGCTCTGCTGGCCGACGCGTTCGGTACCATGATCGGCGCCCTAACCGGGACTTCCACGGTCACCAGTTATATCGAAAGCGCCGCCGGAGTGGCCGCGGGCGCCCGCACCGGCCTCGGTAATGTGGTGATCGCCGCCTTTTTCCTGGTGGCCATGTTCTGCGCCCCGCTGGTGGCCGCTATACCCGCATACGCCACAGCACCCGCGCTGATCCTCGTCGGCGCACTGATGTGCGGCGCGGTCGCCCGCGTGCGCTGGGACGACTTCAGTGAAGCGTTTCCCGCTTTCCTAACCCTGGTCGCCACTCCCCTAACCTTTAGCATCGCCACTGGCCTCAGCCTCGGTATGCTCTCCTTCACCTTTATTAAAGTAGGCACCGGCAAGTATCGCGAAATCAGCCCGCTCATCTGGGTCCTCTCCGTGCTCTTCCTTCTCCGCTATGCCTTTCTCGGCGCCGAATAGGTAGCACCGACGTTCCTGTCTGTGCCGCCTGCGCCAGCGAGGCCAACCATCAGGTACGTGATCTACCCTATTACCCTTCGGGGACCGAATCCGGCACCATTTCTTGTTCGAGCCCGGGAAACCAGCTATCGTTGCCATCGGGTCGGCTGCTGTACAGGTTTATCCATGCGGAAGTTCGGCAAAACTCGCGCTGCGCTGCGCTCGCATTCATCCGCGGAGAAGGAACGGAAAGCTCACGATGTCGCCGGACGCCAGCCCCAAGCCATCACTGAAACTCTATGCCGCGCTGATCGTGCTCACCTCCATCGCCATTTCGGCGATGCTTCTGGTACGCCTCGTTCTTAATTTTCGACATCAATATTTCCTGACTCACGTTGAAGGAGTCTGGCTGGCCTGCGCCTATGACTTCATCCACGGCGTTTTCTACCGCCCTTTGTTCAGCTCGCTCGGTTACGGCGGGACGCGATATTTTCCCCTCTATTTCGTTTTGACCGGCGCGCTATCGAAGCCTCTTGGCTCCCTGGAAACGGCGGGGATCGCACTGTCTGGGGCGGGGGTGGTCGCAGCGCTCATCGCTTCCTACCTATTATTGCGGCGTTTGGGCGTTAACCTCCTCCTCAGCGTTGCCGCGGTCGCCTCGGTCCTGGCCGTCGACTCCACGCAACAAGCTCTACTGGGAGCAAAAGGCGACAGCCTTGCCGCTGCCCTGAATCTCTGGGGCGTCGTCCTGTGCGTTGGTTCGACAACGCGCCGTATGGCTCTCTATTTTGCCGCTGTGCTTTTTACCCTCGCCTTCGCCACGAAACTCACTAGCGTCTTTGGCGTCGCCGCGGTCTTCCTCGCCTGGATTCTCGCGCGCCGCTACAAGGAGGCAGTACAGCTCGCAATCGCTACTGCGTTCGGCTACATCCTGGTTTTGGCATCCATGCACGTAGCCAGCGGCGGACGCGTATTCGCGATTTTCCGCGCGTGCGCGGGGGGAGGCGGCTCCCTTTCCTACACGCTGCAAGCGCCCCTGCACCTGCTCTCGAAAGCGCTGGACGTCGATCCCGTGTTCTTGCTTTTCCTGGTCCCTGCCGCCGTTTTCGGCCTGCCTTATTTCCGCGAGAAAAAGACCGATATTCTGCCCATCTACTTCGTGCTGGTGCTGTTCGTCACCGCGGTCATCTTTGGCTCTCCCGGCATCGGCATAAATCATTTGTTCGACTTGCAGATCGCCGCTGTACTTCTTCTCGTTGTGGCTATCTCGCGCTCGCCGGAGCTTGCGGAAGCGGGCACCGGACTGCTTGCCCTCGGCTTGGTCGTCGCCATCGTTCCTACGTCGCAGAGCCTCCATGGCGATTTGACGCGGCCATCGTTTCGCACCGATACCGCCGAAGTGCTGAGGCGCCTTCCAGCGGACGATCGTCCGGTTCTCGCGGAAAATCCGCTCGTGGTCATCGATTCCAATAAGCCGCCGTATCTCCTGGACCCGTTCATGTTCCGCGTCCTCGCCATGAAACATCCGGAGCTGACCCGCTTTCTCTGGGAGAAAATGGAACAGCAGGGATTCGCGGCGATCGTTCTCGAGCGGGACCCGGCGAGCTCGGAAGGAAAATCCTGGTACACCAACACGCATTTTGGCGGCGAATTCCTGCGCGAGCTGGGTGCCAATTACGATTTCGGCTTCGCCACTGCGAAATCGTACGTATATTTGAGGCGGCGCAACCTTGAGAGTGAACGATAGTGCAATAAACCATAGCGCAGAGCGGAATTCGCGGAGCCCTGCGGCTCGTGGGTCGCACCGGTCCGCAAGCGTCCAGACTCGCATCGGTAAACGAGGATGAACAGAGAGATGTTAGCGATGGCGTCGTTACAAACGTGCCCCAACGGTCCTCTGGTGATCGCACCGGCAAGCGCCGATTCCCGCATCGACGTGTCGCTGGTGCTTCCAACTTATAACGAAGGTAAAAACATCGCCGCGGTCATCGCGCAGCTTGTTCCCGTTCTCGATTCGGTTGCGAATCTTCAATACGAAATCATCGTTGTTGACGACGATAGTCCCGACCGTACCTGGGAAATCGCGCTCGGCCAGACCGACAAGTTTCCGCAGGTGCGTGTGATCCGCAGGCAGGGGGAGCGCGGGCTTTCCACCGCCGTGATTCGCGGCTGGCAAGTTGCCCAGGGGCGCATTCTTGCGGTCATGGACGCCGACCTCCAGCATCCGCCTGAAGTCGTCGCTGACTTGTGCAAGGAGATGCTTCGCGGCGCGGATCTGGGTATCGCCAGCCGCCACGTCGAAGGCGGTGGCGTCAGCGACTGGAGCCTGGCGCGGCGCATTATTTCGCGCGGCGCGCAAATGATTGGGTTCATGCTCCTGCCCGAAGTGATCGGGCGGATCAGCGATCCCATGAGCGGCTTCTTCATGATTCGCCGCACGGCCATTCAGGAGCGCACCCTGAGTCCGTTAGGTTACAAGATTCTGGTTGAAGTGCTGGGGCGCGGCAAAGTGGGCTGGATCAGCGAAGTGCCTTACACCTTCCGCGAGCGCGTCGAAGGCTCCAGCAAACTCACGAACCGAATTTACCTGGAATATTTCCAGCACCTGTTTCGCCTGCGTCTCTACTTGCTGCACGTCTCCAGCTTCTTCCGTTTTTGCGTCGTAGGCGCCAGCGGCGTAGTGATCGATATGTCTTTCCTTTTTTTGTTGAGCGACCCGCGAATGCTCGGCTGGGGACTGACGCGCAGCAAGATCCTCGCCGCTGAAGCTGCGTTGCTCAATAATTTCATCTGGAATGATGCCTGGACCTTCGGTGATATCTCCAAACATCAGAACACCTTCGGCCAGCGCGTGAAGCGCTTCCTCAAATTCAACGCCATCTGTTCGCTCGGCATCCTTTTCAACGTGATCATCATCAATATCGAATTCAATTTATTCCACATGAACCGCTACCTGGCGAACTTGATCGCCATCGGCCTGGTCACCCTGTGGAACTACAAATCCAACAAGGAATTCAGACTGGCGAGTGACCGCAAAGGCCTGACCAAATCCGGCCCGTGGGCTGCAGTTGTGATGCCTTCCGCCCCTCCGATCCCCCAGGAGTGAAAATCGGTTAACCATAACTGCCCTCCCCCCGGCTTTTTTGTAAGTGTTCATTCTAGACGCTTAAGTGCCCTTTAGAATCTGTAACTTACAGATTTTAAGCCCTATAAATTCTAGGAATTCTATAGATTCGTCGTTTTGTAGCCCAGTTGTATGCCAGAAAGCTCAGGCCTCAGCGTCGAAGCCGAGTTTCTAGATCGATGCTTTTGCCCTCCTCTTCGCGAGCTTCGTTCGATGTCTCCACGTCTTGCCATTCCCATCCCACCATTTTTTGCCGGTAATTCTGTTCGCCTTACTTCGGTGCGTAACGAAACATTCTGATGTGCAGTACGAACTTCTGAAGGGTTGGCTCAGGTCTTTTCCTGACGTGGGTCGGCTGCCCCGCATTCTCCGAGAAACAGTGGACTGGCTCAAAGATACGAAGGCAAGCCATACCGGAGGCACAAAGGTAGCGTAGGAAGTGACGAAAAAACTACCCGTGTGCCGCCAGGACGCACCAGGGTGGTAGAGCGCAAGGGTGGGATGGGGATACACACAACCATACCCCTTGTTTCAGTTTGTGTGTCTAAGCGGACAGAATTCATACGAGTTCGACTGCAGAATCTAGCGACCAAAAATGGGGGGCAGGTCAGAATAGGTTCAGCGGAAGGGATCGATGATGGGTGACAAACGTTTTCGCACCAAGGCGGCTTTTACTTTTCTTACCGGAATGATGTTCATCGGGATGCTCCTCGTGTGGGTGCCCAGCGGCAAAGCTATTCCTGCTTTCTCGCGAAAGTACCAGACGTCGTGTACGACTTGCCACAATAACTACCCGGAGTTGAATGACTTTGGACTCGCCTTTAAAAAGAATGGATTCAAGTTTCCCAAGGATGACGAAACGTTCGTGAAGGAAGCGATTGTAATGCTCGGCTCAAAAGCAACGAAAGAGGCGTTTCCAGAAGCGGTGTATCCGGGGGAAATTCCGGGGACAATCCCGATCTCTTTCCGGTACGAAGGAAATCTCACCTGGAACGCGAAACAGCCTCAACCGGTGCAGGCGGTTGGGTTTGTCCCACGCACCGACTTGTTCGTTCCCAACACGTTTACGATCATCAGCGCGGGCAGCTTTGGAGACAATCTTTCGTTCTGGATCGACGACGACATTTCCGCGGGAGCCTCAGGCGCCAACGGAGGGCTGGGCGACGGTTGGTTGAAGTACAGCGACGTTGGCCGCGTGTTCCACTTGCCGAAGAACTCCTTAAACGTCCGATTTGGGCAATTTGAACTGGATCTGCCCTTCACCAATGCCCGCACCCCTTACCTGTCCGGGTATGACATCTTTGGCGAAGGCGCCCTTGCCCAAGGAGGACCCTGCAGTGCCACGGTAACTGTGTGTCAGACAACGAATAACCCATTTATTCTAGGCACCCCACAACGCGGTATCGAATTCGGCGGATACCCCAACAACGGCAACTTCACGTGGTCCGTGGCCATTGTCGACGGCACGAACTCGGCTTATGGGTTGAGCAACACCCTGACAACCCGAAACACGAAGGACGTTTACGTCCGTGTCTCGCAACAATTCAACCTGGAGCGCGACCCGGAGAGTCGTCACGCCATTCAGGCTGCTGGGCCAACCGGTCCGCGAGACCATACTTCGATTCGCCTCGGCGCCTTCTACTACCACGGCAACAATGAGCAAAACTATGGCGGATCTCAGTTCGCCTTCCTCAACACCATCTCCGAGCCGTTCTACCGCGTAGGCGGCGACCTTCGTTTCAAATACCGCAAGCTGGAACTCTTTGGCGTCGGACTTGTGGGACACGATGACAACCACTTGGTAGACACGATG
The DNA here is from genome assembly GCA_963810355.1 of uncultured Acidobacteriota bacterium. Classification (GTDB taxonomy): domain Bacteria; phylum Acidobacteriota; class Terriglobia; order Acidiferrales; family UBA7541; genus Acidiferrum. The sequence continues at coordinate 62,438 of CAWENU010000027.1, forward strand.
GCCCAAACCATAGTGCCTGCCCACCCGGTGACATTTACCGGAGGTTTCGTAGCGGGGAACTACTGGTTCTACCCGTGGCTGATCGGCACGATGCGTTACGACTTCGTGAATTCGCCAAGCGATTTCATCAATAGCGTCTCGGAAGATCAGACGAGGAACCGGTTCAGTCCGGGGTATCAAATCCTATTGAGGGCGAACATCAAGATCGTGGGCGAATATCAGTATCACTGGGGAGTTCCGTATACGGGCACAACTGGCCTCACGCAATTTTACCGGCCTCATACGTTCGCAACCGGGATCGATTACGTGTTCTAGGGCCGGGCAGCAAAAGCTGTAGGAAGAAACTTCCAAAGAAACTCTGGAGACTAAGGAAAGACAAATGAAACTAGCAAATCTGGCGGTAAAGGCCGTGCTGTTGAGCGGCGCGGTACTTACGATCGCAGCAGTAGGTTGGGCCGGGGACATCAAAGGCAAAGTCAGCGTCCAAGGCTTGAAGTCGCCGGTGAACATTGCCGTGTACGTCGATGCGATAACGGGCAAGAAGTTTGACGCACCGACGGAGCACGTGGTGGTCGATCAGAAAAAGATGGAGTTTATCCCTCACGTAGTCGTCATTCTGCAAGGCACGACGGTGGACTTCACGAACAGCGATCCGGTGGGCCACAACGTCTACTGGCCGTCGATCAGCGGCAATAAGAAGCTGACGCACAACTTGGGAACTTGGCCGAAGGGCGACAAGAAGTCGTTTCAGTTTAATGATATGGGCGTCGCTCCGCTGCTCTGCAACGTTCACCCGGAGATGTCTGGTTACGTTGTAGTGGTGGCAACACCCTATTTCGCGGTGACCGACAAAGACGGCAACTACGAAATCAAGAACGTGCCCGCGGGCAAATATACCCTGAAGACCTGGAGCGAAGACGGCAAGCCGACGACCCAAAGCGTAGATGTAACCGAGAGCGGCGCTACCGCCGATCTGACCGTGAAAAAATAGGGCGTGGGATTCGGAAAAAAGCTCCGAATCTCGAACCTTCGAGTCGTTTTGCGCATGCGAAATCAGAAGCGATTCGTGTAAACGAAAGTCGAAACCGCGGGGGCGACAAGATCATGCCAGACGAAAATGCGGATGAAATCACGAGTCGCAATGGCGCTGAACTGGATCGCCGCAGGTTTTTCATCAAACTGGGGGCCGGTTCGCTGGCAGTGGCGGGCGCTGGGGCGGCAGCTTTTGCCGTGCAATATCTCTCACCGAATGTCCTCTATGAAGCATCGCCCGTTGTAAGCGTCGGGCGGCCTGAGCACTATCCACTCGACTCAGTCACGCTCGACCCTCAGTTTGGAATTTTCATTGTGCGTTCAGCACAAGGCTTCTACGCATTGAGCGCGGTGTGCTCTCACCTGGGATGCTTATGTGTATGGAAGCAAGACTCAGGTGTCATCGGCTGCCCGTGCCACGGCAGCGCGTTCCAGCGCGATGGCAGCATCATCGCCGGGCCGGCGCCGAAGCCGCTGCCTTGGCTGCGCATGTGGATGACCGACGACGGCGAATTGATGGTGGACCGAGCGACGAAAATTGCGCCCAGCAAGGAATACGTTCGGGTGTGATCATGGAGCAAAAACTGGTGCACACCGAACACAATGGAGCGGTCCGAAATCCGCTGGTGGCGCTCGCGCGCTGGGGCGCAGAGTTCAAGCAGATGTTCATGGAGCGTGTGCGCGAGCCGCAACTGGGATTCCGTGCCACGTGGTACCTTGGGGCGCTGACGCTGGGCACGTTTGCCATACAACTGACCACCGGCCTGTTGTTGATGCTCTACTACCATCCTTCCATCCCGCAGGCCTACGCGGACATGAAGGACCTTCAGTTTGTCGTATCTTCCGGCGTGTTCCTCAGAAATCTGCACCGTTGGTCGGCTCACGCCATGGTCTTGCTGGTGTTTGCGCACATGGCCCGGAAATTTTACAAAGGCGCGTTTCGGCCACCGCGCGAGCTGAACTGGGTTGTTGGCGTCTGTCTTCTCATGTTGACGTTGCTGCTCAGCTACACGGGTTACCTGCTGCCGTGGGATCAGCTCTCTTACTGGGGCGTCACGGTGGGTTCGAACATCATGTCGTCGACGCCCATCATCGGAGAAAAACTCCGGTTTATTTTGCTAGGCGGCAATACGGTGAACGCCAACGCGCTGATACGTTTCTATGTGCTGCACGCAGTGATCTTGCCACTGTCCGCGATCCTGCTGATTGCCATCCACATGTGGCGTCTGCACAAAGACGGCGGCATGTATTCGCCGGGTTCTGAGGAGTCGGAGAAATCCGAATGACAGGCTCTTCTTCAGACATCGAGAAACAGCTCTCGTCGCGAGATTCCGGCGAAAAAAGCATGCCCTACTGGGAGATGCTCTTCCGCGAGACGATTGCGATTGAAATGTTGGCGGTCGTGTTGGTTTGCATGGCGCTTTTGTGGAACGCGCCACTCGAACAGCTTGCTGATCCGCAGCACACGGCCAACCCGGCGAAGGCGCCTTGGTATTTCACGGGATTACAGGAACTCTTACACTATTTCCGTCCATTTGTGGCTGGCATCATCCTTCCGACGCTGATCGTGCTGGCGCTGATCGTCGTTCCCTTTTTCCACGTGAATATCAAGGATGAAACGCTGTGGGCGCGCAGCAAGTCACGGCGCTTAACAGTGCTTGCCATCGTCGTCGTCGCATTGACGTTACTGTTGCTGCATGTGGGCGCGTGGGACGCCCTGATCCCGGTCTTGACGATCGGAGTCCTGATGGCACTGGCAGCGACCTGGTTCGGGCGGCCGCGAGGCAGATTCCGGGATTGGTTAAGCGCCAAGCCGCTCTCCTTTTGGATCATGACTTGGTTTCTGATGGAAGCCGTGATTCTGACCACCGTAGGCGCGCTGTTCCGCGGCCCCGGCTGGGTCTGGGTGTGGCCCTGGAGAAATTCTTGAGTGAACGAGGAACAACCGAATGGCTGCGCCGGACCTTCTTGGCTTCGCCCGCGCATCGCTTCGCGTGGGCCAGCTTACTGCTTTTGGCAACGTTGGCGATTGCGCCGACAAAAGACTTCTTCAAAGAGTGGAAACTCTACCAGCGGCAATACCTGAAATTTGTCTTCAGCCGGCCGGATGGTCCCGCGTTGCGGCGGCATTTCGCTGGCGGAATTCAGCAAATTTGGCTGCCGGAACTCGGCGTGGTGGATCGCTGCACCACGTGTCACATGGCGGTTACTGAAAAGAGCCTGCAAGGAGCAACCACCGTTCCTGAACCATTTCAAGCCCATCCGCCCGTCGGCCATAACGTGAAAGATTGGGGCTGCGCGGTTTGCCATCGTGGGCAAGGCGCCGCGACCGAGGTAGCCGAGGCTCACATCGCGACGCGTGCCTGGGAGCGTCCCCTGCTCCCTGTCAAGTTCATTCAGGCTTCCTGCGGTTCCTGCCACCAAGGTGAGCTTGCGCAAGCGCCTCGGCTTGCGCGCGGGCGCGAATTGTTGGCGCGTTTGAACTGCCAGGGTTGCCACAAGCTAAGCGACCTGGATACGCCATCGCTGGGTCCTGACCTTTCGAGTGTCGGCTACAAGGTCTCGCGCGCCTGGATCTACAAGTGGCTGAAGGAGCCCCGTACCGTCCTCGATAAGGACGGAAACACATCCGTGAACGGTTACGAAAGCGGCGACGAATCGCGGATGCCCCAGTATCGACTAAATGACACAGAGCTTCGCGCGCTTTCCGCATATTTGAGCGTTCAGAAGGCCAAGCCGATCGAAACGTACAAGATTAGTGCCGGCGTCGTAGCGGCCTGGAGTAAGAACCCCGAATTGGTGTCCCAGGGTGAAGAGCATTTCCGGCAATTGATGTGCACCACATGCCACCCGGTCGCGGTTACGCGAGCGGGCGAGACGAAGCTGATCGGCGGAAATGTCGCGCCGGAATTAACGAAAGTGGGTAGCAAAGTCAACGAGGAGTGGCTTGTGTCGTGGCTGCACAACCCGCAAGCGTACTCGGCGCATGCGCAGATGCCGCGTTACGGCTGGACCGACGAGGAACTCTACAAAGTTTCGCAGTACGTGCTGAACAAATTGACGGACACGGACCTATTGAGCACCGTGCCGCAACTCGGCGACCCGACGGACGAGGAAATCAAGAACGGAAAGCGAATCTTTCTCGAGAAGGGCTGCGCCACGTGCCACTCGCTGCAAGGAGTTGCGCCTCAGAAAGACTTTGGGCCTGACTTGACGGCGATGGGCGCGAAAAACACGACGGAACTTGATTTTGGCAAATCGAAAACGCCATACAATCTGGTTTCGTACATTCGAGGAGAAGCTGCGAGATCCCGCTTCGGTGAATGCGAGTGCGCGAATGCCGCAATACGCGTGGAATCAGGCGGATCTCGACGCTGTGACCACCGCCCTGCTCAGCCAAACCGGACAACCGGCAACGAGCGCACTGCAGCACCTGGTCGTCCCGAGAAAGCCCGCTTCGTTCCAAACGGTGGGAGCGTTCGCCACGGTCTATGAACGCTATAAATGCTACGCGTGCCATCGCTTCAACGGCTATGGAGGCACGCTCGCGCCGGACCTGAGCTATGAGGGCAGTCTGGCGCGAAAGAAATGGATTTTCGATTTCCTGAAAAATCCGCAGACCGTGCGCCCCGCTCTGATTTTGCGGATGCCCCAGTTCAATATGACGGACAAAGAAGCCTCCGTCCTCGCAGAGTATCTTTCACTGGCAGTGCAGAAACCTGGCGTGGACCCCGAGAGCGTGGACGCCAAGCAATTCACGCCGGCCATGGTGGCCGCGGGCAAGGAGCTGTATCGAACGAAGTATCAGTGCCAGTCGTGCCACACCATTGGCAATTCAGGCGGGTATGTCGGACCAAACCTGAATGACGCAGGCAACTGGCTGACACCGGCGTGGACAGAAGCGTGGTTGCGCGATCCGCAAGCATTGCAACCCGGAACGATTGAGCCGAGACGTGATTTCTCGGAGCAAGAGATCCGCGATTTGACCGCGTATCTGACCACCTTGCGCGCAGGAATCAAACCCGAGGCTGGCGGCAGCTCAGCACCCAAGTCCAGTTCAGCACGAGGAGCCGGCCGATGACCAATCGAATTTGCGCGGCTCCGGTCCTGCTCACGTTGCTGGCCTTTTGCGGCTGCAAAAAGAGCGCGGGGATCGATAGGAGCGAGGCCGACGCGGCTGCGTATGATACCGAGGCCGATTGGAATGACGGCCAGAAAGTAATTCGCCTCGGCTATCAGGAGGCCCAAGGCAAACTCATCTTCTACCAATACTGTGTGTGGTGCCACGCGGACGCGACGCCGGCCGGCCCCTCGAACAGGTCCAACCTTACGCCCGTGCCACCACTGCTGAACGACGGCGAAAAGTTGAATGGTGAAAGCGACGAGTTCCTGGTAAGCATCGTTACCCTTGGCGGAAGCGGGCTCAATCGCTCGCCGATGATGCCACCTTACGGGAAGACCCTAACCCCAGAGCAGATCAAAGCGGTGATTGCATTCGCTAGGTCGGTTGCTCAACCGCCCTACCTGAAAAAGGAAACATCTTCTTCGCAATCCGCGGCGGAAATGAAGGAAGGTATTACTCGGCCATGAACCCCTCGCTCTCGCGTATAGTTCCTCGCTGGATTACGGTGATTTTGACGGCGGCGCTTTGCTTCGGCTACGTCCGCCGCGCTGACGCACAAGTCAGCCCTAATGAAATTTTGAACCCCACGCTAAGCGCTCTAGAAAAAGACAATTTTCCCCAGTTGAAATCCATCAATCAGGCCATCGCCCGGGCACGCTTTCCGTTTCCGTTTTACCTGAGCCGCTTTGTTGGACTGGACCCTGCGCAGCAGGCGGAAGCAGATTCACGCGGGTTGGAGTTCGTGCGCTTCAAGGATCGCACGGTGCTCAAGGCCACCGGCAACTACAATGCCGCCTACGATTCCAAGCAATTTACGCGTAACGAGAGGGCCAGCCGTACTTTTCGCGACGTGCTTCTGCCCATCCTGCAAATCGTCGTGCAAATGATTTCCCCCGAAGTGAATTGCGATTCCGTTGGATTTGAGATTGCCTACCACGTGCGGGAAAAAGAAAAAACCTACGACTACGAGGGTAAGGAAATCCTCGTCGTGGTGTTTGATCGCAACGATGCGTTCCAGATGGCTCAGGTTAACAATGACACCGAGCGCCAGGAGATCCTCAACCGGTCCATGGTTTACCTGAACGGAGATGCCTATGGGCTATCGCTTGTGGACCGCGACCCGGTGGTCGTGGACACGCTTGCCCGCTCAAAAACAGCCAAGGCCGACGCCGCTTCCACGGCGGGCGCGTCGACTACCGCGGCGCGGCTACTCCACAGCAGTCCCAATCTGCTGCTCCCCTCAAGTAGCGCCTCGGGCCCCGGTGATCCAACAACGGCAAAGCAGGAGCTTTATCAGGTTAAGCCTGCCGCCACGGACCAGGACGCGGACCGCCTCCAGGCTAAAGACAAGTCACAGCTCGAAGCGTTCTCCCAGGAAGGCCAGCGCAAGTTTCAATTCGTGGACTACGACCCCCCGGCGTTCATCGTGGTCAGCAAACAGATGGCTCTGCAGATGACTCTGCGGAACACCCAGAAGTTCGATCCTGAGAGAGCCTCGATTTATAAGCGCGCGGCGCAAACCTTCGATCTCTTCCTGGCTCCCAAGATGAAGGATGTCCTCGAAAAAGCTCCGGACGATCCGGCCGTTGATCTATATGTGTTTTCAGTTGTGAATCCGCTGGCATCCGTCGGTAAAGAGCGCTCCGAAGCTGTGGACTTTGTCATGCCGAAACATCTGGCGCAGCAGTTTGCCAATTCCGAGATCACCAACCAGCAACTGATTGACAAGAGCCAAGTGCTCGTTAATGGCGTGAGAATAGCCCTCAATCTACAGCTGGTCGAATGAGCAAATGAGCGAGTCCTCTTTCGGGCGACTCAATCGTCTCGGTACTTCTCCTAAACAGACTCGACGGTTTTAGCGTGAACCTGGCGTCGAATGGAACGGATCGTCGTGCGGCCCGTCGGGCCCCATGCTCCGGGCTCGGAGTATCCAGGTCAATCACCACCGGCTCCTGCCCGCTCCGAACACGGGTCCGCGCATCCAATGGTGACCTCACCGCAGGTCATTAAATATAAGCGGGAAAGCTCAACCAGTGCCGGTCGGGGTGGGTTCCCTAAGGGGTAGCTTTAGGATGTCGCCTGCGCCACTCCGCCCTCGCCTCTTAAAGTTCAACGACGTGCGGGTCGTCGCGCCGAAGTTCATCTTGCGGTTGGATAGTCTTCGTGCTCGTTCCCCGAAGCGGCGGAGTTCCAGATTGGACATCTCGCGTAGGCGTTTGCGGAGTTCTTCGAAGCTTGCTGGTCTTAGTTGTATCAAGGCTGGCCTCCCTTATCGCGATCTGGAAGCGGGAGGGCAGAATAACACAAACTTCAAACGCGTTTTTCGGTTCTCTCGATCATCAGGCTTTGGATTCCGGCGTCGGCCTCCGCCAGCGCATTACCTTCATCCCTCGCAACTTGCCCTCGGCTCAGCCGTCTCTCTTCAACGGCTGACAGTGCCTCACTGATTCGCCCTTCCATTAGCAGGTTATCTGTTTCCCAGATCGCCGCCGGGTAGGGCTGCTGCCAATCGTAAGTTTTCTGTGGATTGTTCATGGTTCCTTCTCACCGCTTAACAACATCTGGTCTCGCCGCGACAGTAACCTCAACGTAGGCACCCTTCTTGAGCTTTACCTCGTCTCCGTGTTCGTCAGTTAGTGAATTTTCAATTCGGAGGTCTCGATATCCGTGGTCACCTTCAATAGCAATCTGCGCCTTTTCCGGTTGGTTTGGACGCAGAGATGGGATCAACTTTTCAACGGTGCCGGGGATGACGGTCCTTGGCTGCTCGGAAATTCTCGCCGTGTCTGAATTGAGTTCCGCTATTCTTGCAGACTTGGACATGCGCGGGCGTGCCATTTCTTTCTGAACACTAACACGCGTCGCATAATCTGATTCCTTATTATGTCTCATGCATCGATCTCCGCGCAATATTCGCGACGAATAGCTGCCGTCCTCGCTACTCAAACCGGTCGCGACAGCCCATCCGTCGTCCCAAAGCTGAAGCGGTCCTCACGCTCTTCGTACGAGCCAAACTATCAAGCAGATAATCAATATGGTGCCAAGCAATCCGTATCCAAACATTTTGTCTCCTAATCTTTCCAACGATGCGGGGTCGATTTCGACTGTAGACTGATTCACCGATCCATGTCTGTACCGTTTCGGACACAACGGCCCTGTTCAGGTCATATTGAGCAAAGTCCAGGTCTGTTGATTTTCAGTGGAACTTGGCGGTAAGGGCAGCTTCCAAGCGGCCAAACTGCAAAGGTCCACTCGTCTCTTAGTATCGTTATCATCCTGCTATAGAGTGGGGGCGACACGTTCCGACAAAAAATGATGCCCAGCCGCCCAATATAGTGGACGACAAACCGTCCCGTCCTACAGAGTGAGCAACGAGTCGATCTCTCGCGTCTCCGTCGAAAAAGACTTGGCGCTTAACATCGCTTCGTATAGCTTAACGTAGTCGTGCGCCATCCTCGATGCGGAAAATCGCGTCTCAAATTCGTGGCGGCACGCGGCGCGACTCAGTGCAGATGCTTCTGCGACTGCGCTCACCGCTTCCAGCATGTTGTTCACAATCAGGCCGCTCACGCCGTGAGTGATCACTTCTGGCACGGAGCCGCAATTGAATGCGATCGTCGGAGTTCCACATGCCATTGCCTCGATCATAACCAGACCAAACGGTTCCGGCCAGTTGATCGGGAAAAGATGCGCGTAGGCATTCCCAAGAAACTCGGCCTTTTGATGTTCTGTGATCTCTCCGATGTACTCAACATTCGGATTCGCGAGTAGCGGCTTGATCTTGCATTCATAGTACTCGCGATCCACGCGGTCCACTTTGGCGGCGATCTTCAGCGGCATGCCCACTTCCAGTGCGATTTGGATGGCGCGATCGACCCGTTTCTCGGGGCAAATTCTCCCCAAAAACGCAAGATACTTTCCACTCCCATCGCCGGGCGAAAGAAAAGAGGGCACACCATGATAGACATTGCCAACCCAGTTTGCCCAGCACAGCGGTTTGCGCTGGCTCTGAGAGATGGAGACCACGGGCATTTCTCGAAACTTTCGATACAGAGGAAATAAGTCCGGAAGATCCAGGCGTCCGTGAAGGGTGGTGACGTGCGGGAAGCCGGTAATTTTCGAAAGCGGAAAGTGCAGATAGTCCACGTGGAAATGGATGATATCGAATTCCTCGGCGCGCTCCGTTACGTCGTCGAGCATTACGTAATGATGAGCGAGTTGGTCGATGCAGCCTTTGTCCAAGCGCAGAGAACTTGGGCAAGCGGGTATGAGACGCGCGGCGGTCTTAGAGTCGCCGCTGGCGAACAGTGTGACTTCGTGTCCCATCTCGACTAGTTCTTCGGTCAGATACGACACCACGCTCTCGGTGCCCCCATATTGCTTAGGGGGGACACTTTCATAGAGTGGCGCTACTTGGGCGATCTTCATTACGTTCTTACTCTATCGTCGAAACACAACTTAAAAGGTCCGGACCGCCCCGTTTTATAGCATGAGGCAGCCTCCGTAAGCTGTCTTGTTCCGCACATATCTGGAACCAGTTCTATTTTGTAAAATATATTTGTAGATGTAATCCGGCGACGCCACTCTGTCAAAGCCGCTGACTGAGAATTCTTTCGATGGCCCGCCGACATGCCGCGTTTTAGTCGAGCAACAAAACTGTACCTTTTCGGACAGTTTTCGCTCGCTTGCAAATGCGACCCTATAGCGGTCTGTCCCTCTTTACTCGGGAGGAACATATGGCTACTAATACGATCTTTAGGAAGGTTCTGCCGTCAGGCCTGAGACCTGCGAAGAAAAACTTCTTCGACGCACAGGTCTTTCTCGAATCGGTCGGAGCATCGAGAAAGGCTGCCGAGTTTGGAAAAAAACAAGCCATCTTCTCTCAAGGCGAGGCCGCAGATAGCGTCATGTACGTCCAGAAAGGGAGCGTGAAGTTCACGGTGGTGAATGAGAGTGGCAAAGAAGCGGTCGTGGCGATTTTTGGCCCCGGTGACTTCTTTGGAGAAGGGGGCATGGCAGGACAGACGCTTCGTATGGGGACGGCGACCGCCATCGTGCCGACGTCAGTGCTTATCATTGGAAAAGACGAAATGGTGCGGGTCCTCCACGCGGAACACGATTTGTCCGACCGTTTCATCACTCACATGCTGGCAAGGAACATCCGAGTCGAAGCGGATCTAATCGATCAGCTCTTCAACTCGACGGAGAAGAGATTGGCCCGTACGCTTCTGCTGCTCGCTCGCTACGGCAAGGAGGGCCAGCCTGAGCGAATCCTTCAAAAGATATCTCAGGAAACGCTGGCAGAAATGATTGGCACAAGCCGCTCACGGGTGAATTTATTCATGAACAAGTTCAAGAAGCTGGGCTTCATTGAGTGCAGCGGCGGAATCAAGATCAACAAATATCGTTCTCGAAATCATTCGCGCCAAAGGTCGCGACATCAGCGCCGACAACCTGAACCTAATGTTGGCTAACGGCTATGTAACCAACCAGCCGAAGGTTGTTTATTGGAAGCGCGGTCTCCAGGCCTATGAGAAGGAACAGCGACGTCAGAGGGCCGAAAGCGCTGACGGACCGGCGATTGACCGTTCAGCAGAGATTGCAGAGCAACGTCGCAAGCAACGTCTGTATGAGTTGCAACTCGGGTTGATTCCGAAGGGATAATACGAACGAACAGCTCATTTTCTAAGCGACTACTATAATTGGTATGAGTCGGTGCCACCCAGGCACAACCTACGCCGCGACAGGGACTCAAGAAACGTCGCAACTGAGTCATATTGCGCCATCGCAACCGGCAAATCTTGGCGTGAGATCGGCGCTGCGCTCGGTCAGATCGTGAAAGGATGGAAACGTGGTCGCTAGTTGGTATCTAAAACGCGGTACAGGACAAGCGGGTTGAGCACAATTCTGCGATGGTCGAGAATTTTTTGAAAACTCAGCGGCGGCCTCGCTGTGGACATTCTCCAACTGAGCTTACCTGGGACCTGCCCAGCCGATACGATAACGCTGCACGCTAAGCGGTGCGGTTACCTGACCGGGCCGAGATAATGGTCTAGCCAGTTGAGGGTGTCCTTCATCATTGGCAGGAGCGGCGGGGCATGCCCGGTATCGTAGAGAACGTGGCTCTTGTCCTGGGCAGGCGAGCCGAGCGACCGGAAAAGGGGCTCCTGACAGGTGTCCAGGGGAAACACAAAATCATAGCGGCCATTGATCAACAGCACGGGGATTTTGACGTGCGGGGCAAAGTTCATGGGGTCCGCTTCGGGCAGCACGGCCTCCGTGTCACAGCCTCCCAAGGCAAAGACGGCAACTTTGAAACGTTTTTCGAGCGAGGTCATGATGGGCCCCAGCTCGCTGCCCCAACTGATGGAGAAGTAGGCCAGGCGGTCACGATCGATGTCGTTGCGAGTTTCCAAGTAATCCACAGAACGGCGGAGGTCGTCGGCCTGCTCGATGATCTCATCGCGCTCCGCCACGGTCCCGGCGTCGGGAGGATTGCCGAGGCGCTCGTAAGTATCCTTGTAAATGGGGAACATCAGAGCGCGGCCGCTTTTCATGAGGAAGTCTATCAGGGCAGTTTGCGATGGTTCGAGGGTATGGAACGATTGCGCGCCGCTGTGGGGAAAGTAGACGACGGTCTGGTAAGGCGCGGAAACGTTTTTAGGCAAGAAGAGATGGGCGATAACGCGCTCGTTGCCATATGCGGCATTGAAAGTAATGCGCTGCTCGCGCCAATAAGGTGAGCTGTCGTCTTCGCTCTCGATCTTGGCGTCGAGCGGCGAGCGATCGTAAGCGTACATGCGTTCGTACATCTGAAAAACGGAATCAGAAACGGGCTTGAAACTGCGGTAGTCGGATTTTTGAAACGATAGGGGAACAGTCAGACTAGCTGCGAGAGGTTCCGGGCTGGCTAACTTTATGAGACGAAAGCCGTTTGTCGCAGAGCGATCGAAAGGCGGGTGCGCATCCGGCTCGCTGTACATATATGGCACATCGGTGGAAGCTCCGCCGAGAATGAATTTACGATCCCCTAAGGGATTCAGGCACCATTCTTTGACGTTGCCGGCCATGTCGTAAGTCCCGAAGGGGCCCATGCCGGGATAAGTGCCGACTTTGGCAGGCCCTTTCCGGGAGAAGTTGCTAACCTGCAAAATGTCGGAATAAATGCCCATATCGGCGGCGCGATACCAATGAAAAACAGTCGGGAGACTTTTCCCGACGAATTCGGCGTAGGCCGCGGCTTCGTACCAACTCACGCCACTGACGGGGAAGTCGTCTTCACCGGAGGTAAAGGTACCGAGTTCCCAGGTGGCGGGTCCGAGACGATCGGTCTTATCGCGGAAGAGCTGCATCGCCTCGCGGAATTGCAGAGTGCGGCCGTCCTTCACGAACGGAATTTTCCAGTATTTAGGTTCTTGATAACCACCGGCATCGACGAACTTCTTGTACTCCGCGTTCGTCACTTCAAACTTGTCGATAAAAAAATCATCCAGTTTGGTGAGGGCGTGCCCGGTGGGGTCGACTTCGCCCTCAGGCACGCGAACCATTTGAGGAGGCAGCGCTCCCACAGGGTCTAAAACGATGTGAGAGAGCCTGCCACCACCGTTAGTGGCGAAGACCGCTTCGTAGCCGCCCTTTGAGAAGCGGAAGGCGTAGAAGCCATGGGGCAAACGATTCTGATCGAGGGGAGTTTTGCCAAGATAATTCCATTCGCCTTGCGAGTCCGTATAGTCCCGCGCGTAGACGTCTGCACCCGATGGATTGGAGCGGATTGGTTCAGGCCATAAGGTCTCGGCTTTGATTTTGACCACGGCAGGATCATTGGGAGCGTAGCGTGCCGCTTGTTGCAAGACTTTGTAGGCGGCGAAGCCCTTGCCCGCAAAGATGAGTTCACGAACTTGCGGCAGAGCGGTTTCGTGGACCCAACGGAGGCGTTGATTGCGGCGCACGAGCCAGGCGGCAAGAAGAACAACGACGAGAGCGAGGAGTGCAGCGGGCACGAGGACTTTAGGTTTGCGGATCATGCGCGCGATCGTAACCGGCCCGGTAGAAGCCTGGCGCAGGGATTTGAGCGCGTCGACGATTTCCCGAGCGAACTGGTAGCGCCTTTCCCGTTTTTTTTCGAGCGCGCGGTCGATGATCTTTTCAAGCTCAGAAGGCACGGCGGCATTTTTTTGTGAAGCGCCGACAGGGTCCTTGTGGAGAATGCTATCGAAGATAGACGCGGTGCTCCCGCCGCCGAAGGGCAGAGTGCCAGTGGACATTTCGTAGAGCACCACGCCAAAGGAAAAAATATCGGTGCGCGCATCGAGCGGCTGGCCAAGGGCCTGCTCGGGAGACATGTAAGCAACAGTGCCGAGAGTGGTGCCAGGGCCGGTGAGATCGGCGTCGACGACCACGGTGGATTGGGAAGCCTTGCACTCGCCGCCAAAGTTCTGGAGGAACGGACTCATCTTAGCGAGGCCGAAATCAAGAATTTTCACGTGACTCGGTGAGGTGACGAAAATATTGGCGGGCTTAATGTCACGGTGAACGATACCCTTGGCGTGAGCAGCTTCGAGACCATCCGCCAGCTGAATGGCAAAATCGAGCGTTTGATCGAGTGGCAGCGGTTTTCCGCCGATCACGTGCTTGAGGGTGTGGCCATCGAGGTATTCCATGGCCAGAAACGAACGGTCATCGGCGTTACCAATCTCGTAGATGGTGCAGATATTCGGATGATTTAGCGCCGAAGCAGCGCGGGCTTCACGGCGGAAACGCTCGAGTGCTTGAGGGTCTTTGGCAAGGTCTTCGGGAAGGAATTTCAGAGCAACGAAGCGGCCGAGTTCGGTGTCCTCGGCTTTGTAGACCACACCCATGCCCCCGCCACCTAGCTTCTCCAAGATGCGGTAGTGGGAGACGGTCTGCCCGACGAGTGACTGGGTGTCCGCCATTTGGCGCTCATCTTAGGTCGTGGCCTGGGGCAAGTCAACGAACCGAAAGCTCTTGTCTTGTTATCGAATCCACCGTCCCGATCGATGTCAAGTCCCCAGCGTTGATCTATCGATGTCCAATAGAGAATTAAATAATGCCCTAGTAAGGGGAGCTTATGGGAGGTGAATGAGGCTCTCCATCGGCCATGCTTTTACTTCGCCGCGTCCGAGTTCTGACGCAAACGCCCCAGGGACATCGGCTCCTGGCACGCGGGAATGTGGCAGTAGACAAGTACCCTCGCGGGGAAAGCCATAAGTCTACAGGTTAAACGACCTCCGAGAATTAAGGACACCACTGGTGTCTCAAATCTCGGACGTGGCAATTGGCGCTACATGATAAGCATTTGAAGGTTTCCTACCTAGCAGAACAATGGGGTTTTTCAGATCAGTTCATCAGGGATCTGCTCAAGAACGAGCCTGGCGTTTTCAGGATTCTGCGTCCTGAGCGATCAAACGGTCGCAAAGGCGGATTCAAGCGCGGTTACGAATCCATGCGGATTCCCGAATCCGTCGCCAGGAGAGTCTACGAACGCCTGGTCAGCAAGGCGGCTTAGTCCGCTCCAGCCGCCTCCAGGATTCGTTTGTTGGTCGCGACGTGCGCGTCCTTGAGTTCTTCGATGTACGGAAGATAATGACGCTCAACCATGGCGACCGTGTCTCCAAGCATCTTGGCGACATCCTGGATCAGCGCACCCTTGCGGATGTACCACACCGCGCACGTATCGCGCAGTTGGTGCGGATGTGCTGCACGCATTCCCAGGTCGGTTTTCACTTCGGTGATCCTAGCACGCTCAAACAAGTCCTGAAGTTGTATGCGCCAGAAGGCTTTGTCAGATTCCAACTTGAAATCAGGGCGGCGAAATGGTTGGCCCTCCGGCAATTTGTTCAGCAGCGTGACCACACGAGCCGGAAGGACCACGATCGCACGTTTGCCGGTCTTCCTGCGTTTGTAATCGAGGGTGCCGTTGACGACAGATTTGGTTTCAAACAGAGTCGCGTCGACAGTAAGGATTGCCGCTGCAAGGATAAGGATAAAGGAAACGTGCCTCACAAAGAGCGTCGCGGTCCTGGTCACGGCTTCCATGAATCCTCCATGCGGTACCGTAACCAGTATGCCAAAATAATCGTACAGCAGCATGGTCTTGACGCACTTGCACTGCACGGTTGTTCACCTTCAGGTCCTGCAGAAACTTCTCCCAGACCCGTCGCTTCGTGGATTGCTTCATACACAGCGGAGTGTGGCACATAGACGTTAATTAGCTAAGTGGTATGCATCGAATGGGAAGAATCCAGAGGTAGAAGGCAGTAGGCGGAATTAAACGGGACGATTGAGTCTGTGTGAGAATTGAGGGAAGAAGCCCTCGTCGGCAGGTTGTTTTAAATTTTCTTCGTATCGAGCCTGTGCCAAATTTTGTGTAGGGCGCTTGCTTCGCCCGGCTGAAACTCAGGCATAGTTAGCGGCCCCTGACGTTGCCACACCTACTCTTTAGCCTAGCTTTTCCCGGAGAGCTTGGAGCAGGGCTTCTTGTTTTTCGGGGCTTAGTTTTTTGCCTTGTTCGGTGAGGTAAAAGACGTCGATGGCCTTTTGGCCTTCGGTGTCGATCAGCGCGACTTCGATGTTGCACCACAGGCGGGCCAGGGTTGAGCCGATGTCGTAGAGGAGGCCAGGGCGATCCTGGGCGACGATTTCCAAGAGCGTGCTGTGTTCTGACGTGGCGTCGTCGAACGCGAATTTGGTTTCAATGGCTACCTTCGGTGGGCGCTCCCGGCTGGCCTTGTCGCGACCCTGGAGGAGTGGTTGGAGCGGAGCCTTTCCGTTCACGACGTCGGCTAAGCTCCGGCGGAATCTTTCGATTTCCGTGGGATTTAGCTCCAGGGTGCGGTGCAAATCCGCAAAGTGAAAGGTATCGAGCACGACACCAGCGGCGTTCGCGAAGGCGTCCGCCTTGATGATGTTCATGCCCCAACCGGCGAGCACGCCCGCGATGGTGGCGAACAGTGCCGGGCGATCGGCGGTCAACAGCGTTAACGAGAAAGCATGACCTGTGGAATGCAGCTCGGTCTGCACCGGCTGAGCCGCCAATTTTTGATACATCGCCAATTGCGCCGCAATCTCGGGCGCCGAATGTACCGCCAGGTAGCGGCGCGGGAAGCCTTCGAGGAAGCGTTCGATCTGCTCGGTGGTAAAGCCGGGGATCTGCGCGCGCACGTGTTCCAGCACCGAAACTTCGTCGTGAGCATGCAAACGATCGCGGTCCAAGGTCCGACTGAAGTAGTTGGAGGTGGCGACGAAAAGCTGCCACAGCATGTCGGCTTTCCACGGTGTCAGCGCTTCGGGATTGACGGCGTGAATGTCGGCGTAAGTCAGCAGACAGAGGCGCTGCAGGCGTTCCTGGTTGACGACCGAGGCGGCGAAGGAAGAGATGGTGGAGGGATCGAAAATGTCGCGGCGTTGCACGGTCGCGGACATGTCGAGGTGATGCTCGATCAGGAAGTGGACTTCGGCGGTTTCTTCCTCGGAGAGCTGCAGGCGGGCGGCAGCGGTGGCGAGCGCTTCCAGGCTGCCCGCAACATGATTTTCGATGGGCATACCTTTGCCAACGTCGTGGAGGAGAAGCGAAAAAATGAGCAGGTCGCGGCGCTCTACGGTCCGCCACAAAGGCTCGAAGTGCGTGCCTTGCTCGTCCGGGGGAGCGGCCAATTCCTGCAAATGTTCGATGGTGCGGAGAGAGTGTTCGTCCACGGTGTAGCGATGGTAGAAATCGCGGACGACCAGCGAGTCGATGCGGCTGAATTCCGGCAAGATCTGGGTAAGCAGCCCGAGGCGCTGCATCGGACGCAGCGCGAGACCCGGATAGTCGGCGCCCAGGATTTCCCGCAGGGTCGCCCAGTTAACTTCGGCATTGCGAACGGGAAGTTCCGGATGCCGCATGATGTAGCCGATGCAGCGTTCGGCCTGGCGGCTTAAGGGCACGCCGCTGCGCGCCGCTTCGGTGAACAGAGAAAAAATCTCGGCGCGGTCCGACAAGGCGGCCTGATTGAGGACTTCAAACAGCCCATCGCGCACGCCGAAAGGCTTGCCGTTGCTAGGTTCCACTTTGGGGCCGCGGGCGACGCTGAACAATCGCTGCCGGAACGTTTGTGGAACGGCCGCTTTCTGCTCGAGATAGCGGAGCAGCAGGCGATTGAGGGTGCGCGCGTGGCGAAAATAGAGACGCATCCACTCGGCGGCATTGCGCGGTATTTTGTCGGCGACACCGAGGGAGCGTTCGGCAGCCGCGGCCTGCAGCTCGTAGGTCAGCGTATTGTCGTTTCGGCCGTTGTTGTAGTGCAGGAAGCAGCGGATGGCGCTGAGGAAATCGACCGCAACGGAGGCCAGCTCCTCTTCAGCGGCGCTGCTGTTCAGTGATTCCTTCCTCTCGCCGGCGATCTGACGCAACCAGATGGCGGCCTGATAGTCACGCAGCCCGCCAGGGGCTTCTTTTACGTTGGGTTCAAGGTGGAAGATGGTGTTGCCATAGCGTGCCAGGCGGTCTTTGGTGAGGGTATGGAGCTGCGCGAGAAGGAAGGGACGCGCTTGCTTCTCGGATCCCGGCAGAACCTTGGTATTCAGGCGATCGAAAAGCTCGGCGTCGCCGGCGAGGAA
Organism: uncultured Acidobacteriota bacterium; assembly: GCA_963810355.1. Lineage (GTDB taxonomy): Bacteria > Acidobacteriota > Terriglobia > Acidiferrales > UBA7541 > Acidiferrum. The sequence continues at coordinate 80,211 of CAWENU010000027.1, forward strand.
GCGGCGGTCCAGCAGGGCCAGGTGAAATTCGACGTTGTCCTCTTCAATGCGTTTACATTCTTCGAGGGTGCGGCCTGCGGAACTGACCCGAAAACCGAGATCCCAGAGGGTACGGGAAAAGTCAGAAATCAGCGGCCGGAAAGTTTGCTCGGCTTTTTCGCTGCCGAAAAGAAACAAGATGTCGAGGTCGGAGTAGGGAAAAAGAAGCCGGCGCCCATATCCGCCCAAGGCCACCAGACACAATCCTTCGGAAGGGGTGTTGTGAACGCGGAGAACCTCGCTAAAAACCTGCTGAACATTGTTGTCGGCGAGCGCGCACAGCGCCAGCACCGTTTCTCGCGCACTGACACCCGACTCGAACTGTTTCTGGATACGTTGCCGTTCATCGTCGGCTTGCGGGCCGAGAACGGACAGGGGAGTAAGAGAGCCTTGCATATTCATAGCGGGCGGATGGGCCGAATGGAGACCGGGACGGGCTGCGGTCGTCATCAGAGAGCGTTTTCGCCGCGCTCTTCGTTGCGAATCCGAATCGCTTCATCAACCTTCGACAAAAATATTTTACCGTCGCCGATCTTTCCTGTCTTCGCGGTCTTCAGGATGGTGTCTACAACGGTATTCACGAGCTTGTCGGGCAGCACCATTTCCAGCTTGATTTTGGGCAGGAGATCGACGGTGTACTCGCGGCCGCGGTAGACCTCGGTGTGGCCTTTTTGGCGGCCGTGCCCGCGGACTTCGGTCACGGTCATGCCTTCGATGCCGGCTTCTCGTAAAGCATCTTTGACGGATTCAAACCGCGAGGGCTGAATAATGGCCTCAAGTTTCATCATGAAAATTTGCGCTCCCGCGTTACCGCTTGTCGTGCCGTGGGCTTGCAACTCCGCGGCGCGGCCCGAGCCCAGCGAGTGACGCTCGAACCATCACAGTCTACTTACAGTTCGAGGTTGTAGGCCTCTTCACCGTGTTGCGAAATGTCCAAACCCTCAATCTCCTGCTCCTGGGTGACGCGCAGGCCGGTAATCATGTCGGTGATTTTCAGGAGGATGATGGTGCCGACCAAGGCGAAGCCCCAGGCGATCAGCACGCCGACAATCTGATTGCCGACCTGGCTCCAGTGGCCGTCGAGGCCACCCACCGGTTTGCCGGCGCCGAATATGGGGTTGACGATTTGCTGCGCAAAGATGCCGGTCAGCAGGGCGCCGATGGTGCCGCCCGCGCCGTGCACGCCGAAAGCGTCGAGGGCATCATCGTAGCCAAAAATGGACTTTACCTTGGTGACCATGAAATAGCACAACAACGCCGGCGATGAATCCGATCGCCAGAGCGGGCATGGGCGCCACGAAACCCGCCGCGGGCGTGATGGCCACAAGGCCCGCGACGGCGCCGGAAATCGCGCCGAGAGCGCTGGGGCTTCCGTTCTTGAGCCATTCCGCGAGGCTCCAACTGAGGGCGGCTGCCGCGGTCGCAAAATGAGTGGCCACGAATGCGCTGGTGGCCAGGGAACTGGCTGCCAGGGCGCTGCCGGCGTTGAAGCCGAACCAGCCCACCCACAGCAAGCACGCGCCAATAAAACTGAGCACCAGGCTGTGCGGCGGCATGGGTTGTTTGGGGAAGCCGATGCGCTTGCCAAGATACAGGGCGCACACCAACGCCGAAACGCCGGAGCTGATGTGCACCACGGTGCCGCCGGCGAAATCCAGCGTGGGAAATTTTCCGCCGAGAGAAGCGTTGAGCAGGCCGCCCTTGCCCCATACCATGTGCGCCAGCGGAGAGTAGACGAACAGAAACCAGAGGGTGAAGAAGAGGACCGTGCCGCTGAACTTCATCCGTTCGGCAGTCGCGCCGGTGATCAGCGCCGGGGTGATGATGGCGAACATCAGCTGATAGATCATGAAGGTCGGCTTGCGGAATGGTGCCCGCGTAATCGGGATTGGGCTCGGCGCCGACGCCGCGTAGGAAGGCATGGCGAAGTCCGCCGATGAACAGGGCCGTTGCCGCCGAAGGCCAGGCTGTAGCCGACCAGCGCCCAGATGACGGTGATCGACCGCCATCAGCACGAAGCTGTGCATCATGATGGCGAGCACGTTCTTGCGGCGCACCAAGCCGCCATAGAAAAGCGCCAGGCCGGGGCCGGTCATCATCAGGACCAGTGCCGCGCTCACCAGCATCCAGGCGTTATCACCGGCGGATTGCGCGGCGGTGACGCGCTGGTCGAGTTGCGCGAGTTTGTCGTTGAGGGCTTTAGAGGAATCAGCGGTCGAGGAAACGGTGGAGGAAGAGGTTGCGGGGGCGGAGGGCGTCTGGTGCGCGAGAAGTGGAACGGCGGGGAGCAGGAGCAGCATGGCGAAGATACAACAGCACTTCGAGACCGCCTGCTTCATAGTCTATGTCCGCTCCGCTGCGAGTGAATTGACGACTATCGGGTCACACAAAAAGTGACCGCTTCCCTGGTGCGAAAGACGCTTTTTCGGAGACCAAATGCTTTATCGAAGCGAAATTATACGCGGAGCGCGGGGAAGAGATACTTTGAAATTTGCATCTACCAGATTGATTTTTCTGATGCTGCTGGATGCGTGGGAGCGGCCAGGCTATTGTGGACTAACCGACGGTTCGACCGCTTCTTTCGGCTTGCTGATTTTCTGCGAATCATCCACGGAGAACAGCAAGAACTGGCTAAAGGTATGACGCCGGTGATAGCGCTGGCCCGATAAGGAGCAGTACCAATCGGCGCTCTTCGGCAGCCAAAGTTGCATGGTGTTGTTTCGAAAGTCGACGGGCCCATACTCGATCAATTGGTGGTCGCGCAGAAGGCGAATCTCGGGGACCGGCCGCATCAGATCCGATTCCATGGCCACGATCTGCGAGCTTTGCACGTCGATCCACGCGCGACCTTTCAGCCCCACGGGAATGGACTTGCCGCCGACGCGATAGACCTCCGTCTCGCTATAGCGGTCGCTTCTTTGCTGGAAATGGACGACCCAAGCCGGTCGGTCGCGCCAGGATCCCCGACCCTCGCAGGAGAACTCGTACTTTTCCTGGTAGTAAGGGTGAAAAACGAGAGCGAGCGTGGGAAGGCCGATGGTGCCGATATGCGCCGGAAATTCCTGCACGGAAACGGATCCATTGCGGTATTCCTGCACGTCCAGATTCCGCGAGTCGAGCTGGCGAATTTCGACCAGATAATTGAACTTTCGGGTCTCGCTGGAAATTTGCAGGCCGAGAGGACTCAGGTTGGAGTGCTCGACTTTTTCGGTGGCGGTGAAACGGTCCACATTCTCGATGAGTTCCTTAACGCGATTGGCCGCCGCCTGAACCACCTCGTCCAATTGGCACGTGGTGCCTGGGTCGAGAACGAGCTTTTCCTGATCGACATCGGGCGGCGCCCAGTTGGTTTCGGTGACGGGCGTAATCGCGGGTAGAGCCGGCAGCTCGACGAGGTCCGATCCATTGGCGTTGGTGGCTAATTCCAACCGGGCGAGCTCTGCCCCGGGGGACTTCGTTGCCGGTGCCACAGCATCTGCTTTCGGCTGATTCGCCGCGCGCATGCGTTCGATTAACTGTTGCGCGGTAGACGCTTGGGGGCTTCGAGGCTGTTCACGCAGGGACTGTTCGAGCGATGCGGTCGCCCGCGCATAGTCCCGCTGAAGATATTCGGCTTCGCCCAACGCCAGCAATGCCGGCGCGTGACTGGGCGCGATGTCCACCGCCTTTTGCAAATAGGGGCGGGCTTTAGCGGACTCCTTACGCCGGAGAAGGAGCACGCCCATCAGATAATTGCCATCGGCGAAATTTGGCGCGGCAGCCAGCGCGCGCGTCAGGTGTCCTTGAGCCTCGTCGAGCTTGCCAACCTGCAGGGCCCGCAGACCTTTCTCAGTTTCCTTGATGGCCTTGGGATTCACGGCCCCGCCGCCCGATGGAGTGCGGGAGAGGGTTACGCCGGCCTCCGGGATCATGGCCACGAGGAGATTTTGGACTTGTCCTCCGGCGCCGATACCAATCTGCTCCTGCACGGTGCGATATCCTGGCGCGGTGATTTCGACGAGGTATTGGCCCGAAGGGATACTGGTGAAGGCGGTCAGCCCGGATTCGTTCGTGCGACTCGTCAGGTTGATCGTCATATCGGACGAGCGCAGCGTCACCGTGGCGGGGGTGGCAAACGGCGAACCAGTGTCTTGCTGTACGCTTATATTAATTAGGCCATTAAAGGCTGGACTCGTGTTATCGGGCAGGAGGACCGGCACCGCAACGCGTTGTGCTTGCAGAACATCAGGCTGGGCGAACGAAAGAAGGCCGGCTAGGAGGGTTAACCTCTTTAGCGGGGAAAATGGAATGCTGCGACGCAAGTTCGGGACCTCGTTTTGACGGCCACCCTGAGGTATTATTTTGGGTCCAATCCGAGCATGTGTCAATCGGCCCCTCAGGGGCGGGGGTGCGATCTCCAATCAGCTTAAAATACGCGCAAGAGCCGGCAGGGATACCTCTCCAGGCAGGGTAAACCGGCGCCACCTGTTACGCGCTACTTGTCTCGCACCGCTATCATCGTATAATGCCGTGCTGGCGTTCGCGGTACAACGTGCGCCTAAGGGCGCGGTGAGTTTCCACTCCGGCGGTGTTCACTTGTTGGGTGTGCCGGGGTATCCTAAAGGAACGAGGCGCCGCTTCGGGAAAGCGGCCGATACAACTGCTCGGGGAAGCGTAATTTTTCACCAGGTTAGCGTGAACATTCCATGAGAGAGACCTCCCAATGACCGAACGTCTGCCCATGGAAATCTCCGTGCGTGAAGCGAACGGCGTGCATACGCTGGAGGTGCACGGCCGGCTGACCATCGGTGAGCCCAGCGAGCAACTGACGGAAGTGCTGCAGTCGCTGGTGCAGGGCGGCGGCCGTAAAGTGGTGGTCAACCTCAATGGCGTGCCACAAATCGACAGCTCGGGGATTTCTTCGCTCGTGCGGAGCTCGATTCAGCTGGCACGCGAGGGTGGCGCGCTGCACCTGGTTTGTGGGCACGGGCGCGTGCGCGATGCGCTGACAGTGACGCGCTTGGTAGAGGCGATTCCTACGTTTGAGACGGATTCTTCGGCGATGGCCAGCTTTGCCTGACCGCATGACCTTCCTTTCTAACGTCTTTCCCTCCTAACGTCTTCCCTTTGCGAATCTTTCATGCCGTTGTCATCTGCACCGGGTTATCAGGTACGGCGGTCGCCAAGGCCCAGATCCTCGATGGACTCGCCACGCAGTTGGCGAAAGAGACCAAGAAAGCGAAGTTATATATGGGGAACAATCGGCCCCGATCCGGCCGAATGGTCGCCTTCGGGACGCCAGCAGAGTTGACTTTTGGCCCTTCGTTTGATAATTACGTGTAATTATCATGACACGCAAACCTAAGGCTTACGTTGCTGCCCTTCCTCTCTCGTCTCTTCCGGAGCTGCAGGAATTGCTCTCGCGCTTTTGCGGAGGTGAAGCGCCGCGTGGAAACGTCGTCATGGTGCGTCTGGGCGACACTGCCGTGACCGCCCTCGACCAGCTGGTCGAAGCAGCGCTGTTTGGCAGCCGCTCTGAAGCTGCGGCCTTTCTTCTCGGCGCCGGCATCGAGGCGCAGCGCGAGCTGTTCGCGCGCGTGGGCAAACACAGCGCGGAAATCAAGAGAATCCGGCAATCTCTGAAGCGCGACGCACTCGTGGCGCTCCGCGGCGCTGCAGCGAGATCACAGCATTCAAGGTCTTTGAGAAAGAGCGAGGAGGAGTGACAGCGTATGCCCCACATTCACCCTTCGCAAAATCGGGAGGTGTCCACCATGTCAGAGAACATACGGTTCCGTCTTGCCGGTGGGCAGAATCCCCTGATACTCGTCCCCGTTTGCGTGGATGGTAGAGGACCGTACCAGTTCATTCTAGACACTGGAGCTTCTCACTGCCTCCTCTCGAAGGAGTTGTCCGAAACACTTGGAATACAACCCGAAGTCGAGAAACAGGCGATGGGCGCTGGAGGGCCCGTTAAGCTCATGATTGCGCATGTTAGCTCGATGACGGTGGGCTCGGCGCGGCAAGAGAATGTCAGCGTGGCCATCACGAACGAGATCCAACGAATCGCAGCAGCCATTCAGAGTAAAGTGGATGGCGTTCTGGGGTTCGAGTTTCTCAAGGATTTTATTCTGGCGATCGACTATAGAGACGCCACCATCGGCGTGTCTCTTCCGTCAGAATATGCCAACGGAAACTCAACGCGTTTGGGCACCTCCATATCCTTTAAGCTCGCCTCAACGTCCAAGCCGCTTATCCTGGTGCCAGCGGTAGTAGATGGTCAGGGTCCCTTTCAATTCGCGCTCGATACAGGCGCGTCCAGAACTATGCTCTCCATTGAGCTGGCTCGGAAGTTGGCCATCCAAACGACCGACGACAGCCCTGTGACTGGAGGCGGTGGCCAAATCAAGATTCTAGCAGGCAAGGTCAGTTCCCTCGCCGTGGGAGGTGCAGCCGTCCGTGACCATGCGATTGGCGCCGGTGAGTTTCTCAATGTGCTGAGCAAGGCCATTGGGACAGAATTGGATGGAATCCTCGGTTATAACTTCCTGAATCGGTTTAAGGTCACAATAAATTATCCTCACAGCAGACTTGAGCTTGTACCGGCTTTATCCCTTTGAAGTTGGCCCCGAGGCGCCGAAGCGGCTTGGGTCTAAGAGGCAACACCTAGAAATGGCGTCCGGTCCGTGCCGATCCAGGTTGTTTTCGACCTTCCACCACAGGACAAAGATAGCGTGGATTGAATCGCAGTCTTAGCCGCCCTTCTTTAGTTCCGCCAGGACGAGCTTCGCTAGTTCCTTGAGGGTTTCGAACACGCCTTGCCCCGTGACGGCTACACCTTCCAATACCGGCTCTCCTTTTCGTTGCAACTGTTTGGTGAGGTCGGGGATCGGGAGGGCGTTCGGCAAGTCTCGTTTGTTCAACTGCAGGACGTAGGGAATGGTGTCGAAATTCGAGGTTGTGCTCTTTCAGGTGTTCTTGCAGGTTCTCCATGCGTTTCAAAATTGGCATCCAGGCGCTCTTCCTGCGAATCAGCGACGAAGACGACGCCGTCGGCGCCCTTCAGGATGAGTTTGCGGCTGGCTTCGTAGAATACTTGTCCGGGCACGGTGTAGAGGTGGAACCTGGTCTTGAAGCCGCGGACGGTGCCCAGGTCGAGCGGAAGAAAATCGAAGAAGAGGGTGCGGTCGGTCTCAGTGGCCAGGGAAACCATTTTCCCCTTCTGGTTTTGGCCGGTGTGGTCGTAGATCCACTGGAGGTTGGCGGTCTTTCCGCCCAGACCTGGACCGTAGTACACCAGTTTGCAGTTAATTTCGCGCGCGGGAAAATTGATGAAAGGCACTTGTCGTTGGCCGGTCCTTGGTCCGGAACTCGTTAAGAAATTTATAGCACACGCGTTACAGGCAGGCCACCCTTTCAACTCCTCGGATGTCGCGTGTCCGCCACTCACATCTAGTTTCGGTGAGACGCGGCTGGTTCGGTAGAATAATTTTCGGGGTCTGCGCTAACGAGATAACGCGCAGTGTAACAAAAGAGTTACCCCCAAGACGCGTTGACGTGAGTGACCTGCTCTGCTATCTTCGCGGGCATGGCCAAGGCGCACAAGCCCAATTCGGGAAGTACCGGGCGCAACAAGAGCGCCTTGCACAGCAAAGCTAAACCATTGAAAAGAAAAACTTTAACTCCGCAACACCCTCCGCAGCGCGGCGGCGTTGAGATGGTCGATCCGCGCGTCCAGGCGCAACTCAAGGTTTACGACGAGGCGCTGTCGCTGTTCCACCAGCAGAAGTTTGCCAAGGCCAAGCAGGAACTCGAAAAAGTCCTTGAGGGGCCGAGCAAAGAACTCGCTGACCGTGCACGCATGCATTTGAAGATTGCCGAGCAGCGCATGAAGCCGAGTACCGAACAGAATCCTCGCACTGCGGACGAGCACTACCAGCGCGGTGTGGCCATGATGAATATTGGACGGTGGGATGATGCGCGGGAGAGTTTGGATCGGGCACGCAAGGCAGCGCCCAAGGCAGACTACATCCACTATGCGCTGGCGGCCCTCGATTGCCTGACCGGCGAGGCGGATTCCGCGATGAAGAATCTGAAAGTGGCAATCGAGCTGCGCCCGGAAAATCGCTATCACGCGCGGAACGATGAAGACTTTGCGTTCCTACAGGAAGACCCCCGTTTCACCGAGATGCTTTATCCGGAGAAAGATGGCTCGGCCGGCTGAGCGCCTTGGAGCTGTCGCCGCCGAATACCCACTCCGCTCGCTTGATGCGAGGAAGATGAACCATCGTAGCCGAGAACTTCTGAGTTGTATGGCCATCGCGATCACCTGAAGTTTACCCTCCCATCGCCGATTGCTTGATTTGAGTAATTGATTTGAGTACCGGTGGCCGTTTGTGTGCTCGCCGCCTGAATGTTTCGGTAAAATGCTGCATACCAGGTCTGACGTGAAAAAGAGTGCTTCCAAGTCGAAGCTGCCCCCTCGCGGGCTCAACGTCGTCGCGCTCGGCGGCGGCACGGGATTGTCCACGCTGCTTCGCGGGCTGAAGGATTTGGTGGTGCGTCGGCGCGACGAACCTGCTAACGAACACCATCCCATCTCCGGCCTCACCGCGATCGTTACGGTCACCGACGACGGCGGGAGCTCCGGCCGGCTGCGGCGCGAAAACCGCATCTTGCCACCCGGAGATATTCGCAACTGCATGGTGGCGCTCTCGCAGGACGAAGCACTGCTCGGGCGGCTGTTCCAGTATCGCTTTCACGCCGGGCGGGGTCTGATTGGGCACAATTTCGGCAACTTGTTTCTGGCGGCGCTCACGCATGTCACCGGCGATTTCGCCGAAGCGGTTCGCGTGAGCAGCAAGATCCTTGCGATCCGCGGGCAGATTTTCCCGTCCACGGTTTCCAATGTTTCGCTCGTGGCCACCCTGGCGGATGGGCGTCGCGTTCATGGCGAGACCCGCATCACCGCCAGCCGCACAGCCATCAAAAAGCTCGCGCTCTCTCCGCGCTCGGCGCGCCCATTGCCCAAGGCGCTGGAAGCGATCGAAGAAGCCGACCTGATTCTGCTCGGGCCGGGCTCGTTGTACACGAGCATTCTGCCAAACCTGCTGATCCCGGAGATCGCGCATGCCATCGCGAGATCCAAGGCGCCGCGCGTGTACATCGCAAATCTGATGACCCAGCCTGGCGAAACCTCCGGCTACGCGCTCGCCGACCATCTACGCGCCATCCGTCAACACACCTCCCGGCGCGTCATCGATTGGGTGGTCGCCAATCGGCAACCGATTTCGCCCGAAGTCGCCAAACGCTACCGCGCCCAGGGGGCCGAGCCGGTCGCCATAGATCTTTGGAATCTCCAGAAAATGGGCTATCGCGTAGTTCTCGACAACCTGCTGGACGAACACGGAGTCATCCGCCACAATTCGGGCCGCTTGTCCCAGCTGCTGTTCGAGGAATTTCTGTCCCACCGTCATCCGCCGGACTCCTGAATGCCGAGTGCGGTGAAGCCTAAAGTGTCGACGGTAAACCGGCACAGGCGGTAAGCTGCTGGCATGAGAGTCAGAATTCAAAGAGAGAGGCCGGAGCCCTGGCCCATTCGAAGAGAACGCATAAAACATCGTTGGACGACGCCTTTCTGGGGCATCGAGTGGGCCTTGGATTGGGTTGCCTTTGTCCTTAGCCGATGGACGTTTCTCGACGTCCTGGAATATCTCGAGGGCTTCAGCGTGTTGATCGCGGTCATCTTCTACTTTTCCGAATCCGGGGACCGGCTCAAGCAAAAGCACTATCAGGCGTGGCAGGTCATCAACACCGCGCAGGGAAAAGGCGGCAGCGGCGGGCGCATCGAAGCGCTGCAGGAACTCAACCGCGATGGCGTTCCGCTGGTGGGCGTCGATGTCTCGGGCGCATTTCTGCAAAACGCCCATCTAGAAAAAGCGCGGCTTCTTCGATCTAATTTCAGCGGGGCGGATCTTCGCGACGCCAACTTTAATTTTGCTGATTTTTCGGACGCCGACCTACGCACCGCTAATTTTCGCGGGAGCCGACTGCGAGGCGCCAGTTTTCAGCGCGCCGATTTGCAAGATGCCGACCTTACGGGTGTCGACCTTACGGGAGCGGATTTATCCGGGGCTACCCTCACCAACGCCGACCTGAGTAACACCAGCCTCTCGAATCTCAGGTGGCGCGATCTCGGCAGCGTCAAAAACGCGAACATTTATGGTGTCAAAGACGCTCCCGACGGATTTATCGCGTGGGCCAAGCAGCATGGCGCCGTCCAAACCGAGCCCGACTCGCAATGATCCTATCTATGCGGCAATGTACCGTTCGCTGAACGGTCGGCTTTGTGCCAGGGCTTACGCCGGGCGGGGCGAGCCCCGCCCCTACAGAGTTGTCATCCAACTGAAAACGTACGAGTCTAAACCGCTGGCTCGCGCGTATACTCGCCAGCACTCGTCTTCCTTAAAGGTGGTGTTATGAATCTGCGGTCAGGGTTTTTGTATCTTGCCTTGCTGTGCGGCGCGACTCTCGTCCAGGCACAGAACGCTCCAGGTCCGGGCGCCAAGCCGGCAACCGCGATGCCTTCGGTGCTCACGGTGCCACCCGAAGCGCAACCGTCTCCCCACTTCAGCGCCGAAGCTGCGACGGATGCTTACCTCGCGCAGATTCCCGCCGAGGCGACCGCGCGCTCGAACGCCTATTTTGAAGGCGGCTACTGGCTGATCCTTTGGGACTTCTTGATGGGCGTCATCATCTACATCGTGCTCTTGCGCTTTCGCTGGTCCGCCGCTATGCGCGACTTCGCGGAGCGGCTCACGCGTTTCAGGCCGCTCCAAACACTCATCTACTGGACGGAATTTTCCCTCATTACCTCCATTCTCGGCTTCCCTCTCGGGGTCTACGAGGGATTTTTTCGGGAACGGAAATATGGCCTTGCCACGCAAACCTTTGGCCCGTGGATGGGCGATCAGTTTAAGGGTCTGCTCGTCACTATCGTGCTCGGCGGGCTATTCGCCGTATTCTATTCGGCGTCGTTCGCCGCGTGCCGCGCACCTGGTGGATCTGGGGCTCGGTCGTCTCCATCGTGCTGCTCGCGTTCACGGTTCTGATTGCGCCGGTCTACATCGTGCCGATCTTCAACAAAGTTACGCCGCTGGATGATCCGAAAATCACGCAACCCATTCTGAGTATGGCCCGAGCGAACGGGATTCCTGCCGACAAAGTCTACGAAATGGACGCTTCCCGCCAGACTACGCGGATGAGCGCGAACGTCAGCGGATTCGGGCAGACCATGCGCATCACGCTGAATGACAATCTGCTGCGCCGCGGTTCACCCGAGGAGATCCAGGCGGTGATGGGCCACGAGATGGGCCACTACGTCCTGCATCACATCTATAAGGATTTCCTGTTTTTCTTTGTCGTCATCGTCCTCGGATTCGCCTTTCTGCGTTGGTTGCTGGACGGGTGTCTCGCTCGTTGGGGAGAGCGCTGGCAGATTCGCGGCGTGGGGGACACCGCCGTTACTCCGCTCGTATTTCTCTTAGGCTCGGTTTTTTTCTTTGTGCTGACGCCGATCTTGAACACGCATACGCGCACTACCGAATTCGAAGCGGACATGTACGGCATCAATGCCAGCCGCCAGCCCGACGGAGAGGCGCAGGCCGACATCCATCTCGGTGAATACCGCAAGATGAGTCCCGGTCCCATCGAGGAGTGGATTTTCTTCGATCACCCGAGCGGGCGTAATCGGATTTACGCGGCCATGCGTTGGAAGGCCGAAAACCTCCAGCTGTTTACGCCGGGCCAGACTCGCTAGTCAAATGCGCGGGATTCTCAGAGTAGATCGAAATGGCGCTTCATCTAAACCCCGCCCTTTGAAAGGAAAGGACAGAGGGCGGCTATACCCAACTGCTTTCGCTCAGTAGGCCCAGCGGAGGAGCACTCCCCCGGTGGTATAGCCGGCGCCGACCGCGGCCAGAAGCACCAGGTCGCCCTTTCGTAGGCGGCCTTCCGCAACGGCGTCGCGCATTCCCAGAGGGAGCGTGGCCGCTGTCGTGTTACCGTAACGATCGATATTCACCATCACCTTGGAATCATCAACGCCAAGGCGTTCTTGCATCGCGCGGATGATCCGCAAGTTAGCCTGATGGGGAATGACCAACGTCAGATCGTCGCTGGTAAATCCATTACGTTTAAGCAGGCAGGCAGCCAGGTCTGCCATGCGTCGCACCGCGTACTTGAAGACCTGCCCGCCGTCCTGATGGACCACGTGCATGTTTTTCTCGACGGTTTCGCACGTGGAAGGATTCAGCGAGCCGCCCCCAGGCATGTACAGGTAAGCTCCGCCGGAGCCATCAACATCGTGGTCGAAGTCCAGAATGCCTTCGCCGTCCTTCGCGGGCTCCAGCAACACCGCGCCGGCGCCATCTCCGAACAGCACGCAGGTGGCGCGATCTTTATAGTCGAGGATCTTGCTCATCGCGTCGCTGCCGATCACCATCACCTTTTTGTGCGCACCGGAACCCACGAAACTCGCCCCGACGGTGAGAGCGTAGGCGAAACCCGAGCACGCCGCAGATAAATCGAAGCCCCAGGCTCTCTTCGCACCAAGCCGGTCTTGCACCAGGCAAGCAGTTGCGGGGAAAAACATATCCGGCGTGACGCTGGCCAGGACGATCAGGTCAATTTCGGTGGGATCGGTGTTGGTTTGCGCCAGAAGCTGTTTAGCGGCTTCGGTGGCCATGTCCGAGGTGGCCACGCCATTTTCGACAATGTGGCGTTCGCGAATACCGGTACGCGTGCGGATCCACTCATCATTGGTATCCACCATTTTCTCGAGGTCGGCATTGGTCAGCACCTTGGGCGGAACGTAACCCGCGACGCCGGTTATCTTGGCCGCGATGCGATGGGACATGGCGCTCCTTGGGTTTCGCCACCTGTGCAAGAGACGCTAAATTCTATGCGAGGCAGCCGAAAGGTGACAACACCCCTTCAGTCCTGTGATGGCAGAATCTCATAACGCCACGTGACTGTGGCGCTTTTCTTGAGCATCGCCGAGACCGAACAATACTTTTCCTCACTTAGTTCGATGGCGCGCTTTACCGCCTCGTCGTCCAGCCGTCCTTGCAGTTGATACAGCAGCTCAAACTTCGTCCAAATCTTGGGTGGATCGGCGGCGCGCTCGCCAGAGCAAATCACGTTCAACGCTTCGAGCTTCTGCCTCTTCTTCTCGAGGATGAGAACAATGTCGACCGCTGTGCAGGCTCCCAGGGCCATGAGCAGCAACTCCATGGGATTTGGCGCCTTGTTGGACGCTCCATCGGCGTCCAATGTGATGGCGTGTCCTGATGGGCTGATCGCGACGAATTTCTGTTCCCCGATCCATTCGACCTGCGCTTTCTGCATGAGTGTCTCCCGGTGCACTCGATAAAGCATAGCAGGAAGGCAGGGCGTCTTGCCGCTCCTGGGCTTGCCGTTACAGCGACAGCCTGGGGATTCGCGCAGAAAGATGACATGCATATGACCCTTCCATGACAAGGCCAAAGCGTACGGCGGCGACGATGGAGGTGAGAAAGACGAACATTCAACCGGCCTGGCAAAACGAAGCTTGGTCCGGCGAAGAGAGGTCTACTCGAGCATGAATAACCTAGCCAATGCGCTCAGAGCTAGCGCGCCCCTCACGCACTCCAATGGGATCATGACGCGCCGCGCGCCGCGTCCGGCAGGACGCTCTTCCCAGAGGAGCACTCCAGCCGCGGCCTCAGAAGCCAAACCGGCGGCGGAAGTGCGGCAGCGCAAGCCGGATACCGCCCTGTTCAATGAAACGCTGCGGCTGGCGCAGCAAGGCGAGGCTTGCGCGTTTGAGGAAATCTACCGGCAGCACTCACGGCGAGTCTATTCGCTTTGTTTGCGAATGCTGGGAGATCCGGTGGAAGCGGAAGATCTGGCGCAAGAGGCGTTTCTCCAGCTCTTCCGCAAGATTCATACTTTTCGGGGTGAATCGGCGTTTTCCTCGTGGCTGCACCGGCTCACCGCCAACGTGGTGCTGATGAGCTTCCGCAGGAAGAAGCCGATCATAGCTTCACTCGACGAACTCACCCGAATCAACGACGAGGATAGCGTTCCGCGATGGGAGATTGGCACCCTGGACCTGCGGCTGACCGGCGTCTTCGACCGCGTAAATCTGCAAACAGCCGTTGACCAATTGCCGGAAGGCTACAAGAGAATGTTCCTGCTGCACGACGTCCATGGCTATGAGCACAACGAAATCGCGGAAATCCTGGGTTGTTCGATTGGCAATTCGAAATCTCAATTGCACAAAGCGCGCAAACGCCTGCGAGAGCTGCTGCTCGAGTTGAAGCATACCCGGCCGCAAGGAAACACTCAGATGACGAGCGCTTGTCTCGCCGGGGCGTTTTGAGAGGCGCATCCGTTCCGCGCGGCCGGGTTAGGCTTGAAGAATCGATTGCAGACGGTTGATCAAGTCCGAACCCGCATCGCAAGCTTCGGTGGTGTGGAAGTCGGAAGGCAACTGCAGAATCGGGATGTGCGGATTCGAACGGCGAAATTTCTCAAACGTTGGCGTAGCAGACTGCACCCCGGGACCACAAATTACTACTCGCGGCTTCGTCCCCGTCACAAGGGTGGCCGCGTCGGCAAGGTAGCGCGCGCTCATCACCTCGAAGCCTGCCGGCTTCAGGACCGCGCACATGTACGCGAGCAAATCGCTGGAGGGATCGACGCAAAGCACCTTGGCTTGCCCGGTCCACGATTGCGCTTCACGAGACGCGGGACGCTGGGTGAATGCTGCAAGGGCTTCCCGCTCGGTGCCATAAACGCAAAAGATAGACAGCAAGTTGGTGGCTTTCAGGACGTTTTGCACGAAAGGCGATACTTCGCAGAGCTTCAAGTCGCCGCGGTGCGCCCGCAGCGAGCCCACCAGACGCACCAGCGCACCCAGGCCGCCGCTATCCAGGTAGGTGACCTCGGATAGTTGCAGCACGTATTTCTGCGTTTCCAAGCGATGCTTCTCCATTTCTTCCTGCAGCAGACCAACCTCTTTGCCAACGACGATACGCCCCTGACAGCGAATTACCGCGACGCCGCTTATGTATTGCGACTGCAAGGTGAGGTTCATGAGTGGGTAGAACCTATATCATGACTCACCCTGCGGGCAAGCTTTGCGTGGGGGCTTTGAGCCGGGAACAAAGGGACTTCAGTTTTTCTTGCGGTCCAGATGGAAGACCATGGGCATGTCCATGTCGCCCTGGCGCCAGGTCCAGGTCTCGGAAATGTGGTCGGAACCTTCAAAGCGAATGACCAGATGGTGCTGGTGGCCGGTCGCCGGTGATGGGAGATTGCCGGCGCTCACGAAGTCAAAGACCAGTTCCTTCGGATCGCTACTGGCGGGGACCACGCGCATGCGAGGCTGATTGTTCGTCGGGCAGAAGTGCACCAGCGCGATACCGTCTCCGTCCAGAGTGTAGACCGTGACCATGTCTTCCATTCCGGTTGGCGCGAGGGTCTCCATGACCGCCGTGCCCGAGACGATCGGCTTGAAATTCGTTTTTACCGGCTTGCCCTTGCCGTCTTTTCCTTCCCAGTCGCCTGCTAGCGATTGAAGTTTTTTAAATGCCGATTCCGAGGTCGAGTCGGCGAACAGCGGCGCCAGGGCGATCAGGATGAGAAGCAGAAGGAGGAGCAGGCGGGGAAGTCTTTTCATGGTGGGCTCTCCTTTACGTTCCGGTTAGAGATACGGAAAATGGGATTCGGGCGCAGGGCTCGTTGCTGCTTTTGGACGCAACCGAGAGGCGAAAGATAGCAACAGAAATGCAGTAACAGGCAGCCCTGCATAACAGGGAGTGAAGTGATTGGAGTGAACCGTATGGTTCGCCGGCTAGAGCCCAGCGCCTACATTGGCCGGATGACGGGCCGGATTACGAATTGCGGGTTAGTGAGGCCACTTCGATGATGGGATTGGGCAATTGGCGCATGGTGCGGACGAAGAGCTCGACGACGGCGCCGTCGAATTGTGCGTTGGCGCAGCGTTCGAGTTCGGCGAGGGCGTCGGCGGCGGGGCGACGCCTTCTTGTAGGTGCGGTCGCTGGTGATAGTGTCGTAGGCATCCGCCACGGCGATGATGCGAGCGCCAAGCGGAATATTATTTCCGGATAACGCTTCTGGATAGCCGGAGCCGTCGAAAAATTCGTGGTGGTGTAAAACCATTTTGCGCACGGAGGCCAGCGGGGTCAGCGGATCCAGAATTTTGGCGCCAAAAATCACGTGGGATTTCATGATTTCCCACTCTTCGGGATTCAGCGGGCCGCTCTTGTTCAAAATAGTTTCCGGGAATGCCGACCTTGCCGATGTCGTGCAGGATGGCGCCCAGGCGAATCTCTTCTACTTCGGCGTCGTTCATCTCCAGACCTTCGGCGATCAGCGCGGCGTACGCGGAAACTTTCTGTGAGTGTCCCTGAGTATAGTGATCCTTGGCATCGATCGCGAAGGCCAGTGAAGTGACGGTGTCCAGCACCGCCTGCGGCAAGCCTTGATTACCAAAGGGCGTCGGCGAAGGCGTCCCGTTCGTGCTTTCCGTGGCCGCCAGCGATTCCGTGAACTGCTTCGAGCGCTGATAAATTTCTTCAAAGGCATCCGGTCCGGTGGAGAAGAGGCGCTTGAGGGTTACACCCAGATAGGCTTCCAGCACGTCGCGTTTCCACTTCTTTGCTTCATTGGGATCGAAGTGGTCGGCGGTGGAGACCGCGTTCCCGCCCTGATGTTTGGACAGGTACATGGAAGCGTCGGCGACCTGAATCAGTTCCTGCGGCGAAGATCCGTGCAGCGGATAGCAGGCAATGCCAAAGCTGGCGCTGATATTCTTCTCGCGCAATAAGGGATCGGAAGAAACCCAGCCTTTGAGCTTGGTGGCCAGCTGGCGCGCGTGCTCCATCGTAGTTTCCGGCATGAGGATTACAAATTCGTCTCCGCCGTAGCGCGCCACCACGTCGGAGCGGCGGCAATTGGTTTCGAGAATGTGTCCCACGCGCTGCAGACACCAGGTCGCCTTCGAGGTGGCCGTAGAAATCGTTTACGAACTTGAAACGATCGAGGTCCATCAGGACCAGGGCGAAAGCGCGTGCAGCTCGCGTGGAGCGCTTCCATTCCGCGGAGAGAGCCTCCATGAAGAAGCGATGCGTCTTTACTCCGGTCAGCCCGTCCGTGATGGCCTGCTCCTGGGCTTTCTGGAAGGAGAGTGAATTGTGCAGCGCGCCGGCGATGAGGTCCGCCAGGGTGCGCAACAGCAATATTTCCTCCTCGGAAAAATCCATGGCCACGGAAGATTCGATGTACAAAATTCCGTGCAATTGCTCGCCGTAAAAGACCGGCAAAGCGATGGCGGCTAGGGAATCCGCCAGCAACGGCCGTAGCGCCGCGTCTGCGGGAACGGCGGCGCGGAACACCGCCATATGCCCGTTGCGTGCGACGTGTCCAATCAATCCGGAATCCAGCGGAATGCGCATGCCCAGCGTGCCGCGGCGCTGCCCAGCTTCCGACTGAATCACAATTTCGCGCGTGGCATATTCGAGCACGCCGATACCGAAGTGATCGTAGGTTAGGCCTTCTTCCAATTGCCCGGTTATTTTCGCTAGCATTTCGTCGGGATTTAGCGTGGCGATGGCGTTCTCGGAAATGGTGTTTAGCAGAGTGAGATGCCGGGCCTTAGTGCGCTCTTCCTGGAACAGGCGGGCGTTCTCAATGGCGATACTGGCTTCGCTGGCCAGCACGCGCATGAGTTCCAGATGGCCTTCGTCGAAGGTCCGTTCGTGATCGCTGAAGACCGCCATCGCGCCAATGACGCGGTCGTAGGCCACCAAGGGCACCCCGCAAAAGCAGCCCCTCTGCACGAATGGGTTCGATGCCCATCTTGCGGACTTCAGCAACGTAATTATCGCGAATGAGTACCGGCTGGCGGGTGCGGATAATGTATTCGGTAATAAAATTTCCAGCCGCGCGGCGCCGCTGGCGGCATGGCGTTCTCCGCCGATCATTTCCAGTTCAAAAACAATTTCGTCATTTTCGGCGTCAAATTCCGCAATATAGAAATTTTCAACGTCGAAAAGCCGCCGCAGCTCTTCCCAGATTTTGCGCAACAGGTCTTCCTTGTTCAGTGTCGAGCTAAGTGCTCGCCCGATTTCGTTCAGCACGTGGAGCTCTTCGGAGCGCCGCGCGGTCTGTTGAATCAAGTAGCTGTTTTCGACGGCCATGCCGATCTGATGTCCCAGCGCAAGGAGCAAGCGTAACTCCGCTGGGAGTGAAACGCCGGGCATCTGGCGTGCCCAGCAGCAATACGCCGAAAGCCTGTTCCTTGGCCTGCAGACTGATGGCTACGACGCTGCGCAGGCCCTGCGCCAACATGAGTTCGCGGAAGCGGCGGATGGATTCTTCTTTTTCGAGGGCCGTTCGATCCGGCATCGCGCAAATCGCGGAAGCCCAGCAGGCCGCCTAGGCGGGCGACCAGGCCAACGAGATAATCGTCCAGCCCTTCGGTCTGCGCGGCGCGGCAGAAATCGTCGCTCAATCCGACGGCCACCACCGAGGTGGGACCCTGCGGATCGCCGTGGTGCAGAAACAATGCGCCGGCAGGCAGACGCACCACGCCGAGAACACGGTCCAGGGCCTGCGAAAGCATGCGTTGGATTTCGCCGCCGACGAAACCAGAGGTGGCCAGATTCAGATTGGAGAGTGCCAGCATGTTGCGTTCGATGCGGCGCTTTTCCTCTTCATACAAGGCCATGACCATAAGCATGGCCACGAACGCAGACGGCGCCGCGGCGATGGGCGGAAAGCCGAGCTCGTCCGCTCCCGGTGCACTCGGAGAGAAGAAGAAGACCGCCAGGCGCAGGACCGTCCACGAGAAAAAGGACACCGCCAGCAGGCGGTCGGCAAGGGTTTCCTGGCGGCGGCTCTCCAGCCAGAAAACGGCGCCCACGGCAACAAACAGCAAGACAGAGGGGACCACGACAGGTGCTGCGGTCAGAAAATGGAACGCGTTCGCCGCTGCCCACAGACCCAGGACGCCAGCGGTGATCGCGCACGGCACGATCCATGGTTTGCGCTGCGCGTAAAGCTGCGCGCCCAGAAAGAAGAACAGGGCAGCTAGCGCATACAACCAGTCATTGAGCGGTTCCAGGAACGCGCTGCGGGGAATCCACGATGAAAGCGCCGGACTAAGATAGTGCAGCGCGAACAGGCTCCAGCCTGCCGTCCACAGCAGCAGATAGGTCTGGCGCTTCAGGTGGTAGATATACCCAAAGAAGCCGGCCACCAGAGAGGTAGCCGCCAGCAGCGCCAGCGCAATGAAGCCTTCGTGAGTCAAAGTCGAACCAATTCTCCGTCGATCGCGCCGCCGCATTGCCGCGATGCACGATCGAACCAAAACTTGTGATGCTGGTGTTGTTTGCCCGTACTTGTCCAAGGCGCTGCGGCGTTTTACACCGCGCAGCCAAACGTCTCCACAGAAAACAAAGTACTTGCGTTAGATTATGGCCCACCAAATTTCTGGCGGGCAACCGTACCAGCGTACTGGTGGCTAAAGAGACAGCAGCGCGGGGCAGTACTATTGAAGCACATGCCAACACGTGTCTTCAAGGAGGCGGGCCAGTGGGCGGTGCATCAGCCTCCACTTATCGCGTTTATCCGGAGTTAGCGCTCTGGCACTAACGTCCTATTGCCCGGAGCCGATTAGAAATCTAGACTGAGCGACGATGAGCCGACGCGGCTTCTTTCAACGGAGCAAGAGTTTAATCTGTGTCGTTTCGTTGATTGCAGCGGCTGGCCCTCTTATCGGCCTAGCAGCCGAGCGCATTACGATCCTGGACTTCAGTTCAAACGTTTCTAAGCCAAGAAAACATCTCCCAAAGCCCTTCCCTCCCAACACGCTTTTCGGAGGCCGTTGCGGCGGGATGACATCCGGTAAGCTAATTGTCTCGCTGATTGCGCTGGACCGAACCCAATACTCCATCGGGGACGAGTTCAGTTACACGCTTGAGGTTAGAACCGATGGGCCCGAAACCGTTAAAGTCCCGACCGTTTTCAGCGTAGCTGACCTTGAGCCCGGGGATCCAAATGTGAGCTTCAGGTATGCTGCGATGGAGTTTTGGCTAGGGATGTCTGAAGAATCGAACGAGCGATACTTCCACGTGCCGCTTCTGCGGTTGTATGGTTCTGATGAGATGCCCTGGACCGAGATTGAACTCAAACCCGGAATGTCCATTGAAATTCGAGGAAGAGCTAAACTGAAACCCTTGGACCCCGAAGAGATGTTTTTCCGCGCACCGTACATGGGAGCCACGAAGGAAATGCCAACTGGTGAAGTGCGAGTCTACTCTTCCTGGTGGAGGGGAGACACCTTCTACTACGAGGGGAGCACACACTATGAATATCCAGGGAGCCTTTGCCCTGAAGAGATGTCCGGCGTCGTCTACGGCAATAGAATCACCTTACTTCGCTAAAGGTCCACTCGTTCCAGATCCTCTGGACTCACGTCCTGATTAGTCGAGCAGGCCCACTACCGGCAGTCGGGCTCGTTGGACGGCGTGCGGAGCTTTCGCTACACTGAAGTGTTGCGATTTGTGCGGCAAACGCGGCAAACGATGACGGAATCCCATAACAAACCAGCAAGCGGCGTGCGGGTTCGATTCGCGCCCTCGCCGACTGGGTATTTGCACGTCGGCGGTGCGCGTACGGCTCTGTTTAACTGGCTGTTCGCTCGCCAGCAGCGTGGCACCATGATTCTGCGCGTGGAAGACACCGACGCCGAGCGCAACAAGCCGGAACTCGTCCAGGGAATTATCGAAGGCCTGACCTGGCTGGGCGTGGATTGGGACGAAGGGCCGTTCTTTCAATCCCAGCGGCTCGATTTGTATCGCGAGGCGGCCAAGAAATGCCTGGCCAATGGCAGCGCGTTCCTCTGCTACTGCGCCGCCGAAAAGTACGCGGGAGGCGATCACGCCGCGGACGAGAGCGCGGGCACGGAAAAGGTGCGGCGGGTAGCCCGGTGTTCTTGCCGCGACGGTAAGGCCTCGTCGCCGGACACCAAACCCGCGATTCGCTTTCGCGTTCCGGCCGGAAAAACGGTCTTTGCCGACGCCGTCTTCGGCGACCGCGAATTTGACAATGAAGAGATCGAGGATTTCGTGTTGTTGCGCTCCGGCAAAGACGGCGAAGAGTGGGGCATGCCGACCTACCAGATGTGCGTAGTGGTTGACGACATCGATATGCGCGTCACCCACGTGATTCGCGGCGCGGATCATCTGTCGAACACCCCCAAGCAAGTGCTGCTTTATCGCGCGCTGGGGGCCGAACTGCCCATCTTCGCGCATCTGCCGCTGATTTTAGGTCCCGACAAATCGAGGCTGTCCAAACGCCACGGCGCGACCGATGTGAATATGTACCGCACCGAGGGTTTTCTTCCCGAGGCGTTCCGCAATTTTCTGGCGCTGCTGGGATGGGCGCCAGGTGGCGACGAGGAATTTTTGCGCACCAAGGAATTGATCGAGAGATTTTCGCTGGCTGGAGTCAGCCGCACCAACGGCGTTTTCGACCGGCCGAAGCTGGAATGGTTCAACACGCAATATTTGCAGAAACTGCCGATCGAGGACCTGTTGCCGCAGGTAGAAGCGGAGTTGAAGCGCAGCGGCTTGTGGAAGCAAGAGTGGGCCACTGGCGCGGGGCATGAGTGGTTCTCGAAAACAGTGGATTTGCTGCGGCCGCGGGTCCGGCTGCTACCCGATTTTTCTACGTGGGCGCGCGCGTTTTTCAGCGACGAATTCCCCATCGAAGAGGCCGGGAAAGCGAAATTTTGGAAGGATCCGAAAGTCCCGGACCTTCTGTCCAAGCTCGCGGATGCGCTGGCGGCTCTGCCCGATTGGAATCACGATGCATGCGACCACGCGTTGCGCGCGCTGGCGGAGGCCGCGGGCGTAAAGGCCGGCCTGCTGATCAATGCGACGCGCGTAGCCATTGTCGGTCAATCCGTGGCTCCGCCGCTGTTCGACACGATGGTGGCGCTGGGCCAAGAGCGAGTCGTGCGGCGGCTGCGCGCAGCCGTCGCTCAGTCGACCGCTACCGCCTGATCGAATCGACCCGCTACAGCGGCCACCTAGCGATTGGAATTGGGCTTCGGATTCTTGCTGTCTTTCGCGTCTTTACTGTTGTCCTGATCCCCGCCGCCCAGCTGCCTTTTAATGGTCTTGTGAAACACGCTCACGCCGAGCGTAGGTGCGTCGCGGGTGCCCGTGATCGTGATGGGCAAGACTGTGCCCGCGCCGTCTTTACTGAAAAGGGGATCGACCGCCTTCAGGAAAAACGACTTCTTACCGGTCACCGTTTGCGAGAGTTTCGCCTGCAGTCGCAAATGCCCGCTGAAATCGAGCTTACTGCCACCGACATCGTAGTTGCCTTCCAAGTTGATCTGTGCGCCGGGGACGCTGAAGCTCAGTTTGCGGAACTGGATGACCGCTTTCTCCAGCCGGAAATCGCCGTGTAAGTCGGAAACCGAGCTGCCCGCCTCTTCGTTCCCGGGCTGCCCTTCTGCGTGGCGGCTCAGTGACGCGAGCTTGTCGCGAACTTCCGGACTCGACCACTGGGCATCCTCCACGCCTACCTGCCCATCCAGAATCATCTTCTGCAGGACCTTTTGCTTCCCGGGCGGCAGCAGCAGCTTCGCTTTGATCTTCGCGGGACCCGTCATGAAGGGCTTATCGGAATTCACGGCAAGATTCAAAATGTCTTGTATGCGGGCGTTAGGCGCGTTGATGTCCAGTTTGATGATATGACCCTGCTTTTCCGGAACGCGAACGACGCTACCTTCCGCAATAATCAGGGATTGGCCGAGCGTGGCGCGCACCGGGTGCAGGTACGTATCGCCGTCGGTGCCGTTTACCGTCGCCGAAAACTCCGTGTGCAGCGGAACCGGGCGCCCGACGGGATCCAGAGAAAAATTCGGCGTATCCGTCTTCCCTTCCACTTCGATTTCATTCAGTTGCCCGCGATAATCGCCCGTCGACGACAGTGTTCCCGCAATTCCCGGAAATGGGCCGAGATCCGCGTCCGTAAACTTGTACGAGCCGGTGATGGGCGTATCCCCCGGTTCGTCCGCGTCCCAAGGCCCGAACGTTCCCCTCGTCGCGATTTCGCCTTTGGGTTTGGCGTTAGTCAGGTTTCCGTGGAAGTCGAAAGGCTTGCCCGCGCCTACCGATTTCAACACCAGATCGTGAATGTCGAAATCGAGCGGCTCTTTGCCCTCTTTCTTGGGCACAATCACCAGGTCCGTGTCGTTGCACACGATTTCATCGACGATGACGGACGGGAGACGGTGCTTGTCGGAAGAGGGTGTCTTCGGTTCTTTCTTTTCACTCCGCGGCGGAATCGTAATGGTCATATTCTCGACGTAAATACCCTTGATATGCCGCGGCGCGCGGAGAATTCCGAGGAAGCCCAGATTGAAAGAAAATTTCTGCACGTGGAACATCGGTGGCAGGTCGCGGCGATTGTGATAGCGGATGGACAGCCCTTCGCCATTGACACCCATCCGCGGCAGCAGATTTACATGTAGCTCTTCCAGCTCAACTTCGCTATCGAAGCGTTGCTGCAGTTCGCGTACGACCCATTCGCGGGTGCGGTCCTCAATGTCGCGCGTGCGCAAGAACACAAACAGGATCAGGCCGGCGAGTACACCGGCCGCGATGCCGGCGACATACGGCCACGTGCGACGCGGGCTGGATTCGGGTGGCAACAATGGCTCCTGGGCCGGTTAGAGGTGCCAGTTAGATGCTTTAGCGCTGCGATTGGAACAACTCGGGATGCGCAGGACGAGCCGGTGTCGTGGAGGACGCGACCGTCACGACGGCATCCACGTCGAGCGTCGTGGGCGGCAAACAGACCTCGCTGCTGCACGCTTGATACCGCAGCTTCAGGGGAATGTGCTGTGCGCCAAGCGGGGCATTGGGGAGAGCGGTGGCTTCCATGTGAAGAATCACTTTGCCCTCGTAAACGTTGAGCGGAGTCTTCGAGAACGAAAAAGTATGCAGTCTCGCCCTTGGGATAGGTCACCTGGCCGACCTTGAATCCCGCAGGTGCTTCCGTGCGGAGATCGGTGGCGATCAGGTAGTCCGCGGATTTTTCGCGCGCGTTGATGTGAAAGCCTTCGCGGATTTTCAGGACCACCGCGATCTGAAACGATCCGCCGCGAGCCACCGGATCGAACGAGGCAAATGCGCTCGGGGCAACGACATCGCGGCCCGCAGGCACCTGCGCCGCCAACTGCAGAACGCCAGCGACACAAACGAGAAACCCCGCCAAAAGTGCGACGCCGAATCTCAAACAGTCACCCGCTCGCCCAATTGCTGCGAAATCACGCGGCTCATTACCCCGTGCAGATCTTCGCCAGTCTTTTCAAGCACAAACGAATTGCGCGCGTCGGACCAACCGAGTTTGAAACTCGTGGAAAGCGCCGAAATCCAGATCTCGCGCACCGGAGTGTTGGGTGAGACGACAAACTTGGCCTCTTCAGGCTCCTCGAAAATAACCTCAAGCTTGCCGCTCTCGCCCTCGACATCAAAGCCATGCGCATCACCCAGCGTCAACAATCGGCGCTTCAACTCTTCAAAGGCAGCATCAGCCTTTCGCTGAAAATCCTTTTCCTCAAGCATGGTTTGAGCGTATCAGAGATGAGACTCGATGGCCTTGGAAATGTCGTCGTAGCTGATCAGACCGGTGATCGATTTGACCTGTTTTCCATCACGGTCGATTAGCACGCTCGTGGGATAGCCGATGAGTCCGCCGAATTTGTCCGCAGCCGCGTCATTGCCGATCACGATCGGGTAGTTCATCTGGGATTGCCCGCCATTCACGTCGAAGCGCTCTTTCCCGACAAATGGCGCGACCACGCTGCGTCCTTCGTCGTCCATCGCCACACCCAGCACCGTAAATCCCTTCGCTCCATATTTCTGCTGCAGTTCGATCAGCTCCGGAATCTCCACCTTGCACGGCTCGCACCAGGTCGCCCAGAAGTTCACGAGCACGACTTTGCCCTTCAGCTGCGCGAGGCTGAGATCCTTCCCATCCAGGTCCTTCAGCGTGAGGTCCGGCTCGGCCTTGCCGACGCCCGGAGCATCCATCTTGGCTGCGGAGACCGAGGAGGTCGTATGCGGCAATCGCGTGGCCTTGTCGGCGTAGTGCGCGCCGGCCACAATTACCGCCAATATTGCAATAACAATCAAAGTAGACTTCTTCATTTTCAGTGCCTCAAACCTTCCGTCTCTCAAATTCAATTTTCTCAGAAACGCGGCTGCTAAATCCAGTCGCGCACCGTAAGTATGGGGTTGCCACCCGCACGCCACCCACGCTGAGGCTGTCTCACGCGCCCACTGGTCTACGGGCCACCCGCCCGTTTAATGTCTTGGATCTCGCAGAATTCCCTCCACGAAGAAGTGGTTAGAATATAGACGTGGTCATCGCCGCTTGGATTTAGACGTACGAACTCCTCCGCCAGTGCGTTACTTCTGTCCACGTACTCGGGCCATCCCTCCACGTTCTCAGGCTCCTTACCCATTTGTTGGTCGTATCCTGAAAGTTTCTTAGTTGCATAGCCCTTAGGGAGAACCTGAAAAAGTTCCAGTCCGAGTACCGCAATCCCATGCTTCGTACAGAGAGTTATGGCTTGCAGGATTTCTGGATAGCCGAATGTCAGCTCATCGCCAATTGCGCCGATGGCGGCAGCAGCAATCGCCGGTATTTTTTCAAACGCACCTGTCATTTCACTAGATAATTCGGGAGCTGCCCAGCGCCGTTCACTTCGCCCCCGTCAAAGACCGCTCCAGCCACAACACCATCGTGTTCAGAAAGCTCAACTTACCCGCAAGCCAGGTCAGCCGGTTGACGAACACCAACCCGCCCACAAATAGCAGCAGCGCCCCGCTAAACAGTTCGACGGCGTGGAGGTACTTTCGGAAGCGTTGATAAAATTTCAGGAACTGCCCGATCCCCAACGCGGTCAGCAAAAACGGAACCGCCAGGCCCGCCGAATACACGGCCAATAACAACACCCCGCGCGCGATGGTGTCGCTCGCCGCCGCCAGCGCCAGCACCGTGGCGAGAATCGGCCCGATGCACGGGGTCCATCCAAACGCAAACGCGAAACCCAGCAAAAATCCGCTCCACATGCCGGGTTGCGTGCCGCCGCTGCGCAGATGCACATCGCGATTCAGCCAGCGCGTCATCGCCGGCCCGAAAAACCCAATCATCGAAAGCGAAAAGAAATGAACCGCTCCCAGGCCTGCGAACAACGTGCCGCCCCGCACCAGCGAGACGACGCCGAGAACGGCGAGCACAACGCCGAGGATCAATCCCACGCGAATGGTGAGCTTGGCTAGCAGACCTAGGAGGTGCAACCCAAATAGCAGAATCAGCGCTCCCGCTATCGGCGCGAGCGTCCCGCGATGCTCCCGCAAAAACGATCCCACCGCGCTGGCGGAAGCCCCGAAGGAAATGAACACCACCGAAAATCCCAGCACGAACGCCAGCGCCGAGGCGAAAAGCCCGGCCCGAGGTTGCTGACCTTGGCGCAATTGCTCCATGCCGATGCCCGAAAGCATCGAGATGTAGCCCGGAACCAGTGGAAGAACGCACGGAGAAAGAAAAGAAACCAGTCCTGCGAGAAAGGCCGCTGCCAAAGAGACGTCGGTCATGCCAAGTCAGTCCTCAATATTCCGCACCCGAAAAGGGGCGGCAAGTGTACAAGTGTGTTCGATGTCGCGCAAACTGCTTATATTTTTCTCGCAACTTTTCTTCGGTCCACAAGTTACAACGCCGGCCGTTGAAGCCAAGCTGTTGAATCGAAGTCACCGAATGGCATCGCTCCGGATTTCCCAACTGCTGCTCTCTCAATTCGCTGCGTTGGCTCCAGGCTCGCATTTCCGGTTCGTTCACGAAGAAAACCTGTTTCGCATTTCGCTCATTCCCGCGGCAAGCGCATTTCTTAGATGCTTGGCGATCGCACTAGATGATAGTACGTAGGCGAAACGGCGACAGATGACGGCTTTCGATGGCGCAGAAGGGTTGGACCGTCACTCGATTGGCCTCCAAACCGCTGATAATTAGAGGGTTAAGTATCATCCGTTTGGCAGCCCCGGTGCATCATCCATGCGGGCCGCGCGATCGACATCGTCGACTGCGTCGGCAGCGAAGTGATCCCGAGCATCAAATCGGAGACCTGGGTATGAACCGTCCACCCCCGCAAAATCGTCGCATCAACGAAACCGCGCTGCCCTGGCAGTCGCGCGTCATTGCAGCGGAGCAGGGCGCCTCGCAGGCCATTCCCGCGCGCAGCCGCATCCCGGAGTTCCTGCGCAACGAATGGCTCGCCATCGGTGCGGCGTGCGGCCCATTTGAATGGATCGCCTTGGGTTACGTAGCCTTATCCAGCGTGTTGATCGCGGCCTTTGCCGAAAATCTCGCGCACCCGATTCGCCTGCTGGCCACGCGCGCGTGCGTGGTGGCGCTCATCATTCTGTTATGCCGTGGCAACGACATTCTAGGCGCTTCCGAGTCTCACCTCGACACCTACACCCAGAAATTCTGGCATTTCTGGCGGCACTGGTACCCTCATCTGTTTTTCCTGTTCTGCTTCGAGGAACTCGCGCACCTGGTCCATCTGATTTCGCCACGCTGGCAGGACGCGAAACTCATCATGTTCGACTATTGGCTGACAGGCGTACACCCCAGCATCTGGCTCGAGCAATTCGCCACTCCCGCGCGCAACGACTTCATGCAGTTCACCTACATCACCTACTTCACGTATCTACTGGTGCTCGGCGGCATTCTTTATTATCGGAAAGATTGGCGAGGTTATTGGTCGGTGATGACCTATTCCGCCGTGGCCTACGCCATCGGCTATCTGATCGCCATATCGTTTCCCGTCGAGAGCCCATGGTTTTCGATGGCGGGCTCATGGCGCGGTGCGTTGCAAGGCGGACCCTTCACCGCACTGATCAATTTCATCGAGCACTACGGCCGCGTGCGCGGCGCGGCATTTCCTTCGGAGCACGTCGCGGGATCATTCGCCGCGCTGTGGGGCGCGTGGCGCCACCGGCGCTGGCTATTCTGGGTAATGCTGCCGCTAGTTCTGTGCATGTGCGTGTCCACGATTTACGGACGCTATCACTACGTCGCGGATATCTTCGGCGGCATCGCCACCGGCACGCTGGGATACCTCATCGGCCGATGGCTGATGCGAAAAGGCACCCCGCAGCCAGTCGTCGATGTCGCTGTAGGCGCCGGGCTTAAGCCCGGCGTCCAGATCCGCCCGAATTCCAAATCCGCTCGTCCAATCCCTAGAAAATCTTCTCCTGGTGCCGCAAATTCCCGAAAGTCCCAATATTGGCAATGATGAACGCCACTCGGAACTGATTGTCCGTACGCACTTGCCCAAGCGCGATACGCCGGTATTCCAGTGCAAGCCCGCAGCAATTCCCGTTGTAGCTGACCTGGATCAGCTGATTTTGCAGCGCGCTGTTGGTGAAGTCGTAGCTGATCCCGCTGGTAAAGTTGAACCCTTTACGCGTTTCGCTGCCATAGCCAGCAAGCACGCGAATCTGATTCGCCTTGGGCTGCAGCACGAAAGGATAGACGCCCAACCGGAAGTCCGCGATGGTGAAAAAGAAGTCCTTGTAGGGCTTGATTTTCGCCAGCGTACCGATGGTCGTCAGCTGCCCGTATGTGCCTCGTTGCGTGTCGTACTCCAAAATCTGCTCGAAATCGAACGGGCCCGCGGGGCTCAACTTGACATCACTCACGATCGGCGACCAGTTCCGCGGTGTGTCGGCAAAGGCGAACGGTGAGATGTCGTCCAGCGTTTGAAACACGTTGCGCGCTCCGGTGACCAGAGCCCCGCCAAACGTCGGATCAAAATAATGCTTCTGGACCAGACTCCAGGTGATCAGGTCTCTCGGCTGATCGTCGCCGTCCTTCACCCAAAGCCGCTGGGTCACGCCGTACTCCAGTTCGTTCGTATTGGTGAGCGTGGAGTCAGAGTCAAAACGGACGAGTTCCGAAAAATTGTGAATGCCGGTCACGTAGTTGTAGTTGAAGAACGGTTCGATGATGTGCTTGAACTTTTTCGTGGATTGCGGCCGCTGAAAGAACCGCTGAAGCATCGGAAGCCGGAAATCGACGCTGAATTCGCCGTCGTTGCGGGTAATCGACTCGCCGCTCAGCAAGGGAGTGGTGACGATCGAGCCCGGAACCAGAGAATCACCGTAGTAACTGGTGCGAAACGCGGCCGTTGCGGTGACATCCAGCCACGGGCCGAAGTGCATCGGCAGGGTTGCGCGCGGCGCGAACTCCGTGCGGGCCACTGCCGTGGGGGTATCGATGACGCCATCGGCGCGATGCGCCGCGCCGGCGAACGCGTCGAACCCGAAATAAATCGGCAGATTCCGCCAGGGCGCTTGCTCCACCGAACTGAATCTCCCTTCCGGAGCTTGCCGCAGGGTGACGCTGGTTTGCACCGGGTTGACCGTGAGGAAGCTCTTATCGTTCAGCGCCGCCAAATTCAGGCTGAATCCATTGAAATTGTGCGTAAGAAAAATCGAGCTGCGCACTTCGGAGTTGATGGCGTCGCCGAATGTGTCGGCGAAGGCCAATCGGAACGTCAGTGAAGAAAGCTCGTTGACGTCGGCGACGAAGCGCCAATTATCTTTCAGCAGCGACGTGACCTCCAGCTGCTGCTCGTGGCCACCCTGCGAAACAAGTTCGGTGGTCTGCGTGGGAAGTCCGGGATTAACCACCGTGGGCACGCCGCGGTCGATCACCCCGAAATAGTTGTACTTGATGGAGGTATTTTCCCAGGGCTTTGCGCGGAAATGGGCGCGTTCAGCCGATCCCCGGCGGCTGAGCAGTTCCGCGCCCAGCGTCGTGTCCAGCCATGGCAACGGCGCCCAGTAAAACGCGTCGCCGAAAACAAATCCCTTGCTGGTGCTGTTGCCGACTACCGGGATCAGGAATCCCGACTCGCGAACCTTCGGGCCTGCGGGCGCGGTAGCGTAAGGCAGCCACACCAGCGGCACACGAAACAATCGGAAGTTCGCGCTCACCAGCGCCATCGTCTTGTCCACCCGGACATTGGCATGCTGCGCGTAGAACTGCCATTTCGGATGTTCGGGATCGCAAACGGTGATCCACGCCTTGCTCAGAAAATAGAGGTCGTTGTTGAATTTTTCGACATCCCGCGCTTCGAAGTAGAGCGGATTGTCGGTAATCAACACCGTGGGATCGGGCGGCGTTCGATTTTGACGGTGCCCCGAACGTTGGTGAACGTGCCGCGGCCGGTGCTGACGTTGTAGTGCGCCTCGTCGGCTTCCAAGTGCTGATTCTCGTAGTCGAACACCACGTGGCCGCGGGCCATCGCTTCGTTGGTCTGCTCGTTGTACTCCACGTGATCGGCCTGCAGCCGCTGGTTGGCGTAGTGAATGTCCACGGCGCCATCGGCGATGGTCAGGTCGCCCTGGCGCTTCTGCGGGCCGCTGGAGGAAAGCTCGGCGACGCCGCCCTTGCCGGGCGGTTTGTACACCTGCTGCGCGGCCGTTCGCCCAGCGCCAATACTTACGCAAAAGAACAGAAACGGCAGGAGCGCCGTCAAAGGATACGGGGTGCGGGGCGCAGAGCAATTTCGGGCCAGGGAGTTGTGATTCGCTCTGAACATTCGGTCGGTAAAGGCAGTTGGATAGCCTAGCATGGTTCCCGGGATGTCCAGCCCAGCCCGGAAAACTGCGTGGTGCGTCAGTTTCCGATAACCGGACTTCCATGATAGGTCTTTGTCAAGAGGGCAAGAGCTCTCCCGACGCGCTGCGGAGGAGCGCGGGTGTAAATCCCTTCTGATTCTTCGCCGCGTGTGTTGGCCTCTCAGCCGTGGTTCCTATATCGGATAGAACCAGACTTCCATTTGCTGTCTCAGACCAGCGAGTGGTCTTGCACAGAAGATTGAGTTGGTGATCTCCTGCCAGTCTCGAAACTTATCAACGGGAGCATCCGGAGCTTGCGATCCTTCGCTCAGTCGGGTTAACGGCAAGACCTGGCAGGCCACGCGTCGAAGAAATCCTCCTGGTTCACCGCCACGTGCTACGCAGCGATGTTGCTGGTCTCCACGACCTGAAAAGTCCGCTGTCCGCGATCCACGGCCATGAGGTAGGCCACCAACTTTCGCGCCACCGCCAGCGTCGCGCGATTGGCATTGCCTTTCTGTTTTTCCTGGTCATAGAGCGTGGCCAGCGCCGGGCTGTTTCGCGGCGCCATCTTGGCCGCCTCGATCAAGGTCGTCTGTAAATGTTTGTTGCGCTGCTTGGACAAGGGCGTGCGCTGTACGGTGCTGCCGGAACTCTTTTCGGCGCCGCACAGCCCGCAGTAGCTGATGGCTTTCTTGATCGAGGGAAATCGCTGCACATCCCCTACTTCGAGCGCCCAGGTCAGCGCCGTAATCGGCCCCACCGCGGGGATGGTCATTAATCGCTCCACGCGATCCACTAACAACGCATCCCTTTCCAGCGAGCGCACCAAGGCACTCTCGGTTTTCTGCAGGCGCACCACGGTCTCGCGGCATAACCGCAGCAGCGCACGCAGCCCTTCGTCGATGTCCGGGTTGCTCGCCAGCAGTTCACGGAAATAGCCGGCTTTGTGCAAGCGCTGTTTGTTGTAGCTCACGCCGGCTTCCATCAGTAGCGCGCTGATCTTGATTTTCATCTGCACCATCTGCCGAACCAGCAGGTTGCGATAGCGCAGCGTGCGCCGCCGTTCGCGAATGGCGGTCGAAGCCATATAGCTCTCGGGAAGGAAATCGCACCGCAAGCAGTCGCAAATCTTGCTGGCATCGATGCGGTCGTTCTTCTTTTTTGCGGCGGCAATGGCCCGCAGCATCAGCGGGTGCGCCACCTTCAGAGCGGCGGCATGCGGCTGGAGGTGATCGTAAATCCAGCCCGTGAACATGGTCGCTTCCATCGCCGCGCTCCACGGCTGTGGCAGCGATCGCATCCAGTGGTCCAGGTCCAGACGTGTGGCGGAAATCGAACCCTCGGCATGAATCCGGCCGCTGCCGTCCTTCACGCAGTAGCTGATCTTCCGCTTGTGAACATCCAGTCCGATGTAATACATAGGTTGCATGGGGGAGCCTCCTTGGTGTTTCTGAATCAGCTCGCGGCTGAGTTCAGCTTTTCTACACCAAGCGCTCCTCCTTCGACCTATGCATTCAAACTTGACGCACGCATCTGCTGTGAAAGAACATCGCAATTTCTTGCGAACGCGGATTTGGCCTGTCAAGCGGAAGGATTTGCATGCTCGAAACCGATCTGACGCTCCCGCATTCTTACCAAGTGTCAGAAGTGGGAGAATTTCCCGGCACAGGAAAATTCAAACATCCCGTTGTTTTCTATCCCCCGCCCAAGGATGGACGAGAAGGGGGTGGTTTATGGGTGAAATTTAGTCCCCACGAGGGCAAGTCCTGGATTGGGGTTTTCGCATTCGGTTACTCATCCCCTCCCGCCTTTTGTCGTGTCGTGAGTTCGCCCGACCCGGATCGGCTGTGTGTCATATCAAACGGAGTAGGGTACCTCGTAAAGGCTGACGAGCCCGAGGTGTGGAAGAAATACCTCTCCTTCCGATCTTGAATGCCCGGCCAGTTCCGGAGTTTGGAATGCTAGTTCTCTCGGACTTCACCGGTCTGGTCGCCTACGACATCAATGGCCTGATGTGGCGCAGTCCCAGGCTCTGTTGGGACGACCTGAAGATTGTAAACGTGATCGATCAGAGGATTGAAGGCACGGGGTATGACCCCACGAACTCAATCAGCCACGAGAGACCGTTCGTAGTTGATTTGAAAACCGGAACTTCCTTGCTTCCGGGCCCGGAATCAACCGACGGAAGACCACTTTGGTAGCCCCAACTTCTGGGAAACGCGCTAACGGGAAACTGACCACCGAAAACTACGTCGCCGGGGCGTCGGCCGCTTGACGGCCGAAACGCCGCCCTCACAACATCTTGCTGCGCGTTTTCCGAAGCCGGGGTATCATGCCCCGCCGCAAAAACGGTCTGCGAATCGATCGATTTAAAGCGTTTTAGCGATGGCGGTCTGATTCTTTCATGGAGGAGCAGGAATGAACCCGAACCAGCTGAGACGGCGTTCTTCGAGCATGTGGCTTATCGTCCTGGCGATGGTCTGGGCCGTATTTGCCGGAAGCTGGAGTCCGGCGGCCGCCTTTGCGCAGTCGGACGACGCAGGCGCGCAAGACAAGGACAAGAAGGACGACAAGAAAGACGAAAAAAAGGACGATAAGAAAGAGAAGAAGGGCCTGCCGCTCAAGCCTGACCGGAAAATCGAATTCACCACCGATGAGGGCACCTGGCTCTCTCTGGACGTCTCGCCCGACGGCAAGACCATCGTGTTCGAGCTACTGGGCGATATCTACACCCTGCCGATCGAAGGCGGAGAAGCCAAGCTGATTGACGGCGGGATGGCCTTCGACAGCCAGCCTCGTTTTTCACCCGACGGCAAGTGGATCGCGTTCCTCTCCGATCGTGAAGGCAGCGAAAACATCTGGATCATGCATCCCGACGGCACCGAAGCAAAACAAGTCTCCAAGGATCCGAATAACGATTTTGCCTCGCCAAACTGGTCGCCCGACGGGAAATACATTTTCGTCTCCAAGGCCGGATTCGGGATCACTACCTACGAAATCTGGATGTACCACGTCGATGGCGGCACCGGCATCCAGATTACCAAGGCCAAGCCCACGCCAACGACGCCGCGCAAGGAGCGGCCCAACGCGATGGGCGTAGTCGCGTCACCCGATGGCAAGTACCTCTACTACGCGATGCGCAAAGGCCCCTTCTCCTATAACGCGCAGTTTCCTCAATGGTCCATCATGCGCCGCGACCGCAAGACCGGCGATGAAGACGCTCTCATCGAGCAACTGGAGAGCGCTTTCCGCCCCATCCTTTCGCCGGACGGCACCAAGCTTCTGTATGTCACGCGTTACGAAACCGAAAGCGAGCTGCGCCTGCGCGACCTCAAAACCGGCGACGATCGCTGGGTTCGCTATCCGGTCACTCGCGATGACCAGGAATCTCTGTTTTCCCGCGACGTGTTTCCCGGTTATGCATTCCTTCCCGGCGGAAATGAAATCGTCTACAACCAGGACGGCAAGATCCGCCGGCTGAACCTGTCCACCGGCGCGGAAAGCATCATTCCGTTTACCGCCAAGGTGTCTCAGGACATCGGACCCAAGCTGGATTTCCCGCAAAAGGTGGAGCAGGGGCCGGTCGAAAGTCCGCCTGATTCAGGACCCGGTCGAATCGCCCGACGGCAAGAAGCTGGCTTTTTCGGCGATGACCCACTTGTACACGCTCGATCTTCCCAGCGGGAAACCTCAGCGGGTGACCACCGGCAACGCGCGCGAGTTCCAGCCGGCGTGGTCGCCGGACGGCAAGTCCATCGCCTACGTTACGTGGTCGAGCGCTGGCGGGCAATTGTGGAAGGTGCCGGCGTCTGGCGGAACGCCGCAACAGTTGTCGAAATCACTGGGCGTATACAGCAATCCGGCGTGGTCGCCGGACGGAACGAAGATCGTGGTGTTCCGAGGAAATGCCTACGATCGCGAGAACAGTGAATTCGACGGCGGCCAAACTTCCAACGCCGATTTGATGTGGATTCCCGCGGAAGGAGGCGACGCCAATCTGATTCTGCCGGCACGCGGCGCGGGCGGCGCGCACTTTACCCACGAGAAAGACCGCATCTACGTCTACACCCCGCAAGGCCTGATTTCCCTCCGCTACGACGGCACCGATCGCCGCACGCATTTGGTGGTCAAGGGCAAGGGTTTGTACTTCTTCGAGGAGCCCATTCCGGCCGACGACGTGCAGCCCAATCCGGACGGGCAGTGGGTCCTGGCGCACCTGATGAATCAGCTCTATGTGATCGCCATGCCGGTGGTCGGCGGCGAAGCTCCCACCGTGGATGTCTCCACGCCCTCGGTCGCCACCAAGCGCCTGACCGACATCGGCGCCGACTACTTCGGATGGGCCGACGACGGCAAGACCATCACTTGGGCGGTGGGTTCCAGCTATTTTCGGGAACCCTTGAGCGCCATCACTTTTGAACCGCCGAAAGACGAAAAGAAAGAAGGCGAAGACAAAGACGCCGCCAAGAAGGATTCGGCGGACGCGAAGTCCGACGCAAAGCAAGACGACAAAGATAAGAAAGATGACAAAGACAAGAAAGACGAAAAGAAGGACGAGAAAAAAGAAGAAAAGAAGCTGAAAGAGCAGGACAAGAACGTCACCGAAATCCCCGTTGATCTCGAAGTTCCGCGGAAAACGCCCAAGGGCACCATCGTCCTTCGCGGCGCAACCGTGGTAACCATGAAAGGCGACGAAGTTCTAAAGAACGCCGACATCGTCGTGGAAAACAATCGCATCACCCGCGTCGGCGCTAAAGGGACCGTTCCCGTCGGCGCCAAAGTGTTCGACGTTTCCGGCAAGACCATTGTGCCCGGCTTTGTCGATACCCACGCGCACTGGACCGAAATCCGCCGCGGCATTCTCGATACCCAGAATTGGGCGTTCCTCGCCAATGTCGCCTACGGCGTGACCACCGGTCTCGACGTGCAAACCAGCACCAACGATATGTTCGCCTACCAGGATCTGGTGGACAGCGGAGACATCATCGGCCTGCGCGCGTTTTCCACCGGCCCAGGCGTTTTCTCCGACAATAATTTTCAGTCCATGGAAGAAGTGAAAGGGGTGCTGACGAAGTACAAAAAATACTACGGCACGCCCAACATCAAGAGCTACATTGTGGGCAACCGGAAGCAGCGGCAGTTCATGGTGCAGGCGTCTAAGGAACTCGGCATGATGCCGACGACCGAAGGCGGCCTGGATCTAAAACTCGATCTGACGCATGTCATCGATGGTTTCCACGGCAACGAACACACCCTGCCGATCACTCCGCTGTACAAGGATGTGCTGCAGATCTTCGCGCAATCCGGCATAGCATCCACTCCGACGCTGATCGTGAATTACGGCGGACCGTTTGGAGAAAATTATTGGTACGAATACAGCGAAGTTCACGACAACGTGAAGCTCAATCACTTTACTCCGCACCGCATCATCGACGAAAAAACCAAACGCCGCCCGGAATGGTTCCGCAAAGATGAATACGCCTTCCCCAAACTTTCTGCCCAGGTAGCCAAACTGGAACGCGCCGGCGGCCTGGTCGGCGTTGGCAGCCACGGCCAGTTGCAAGGCCTCGGCTATCACTGGGAAATGTGGATGCTCGCGAGCGGTGGGATGACGCCGCTCGAAGTGTTACGCTGCGCGACGGTGAACGGCTCGAAAATCATCGGGCGGCCCGATGATCTCGGCTCGATCCAACCCGGCAAACTGGCCGACCTCGTGATTCTCGACAAAAATCCGCTCGACGACATCCACAACACCAACACCATTCACTGGGTGATGAAAAATGGTGAACTGTTCGAGGGCGACACGCTCGACCAGGTCTGGCCAGATCAAAAGAAACTCGAGCCACTCTGGTTCTGGAACTACGACAAACCTAAAGCAGGCGACCCCCTCAGCTACGGCAAAACCGTCACCCCGTAGCGCAGCATATCGTTGAGACGAGTAGCTAGTGCTGTCACAACTTGCACTGTATGTACGGACTAAAAAAGGAAATTGACCTTCGCTTTTTGAACGACCGCGAACTTATCCAAGTGTCGGTTGGTCTGCACCATATCTCATTCAGATTCGACGAAGATGTTGCTATTTCGGCAGAGGGGGAATTCCGGTACTTCGACGGAAAGGATGAATGGACTTGGCGACCAGAGCCGGGTCCATCTCAAGTAGCTGCCCGTGCGTTAGCTCTACTTGGGGCCACCATCACGAATTTTGAGGGCAATGAGAACGGCACGCTAGCTCTTACCTTCTCGAACGGTCATCGCCTCACCATGTTGGATTCAAGGAAGGAGTATGAGTCGTACGACATCACTCGGCCCGGCCAGACCATCATCGTCTAGTACCCACTTCCCCGGTTTGCGCGATCCCATTCATTGCTGGTGCGGGCAACGACGGCATCAAAGCGGGAGACTTCGATTTAAGGGATGCAATCTGAACCCGGCCGTACGCGCGACAGAGGTAACAGATGGAAGCAGCGCGTGCGCGGAGCAACTCTTTACTTCACGGGTTATTTAACGGGCGCTGTGGCTGGTGCCGATGCCTGGGACTGGGCTTGCGCGGCTTTGGCTTGGGCTGTGGTTTTGTACCAGTCGAAGGTGCGGC
Organism: uncultured Acidobacteriota bacterium; assembly: GCA_963810355.1. Taxonomy (GTDB): domain Bacteria; phylum Acidobacteriota; class Terriglobia; order Acidiferrales; family UBA7541; genus Acidiferrum. The sequence goes on from CAWENU010000027.1 coordinate 117,606, forward strand.
GGAGGCCTTCCTCGAAATCGACTTGGGGGTCGTAGCCTAGGTAATCGCGAGCTTGCGTGATGTCTGCTTGGGAATCGCGAATGTCGCCGTCGCGCGGTGGATCGTGCTTGGCCTCCATGCGCGTGCCGGAAATCTTGGAGAGCAGTTCAACGACGTTGTTCAAGGAAACGCGGCCGCCGACGCCTACGTTGAAGACTCTGCCGGATACGTTGGAGGCTTCAAAGGCCAGCAGGTTGGCCTGGACGGCGTTGTCCACGTAGGTGAAATCGCGAGTCTGTTCGCCGTCGCCGAAGATTACCGGTTGCGTTTCTTCCAGCGCGGCGGTGCACATTTTGGCGAGCACGCCGGAGTATGGCGAACTGGGATCCTGACGCGGACCGAATACGTTGAAGTAGCGAAGCGAGACATTTTCCAGGCCGTAGCAGCGGCCGAAAGTTTGAAGGTAAAGCTCGCCGACGAATTTCGTAACGCCGTAGGGAGAGATAGGAGCCGGCTGCATGGTTTCCACTTTGGGGAGCGTCGGCGTTTCGCCGTAGGCCGAGGAAGACGCGGCGAAAACGATGCGTTTCACCTTGGCGTCGCGCGCGGCAACCAGGACGTTGAGCGTGCCGTCGATGTTGATGCGGTTCGATTCGATGGGATCCTTCACCGAACGCGGCACGGAAGTGCGCGCCGCCAAATGGAGAACGTACTCGGCTTCGTGCATGGCTTTGCGGACCACTTCGATGTCGGTGATGCTGCCCTTGATCAAGGTGATCTTGTTGCGGACTTCGGCGAGATTTTCTTCCTTGCCCGAGGAAAGATCGTCGAGGACTACCACACTGTGACCGCGTCTCACGAGCTCATCCACGGTGTTCGAGCCGATGAAACCGGCGCCGCCTGTCACCACGTAGCGCATGCGAAAAATCCTCCCAAAGGTGCGGCCGCAAAACGCAGCCGATCGAGTTCGACCCCAGAGTGGCCAACAATTACCGCTGGCGCTTCAACCTTCAGCAGCGGAGCCGGGCGCCCTTGCAATCCGTCGCAGGCGGGTTGCCGCGGCGGACAAAGACGCAGGACATGAAAGACGACAAGTCCGCGGTTTGAAACGTCCGTGGTTTGATACGCTCCAATGAGATGCGCGTCGAGCCAATTTTTCTTCGGCCGGACGAGCGCGAAATCGTATTGTACGATGGAAGCGTGGAAGGCAACGCTTTGTTTCGGAAACGAGTCGCATAAAGATTATGGGCTTGGCGAAAGTTGCAGCAGGTGTGTTGGCGACGGCGCTAATTGCAGGAGGCGCGTACTACTGGTTGCACGAGCGGGCGGTGCGGCCGCAGCCCGCGCTGGCGTCGGCGCCCGATATCGACCCCGTCGAGCCGAGGGTTGCGAGCGCGCCGGCAGCCGAATCCGCCAAGGTAGCCACGTCTCGACCGGCGGCGAGAGCGGAGGCGGCGAAGGCTGCTCCGCCCGAACCTGACCCGGGCTTACCGATGCGCACCGGGGAGATTCTGGACTACACCGCGGACGTTGCGAAGGTGAGCAACGTGGCGAGCCTCCGGCTGCAAACGGCGGAGCGGCGGAACTTCGTGGAAAAAGCGCGTGGCATTTGCAGGCGTTCGCGCATACCCAGAACCCGTTGCGCATGGTGTTCGAGCTTGACGACCAGTTTGACTCGTACAGCGACGCGGGAACGCTGGCAAGCCTGCAATACGAGATGCATCTGAGCGAGCGCGGGCAGAAAGTGGATTCCGTCCAGCGCATGACCGCGACCGGCCGGGAACCTGCAATGGGGAATGCCAGCCAGACCCATGTCCTTCCCGGGACGCGTGATCCCCTGGGAATGATGCAGTATCTTCGCCATGTAGATTGGTCAAAGACGCGCGAGGTTCGCGGCCCGGTCTACGACGGGCACAAGCTGTATGACGTGCGGGCGTCGCTGGCGGGAGCGGCGCAGAGCGTGACCGTGCCGGCTGGAACTTACCCGACCGACAAGGTGGAGATTCGCGTCTTCGACAATGGCGAGGAGATGAAGGACGCGCACTTTTTTGTGTATTTTGCGGGTGACGCGGCGCGGACGCCGGTGTTGCTTGAAGCGGAGATGCCGTTTGCCAGCGCTCGGGTGGCGCTTAAAGAGAGTAAGTAGAAGGTAACCCTCCCCCTCCCTTTTTTTGTAAGTGTTCATTCTAGAGGTGGTTAAAGTGTTTTGTTTTGATAGACTTCTGTAAGTGTTGATTCTGCAGGTAGCTAGCTGATCGGTGTTCGTCCCTCCTTTTTTGGCATTCTCAAGAGCGACAACCATTGAAGGGTCGTCGCTCAAAGAGCGAATTGAGCGAAAATGGGCAGCTGGTTCGTGGAGACGTAATTTTCTCATTTGCGATGGATGCGGGCGAGAATTTAGATAGGAAGGTTATACCTCTTCGAGTCTATACTTGTCCAGTAATATTTTGGCACGGCTGAACAGGCTGCGTAAAGAAAAGACAAAACGGGAAAAAGCTTCCTTCAGGGGTTGAAGCCCGTTGAGAGCACGCAGCTTACGTCGGCGCTAAAGCACCGAGCTCCTGAAGAAAAAGACTCTTTCCGCAGTCTGTGGAGGCCGTGCCTTGACGAAAACCGGAGTTCTCACGGATCGGAGTGTCGAAGGGAAGGGGGATCGCACGATCACGGTCGCCGCGGCATTGAGCAGGTTCATCTAGCGTCGCGCGCGATTGGCGCTATGCGCGGGCGGGGCAAGCCCCGCCCCTACAAGGGGATCGGGGTGTCGAGAAGATTTGAGTGTCGAGCGCGTGGCCTCGCACGAACGGTGTTAGCAGAGGACGATTTTTTCGCGGTGGCGCATTACGCGGCGGGTGGCGTTGCGGGTGTCGACTACGAGCTGGGCGGCGTCGACGATGGCGCCGTAGTCGTAGCTGGAATGGTCGGTGGCGATGATGACGCCGTCGTAGCTGGCCAGGGATTGCGGGTTCAGGGGCACGGATTTCATGTTTTCGTAGTTGTAGTGACGCATTTTGTGAAGCTGTGGGAAATAGGGATCGTTGTAGTCGAGTTCCGCGCCACGCTGCTGGAGTAGCTGCATGATCTTGAGCGTGGGCGATTCGCGCAAGTCGTCGACGTCTTTCTTGTAGGCGACACCCAAGACCAAGATTTTCGAACCTTTGATGCTTTTCTTGCGCTCGTTCAACGCGGCGGCGACGGCTTCCACGACGTGATAGGGCATGGCGGTGTTGACTTCGCCGGCCAGCTCGATGAAGCGGGTGGCGAAATCGAATTCGCGGGCTTTCCACGAAAGATAGTAAGGGTCGACGGGAATGCAATGGCCGCCGAGGCCTGGGCCGGGGTAGAAGGGCATGAAGCCGAAGGGCTTGGTGGCGGCGGCGTCGATGACTTCCCAGATGTCCACGCCCATGCGCAGGCTGAGCATTTTCAGCTCGTTAACGAGAGCGATGTTGACGCAGCGGAAGATATTTTCGAGGAGCTTGGCCATTTCGGCGGCGCGGGTGGAACTGACGGGAACGACTTTGGAGACAATGGGGGTGTAGATGGCACAGGCAGCGCGGCCGCTGGGAGGATTGACTCCACCGACGACTTTGGGAATCTGGGCGAGGCCGAACTGCTTGTTTCCGGGATCTTCGCGTTCCGGCGAGAACGCCAGGAAGAAGTCACAGACGACGTTTTCAGCGTCCGGACCGGCGGCTATTGGGCAGCGCAAGCCGCTCTTTTCAAGGATCGGCAAAACCAGCTCTTCGGTGGTGCCGGGGTAGGTGGTGGATTCGAGAACTACTAACTGGCCCTTTTGCAGGTGCGGGTAGATGGAGATCGCGGTGTTTTCTACGTAGCTGAGATCGGGCTCGCGGCGCTCGTCGAGAGGCGTGGGGACGCAGATGATGATGGCGTCGACGTCCTTCAATTTCGAGAAATCAGTGGTGGCGCCAAAATGCTTGCTGTTGACGAATTGCTGGATCTTGGTTTGCGGGATGTGCTCGATGTAGGACTTGCCCGCGTTGAGCATCGAGACTTTCTTGGGGTCGGTGTCAAAACCGGTGACTTTGTGGCCTGCTTCGGCGAAGCGGAGGCCCAGGGGGAGGCCGACGTATCCGCAGCCAATGATGGCGACTTTGAGTTGCGTGCCTTTGAAAAACTCGGGTTTTCGATCGATTGCCATGAGTAGCGTCGAGCTCCTAAAATATTTTTGGGGATGCCGCCAGGCCGAAGGGCCGGTGAGACCGGGACGAATTTAATATAGCAGGGTTGGAAGCGGCCGCAAGCAAGGCGGAGAGGAAAGTTTCCATGTTAGCAGTCAATGGAAGACGGTACGCTTCCGAGCCAGGGCATATCCAGGGTTTGTAAGTCGTTGATTCGACTGCGCCCGGCTTGGCGCTTACCAGATTGAGGTGGCGTCTTCTGGGGGCACCGGTTCGGAATATGGGTTAAAGTAAGGAGAATATGGTTGACGTACATTGCCACATTCTGCCGGGATTGGATGATGGGGCAGTCGATGTCAAAGAGTCCCTTGCGATGGCGCAATCGGCGATTTCGGACGGCGTAACTCACGTAGTTGCAACACCCCACTCCAGTTCCGAATTCAAGTTCGACTATGAACGGGTGCGGGCGCTGTACGGGCAGTTGCAGAGGCTCGTGGGTGACCGCCTTGTGCTGGCGACGGGATGCGATTTCCACCTCAATCTCGAGAATCTGGAGATGTTGCGCAAGGATGGTGCGCGCTTCTGTATCAACCAGCGCAATTATTTGTTGGTGGAATTCAGCGAATATTCGATCCCTCCGACGACCAGCCACACGCTGCACGACATGCAGTTGATGGGCATTCACCCGATCATCACACACCCCGAACGCAACCCCATCATTCAAGCGCAGACGAGCTTGTTGGCGTCGTGGGTACGCCTTGGTTGCTTCGTGCAGGTCACGGGCGGGTCGCTCACCGGGACGTTCGGGCCGTCGGCGAAGGCCGATGCGATGCGTTGGATCGAGATGGGGCTGGTGCATTTCGTGGCCAGCGATGCGCATAACACTCGAGGCAGGCCGCTGCGACTGCAGCCAGCCTATGAGGTGGTGCGGGAACAGTTTGGAGACACGAAGGCGCGGGCGTTGTTTTTGGATAACCCGATGGCGGCGTTTGAAGGGCGGGAGTTGCCACACGTGCCGGAGGTTGCTGCGGACGGCAAGCCTAAGCAGCGTAAGCGTTTCTGGTTTTTCTAGGGCCATCTCATAAATGGATGAGACAGAAAGAGAAGAATCTCCTCAGGGGCTGAAGCTCGATTTTGCGTATCTTTAAATGTCGGAGCTAAAGCTCCGACCCCTAAGACGCATTTGAGAGATGACTTCCAGTGGCCCGTAGGAAGCCAAACCGCAGGGCCGCTCGACGCAGCGAAAAGGAAACTTCGAGGCAATTAGGGCGCAAACGTGCACCAGCGCGGGATAAACTTTATAGGAGCAGCGATAAAAGCAATTCCGAAACCTTAGGGGGATACATGCGCGCGGTGATCACGGGTGGGACGGGATTTTTGGGGTCGCATCTTTGCGACCGGCTGATTGCGGAGGGCTGGGAGGTGCTGGCGCTCGACAACCTGATTACGAGCGGAGAGTCGAACGTCAGCCACCTGGAAGGTAACCCGCGATTCCGCGTGGAACGCGCCGATGTTACCGAACACATCGACGTTGCGGGACCAGTTGACTACGTATTGCACTTTGCTTCACCCGCGAGCCCGTTCGACTATCTGAAATTTCCCATCGAAACAATGAGGGTGGGTTCCGAGGGAACGCACCACTCGCTGGGCCTGGCGCGGGCGAAGAAAGCTAAATTTTTTCTGGCTTCGACGAGCGAGTGCTACGGCGATCCGGAAGTTTCGCCGCAGCCGGAGGAGTATTGGGGGCGGGTCAATCCGATCGGGCCGCGAGCGGTGTACGACGAGGCCAAACGCTTTGCGGAGGCCATGACCATGGCGTATCACCGCTATTACGGCGTGGATACGCGCATCGTGCGCATCTTCAATACGTACGGGCCGCGCATGCGGTTGAACGATGGCCGGGCGCTGCCCAATTTTGTGCATCAGGCGCTAACGGGCAGACCCATTACCGTTTACGGCGATGGGAAACAGACGCGGAGTTTTTGCTATGTGTCCGATCTGATCGAAGGGATTTACCGGTTGATGCTTTCCGACGAGCACTTGCCAACGAACATCGGAAATCCCGAGGAGATCACGATTCTGCAGTTTGCGGAGAGGGTTCGGGAGCACTTTAAGGATGCGCGGCCCATCATTTTTGAGCCGTTGCCGCAGGATGACCCGAAGCAGCGCTGCCCGGACATCACTAAGGCGAAGAGAATTCTGGGGTGGGAGCCGAAGGTGGGGTTGAAGGAGGGATTGCAGGTGACCATGGATTACTTTAAGGAGCAGTTCGCGAAGAATCCGCCGGTGGAAGTGAGGTAACGGCTCGCTGGACCTGTGGCGGGCTTAGAAACCAGGCCTCAGCGGCTTGAAGCCGGATTGATAGCCAAGCACTTGCGTCACGGCTAAACAGCGGAAAAATGCAACACAACGAAGAAAAAGCTTCCTTCAGGGGCTGAAGCCCGTTGAGAGCACGCAGTTACGTCGGCGCTAAAGCACCGACCTCCTGAAGAAGAAGATTTTTTTTCCTAGCCTGTAAAGTCGTGCTCTGACGTTCCTGCCGTGCAATGCGTGCCACCCAGACTCGAAAGATCCTGAGGAAGGTTACGAGGTGGTACGGGGTGTGGCGGGTTTGCCGAGCAGCAATCCGCGAAGGCCCAGCAGCGCGAGGCGGGGTTGCCGGCGAAGTACGTTCCACAGCAGACGGGCAGATTCATCGCGAGTGATCTCGCTTAGGGTGTCGCGCGTCGATAAATTGAGAAGATCGACGAGGTGCGAATAATCCTTTTGCTGGAAATGGTGCATGGTACGGCGGATCAGCCAATGGGTGTCGAGTTCGAGGCGCAGCGTGTTCAATTCACGGCTACGGCCGTTGCGTAGAATGGATTGAGCGACGCCGAGGGCACCGCGAAAACCGGTGACGATGCCGCCGACGGTGGTGACTTTTACCTGGGCTGCGGCATCGCCAACCAAGTAGACCTCACCGTTACCTACGCGGCGTTTCACAGGTACCCACCGGCGATAAACGGGAATCTGCGCGCCCTGCCATTCCAGCGGCTCCATGTGTTTCTTTTCGAGGAATCGCGCCAGGAGCTTGGCGGTGTCGTGACCCTCGCCGATGATGCCCAGCGCGGCGCGCTCGGGCGACTCTGGGATCAGCCAGTAGAAATATGGTGTGTCGTCGGGAACGAACCAGACGCGGGTGGTGTCTGGAGGGCAATCTTTCGGCAGGCGAACGATGGCTTGAACGAGCGGAACGGTTTCGATGGGCGGCCAGCCCGCGGTACGAGCTACGCGGCTGGTGGCGCCGTCTGCGCCGATGACGTTTGTGGCGTGCAGCTCCTCGCGGTGCCCGGCGGACTCCACTTCGAGATGCAAACCGCGGGAGTTCGGAGACAAGCTGAGGAAACGCGACTGGAAGGAGACTTGCGCGCCGGCTTCTTGCGCCTCTTTCGCGAGAGCGGGAATCAGCTTGGCGCGCTCGATGATCAGGTCCGGCTTGGACAGGGCGATCTGGGCGGAACGGCCGTCGGTGAAAAGTTCGAAGCGGCGAATTTCGTTCAGAATGCTCGCGCGGGCGGGTGTGCCAAGTTGGTCGCGGAAGTGGTTGGTGACGATGAGCGTGCGGGGATCAGGGTCGAAGCCAGCTTTCGATTCGAGGACACGGACACGGCGTCCGCCGCGGGCGAGAGCGGCGGCGGTATAAAGACCCGCGGCCGATCCTCCTACGACGACAATTTCGTCTTTTTTCCGGTCGTTGCCGGACTGTTTGTGATGGTGTGGCACGGTCTCCGTTGATCCCCGGCGGCGACAGCACTGGCCTGACAATAGCCGGGTATGCGAATTCAAAAAAGGACTGTTCGACGACTGGCCCGTTCGGGTTGGTGCGTCAATTCCGGGACGTAGCTGAGCAAGTATAACGAATCCAAAAGGGGCGGCAAAGTTTCTCAGGGCGAGATCATTGAACGGCAAGTTATGCCGGGCGGAGATTCTTGTTCAGACGCGAGCGCTGGACTTGCGAACCTGGGGTTCGTAGGGAGCCCGTTCCAGCAATAGCACGCCGAGTAACACAAAGGTCGTGGCGATGACCGCGGCAAGCAGCGCGCCGCGCGTTGATAGATAGGATACGAGGACGGCTGCGCCTCCGGAGAGTGCGCCGAGAGAATAGAGCGCGAGCACCGCGCCGCGCTGTCCCCAACCGAGGTTGGCGAGGCGGTGAGCGGTGTGGTCCTTGCCGGGCGTGGTGAACGGCAGGAGGCCGCGGCGCGACCTGGAAATGGTGACGAGCGTGGTATCGAAGATGGTTACGCCGAGAATCAGAAGGGGGGCCAGCCAGCCTGACAAGTGGTTGGAGTGGTCGAGGCGCAGCTTGAGGCCCAGCGTGGCCATCAGGAAGCCGAGGAACATGGCGCCGCCGTCACCCATGAAGATCTTCGCGGGCTTGAAATTCCAGCGCAGGAAGCCGGTTGCGCCGCCCAGGACCGCCGCGGCGAGAGTGGTTACCAGTGTCTGGCCGTTCAAGTAGGCCAGCATGGCGAAGAAAATGGAGGCCATGGCGGCAATGCCGGCGCATAGGCCGTCCATATGATCGAGGATGCTGAACGAAGCGGTGATGCCGACAACCCAGAACACCGTGAGCGCGGCGTCGAGCAGGTAGCCGACGTGGCCCCTGACGAGGATTTCGAAAACTTGGGTGTGAACGCCGCTGGCCAGGAGAATGCCTGCCGCGAGCGGCATGGCCAGGAAAAGCTTGATCTGGTGATGCAGCCATCCGCGATCGTCCAGAAAACCGACGGCGGCTACCAAGGTAGCCCCCGTGACGATGCCAGCGCTCTGGGCGCGTGCCGCGCCGTCAAACGCGAACAGAATCGCCAACATTACCCCGCCGTACATGGCTAGGCCGCCCAGCAACGGAATCGGTTGGAGGTGCACCTTGCGCGGTCCGGGGAGATCGACCATGCCGACGCGCAGCGCCAGAGCGCGCACCGGCACGGTCAGCATCAGAGATGCAAAAAGAGCAATGACAAAGGCAAGCACGCCTGCGGGCATGGATCCTCGATGTTGATTGGCGTGATCATCCGGCCGGGCAAGGCTGCGGTGCCGGGTTTTCACATTCGCTGGATTGGGGGTCCAGCTATCCCAAGTCTATAAAATTACTATGTAGTATACCAAAGTTGCCCCACGCAACCTAAACACCATACCTTGTTCGCGGTCCGGGTTCCAGAACAATTGGAGCATCGCACGTGTTAGGGTAACGCCCCTGCCGGTTAGAGACGGCAGGGCGGGGAAAAGTTGCTCGCGGAGATTGCCTGGGGAGATCGCAAAGGCCGCGTCACGGTTGGGTCGACTCTTCGAGGATGCGCACAAATTTGAGGGTTTCGTTTGCTCTGGAATAATGAGAAGCGGCAACCCGCGCGGCGGATCCCATCTCCGCCAGGCGCGCAGGATCGTCGAGCAACGCGCGCACAATTGCCACCAACTCCGCGGGATTGTCGGGGTCGGCGGCGACGCCAAAGCCATAACGAGTCCCCAGTGACGCGGCGTCGGTTTGCAGCGGCGCGAGCGCGACGATCGGGCGCCCGGCCGCCAGAATGCCGTACATCTTGCTGGGCACGACGACGCCTTCCAAGCCTCGCTTAATGGTGATGACGTGCGCGTCACCTGCGGCAAGCACCGACGTAATCTTGCCCGGCGGGAAAAAAGGGAGAAACCGGACGTTCGTGGAGCGGGCCGCAGCCGCTTCCAGGCTGGGGCGCTGCGCGCCGTCACCGACGAAGACGAGGCCGACGCCGTCTGGTTCCAGTTCGCGCGCGGCCGCCAGCAGAGTTTGCCAGGCTCCGTAAAATCCCAGATTCCCGGCGTGTAGCAAAACGAAGCGGAAGCCCGAGCGAATTGCGCTTATTACTTCGCTGTCGAGTTCGTGTGCAGCTGAAGATGCCGGGGCGACCTCAAGGCCATCGCGCACGATGGACAGGCGTTCCGCGGGTACGCCCTTTGCGACAATCCGCGCTTTCATGTCCTCGCCGAGAACGATTAAGCGCGTGGCTCGCCGCAGTGCCCAGCGGTGCAGCATTTCCCACACTTGCGCCAAGAGGCCCGGCGCGACGATTGATCCGCCCAGTGCCATATCCGGGTACAGATCGCGAATGTTGTATACGAAGGGTTTGCCCTTCAGCATGGCCACGAAGGCGCCCACGATGCCTTCGAACGGCGGATCGGTCATCGCCAGCACCACATCGCAGCGCGCGAAAAAGGCTCGCGGAACGCTCAGCGCCACGTAGCTCAAGTAATTCAACAGGCGCCGAGCCATTTGCGTTCGCGGAAAAGCGGTCGAGCCCACGCGGACGACGGTGACGCCCCCTACACGCTCGGTTTGCCACAGCCTCCAAGCACGCCGCTCGGTCGGATCATATGAAGGGCGTCCGCAAATTAGCGTGACGTGGTGTTTGGCGGCGAGGGGTTCCAAGAAAGCGGCCGCCATCTTCGCTGTCGCGGAAGTGTCCGGCGGATAGTACAGGTTGAGCACGAGGATTCTCATCGGATCGCGCCATGGAGACAGCGAGTCATTTCTTGGAGATCAGGAAATCGCCGAGCACGAGCGCGTCCATCTGCGTACGCACAAAGCAGTCCAATGCTTCTTCCGGGCGGCAAACAATCGGCTCGTTGTCGTTGAAAGACGTGTTCAGCACCATGGGCACGCCAGTGGCTTGTTCGAAGGCCTTGATGAGCCGCCAGTAGCGCGGATTGACATCGCGCGTGACCGTTTGCAGCCGACCGGTGCCGTCCACGTGAGTGGGCGCGGGAATCTGTTCGCGCTTGTGCGGGCGAACGGCGTAGGCCATGGTCATGAAGGGAGAAGGGTGGGACTTCTCGAACCATTCACCGGTGGCGTCCGCAAGAATCGATGGCGCAAACGGACGAAAGATTTCGCGATGCTTGATCCGCTGATTCAGAATCTCTTTCATATCCGGCCGGCGAGGGTCGGCCACAATACTGCGGTTGCCGAGCGCCCGCGGGCCCCATTCAGCGCGGCCCTGGAACCAGCCCAGGATTTTGCCGTTCATGACGACCGCGGCGGCGCGCTTGTTCAATACTTCGTCGTGGAGCTCTTCGACGGCGTACCCACCTTTCGCCAGGCCACTTGCCTCAATGGCGGAATGCAGCTGCTCGTGCGAAAACTCCGGCCCCCAATACGAATGTTCCATCACAAATGAGCGCGGCTTTCGGAGCTTCTGATGCCAGACGTAGTAAGCCGCTCCGATGGCGAGGCCTGCATCGCCCGCCGCCGGCTGCACAAAAACTTGTTCGAAGGGAGTGCGGTCGAAAATCTTTCCGTTCGCCACGCAATTGAAGGCGACACCTCCCGCCAGACACACGGCTTTCAATCCAGTGCGTTCGGCCAACTGTTTCAGCATGCCCAGATAGACCTCTTCAAGCCGCGCTTGCAGGGAAGCAGCGAGATTTCTGTGCCGCGGTTGCAGCGGTTCCTCGGGTTCCCGGGCGGGACCCAGCCGACGCGGCATTCCTTCGGAAAATAGTTTTCCCATGACCGGAGTTTTCCCGGCATCCGCCCAACTCATTTCCGGTCCGGTGCGATGGTGGATGAAGTACTCGAGCCCCAAACGAAATCCCTTGTCATTTGCATTTGCATCAAAGCGCACGATTTCGCGAAAGGCGTCCAGGTATTCAGGCTCGCCGTAGGCGGCAAGTCCCATGACCTTGTATTCGTCGCCAAATTTCGGGAAGCCAAGATACTGGGTGACCCCGCTGTAATAGAGCCCGAGCGAGTGAGGAAACGCGATCGTGCCCGCGATCTTCATCTTGTTGTTGGCTCCCGTGCCCCACATGGTGCTGGCAAAGTCGCCCAAGCCGTCGGCGGAAAGGAAGGCTGCGCGTTCGAATGGCGAAACGAAGAACGCGCTGGCCAGATGTGCCTGATGGTGTTCCACGCGGTGAAACTTCGCTTTTAGCTGTGCCGGATCGGCGTCGAACGCAGCCGCGAGTGCCTCGCGAATGCCAGTAAATTTCACGAGGACGCGGGCTCGCTCGCTCGCAAACGACGGCATACGCATGGCATAAAATATCTTCGTAGCCATGCGCGCGTAGGGATTCCGCGGTACGGCAACGTGATCGATTTCGTGCAGCTTCAGCCCTGCTGCTTTCAAACAATATTGGATCGCCAATGCAGGAAATCCGGCCGCGTACTTAACGCGATTGAAACGTTCTTCTTCCACGGCGGCGATCAGCCGACCATCACAAACGATGGCCGCCGACGCGTTGCCGTGATAAGCGTTGATGCCCAGGATATTCATTCGGTAAACCAGTGTACCGCACTATAACTTACTCTCGCGCAGCGATGTTTGCTCGCGTCATCGTCGCCAAATACGCCGCGCTCCGTTTGGGGGGAGACGGAGATGCCGCACGCGGGGAGGGCTGCGAAGTGAAGGGCGCGCTTGCGGCCTTCGCCTGGGCAAGCTGGGGCGCAGTGCAGCACCTCTACAAGTGGCGACGACACCATTCGTTCAGAACGTAAAGCGACCAAGGCCGCGACCACGAAGTCTTCTCCGCAAGAAACGCGTTCCATACGCTGCGCACTCCGTCCGCATGCATGTGTGCGGCGAATGCCGGCGCTGGATCCCCAAAGCTTCGTTCCAATCGGGCGCGCAACGGGCCTCGCAGCCACTGCTCCCAAGGCAACGTGAACGTGCGCTTGCGCTGCGCCAGAATTTCCACAGGCAAAATACCCCCCAGTGCTTCCACGAGGAGTGCCTTCTGCATTCCGGGCCGTTGCCGGGCCGCGTCGGGGAGCGATCCGACGAATTCCACGAGCGGTGTGTCCAGCAGGGGCACGCGAACCTCCAGCGACTGCGCCATGCTCACGGAATCGGTGTCACGCAAAAGGGTGTTAACCATGTACGAGCGCATCTCGAGCCATGACACGGCGGCTATGGGCTCCAGCTTGCGCGCGGCGTCCGCTGCGCGCTGCAGCCAGCCTAGCCATGTAGGCTCCAGGGTGACGCCATCCGCGTTCACGGTGCTTGGGCGAAAGCGAGGGTTGGTCAACCGAGGTAAGTCAGAAACGGGGAACAGCGCGCGGGCGAAGAAGTATGGATGCGGAAGGGCGTCGGGCAATAGCCATGAGTCCGTAGCTTTACGGGCGGCGTCGGAGCCGCTTTGCCGTGCTAGCAAAGCGCGCAAAATCGGAGCGACCGCGCGACGTAGGGGCGCGGGCGCGAACCACGCGAGGCGCACCAGCCGCTGGAGCCTTGATGTATCCGCGAATGTACGGTAGCCCGCAAAAAGCTCATCGCCGCCGAGGCCCGAAAGCGCCACCTTCAGTCCAACTTCTCGCGCGGCCCATGAAACGAAGTAGGTATTGATGCCGTCCATGGAAGGCTGGTCGAGTGCCGCCAGAGCTTCGTCGAGCCGCGCCAGCACGGCGCTGCCATCCAGCGGAATTTCGCGGTGGCGGGTCGCGCAGCGATCGGCCACCAAGCGGGCGAGCGGGCCTTCATCATATTGGGTAGCAGGAAAGGACAACGTAAAGCTCAGAATGTTGGGCCGCGCACGCGCCGCCAGGGCGGCGATCGCGCCGGAATCCAGGCCGCTGGATAGAAACAGTCCCACGGGCACATCCGCAATCAGATGCGCGCCGACGGCATCTTCCAGCAGACGGCGCAGGGGTGGCGCGGCGGCGGAAAAATCGCGTGGCTTGCGGGTGTCGCGCGCCGCGGGACTTTGCTGTGGATCCCACCAAGGCCGCGGGCGCGGCGTGCGCCGGCGTTCCGGCACGTACAGCAACATGCGGTGGCCGGGCGGCAGAGAGAACACACCTTCCAGCATGGTTACCGGCTCGGACACGCTTCCGAACAACAAATAAGAGGTCAGCGCGTCCTGCGAAATGCGTTTCTCGGCGGCTCCGCCGGTCAGCAGCGCGCGCACCTCGGAAGCGAACGCGAAGCCGTCGGGCGTCTGCGTGTAATAGAGGGGCTTGATGCCCAGGGGATCGCGCGCGAGAAACAAAAGCGGAGAAGTAGCATAGCGTTTGCGAAGATCGAGCAACGCGAACGCAAACATTCCGCGCAATTCGGTGAGGCAGTCCTCGCCCCACTCTTCCCAGGCATGAACCAGAATTTCCGTGTCGGATTGTGTCGCGAAGCGGTGTCCAAGAGAGTTCAGGCGTTCGCGAAGTTCGCGATAGTTATAGATTTCGCCGTTGAAGATGACCGCGACGTCTTTTGCTTCATTCCAGGCGGGCTGATGGCCGCCTGGAAGGTCGATGATGCTGAGGCGCCGCATCCCCAGTGCGAGGCCTGGCGCGCGAGGATCGTTGAGGAGGAAGCCTTCGTCGTCGGGGCCGCGATGCTGAAGAGCGGCGGCCATGGCGCGTACTCGGTCGTCGGCTTGGGAGGTGCGGATTGCGAATGCGGTCCCGCAAATACCACACACGCGGTTAGGTAGTCTCCATTTTGATTTGAAAAAGCGAGCTGCGGGAGTAAGTGGTCACACGGCATGCCGAGATGGCGGAAGAAATTGGCGCGACTAGACTCGCGCATCGGGGAAATTTTCTCAGGGCGAAGCATCTCGTAGTAGCCAGGGTACACAGCCAGGAATGGCGGTGCCACAAGGAGCTCTGTTGCGGTTTGAAGCTTGCATACGATCTGAAGAACACGACGCACCCTCGGGGCCGCGATTATGACACGCGGCTCTCGGACCCGACAAGATAACGATACAAAGATTCCATTTTCTTCGCGGGCTCTCCCCAACCAAGCTGCTCTGCCGCTTGCTTACATCCCGCACTGAATTGCGCGTGCAATGCGGGATCGGTGAGAAGTTTTTCGATGGCCTCCACTAGCGCCTGGGCATCGTGCGGCACGACGAGGCCAGCAACTCCGGCCAGCAGTGGCGCCACGCCACAATTCTCGGTGACAACCACCGGAGTACCGGCCGCAGCGGCCTCTAAGGCGGTATTTCCGAAGTTTTCATTTTGCGAAGGAAGCACGAAAACATCGGCGTCCCGATACGCTTCCCATTTGGCGGCATCGAACAGCGGACGGCAAAACTGTACTCGCGCCGCAACGCCCAGCCGCTCCGCCATTTGTGACAGCCGCGTCTTCATACCGCTTTCATCCGGACCCGCGAACACCAGTTGCAACCCGGAGCTCATCGCCGGAAGCATCGCGAACGCTTTCAGCAGCAGATCGGGGCTTTTTTTAGCCGACAAGCGGCCGAGAAATAAGATCAGCTTGGCATCCAGTGAGACGCCCAGGCGGGCCCGAAACTTGCCTCGTTCAGGAAGCGTATCGGGAGCCTCGACTCCATTGCGGCGCAGGAAAATTCTCTCGGGGTGTATACCGGTCGGAGACCAGCTCGTCGCACTCTTGTTGCGAAGTCGCGATCAGAAAACGCGCGCCCGCGAGCATCGACCGGCCCAGCGTCTGGTGATACATGCGCTTGAGCCAAAGACTCCTCACAATAGGAAGGAACATCCCTATCGGCTCGATCACATAAGGAATATTGCGCCGCCGGCAGGCGTCAGCCACCGCGGGCCCCAGAAAATCGTAAAGCCCGAAGATGTGTACAAGTTCGAAGTTCTGCAGGCGCGCTCGCAGAAAACGCTTTGCCGCTGGATTCCAGCTCAGAGCTCGATAGTGGAACCAAGTCGGTAAGTAGATCGCTTGCACTCCATTTTCGTCGCGTCGCCATCCGAACGGTGAACGCGTCGTGCCACTTGGCTCAGCTCCGGCGGGAAAGCGCGACTCCAGGTTCCAATCCGCGGTCAATACGGTCACCTGATGACCTCGCCGGGCCATGGCTTCGGACAATGCGCGAACTTTTACGGGAGGGCCGCCAAATTCCAGGAAGGGAGCATAGGTCTGGGTAACGTTCAGGATTCGCATAGCTCGCGAAAGATTCTTTTGAGCGATTTCGCGAACACGTTGAACTTGAAATCGCGATTCACGCGTTCGCGACCCCGCGTGCCCATTTCACGTGCCAAGTCCGGGTTGGCCAATAGCGTTTCGATCGAGGTGGCAAGCTGTGGGGCGTCGCCGTGATGCACCAAGTAGCCGGTTCTGCCGTCGTCGATCACTTCCGGCGCTCCCCCGTGGGCCCCGCCGATCACGGGTTTTCCACGCGCCATCGCTTCGAGATAAACGAGGCCGAAACCCTCGCCGCGGCTCGGCAACGCGAAAATTTCGCAGGCCGAATAGCATGCGGCTAGTTCGGAATAGGTGAGCCCGCTGAAGAAGTGAACGTGACGTCTAACTCCGCAACCTTCGGCAAGCTGCTCGAGCCAAGCCTGATCGTCGCCTTCGCCAACGGCGACCAGCTGTAAATCGGTCCACTCGTGGAGCAGGCGCGGCAGGGCGGAGATGAGCGTGTCCATTCCCTTATAACGCTCGTTCGCTTGCCATCGGCCTACGGTCAAGATTATGCGCCCCGACGGAAAATTCGCGGGCAGCGCAGATTGTGATGCCGGAAGCGCGTCAAAATCCGGATCGAGCGCCCACGGCAAAACACGGATGCGATCTCGCGGAACCTGTTGTTGGGCGGCGATATGGTCGGCCGTATCTTGCGTAGGGGTGAGAATCAGATTGGCGCTACGCAGCGCGCGGCGACGAAGGGTGGAGAGGGGTTCCCATACTTCAATGCCGTGAGCAACGACGATCGATTTCATGCGCGGAGCTGCGATGCGCAAGGCCTGGACGACCGGGGCGAGGTAGGGGTGCGCAGCCACGACCAGCTTTGCGTGCCGCGTCGCCGAGCGCAGCGCGGTCGCCGTGAAGCGCGCCTTTGCGCGCTGGCTTCCGGTAAAGAAAAATTCGCGCCCGGCCACACACATGTGATGCAACTCGGGCGTGTCGTTCAGGCTGAGCAGCCGGCACTCCATGCCGCGGCTGGCGGCGAAATCCGTCATTACTGACGCGAGATGACAGCCGACTCGCTGGATTCCTCCGGCGGATTCGAGCTCAGGGAAGAGACCGATAATCACGCGCAGAGTCTGCCAACTGCTGCGCCGGAAGGCAAGTCGTCTATTGCCAGCGCCTGTTTGTCTGCCGCCGCTTCGTGGGCTGCGTGTGTGCCACGACCGTTAGCCGACGAGCGGCACGAGATCCGAAAGTCTATCCAGGTAGATATCGGCCGGGTGCAGCGTCCGGTCGTGAACGCCGAAGCCGTAGTTCACGACCGCGGCGATCGTGCCTGCGTTGCGCGCGGTTTGCACGTCCACCTCGGAATCGCCGACGAGCATAGCTTCGCGTGGCTGCGCGCCGAACTCGGTGAGAATTTTGTTCGCGCCGAACGGATCCGGCTTTTTCGTTTCGAAAGTATTACCGCCGTAAATCACGCGAAAATAGCCTGCCAACCGGAGCGCCTCCAAAATGCGCACGCTTATTTTGACCGGTTTGTTAGTGAGCACGGCCATCGGCACTCTCTTGCGGCTGAGTTCGGCGAGCGCATCGGGAATCCCGGGGTAAGCGCACGTGGAGTCCAGCTTGTGTTCCTCGTAATAGGCGAGGAAGAATTGCAGCGCGCGCCGCAGCTCTTCTTCCATTGCGGTGCCGCCCAGCGCGCGCGAAACCAGCAGAGGCGCGCCGTGCCCGATGTAGCCCGAAATCGTCTCTTCATCCAGTCTTGCGCGGCCCATTTCGTCAAGCATGGCGTTGACAGAGTGGATCAGGTCGCGTTTGGAGTCGATGAGGGTGCCGTCCAGATCAAAAATGAGGGCGCGCACGGGATGCAGTTTTGGGGCCGTCATGTGAAACAGACATTCTAGTATGTCCTGGGTCGGTCGATGGTTGGGAATCGCATCGGCAGCGCCTGGCTTAAGCCCGGCGCCTACATTTGTGACGGCGCGTTTTGCGTTGCCTGGCTTTGCGAATTCCTCTATCGTTAGAGATTCGCTTCCAGCCAAAATGTGCGGTGTGCTCCTGGGCTGTGAAACGACAACGGAGAGCTTCGTGAAAAAGAGAATTCGCGCCATCCAGTACGGCGTAGGGCCTATCGGCGCCTCGATCGCGCGATTGATGCGGGAAAAGCAAGCCATCGAGATTTGCGGGGCGATTGATACCGATCCGGCAAAAGTTGGCCGGGATTTGGGAGAAGTGATAGGTGCAGCCGACGCTCCCTGGGGCGTGAAAATTTCCGCCGACGCGAAGGAGGTTCTGGAACAGGCGGCGGACGTCGTAATTCATTCGACGTCGTCTTCGTTGTCGAAGGTGATGGACCAGTTGCTGGCCTGCCTGGAAGCGGAGTCTTGTGTCGTTTCGACGTGCGAGGAGCTCGCGTATCCGTACCGTACGTATCCGGAGTTGGCGGCGAAACTCGATGCGGCGGCAAAGGATTGGGGCGTTGCGCTTGTTGGTACAGGCGTGAATCCGGGCTTCGTGATGGATAAGCTGGTGGTGACGCTCGCAGCGGCTTCTCAGCGGATCGAGCATGCGAAGGCGTTGCGCATCGTGGACGCATCGAAACGACGATTGCCGTTGCAGAAAAAGATTGGCGCGGGAATGACGGTGGAAGAATTCCGCGCGAAGGTGGCGGAAGGTGTCATCAAGCACGTGGGACTTCCTGAATCCGTGGCCATGGTGGCCGATAGCTTGAATTTGCCCGTGGAGAAGATCACGGAAACGATTGAACCGATGGTTGCGACCGAGAGGGTGCAGACGGAGTATCTGACCGTGGAAGCGGGCCAAGCCGCCGGCGTACACCAGATCGCCCGAGGCACGGGTGGTGGGAAAGAACTTGTATACCTCGAGCTGCAGATGTACGTTGGCGCGAAACATCCGGCGGACATAGTCGAGTTGAAAGGTCATCCCGACATTAGCCTGGTGATTCCTGGCGGTTCGCACGGGGATATTGCCACTGCGTCGGTGGTAGTGAACTCGATTCCTGTGATTCTGGATGCGCCGGCGGGATTGCGGACCTCGCGCGACTTGCCGATTGGGTTCTTCTCGCCAAACGCGCGTCCCTGAAAGTCGCAAGTGGCGAAATAACTCGGCGAGCAGTGTCGAGCACCAAACCCGACAAGAGCTTTTCGGCGTTGTCTTTCCCACCCCTTGTACTCTTTGGCTATGGCCCGTCGTCCTTTCCGCGAAGCGGCACCGGATTGGCTTGATCATTGGAGAGAAACCTAACGCGACGTAATCGTCCGGCATACTGGCACGGGGAGGAGTATCTCTGTGGGCATGTGGGTGAACTGGCTGCTGATTATCGGCGGCATCGTGTGCGTGATCGTGGAGTTGGCGCTAGGCGCCATGACGGGATTCGATCTGGCGCTGGTCGGCGGGTCGCTGGCGATCGGCGGTGGCATCGGACTCTTTTTAGGTTCGGAAAAGATCGGCCTGCTCGCCGCGGGGGGCCTGGCCCTGGTGTACCTCGCTATCTTCCGCAGTTGGTTGAAAGCCAAGCTCACGGTGAAAAATCATCCCAGCAATATCGATGCGATCGTGGGAAAGACCGGCGTGGTGACTAAGCGCATTGCGCTGCACGAACCGGGCATGGTCAAGGTGGGTGACGAGGTGTGGCGCGCGGAACTTGCGAGCGCCGGCGAAGCGGCGCGCGATCTTGGCGCGGAAGTGAAAGTCGAATCGGTCGAGGGCGTAACGCTCAGGGTGAGGTGAGGGCAATGGATACCGGCGCACTGTTTATCGCATTTCTTTTTATTTTCGCGGTTTTTGGCCTGGTGGCACTGGCCAGAGGAGCGCGGACGGTGCGCCAGTATGAAAAGGGTTTAATTACGCGGCTAGGGAAGTATCACGGCATGGCGCCGTCGGGGCTGACCTTTATCGTTCCGTTCATCGACGACATCGTACGCGTGGACATGCGCGAGCAGGTCATCACCGTGCCACCGCAAAAATTGATCACCAAGGACAATGTGACCGTGGAAGTGGATGCCGTGGTCTACTACAAAGTGATCGATCCCGTGAAATCGCAGTACGAAGTGCAGGATTTCGGCTACGCCTGCACTACGCTGGCGCAAACCAACCTGCGGAACCTGATTGGCGACCGGACACTGGACGAAACGCTGGTGGCGCGCGACATGATCAATACGAATCTGCGCCAGGTGCTCGATGAAGCCACCAACGGATGGGGCGTGAAAGTTACCCGCGTGGAAGTACAGAAGATCGAGCCCCCGCGAGACATCACCGATGCAATGTCGCGCCAGATGAAAGCGGAGCGCGAGAAGCGTGCTGCGGTGCTAGAGGCGGAAGGCATCAAGCAGAGTCAGATTTTGCAGGCGGAAGGCACGAAGCAGTCGGAGATTCTGCGGGCCGAAGGTGACGCGCAGGCACGGATCACGCGGGCCAATGCCGAAGCCGAAGCGATCAAGTTGGTCTCCAACGCCGCCGAGACCTACTTCAAGGAGCGTGCGGAAACGATGCGGAAGCTCGAAGTGCTGAACAATACTCTGGCGCAAAATACGAAGTACATAGTTCCCGCCAACGCCAGCCTCGTCAATGTGCTCGGTTTAGACGGCATTGTGCCCACCACGACCAAGCCTGCCGATGCGCCACCCTCGTCCGGGCTCTCCGGACGGTCCATTTGATGAGGATCGGCGTTTAGGGCAAAATTCGGATTCGAGGTTCGTCATGACCGAAGCCCAAGGCAGCGCGAGTGCGAAAGCCCATCTCAAAGCGATTAACCCTCACTTTATCGTACGCGATGTGGTGACCGCGGCCGAGCATTACCGCGATGTTCTCGGGTTTCAGATCCTGGGTTATTTCGGCAACCCGCCAGGATTTGCCATGGTTGCGCGCGACCAAGCGGAAATTCAATTTGGCAAAGTGGATGAGGGAGCGGAAGTATCACCGAACGTGAAACGCCGCAAAATTGACCTGGATGCGTATGTCTGGGTGGACGATCTCGATGCTCTCTATACGGAGCTGCAAGCGAAGGGCGCAAACATTCTGGAAAAACCGGTGTTGCGCATCTACAAGTGCTACGAAATGGTCATAGAAGATCCCCTCGGCTTCCGTTTGGTGTTCAGCCAGGACTATAGCGACAAATGAGTTGCACTCGGCTGGGTCACCTTTCAGTTTCGGAAAGCCAGGGCGGCCAGGAGCTTTCGCCCGTTTCTATGTGTTCGAGCTGCTGGCAAATGATCTCGCCCCGAAGTCAAACTTCTCCCTGTGCTAAAATAGAAGTTCCCTAGTTCCCAAAAGGAGCTGCCAACCTGATGAAGTTTGGAGTCGTTGTCTTTCCCGGATCGAATTGCGATCACGACGCGTTTTACGCCATCGGGAACGTCTTGCAGAAGCCGGTTGAATTTATCTGGCACCAATCCGAGAATCTTGGAGACTGCGACGCCGTCATCCTGCCCGGCGGATTCGCCTACGGGGACTATCTGCGGACCGGAGCGATTGCGCGCTTTTCCCCGGTGATGAAGTCGGTCGAAAAATTTGCCAATAGAGGCGGTATCGTTCTGGGTATCTGCAATGGCTTTCAGATTCTGCTGGAAGCGGGACTGCTGCCGGGCGCGATGATGCGCAACTCCGGCCTGCGCTACATTTGCCGTCATGTGCACATTCGCGTCGAGCAAACTGACACGCCGTTTACCAATGCCGCCCAAGAGGGCCAAATCCTCCGGATTCCCATCGCGCATAACGACGGCAACTACACTATTGGCGAAGCGACGCTCTCGGAGCTGGAGAGAAATCGCCAAGTCATTTTCCGCTACACGACTCCCAACGGTTCCGATGATGCGAGCGGGAATCCGAATGGTTCGATGGCTAACATCGCCGGTATCTGCAATCGCGAACGTAACGTGGCCGGCTTGATGCCGCATCCGGAGCGCGCCGTCGAATCGGCATTGGACTCGTCCGATGGGCTAGTGATTTTCCAATCGATGATCGAAGCGCTGGTTGGCGCCGCAAAGGCAACGGCGTGATCTCTGTCGTCCCCTCTTCTTTTATTGGATTTTGTGCCGGAGCAATGAATAGAGCGTAATGGCTACTGCACCCACCGAAATTAAGGTTACGCTGAAATCGCCGCTGAGCACGGACTAACGTCAGAAGAATACGCTCGCGTCAAGAAAATCCTTGGGCGCGATCCGAACATCACCGAGCTGGGCATCTTCAGCGTGATGTGGAGCGAGCACTGCTCGTATAAATCGAGCAAGGTGCATCTGAAGCGCCTGCCGACGCGCGGAAAGCTTGTGGTGCAAGGCCCTGGCGAAAATGCCGGCGTCGTGGACATCGGCGACGGTCTGGTCGCCGCGTTCAAGATCGAATCGCACAATCATCCGAGTTATGTGGAGCCGTTCCAGGGCGCGACCACCGGCGTTGGCGGCATCTTGCGCGACATTTTCACCATGGGCGCGCGGCCCATCGCGGTGCTCGATTCGTTGCGGTTCGGCGAAATCACGCGCGAGCAAGACGCACGAGCGAGGAAGAAGCGGCGCAAGAATCGCCGCATTCTCGATGGCGTGATTCGCGGCGTGGCGAACTACGGAAACTGTTTCGGCGTTCCCACGGTCGGCGGCGAAGTCTGCTTCGAGCCTTGCTACTCGCAAAATCCGCTGGTTAACGCCCTAGCGCTGGGCATCGCGCGCAAGGAAGAGATCTTTCTTGCCAAGGCCAAGGGCATCGGCAATCCCGTGATTTACGTCGGCGCAAAAACGGGGCGCGACGGCATTCATGGCGCATCGCTGCTGGCCTCGGCGGAATTCACGGAAGAGTCGCAGCAAAAGCGGCCGAACGTGCAGGTTGGCGATCCCTTTCATGGAAAAGTTGTTGCTGGAGGCCTGCATCGAGGCGATGCACACCGGTGCGGTGGTTGCGATTCAGGATATGGGCGCGGCCGGCCTGACGTGCTCGACGATGGAAATGGCTTCGCGAGGCGGGACCGGCATTGAAATCGACCTCGCGAAGGTTCCGCAGCGCGAATCCGGCATGACGCCGTACGAAATCATGCTCAGCGAATCGCAGGAGCGCATGCTGCTGGTCGCAGAGAAGGGCCGCGAGCGCGAAGTGCTCGACGTCTTCAAGAAGTGGGGACTCGATGCCGTCGTCGTCGGGACGGTCACCGAAGGCGGCATCGCGAAAGTGCTAAACCACGGCGAGGTCGCGGCCGAGATTCCCGCGCACCCGCTGGCTGAAGAGGGCCCTGTTTACCAGCGCCCGATCGCGCGGCCCACCGCTGCGTAGGGAAACGGCCGCCGACTGGTTTGTGTTCAAAGCCGGCAGCACGAACCTCACCGAGAATTTCAAAAAGCTACTGGCGTCACCGGCCATCGCGTCCAAGCGATGGATCACCGAACAATACGACACCATGGTGCGGACGAATACGCTCGCGGGACCAGGAGCCAGCGATGCGGCCATAATTCGCATCAAGGATCCGCAAACGGGAGAAGTGAAGCGGGCGCTGGCGCTTTCCACCGACGGCAACGGCCGTTGGTGTCATCTGAATCCCCGGTTGGGTGCGATGCACGCGGTCGCGGAAGCTGCACGAAACGTTGCATGCAGCGGCGCACGCCCGATCGCCGCGACAAAATGCCTCAATTTCGGCAGCCCGGAAAAACCGGAAGTGATGTGGCAATTCAGCGAAGCAATCGATGGACTGAGCGGTAGCCTGCGACGAACTCGAAACGCCCATCACCGGCGGCAACGTCAGCTTCTACAACGAGACGCTTGGCAAATCGATCTATCCGACGCCAGTGATCGGAGTCCTTGGCATCATCGACGACGCGTCGTACGTGCTGAAACTCGGGTTTCGCGAAAAGGGTGACCTGATTGTGCTTTGGACGGCGCAGGATCTGCCGCGACGACGCTCGCCAGCCAATCTGGCGCCGAATTTTCTTCGTCCGAGTATTCCAAGACGATTGCCCAGATCGTGGCAGGCGAACCGCCCCAATCGACCTCGCGGCCGAGAAGCGCTTGCAACAAATGCTGGTAGCGCTGGCCACCCAGGGCCTTGTGCAATCCGCGCACGACATCAGCGACGGCGGCATAGCAGTCACGCTGGCGGAATGCTGCTTTGCGGCTAACGGGCTCAGCGCAAGCGTCATTCTGGAGGGATCCGAACCTCCTGCGGAACACGCGCTCTTCAATGAGCGCGGCGCCCGCGCTGTTGTCTCGGTCAAGTCCGCTCTGCTTGCCCGCGTTCTGGAGAGTGCGCGACAATATGGTGTGACCGCGCAACAAATCGGCCAGGTTACCCGCGACAAGGCATTTCGCATCCAATATAAGAGGAGCGCGGCGATCGACAGCCTACTCGAATCTCTGCGCGACGCCTGGGCCCATTCGCTGGAACGCGCTCTAAAGGTCCGGTAGCCGCCTTTCTTTATAGTTGCAAGGGATTGACTGCATTTGTGATTCGCAGGGAAATATCGCAGTGCGATCGTTAATTATGACGCAAAAGCTCGCTTTCGCTGACGACCACTTCCACGATGAGTGTGGTGTGTTCGGCGTCTTCGGCCACGAAGAAGCCTCGAAGCTCGCGTATCTGGGCCTTTACGCGCTGCAACATCGCGGCCAGGAATCCGCCGGTATCGTCTCCAGCGACGGTGGCGATCTGCATCTTCATCGTGCTATGGGCGAGGTTGAGGAAATCTTCACGCCCAGCGTGTTGAACACGCTTCCGGGGAACTCGGCGATCGGGCACACGCGCTATTCCACCGCCGGCGACAAGGCCCTGCTGAACGCGCAGCCTATCCTGATTGATTGCAACAAGGGAAAAGTGGCGCTCGGCCACAACGGAAATCTCACCAACGCCGCCGACTGGCGCCGCAAGCTCGAACATCGCGGTTCGATCTTCCAAACCAACAGTGACACCGAGGTCATCGTCCACCTGCTGGCGCGCTCGCAAGCCCGCAATCTTTCCGGCGCCATCGGCGACGCGCTGAATCAAGTGGAAGGTGCGTACTCGCTGCTCGTGCTCACGCCCGATGAACTCTACGCCGTACGTGATCCTCGAGGATTTCGTCCGCTCAATCTGGGAGGCTAGGCGATGCCTGGCTGGTCGCGTCGGAAACTTGCGCCTTCGATCTTCTGAACGCGCAATACGTTCGCGAAGTCGAGCCAGGCGAAATGGTGCGCATCTCGCGCTCCGGCATCGAGTCCATACGCTTCGCGCCGGAAAAGCCCCTGCAGCAATGCATCTTCGAGCATGTTTATTTTTCGCGGCCGGACAGCATCATCTTTGGCCGCTCGGTGAATGCAGAGCCGCGAAGAGCTCGGCCGCCTCCTGGCGCAGGAACATCCCGTCGAGGCCGATATCGTGGTCCCGGTGCCGGACTCCGGTGTGCCGGCGGCAGTTGGCTACTCTCTTGAATCGGGCATTCCGTTTCGTATGGGACTGATTCGCAACCACTACATCGGACGCACGTTCATCGAGCCTTCGCAAGCGATTCGCAATTTCGGCGTGAAGCTCAAGCTCAATCCCATTCGCGGGCTGATTGAAGGCAAGCGCGTCGTACTGGTGGACGATTCCATCGTCCGCGGCACCACCAGCCGGAAGATCGTCCGCATGGTGCAGGAAGCCGGCGCGAAAGAGGTTCACGTGCGCATCAGCTGTCCGCCGACGGTTTCTCCGTGTTACTACGGCGTGGACACGCCCACGCGCGAAGAGTTGATCGCTTCCTCCAACTCGCCTGAAGAAATACGCAAGTTTCTCGGCGCGGATTCGCTCGGCTACGTCTCTCTTGCCAGTTTGAGACAAGCGGTGAGCGACACCAAAGGCAATTACTGCACGTCTTGCTACACTGGGGTGTACCCGACCGACTTGGTCCGCTGGAAGTCGGCAAAGGCGCGTCCAACGAGGTACTCCGTGACGCAACGAATGGCAGTCGGATAGAGGACCCAGCGGCCGAGCGCCCTGTGGCGGTGGAACGTGAAAGCTGAACCCACGAACGAAGATAAAGACAAGAAAGAGAAAGACGCAAAGCTCCCGGTTGGTCAGCGGGTCGAACGCGAAATCATCGCGTGGTTTTGGGTGGCGCTGGCGTTCATGCTCATCAATGGCACGATCGGTCAGGCTCGAGTGATTCCTTCTGGGTCCATGGAAAATACATTACTGATCGGCGATCACTTGATCATGAGCCGCATCGGCTACGACGCCGGCGTACCCTTCACGAACTGGCACGTGCCTCTATGGCGCAATCCGCACCGTCAGCAGGTGATTATCTTCAAGCCGCCGTTTGCGCCGGACACGCCGGACTATGTCAAGCGCACCATCGGGCTTCCGGGCGATACCGTGGATCTGCGCGGCGGCTCGGTGTACATCAATGGCGAGAAACTCAAGGAAACGTACACCATCGGCCCGAGCGAACCGGCTCCTCCGGGCAGCGCGCCGCCGGGCTACACGGACATCAAGTTTCCGTACAAGGTTCCGGACAATTGTTATTTCGCGATGGGTGATAATCGCACGAATTCATATGACAGCCGCTTCTGGGGCTGCGTTCCGCGCAACGACATCATCGGCACACCAGTCATGATTTATATGTCGCTCGACGTGCCGCCGGATGCCTGGGAGCCCGGTCAGATTCGCGAACGATTCTTGGCCTACGCGAGCGCCATTTTGCATCCCGGCGTGGTGCGATGGCGGCGACTGTTTCATACATTTTAGTCTCTAGGTGAACCGCGGTTGTTGCAACGAATAACCGACGAATCGAAAACGCGGCGGCCGAGTTGCCGTGTGGCGGTGGAATGTGAAAGCTGAAGCCAAGAAAATCGAAGGCACAAACGAGAGATCAGCGATCGTCCCGGTGCGGCAGCGCATCCAGCGCGAAATTGTCGCCTGGTTCTGGGTGGCTCTGGTATTCATGCTCATCAACGGTACGATCGGTCAGGCGCGCGTGATTCCATCGGGTTCGATGGAGAACACCATGCTGGTCGGCGATCATCTCATCATGAGCCGCATCGGCTACGATGCTGGCGTGCCCTTCACTAACTGGCATGTGCCGCTGTGGCGTAATCCGCGCCGCCAGCAAGTGATCATTTTCAAGCCCCCGTTCGCCCCCAACACCACGGACCTGATCAAGCGAACCATCGGCTTGCCCGGCGACACGATCGAACTGCGCGGGGGCGCCGTTTACGTCAATGGAGCAAAACTCCACGAAACGTATGCCGTCGGACCCAGCGAACCTGCGCCTCCCGGAAGCGCGCCTCCGGGTTACACCGACATCAAATTTCCTTATCACGTGCCGGAAAATTGTTATTTCGCCATGGGCGACAACCGCACCAACTCGTACGACAGCCGCTTTTGGGGCTGCGTCCCGCGCAACAACATCATCGGCACTCCGGTCATGATTTACATGTCCCTCGATGTGCCGTCCGATGCCTGGGAGCCCGGGCAGACGCGCGAGCGGTTCCTTGCCTATGCGAGCGCCATTCTGCATCCGGGCCTCGTGCGCTGGAAGCGATTGTTTCACACGTTTTAGTTCTTAATCAGCTAGTAGCCGTTAGAGTAAAAAGCCGCACCCGCCTCGCGGCAATCAGCTATCCTCCAGTAGAGCACGGCCGGAATCACGTGCGCCCGGGCCAGAAACGGACATCGAACCTTACTCCATGAAATATGCCGACGCAGGGGTGGACATCGCCACGGCCGACGCCGTTAAGCAGCGGATCCGTCACCACGCAAGCCGCACCTTTACTCCTGGAGTCCTTGGCGGCATCGGCGGGTTCGGCGCGCTGTTTGCCCTGGATAAAAAGAAATGGAAAGAGCCGGTGCTGGTTTCCAGCGCCGACGGCGTGGGCACCAAGCTGAAAGTCGCCATGGCCACCGGCGTTCACTCCACGGTCGGCGGCGATCTCGTAAATCATTGCGTCAACGATATTCTCGTGCAGGGCGCCGAGCCGCTATTCTTTCTGGACTATCTCGCGATGGGCAAGCTCGATCCCAATGTAGTCGAGCAGCTTGTCGAGGGCATGAGCCGCGCCTGCCGCAAAGCAGGCTGCGCGTTGATCGGCGGTGAGACCGCCGAGATGCCGGGTTTCTATCCCGTCGGCGAATATGATCTCGCCGGGTTTATCGTCGGCGCCGTGGAACGCAAAAATCTTATCACCGGAAAAAGTGTAAAGCCGGGGGACGTGCTCATCGCTCTGCCATCCGCAGGCCTGCACACCAACGGGTACTCGCTCGCCCGCAAGTTAGTCTTCGATGTCGCGAAACTGAAGCCGGACACGTATGTCGCCGAAGTCAGCAACAAGATCGGCGCCGAACTCCTCAAGCCGCACCTCTGCTACGCCCCGGCGCTGAAAAACATTGTGGCCCGCGGCTGGGTCTCCGCTTTAGCGCACATCACCGGCGGCGGTATTCCCGGCAATTTACCGCGTGTCCTGCCGTCCGGCGTTCAAGCGCAGGTAGATTTGGCTGGCTGGCCGGTTCCACCTATTTTCAAATATCTCGCGAAGATCGGAAAAATCGAAACCGATGAACTTCTGCAATCGTTCAACCTCGGCGTCGGAATGATATTAGTCGTCCCGCAAGCCCGCGTGCAGTCCGTCGAAGCCGATCTCAAGCGCCGCCGCGAAAAATTCTTCCGCATCGGACGCATCGAGCGCGGCGATTCCGGCAAAGCCCGGGTAACCTACACGGGCTCGCTGCATCTCCAGTAGCACAGGCACTCCTGCCTGTGTTGAACGATCCGCAGCCGCGGCGTCACGGGCAAGCATCAACCGCTCACTAAAGAATCGCTCCCGCGTCTAACGTGAACGGACTTCCACCCCACTTCAATTCACTCGGAGGCAATGCATGCAATCCAAAAATAACGATTTGCAAGCCCTAGCCGCCCGCCTTGACAGGCTCGAAACTCAGAACCGCCGATGGAAATTAGCAGCGATCCTGCTCGCGCTCTCAAGCACCTCCCTGGTATTGATCGCGGCCAAGCCCGCCGACCACGTCGACTCCGCCGTAATCCACGCCCGTACCGTGGAAGCGCAAGACTTCGTCGTGAAAGACGAAGATGGCCAAATCCGCGCCCGCCTAACCCTGAATCCGCAAGTCAAGATAAGGAAGGATTTGAGCGGTCCTGAGGTCAACATGAATGTACCGATGGGCCCCGCGCTACAGTTCTACGATAGCAATGGAGACGCCATCTGGACGGAGCCCGGAGTACCTAAGATGATTCCCGCGCGCTAGCGCAGTGTCATTACTTCCTGCGCGGTCGCATACTCGGGATTGTTCGCGCTCGCCCGTCGCGGCAATTCGCGCGCCACCTTGCGAAGCCACCGCAACTCCGTCTTGAACTGCTCGATCATCAAACTCACCATCCAAACGGCCTCATGATACGGATGCCCGACTTCCTTCAGGATCGACTGCAACGTTCCTTCCTCTCGCGCCAGTTCGCTCTCCAGGAATTTTTGTCGCCTCGCGATCTGCGTCTGAAACACACCGCCGCGCGCCTGCCAGGACAACGCCACCCACGTCAGGAACGCTGGCCGATCTCGCTGGGTCGTCCAGTCTTCCCGTTCCAAGGCATCGCCCAAAGCGTGTCTTCCCTTCGCGGTTGTCTCAAAGACACGCCGCTCTGGCCCGGCCGCAGGCTCATTGCTCTCGCCCGCGCGAATCAACCCCGCCGCAGCCAACTTCTCGAGCGAATAATAGACTTGCGGCCGCGAAATCCCCGCCCAGTCCCGCACGCATCGGCGTTCCAATTCAAGATTCACCTCATACCCATGCATGCCTCGCTCCGCCAGCAAACTCAAAATCACCAGATCCGGTGTGGTCCACTCCGCTCGCTTTCCTTTCCGCATCATCAAGCGCTTTCCCTTTTCCGCTTGTTGCTCCACCACCACCAGACGCATTGTTCGGCGGGCAAGCGCGGATCGCGGGCCTGCGCCACTGCCGCGCAGAACGTATCGAGCACGCAAATGTCCTGATGCTGTTTCGCCACGCGCCCAAGTTGACGATAAAGCCGCTCGGGGCTTCGACGAGCCAGGTCCGCCACGCTGCGGACACGCAACAACTCAAAATCCCGCAGCATCGCCGGACCAATCGAGATCAAATCCTGAAGTCGTCTTGTGTCTCTTCGCATCACTCCTCCTTAACTCAATTCTTGTCAGTGCATACTAACATTCCGATCTTTCGAACACCGCCCGCTCACGTTCAATCTTGAGTTCGTTCATTCCTTTCTGCGGATCGTTGCCTTCCTTGCCGAATTCCATGGCTACCGCCCTCTTTGCATCATTGAAAGCTCTTTCGCTTTTCCACACAGCTGTCGTCATGTAGTTGTATTGGCCTTCTCCCTCTTTCTTCTCATAGAGAAATCCTTCAACGAATCCGGGTAAGGTTTTGAGAAAGCGCTGTACCCTATGCGCACTCTCGAGGAACGCGGCTTTGGAGGTTTCGGGAACGATGAATTTATCGATCAGGACTTTTTCCATGGGCTATCTGGCTCCTTTTCCCCAACGAACTCGCTTGACACCGTGCAAGCGAACAATTAAACTCCAACTAGTCTAACTTAGACTACGTGAACGACACAAGTAAAATGTGCTCTTGGCATTTTTCCGACACTTCCTTGTCGTTTCGTCGCTCAGGCTTTGATCTTTCGTCTAGAAGAGCAATCCCCGCGAATCCAATGGAGGAAATGATGAACGTTAAGCGCATTACCCCGGTTCTCTTCGTCAAGGAAATCGAACCCGTTCTTCCCTTCTGGGTGGACGCGCTCGGCTTTGCTAGGACCATCGAAGTCCCACACGGTACAAACTGGGCTTCGTCGCATTGCAAAGAGAATCGACGGAGGTGATGTACCAGACCTACGCGAGCCTCGGCGAAGATATGCCGCTCATCTCAGAAGCCGCGAGAAAAGGCCCGACGTTCCTCTACATCGAAGTCGATAACCTGGATGCGGTCCTGACGGCCTTGAAGAGCTCCAAAATCGTCGCAGCCGGAGCGCACCGCGTTCTACGGCATGCGCGAAGTCGGCTACCAAGATCCTGCCGGCCACTTCATCACCTTCGCCCAAGCGGTCGCCGCCGCTCACTAAATCGCGGAATGGCTCGCGTTAGAGTTGCTGGGCGAATCGTTGTAGGATGATGCGAGCCATGAAGAACCGCTCCGTCCCAGTCGACACGGTCCTGCCGCACGTCCTCTATAAGGACGTCGTTGCCGCAATCGACTGGCTAGCAAGACGTTCGGCTTCGTCGAGCATACCGCTACGGCGAGCCCAACGGGCCAGTAGCGGCGCACAGATGCATCTCGGCGACGCGTGGACATGGTCAAGGCCGCAAAGCCAAGCTCTTCCAGCCCAGCCCAACTCGGCTACGGAACGCAGAGCTTGACGATCTTCGTGAACGATGTGGACGCGCACTACCGCAAGGTGAAATCAAGCGGTGCCCGAATTGCCGAGCAGCTAAACCAAACCGTCTACGGCGAACTGCAGTACGGGGTGTTCGATCTCGATGGGCACCATTGGCTCTTCTCGCAACACGCCAAAGACCTGAGCCCCGATTCCTGGGGCGCCAAGATTGCCGGGAAGAAGTGAATTAATGAAGTAATGACGTAACGAAGTAGAGAGACCAGGAGTCGACGGCCCCGTTCTGGCTTGCTGTCTTCCCTCCACTCCTACTTCTTCGTCGTACCGGGAATGGGTCGGCCCTCCATCTCCGTCGGCATCGGATGGAACGTGCGCCATTCTTGCCGACAGCACGCTCGGCAAAGAAATGATTGTCAGTCGACACACCTTCAGCACCGTTTCGCCAGCGGACTCTGCAAAGGTGGTAGACGCTCCAGCGCTTAACTCCCTGTTTGTCTCACGCCACAGAATCTCGAATCCCGCGCGTTCGGAATCTTCCTCTGGCCGGACCAGGAAACCTTGGCGTCCGGAGTGACTGCCCCAGTCAAACTGCGCATTGAACCGGCGCCGCCGGGGCCACCGCCAACTGCCGCAGCGCTTCCGCGTTGTCCCGCGCAACATCTCCCTAAAAATCCGCCGCATTTTAAATATTTCGCAAAGTCGCCATACTCCACGCCGCTTTCGGTCCGCGGCGTCTGGTGCTGATGATTGTAGTCTTCTAGAGGCTCCGTGAAGCGCACCGCAGGAAGTCCTGCTTTGTAAAAGGGATAGTGATCGCCACCTCGTCCGTAACGGTCTACGCGAAATATCATGTCGGATCGCTGCCCGCGGCCGTCGATTCCTCCTACCGCGCGCGCTAGCTTCTCTCGCGAGGGCGAATCCACAATCGTTGATTTCGCCGCTCCCCGGAAAACAGCACGCACGCGATGCGGCGCACCCGGCGCGGGATCGTCGCCAACGATGTCATCGTCGAGCATCCCTCCTACCGTGTAGCCTTTTTCCTTCAACCAATCGACCATGTGCGTGCTTCCCAGCAGACCTTGCTCTTCGCCGGAAACCGCGGCAAACAGAAAGCGTCGCCCGATAACCGTCCTTTGCCCGTTTGCCGCCTGCTTTTGCCGCAGCAAACGCGCTCGACTCCACTGGCTCACGGCTACACCCGATCCTATCGTCGTCTGCGCCGGGTGCGTCGGTTTTTGTATCCTTGGTCGTCGGACGGCCGCGAATCGAGGTGGCCCGAAACGATGAAGACACGTTTTGGAGAGCTCGCCCTCCGTGCCCGGGCAGAATTGCATACACATTTTCCATCGGAGCTGGGTTTGTCTGGATGTGCGCGCGGAGGTCGCTTCAAATTTATCGACGACCACTTGCAACGTGCCGCCCGAGGCCTTCGCGATCTCATTGAACCTCGCCACGATGGCGGTCACGGCCGCAGCCCTGGGCCGCGATTCACGTCTGCCCAGGGCGCGATCGACAGGCGCGTGCCGCAAGCGACCATCTGGCGACATCAATGCGCGCATCGACTTCTCGTCGATGGACGCGCGGGCGATGGAGCCGGCTGGACGCGGTAAAATCTTCGGCTTCTCCCCTTTTTGTTGCGGCTCCGCCGGATCGCGCACCGCGGCCGTTTGCGCAAACGCCGGAGCACTCGCTGCGATCAGCAGCATTAGCGCGCTGAAAAGAAACAAGGACACGACAATCGCGCGCGATACGGTTCGCCGACTTCTCATGTGGTTGAGCTCCCGGGGAAATTCATAGGTAAAAAAGAAAGCGCTATTCGAGACCACTACGCCGCTGTCGCGGAGGATTCAGGGTTTTTTCTCTGAAAGGCGGGGCGGTCCCATTTGCTCAGGATTGCCGCGGCCTCGTAGGTAGATTGGCAAAACTCAAGAAGGGCCTTGGTTGGACGGGCGTGGTGTAGCTGGGGAGGTTGCGCCCGAGATGTTGGTAGTCCCTTTCTTCCACTGATAGTTGAGCGGAGCCGTGCCCGATGCGACCACGGCAAAGGTCGCCTTCTGTCCCACGATTACGCCTTGGTTGGAGGGCTGGGTAATGATGGACGGAGCCGAAGAACCCCGCGGTGACGTTAAGCACTGCCGCATTGCTGGTCATAGTTCCCGCGGCGTTACTGACGACGACCCGGAAGGTCGAACCGTTGTCCGACATCGTGGTAGCTGGGGTGCTATAGCTGGGGGAGATTGCACCGGAAATGTTGTTCGATCCTTTTTGCCACCGATAGCTGAGCGGCGCGGTGCCCGAGGCGGCCACGGTAAACTTTGTGGTCTGGCCCGCGGTTACGGTTTGCGCTGAGGGCTGCGTCGTAATCGACGGAGCCAAACTTGAAGACCCGGAGCTATAACCACAATTTAGAAAAAGACAAATCAAGAATACAAGGGTGGGGAAGGGCCTGACTGACTCAAGCCTGGAAGACACGACAAAAAT
The DNA here is from genome assembly GCA_963810355.1 of uncultured Acidobacteriota bacterium. Classification (GTDB taxonomy): domain Bacteria; phylum Acidobacteriota; class Terriglobia; order Acidiferrales; family UBA7541; genus Acidiferrum. The sequence goes on from CAWENU010000027.1 coordinate 151,383, forward strand.
CCTGGTGCCATTGGCGCCACCGCGCCACTAGTTTCCCGATTTGGGAATCTGTGGCGAAGATCACGGCAGGACTAGGCCCTTTCGCGTGAACGGTTGGAGCGTGAGTTCCACTTGGCCACGTCTGGAGTGGCCTGTTGGACGCGGGTCTTCCTGATCTTGATCTCTGGCTATGCCAGCGTGTACTTCCCGCGCTCGATCATCTTCTGCGCGATCTGCTGGCGCAGTTCAATGGTGTTGAACGGCTCATATTTCGCCAGCCTGCGCAAGATGGCAAGCTGCGTCCGCAGCATGTCGCCATCGGCCACGGCCGCGATCACCTTCCGCGCCGCTGACTCGATCTTCTCGAACGCCTGCGACAAATAGACCCGTGTCATTGCGACCGCCAGTCCAGCCGCCGCTTCGCCCTTGGTCTCGGCGAGCTTCTGCGCCCGCAACACCGCCGATTCCATGGCGTAGGTTTCGATCGTCATGTCGGCGATGGCGCCCATGATCTCCTGCTGATCCTGGATCGCCTGCATGTATTTCTGCGTGGCCGCGCCCGCCGCAAATAACCCGAGCTTCTTGGCCTGTGCCACCAACTTGCGTTCCTCGGCCAGCGCGCCTTCCAGGTCTTCGCTCACGGACGGGCCCGAGAGCACTTCGTCCATCAGTTTCTTGATCGCCGGCATCAGCGGCAACTGTCCGCTCATGGCCCGCTTCAGCAGAAAGCCGGTGATGATGAGCCGGTTGATTTCGTTTGTGCCCTCGAAAATGCGGTTGATGCGCGCATCGCGATAGGCGCGCTCGGCCGGATATTCCTCGACAAACCCGTAGCCGGCGTAAATCTGCACGGTCTCGTCGACGACATAGTCGATCATCTCCGAGCCCCAGACTTTGATAATCGAGCACTCGACGGCGTATTCCTCGATCGCCTTGCGATTTCCTTGCGGCGTCGGCGCCGGATTTGTCGACCTCGGTCAGAGCCGCATCCATCATGCCGACCGTGCGATAGACCAGCGACTCGCCGACGTAAATCAGCGTCGCCATGTTGGCGATCTTTTCGCGCACCAGGCCGAAATCCGCGATGACCTTGCCAAATGCCTTGCGCTGTTTGGCGTAGCCGATGGCGTTCTCCAGCGAAACTCGCCCTCCGCCCAGGCACATCGCGCCCAGCTTGAACCGTCCGATGTTCAAAATGTTGAAAGCGATGAGTGGCCCTTCCCGATTTCGCCGAGCAGGTTTTCCACCGGCACCCTGCAGTCGTTCAGAATGATCGGGCAGGTGGACGAGCCGCGGATGCCCATCTTGTGCTCCTCGGCTCCAACCGAGAATCCTGGAAAATTTCTTTCCACCAGAAACGCCGAGAATTTTTCCCCGTCGACTTTCGCAAACACCGTGTACAGGTCCGCGAACCCGGCGTTGGTAATCCACATCTTCTCGCCGTTCAGGATGTAGTGCTTGCCGTCGGGAGAAAGCTGGGCGCGGGAGCGGCAATTCAGCGCGTCCGACCCCGAAGATGATTCCGACAGCGCGTATGCGCCCACGATCTCGCCGGCCGCCAGCCGCGGCAGATACTTCTTCTTCTGTTCTTCCGTGCCAAAGTAAACCAGGCGGCAGAGCGCCAATCCCCGTGTGTGCGCCCCAGGTCGTCGCGAACCCGGCGTACTTGGCGATGTGGTCGGCAATTACCGCGGCCGTGACCTTATCCATCTCCAGCCCGCCATAGGCCTCGGGAATCTCGACTGAACTCAGTCCGAGTTCGCCCGCCTTCTTCAACAAATCCCGCGTGACCGAAAAATCTTTATGCTCGATCTTCTCGATGTTAGGGATGATTTCGTTGACGGCAAACTCTTCCGTAGTCTGCCCAATAAGCTGGTGCTGCTCGGTAAAATCTTCCGGCGTGAAAACTTCGTCCGGCTGGCGCGACTCAAGCAAGAAACTGCCGCCGGAAATCCTGGTCTTTGGAACTGCTGTAGTGGTTGCCATAGAAAAACCCCCTTCCACCACAGAGAATTAAGAGGATCACAGAGGCAATCCCTATTTCCACGTTTACTGGGTTTTGCCACTTACTCTCGTGCTGGCGGCTGGCTTGAGGACAGAACGGTCAAATCTTTCCGTGCCTCGGTGTCTCCGGGGTTAATTCAGATTTTCGAAAATCCCCGCGGCCCCCATGCCCGCCGCCCACACACATGGTCACCAATCCGTAGCGGGCCGTTGCGGCGCTTGAGCTCTCTCGAATGATGGGGACCGGTTAGCTTTGCGCCGGTGCAACCCAGCGGATGTCCCAGAGCGATCGCGCCACCATTCGGATTGACGCGCTCGGGGTCCAGACCAGCTTCTTTGATCACTGCCAGCGACTGAGCAGCGAAAGCTTCGTTCAGCTCGATCACGTCAATATCGGAGAGCTTCAACCCGGCAAGCTTCAGCGCTTTCGGAATTGCAAAAACCGGGCCGAGC
>CAWENU010000028.1:0-176394 GCA_963810355.1 uncultured Acidobacteriota bacterium
TCGTGCTGGTCGCCGCCGGGCTGTTTGCCCGCAGCTTGAACAAAGCCGAGTCCATCGATCTCGGTTACGATCCCCACAACGTCCTGAACATCGGCCTCAACCCACGAGCTTCAGAACTACAACCGCCCGCACACCGAAGCCTTTTATCGCGAGCTGCTGCGCCGCGCCAAAACTCTCCCTGGCGTCGTGTCCGCCTCGCTCGCCTATTCCGTTCCCCTCAGCTATTACTCCACCGGAGGCCCAATCCACGCCGAGGGCGAAGCCTCGACAAAGACGAACGCGCTCCCGGCGGCCAGCACAACATGGTCAGCCCGGAATACTTCGCCAACATGCGCATCCCCATCCTCTCCGGCCGAGCCTTCACCGACGCCGATACCAGCACATCCCAACTGGTCGCCATCGTCAATCAAACCATGGCTAGCCGATTGTGGCCCAACCAGGATCCCATCGGCCGCAAATTCACTTATGACGGCGAAGACAAAAAGGGCGAGCCCGTAACGGTCGTGGGCGTGGCCCGTAACGCCAGGAACACCGATGTGATCGACGAGCCACGAAATTACTTCTACGTGCCCCTGACCCAGAATTACAACGCCACCCACGTGCTCCAGTTGCGCACTTCCATGCCTCCGGAGAACCTCATCGGCACTGTCGAAGCCCAAATCCACGAACTCGATCCCAACCTGCCGGTCTACGACGTCATGACCATGGACAAATCACTCATGGGCGCCAACGGCTTCTTCCTCTACAAGATGGGCGCCGCCTTCGCCGGCACGCTCGGCGCGCTGGGCCTGCTGTTGGCCGTGGTCGGCGTCTACGGCGTCGTCTCCCACAACGCCGCCAGCCGCACCCACGAAATCGGCGTGCGCATGGCGCTGGGCGCCCAACCCGGCAGCGTCTTCAGCCTGGTTCTACGCCACGCCGCCATGCTAGTAGGCGCCGGCATCGTCGCAGGCCTGGTCGCCGCCCTCGCCGTAACCAAATTCCTATCCAGCTTCCTGGTCGGCGTAACCTCCTACGACCCCATCACCTTCATCACCGTCGCCGTCCTCCTGCTCCTCTCCGCCTTCATCGCCTGCTACATCCCAGCCCACCGCGCCATGCGCGTTGACCCCATGGAGGCCCTCCGCTACGAATAGCCGACGAACTGCGGAGGCGTTTCTAGTTGACGATTTACCCCCTCCCCCCGCCCTTTTTTCTAGTGCGGATTCTAAAGGACTTTAAGTCTAGTGTTTTTGGATCTGCGGATTGTAAAGGAGTTACGGGCGCGTTTTCCGGAAGTGCGGATTCTAAAGAGTTTACGGTTGAGTTTGCGTTTTGAGGTGAGACGTCGAAGGTGTCGCGGGGACCGGCAAACGTTCGAATTACTATTTGAGTTAACACGGATCTAGAATAACATATGGTAATCGTCGTCAAGGCCAATTCGGGACGAGGTTGCTTAGGCCTTGGCACACGTTGGAGCTGGTCGTTTTTGATGGCTGGAGGGGGAGGACCAGTCAACGGCGAGACCCAGGTTCAAGAGCGGAACCGGAATGCAACTGTCGAGAGGAGATGCATACCAGGAAAACCGCGCGGCCGCGCGCTTCGGTGGCGATAAAGTTGATGTTACACTGGCGCTCCGAGTAAGGCGGCTTGTGGGCGTATCTTTCAATTTCGTGACCGAACGGATTGCCGTGGGCGGAGAGATCTTGTCCAAGGCCGACGTTGATGAAATCGTGGGCGCGGGCATCACCCACGTCATCGACCTGCGCGCGGAATTCGATGACGATACGCTGAACGACAACCGCATCACGATTCTGTGGCTCCCGCAAGTGGACGACGGCACCATGCGGCCTCCGGGACAATACCGAAAAGGAATTCAATTTGCCTTCCCGGCGTTGGCGCTGGCGAACACCAAAGTGTTTCTGCATTGCTCCGCTGGGCTAAATCGCGGCCCAACGATGTGTTACGCGCTTTTGCGGGCCTTCGGACTTTCGCAGGCCGAGGCCATTTCAAGAGTTCGTGCGGCGCGTCCCGAAGTGGTGTTTTATGTGGTTCAAAACTATCTGGATTCCGTGGAAAGGGACTTAGCAACCGGATGACATGGCGGTATAGCGGGGCGTTAAGCCTTGCGGCATGGAGAACACCAAGAGCCCACCCTTGCAAAAACCGCAAGGATGGGCAGCCGTCTCATCGTCAACGGTTTCTTTCGACTTTCAACTGTCGACTGCCGACCTCCCGCGGTTTGGCCCGCTTGCATCAATGCAGTACACTCTGTCCATCGCATCCATTCAGGGGCAACACCGATGCTCGTAGTCATGCAGTCTCATGCCACCGAGGAGCAAGTGCGCGCTGTGTGCGCGCGCATCGAGAGCCTTGGCCTCAAAGCCCATCCCATCCCAGGGGCTGCTCGCACGGCCATCGGTATTACTGGGAACGACGGGGCCATTGACCTCGGCGTGCTCGAATCGCTGCCCGGCGTGATCGAGTGCATCCCGGTCAGCAAACCCTACAAGTTGGTGAGTCGCGACGCCAAGCAAGAAGACACGGTGTTGCGCATCCCTACACCGCGAGGTGATGTGCTGGTCGGCGGCGGCAACGTCGCTATGGTCGCCGGGCCCTGTGCTGTGGAAACCGAAGCGCAATGCATAGCCATCGCGGAGCAGGTGGCCAAGTCGGGTTGCCGGCTCTTTCGCGGCGGAGCCTATAAACCCCGCACTTCCCCCTACAGCTTTCAAGGATTAGGTGAACCCGGGTTAAAAGATCCTTGCGAAGGTTCGCGAGGCGCACGGTTTCGGGATTATCACCGAAGCCATCGACAATGAGAGCCTGGATCTCGTCGAGCAGTATGCGGATGTCATTCAGATTGGCGCACGCAATATGCAGAACTTCTCGCTGCTCAAACGCGCCGGCCGCGCCAGGAAACCCGTCCTACTGAAACGCGGAATGTCTGCCACCCTCGACGAGTTCCTGATGGCTGCCGAATATATTCTTTCCGAAGGAAACTACAACGTGATGCTCTGCGAACGCGGCGTGCGGACCTTCTCCGATTTCTCAAGAAACACTTTAGATCTTGCGGTCGTGCCCGCCGTGAAGAAGCGAAGTCATCTTCCTATTCTCGTGGACCCGTCTCATGGCACTGGTAAACGACACAAAGTCTTGCCGCTCTCTTTAGCCGCCGTTGCCGTGGGAGCGGATGGACTTTTAGTTGAAGTACATCATGAACCGGAAAAGGCGCTCTCTGACGGCGTGCAATCCATCCTTCCGGAAGAGTTCGCACAATTGAGTGTCGAAGTTCGCCAGATTGCGGAAGTTCTCCACCGCCATGTCAACTAGCGCCCCAGACCGGCACTCTCAGGTGGCACGGGCATTCCTGCCTGTGTTTCTCCGAGGTGGCACAGACACTCCTGTCTGTGTTCGCGAGAAATGGCTTGAGGCGGAGTGCCTGTCGGGGACGGATCTTGCTTGGCGGTTGCAGGACTGGCGGGGCCTACGGGGACACAGACAGGAGTGTCTGTGCTACTTGTCCCACCCATGACTCGGCGCCGCAAGAATCCGCGCGTCATCGTGCTAACGGTTGGCCTCCTTGCCGGCGCTCTCGCTCTGCTCGCCCGCGAGCACCGGCCGTCCTTCCTCCGGCCGGGCCTCCGGCTGAACGCCTACATCACCACGGCGGACGGCAACGTCAGCGTCGTCGACCTCGTAAGACTTCGCTCGGTGGCGCGCATTCCAGTAGGGCCCGCGCTTTCCGGTCTGCGCGAGCATCCCACACGCCCCGAGGTATGGGGAGTCAGCACGCAAGGCGGCTACGTCTTCGTTCTGGATTCGCGCTCCAATCAGGTTACGGCACGCATACCGGTAGGTGCAGCGCCGTTTGCGCTGGAATTTTCCGCCGACGGCAACCGCATCTATACGACTTCGTCGGGGACCGACACACTGCTGGCCATCGACTGCCGCTCACACGCATTCCTGGGCAGCGCCCAAACCGGACGCGAACCGGTTCTCGCTCGCGTCACTCCCAATGGGAGGGCCCTTCTCGTCGTCAATCACGGCGATGCGTCTCTGGGGATCCATGACGCGGCCACACTCGTGCAGCACGCCAGGATTCCGGTGGTGCCGCAGCCCGATGACGTCGCCATCCTGCCAGACGGCTCCGTCGCTTTTGTTTTGAGCCGCAGCCAGCCGCGGCTGTCGGTTGTCGATTTGCGCCGTGGCGTCTTGCTGGCAAACCTGCAGCTTGCGGGAACACCGTCGGACATGCTGCTGAAATCTGACGGAGGGGAGCTCTACGTCATCTCGCCCGATTCGCACGGATTGCAGGCAATCAATACCTGGACTCACGAAGTCGGGGACTACGTGTTGCTGGGGTATGCACCGACACGTGGAATCCTCAGCGCCGACTCCAGCCTGCTCTACGTCACCGACGTTTCGGCCAGCCGCGTCACCGCGGTGGACATCAACAACCGCCGCGTCATTCGCACCGTCAACGGCCGCGAACTGCTCATTTCCGTCGGCCAGTCTCCCGAGGCAATTCGCTTTGATCCGGCCGAAAACCTGCTGCTGGTGGTGAACCGGGGTTCCGGCGACCTCTCGGTGATCCGCGCGCGCCTGGAGAATCAGAGCCTGCTGACGATGATCCCGGTTGGTGATCATCCACAGGAGCTCGCCGTTAAATTGTTTTGAATTTAAAGGATTATTTTGGTCTTGAAGCGAGCCCGTAAGCGCCCGTCCTGGAAACAACAACACGCAGCAGTTTTTCTCTGCTAGGCGTCTTCGATCGGCCAGGAGGCTTGCTCGTCGCCGAGCGCAATTTCCAGGAATCCTTCGGCTGGCAGGACGTCCACGGGCAGTCCACCGTGCCACAACGCAACCCCGAGCCGCAATGTCTTCTGCCCTTTCAAACTGATCTCTTCGCGTCTCACGGAGACTTCGAGCATGCGGTCGAAAGCCGCGCTGGCCACGTTTTTCGGATTGAGCAGACACACGCGGCCCTTTTCCACGGCGAACTCCACGAGCCGGCCGCGGTCCAGCCGGACAACTACCGTCAATTCCTCCGCTCCGCCGATGGTGATGCGAAATTCCGGATCGTCCATTTCGGACAGCGCGGACAGGAACGGATCAACGCACACGCTGAGCCGGTCAGTTTCAAATCCGTAGCGCAACTCGCGCAAATAAAAAACGCGGCCGTGCATCGTGCCGCCGCGCCGCTCCGGGGAATAAAGGCCGGCACCCAGCCACTCGAAATAGGAAGTGTCGCGACCATCGATGGTGATCCTGAGAAAGCCGGTCGGAGCCATTTGCAAAGCGTGTTCCGGCTTGCGCTTGATGGGTTTCGCCAAATCCGATGGGGCCACCTGGCCCAGCGCGAGATAAATTCCGGTGAGGTGCTTGCGAAACGAACGCATCGAACTCGGCATCGTTTGCGGTGCTATGCTCCGGACCGAACCACCAGCACCAGTCGCTCCCTTCCGCCGCGAGCAGGGATTCCTGCGCTTCTTTCAACGCGGCTTCGGGCGGCGCGTCGCTGCGCGATTGTGCACGCGCTTCGACGGCCCGCGCGTAAATCTGGCGTGCGTCCCACAGAAGCTCCCACGCGGCGACGTCTTCAGCGTGCCCGATCCAGACGTCAAAGTTGGCGTTGATCCAGAGACGCGGGGAAAATTCCGCCGGTGGTCGGAATGTTTCTTGCGGCGGCGATGGCTTCACTGGCGGTGAGCGCGCGAAAATCCTGATCGCTTGCAATGCGCTTGTAAAACTGGCGCAGAAAGTCGCGGCCATTTCCCGGGTAATACTCCCAGGCGTTCTCGCCATCGAGAAAGATGCAAACCGTCAGCGGGTCGGCACTCTGCACGTGATCGCCAAGATGGCGCAAGCGGCTGTGCAAATCGGCAGCCGCGGCGCTCGCGTCCATGCGGCTGTAGACAAAACCAATCAAGTCGGAAAGTTGGTGATCACGGAACAGTCCGGTGATGCCGTTGCCGCCGATCTGTAAGCGCCACGGTTTGTACAAGCGATCCGCATTCGCGGCTATGCCGTTGGAGTCGCGGAAGAAACCCACGTTGAGGGTGCGGCCGAGAACTCCTTCATCCGTGCCGAACCATTCGAACCCTTCTTCCATGGCGATGGTGAGCGCCTGATCGGAAACGGATCCTTCGGACGGCCAAAGGCCGGCAGGTTTTGAAGCGAAGACGCGTTCGTGATATGCGCGCGCCCGGCGGAGTTGCTCGCGCGCGTCTTCGGGATAACGGTAAGCGCGGCGCGGAAGCGGCGTGCCGGATTCGCGACGCGCGCAATGTCGGAATCGCAGAGCAGCGGAAGAATCGGATGATAAAAAGGAGTAGTGCTGATTTCGATCTGACCGGTTTGCGCGGCTTGACGATAAAGGGGCAGGACCAGGTTCAACAATTCCATCTGCTTCGCTTGCAGGTCGGTCTTGTCGCGCTCGGTGAAATCTTTTCCCTTCGTTGCGAGGCGGTTGACGACGTCATCTTTCGAGAACCATTCTTCGTCCATCCAGGCAAGTTGAGAAAGCACTTGAAGATCGCGCCAGTCGCGCGCCGTGAAGGTCACCAGAGCCTGGGCGCCGCCGGCGGGCCGCGACCATTCAAAAAGTTCCACAAAGCGCGGCCATCGCGCCAAGAGGCGCTCATGATTAAGCTGAAACGCGCGCGCGAGAATTTCCACTTTATCTTCGCGTGTAAGCTCATCGGTCTTTTTAAAGGCCAGCGCGTACCAGGGCTCGTCGAATTTTCCACTGGCGTATTCCTCGATCTGCGTGCCGAGCGAGGGGACCACGTTGAAGGTAGCGTGAAAACCAGGCGCTTCCTGCAGCACGCGCACCATGCCCCAGTAATCTTTCACGGCGTGCAAACGCGTCCACGGGAGTACGTAGCGGCCGGTTTCGGGATCGCGATACTGCGGCTGATGCATGTGCCAGAGCAGGACGAGGTGGATGCGATTCATCGCGGGCGACTCCGCTGCGGCTGCGCGGGCGTCCTTGTTGCCGGGGATGAGGGCGGGCAGCTGCGGGCGGGGCGAGCCCTGCCCCTACAAGGGATCATTCGGGAACTATTGGCCGCATGTGTGGCTGGAGCGCCCATGTTACACTCACCGTTCTCATTATGCGCATCCTGGACCGCTATATTGTCCGCGAAGTTTTTCGTCATGCGTTCCTTGGACTGGTCGTTTTTACCTTTGTCTTTTTCGTTCCTCAACTGGTTCGTCTGACAGCCTTGTTCGTGAGGCACACGGGGTCGGGCGCGCAGATCGCGGAACTGTTTCTTTGTATTTTTCCCGGCGTCCTTGCGTTCACCACGCCGATGGCCATCCTGATCGGTGTGCTTCTGGGCCTGGGGCGCATGTCGGCGGACAGCGAAATCATTGCGCTCTCCGCGCTGGGGATAGGCCGACGCCGCATCCTCGTGCCGGTCGGCGTACTGGCGACGACCGGGGCGATCGTGACGCTGGCGATGACTCTGTGGCTGGCGCCGCTCGCACTAAAAACACTCCGCAGCCTGGAAGCGGAACTCACTGCGTCGCAAATCAACTTCGCGGTGCAGCCGCGCGTATTCGATGAACGCTTCCCTCATGAGGTGCTTTACGTAAACGATATCTCCGCCAGCGGCACGCAATGGCGCGGCGTGTTTTTAGCGGAGACGGGCGGAGAAAACGGCTCGCGCCTGACCCTCGCAGAGAGCGCAATTGTAATCGCAGAACCCAAGTACGGCAAGTTAGAGCTTCACTTGAAGGGTGGAACTACGCACGATTTCGACCGTGCCGATCCCGATCATTACTCGGTGACGGCCTTCGGCCAAAGCGATTGGCCAATTGAAGTAACCGGACTGGCGCCTGCGCAACAGGCGCGACAGATCAAGAACGACGAGCGATCCATGCGCGAACTCGCCGCGGAAGCCGGGCCGAATTGGCGGGAAGCGCGCGTGGAGCTGCAGCGGCGCTTCGCGTTCCCTGCCGCATGCTTTGCATTTGCGCTGGTCGCCGTGCCGATAGGGGCGCAACCACGTCGCGGCGGACGCGCGGCTGGATCGTTGATCGCGGTGCTGCTGATTGCCGGATACTACCTGTTGCTTATTTTTGGCAGCGGGCTGGCGCGCGAAGGTTCACTCCCGCCAGCGGTCGGTTTATGGATGGCGAACGCCCTGCTGATGATCTGCGGGCTGGCGCTGCTGCCGCGGATGGAACAGTTCCACGGGGAGGTGCGGTGGTTCCAGTGGATTGGGAGATTCCGGGCCTGGCTGCGACTCCGCCGGCTGCGCAGATCGCGTGCGCGGGCAGCCGCGGCGGCGAGGGCGGCGAATGGTGCGCGCTCGCAAGGGGAAGGGGGCACGCAATCCGGGGGAAGCTTTCCGCGATTGATGGATCTTTATTTGCTGCGGCGTTTTCTCTGGTACTTTGTGCTGTTGATGGGGGCGTTTGTTTTTCTCTTCGAGGCCTTCACCTTTTTTGAACTGCTGGACGATATCGCGCGTCACCACGTGGCGTTTTTGACGGTGGTGGACTATTTCGGCAGCCTGACGCCGTATCTTCTATATCAGCTTGCGCCGCTGGCAGCGCTGGTGGCGACGCTGGTGACCGTCGGCGTGATGAGCAAGAATAATGAGATTGTGGCGTGCAAGGCGAGCGGAATCAGTCTCTATCGTCTTGCGGGTCCGCTGCTCCTCGCCGGCGTCGTGTTGGCCTCAACGATGATCCTGGTCGACGACACCTATCTCCCCTATGCGAATCAGAGGCAAGATGCGCTGAGGAACCAGATCAAAGGGCGCCCTCCGCAGACGTATCGACAGCCGGAACGCTGGATCTTCGGTGAGAACGCGAAGATTTATAATTACGATTTGTTCGATCCCAACCAGAGTCTGTTCGGAGGACTCAGCATTGTAGAGATTGATCCCGCGACCTTCCAGGTGCGGCGGCGAGTATTCGCATCGCGGGCGCAGTGGTCGGAAGCGCAGAACCTGTGGGTGTTGGAGTCGGGGTGGGTGCGGGATTTTTCTGATGGCGTGATCAAGCGGTACGAACGCTTCAATGTTAAAGATTTACCTGAGCTTACCGAACCGCCCAGTTATTTTCATCGCGAAGTACGCCAGGCGTTTCAGATGAACTGGAGCGAACTGCGGAGATACATTGACGGGCTTCATCGGGCGGGCTTCGACGTGGCCACACTGACAGTGCAATTGCACCGCAAGCTGGCTTTCCCTCTGATCGCGCCGATCAGTATGTTGCTGGCCTTTCCCTTCGCATTCCTGGTGGGGACCCGCGGTGCGATTGGTGGGGTGGCGATCGGCGTTGCGATCGGGATTTTGTATTGGCTTGGGGCGGAGTTACTGACGGCGATGGGTGGAGTCGGGCAATTGCCGCCGCTTTTGGCTGGGTGGGCGCCGGATATTATTTTCTTCTTCCTGGGTTTGTATTTCTTTTTCAGGATGCCGACTTAGTTCCCCGTTGGCTGCCCTCTCTGTTTCGAGTTGTCGGTAATTTGGGCCGTGGTCGGTCTGCGACTTTGCCGCGACGTTATGCGGTGGCCGTCCGAACACAGACAGGAGTGTCGGTGCTACTGGTTGTCGGCGCGGGGCCTGTCGCCGCGCCGACAACTTAGGTTTTTGTTTAGATTGCGGAACAGTTGCGCTAATCTCTTCGCGAACTACTTGCGCTTTTTCTTGCCGCTCGCTCTTTCCTCAACTGCTGCCTGAGCTGCGCCTAAGCGCGATATGGGCACTCGGTAAGGGGACGCGCTCACGTAGTCCATGCCTACCGTGTGGCAGAACTTTACGCTGTCCAGGTCGCCGCCGTGTTCTCCGCAGATTCCTACTTTTAGCTTCGGGCGGCTTTCGCGACCCTTCTCGATGCCCCACCGGATGAGCATGCCGACGCCTTTCGTGTCGAGCGATTGGAACGGGTCGGAGGTGAAGATGCCCGCCTTCTTCTCGTCCACGTAGTCGGGCAGGAAGCGGCCTGCGTCGTCGCGGGAAAGCCCCATGGTGGTTTGGGTCAGGTCGTTGGTGCCGAAGGAGAAGAATTCCGCTAGCTCGGCGATCTCATTGGCGAGCAAGGCCGCACGTGGAAGCTCGATCATTGTGCCGACCAAATATTCAAGTTTTACTCCAGATTTCTTAATCAACTCATCGGCGACTCGGCGGGTGGCTTGTTCGAGGATGGAAAACTCCTTCCGGTCGAGAGTGAGTGGGTGCATGATCTCAGGTAACACCTTAACTCCTGCCTTTTTGCATTCGATTCCCGCTTCAATTATGGCGCGGACCTGCATCTCCAGAATTTCGGGATAGGTAATGCACAAGCGGCAGCCGCGATGACCGAGCATGGGATTCGATTCATGAAGTTGCTCGACGCGGCGGGCAACCACGTCGGGGCTAATACCAAGGTCCTTCGCTAGCTCTTCCTGTTTCTTTCGCTCGTGCGGAACGAACTCATGCAGGGGCGGGTCGATGAGGCGGATGGTCACCGGGAAGCCATCCATGGCTTTAAAAATCCCGATGAAGTCGCGGCGCTGGAATGGCAAGAGCTTATCTAACGCTTTAACTCTGGCCTCCTTGGTATCCGCGAGAATCATTTCCTGTATGGCTCGCTGGCGTTCCTGGCCCTTCTCGGGGTGCTCGAAATCGGTGAAGAACATGTGCTCGGTGCGGCAGAGGCCGATGCCTTCGGCGCCGAACTCGCGGGCCTTGCGCGCGTCCTGGGGCGTGTCGGCGTTGGTACGGATGCCTAGTCGGCGCATGCCGTCGCCCCATTTCATGAGCGTCTCGTAGGCTGGCGGGAACTGGGGAGTCACGAGATCCATTTGGCCAGAATAGACGACTCCTTCCCCACCGTCCAGCGTGATCCATTCACCCTCTTTCACACTCTTGCCCGCAGCGGTCATCGTTTTTGTTTTGTAGTCGATGTCGAATTTTTCCGCACCGACGATGCAGCATTTGCCCCATCCGCGGGCAACCACTGCGGCGTGACTGGTCTTGCCGCCCGTCGCTGTGAGGATTCCCTGCGCGACGGCCATGCCTCCGACATCTTCGGGGCTGGTTTCGCGGCGAACGAGGATGACTTTGTCGCCCTTCATGGCCCAGTCTTCGGCGTCGTGGGCGGAAAAGACGACCTTGCCCACGGCGGCGCCCGGGACAGCGTTGATTCCTGTGCCCAGTATTCGAGACTCCAGAGACTTCTTGTCCAGATTGGTGTCGATCACCGGGTAGAAGAGACGCTCGATGTCTTCGGGCTTGATACGCATGACGGCTTCTTCCTTGGTGATGAGTTTCTCGTTGGCCATATCGACGGCCATGCGGAACGCCGCGGAAGGAGTGCGCTTACCCGTGCGGGTCTGCAACATATATAGGGTGCCGTCTTCGACGGTGAACTCCATGTCCTGCATATCGCGGAGGTGTTTCTCAAGTTTTTCTCGAACTTTTTCGAGCTGCCCGTAGACCTTGGGCATGATTTTCTTCATCTCGGTGAGGTGCATGGGAGTGCGGATGCCGGCTACCACGTCTTCGCCTTGGGCGTTGACGAGGTAGTCGCCGTAGAAGACTTTTTCGCCGGAACTTGGGTTGCGGGTGAAGCAGACGCCCGTGCCGGAATTGTCGCCGGTATTTCCAAAGACCATTTGCACGACGTTGACGGCAGTGCCCAGGAGGCCGGTGATTTTCTCAACGCGGCGGTAGGTGACGGCCTTCTCGGCCATCCAGGAACCAAACACGGCGCCGACGGCGCCCCAGAGTTGCTCGATGGGGTCTTCGGGGAAATCCTTGCCGGTCTTGTTGCGGAAGAAGGCTTTGTACTCGGCGACAAGCTCTTTCCAACCACTAGCGGGTACGGCGGTGTCTTCTTTCACGCCGACGCGCAGCTTCATGGCGTGGAGGCGATCCTCGAGGTCGGCTTTGGGGAGCTCCATCACGACGCTGGAATACATTTGGACGAAGCGGCGGTACGCGTCGTAGGCGAAACGCTCATTGTTGACGCTGGCCGCGAGGCCTTGCACGGAACGATCGTTGAGGCCCAGGTTCAGGATGGTTTCCATCATGCCGGGCATGGAGCGGGCGGAACCGGAGCGGACGCTGACGAGAAGAGGGCTTTTGGGATCGCCGAGCTTCTTCTTCGTGACCTTCTCGAGTCTCTTGACGTTTTCCGCTACTTGTTTCTTGAGTTCCGCGGGATATTTCTTGCCGTTCTTGTAATAGTAGTCGCAAGCTTCGGTGGAGATGGTGAAGCCTGCAGGCACCGGAAGGCCAATCTTGGTCATCTCGGCGAGGCCTGCGCCTTTGCCGCCGAGCAGATCGCGCCAGGAACTGTCACCTTCCGCTTTACCTGCTCCAAAGAAATAAACCCATTTAGTCACTGTATCCCTCGCATTTGATTTATTGTGAAGCGAAAGCCTCTGATGGTCGAGCATGCCATCGCGCAGCCGCGGCAGCGATCGCGTCGCATGTCGCCGGGGCGGGGCGAGCCCCGCCCTTACAATTGCCTTCGGTGGGCACGCCGACAATTAAAGTTACGCCTTCGCTGTCGGCGCGTCGACGTGCTTGAGCAGTACTGCTGCCCGTGATCTGAACAAACGCTTTAAGTTAGTTAGTTATTTCAACGCCGCTCGTCTCCACCAATTTCAGAAAAGTCCGCGATGGTTGTGAACTCGCGGAGTTGTTCCGACAGCAGCGCCAGGCGGTTCTTGCGCACCGCTTCATCCTCGGCCATCACCATGACCTCTTCAAAGAAACGATCCACAGACTTCCGCAGGCCCGCGATGCGATCCAGAGCTTGCTCGTAGCGGCCAGCCCTTTTCTCAGCTTGCACTTTAACGGCGGCCTCCCTGCCTGCAGCAAAAAGCTCTCTCTCTGCGTCGCTCTCAAACAACTCCGGGTTAACGACGGTACCATCTTTCAAATTGGCCTTCTCGAGGATTTTGCGAATGCGTTTGAAGGAGACCGTCAGTGGTTCAAAGTTTTTGGATTTGCGGATGGCGCGCAAAGCGAGCAGGCGCTTCTGTGCGTCGATCAGATCGTCGGCACCGGCGCGGAACACGGCGTTCACCTCGTCATAAGTGAACATTGCACGTTCGCGGAACACAAATTTCGCGCGGTCCAGAATGAACTCCATGATTTGCGATTCCTGTGCGGACGTGACGGCGCGTCTGGGCGCATAGGTGTGCAGGGCTTTCGTGGCGGAGGAAATCGCCAGAGAAAGAGATAAGGGCAGTTTTTTGTCAAGTATGACTTTAACTATACCCAAGGCTGCTCGACGCAAAGCGTAAGCATCACTTGAACCCGTGGGAATGATGCCGACCGCAAAACAGCCGACGATGGAATCGAGCTTGTCCGCCAGGGCCACGCCACATCCAATGAGGTTGCGCGGCACAGGATCATCCAGACCCACGGGACGGTAGTGATCGTAAACGGCATGGGCGACCTCATCGGGTTCACCTTGGGCGCGCGCGTAGAGGCCGCCGACGATGCCCTGGAGCTCCGGAAACTCGCGAACCATCTCGGTGGCCAGGTCGCACTTGGCGAGTTCGGCGGCGCGGTCGGCGTCGGCGACGTGAGCGTGAGGGATACCGAGGTTGAACCATTGTTCCATCAGCCAGCGTGCGACGGCGCGGACGCGTTCGACCTTGTCGGCATAGCTGCCGAGACGAGATTCGTAGGTGATTTTGGCGAGCTTCGAGAGATAGTCGGCGAGCCGACATTTCTGGTCGGCGGCCCAGAAGAACTGTGCGTCGGCGAAGCGCGCGCGGAGGACGCTCTCGTGACCGGCGCGGACGAGACCCTTCGAATCTTTCGCGAGATTGATTACGGCGAGAAAATGAGGGGCGAGTTCCGTGTTGCGCTTCTCGACCGCGAAGTATTTCTGATGATCGCGCATCACCGTAATCAGAATTTCATCCGGTAAGCTGAGGAACTTCTCGTCGAAGGCGCCTTCGATGACCGTGGGGTATTCATTTAGATAGGCCACCAGGTTCAGCAGCGCGGGATCTTCGTGGAGGCGGTAGCCACCCTTCTTTGTGTGGGCGGAGAGTTCGCGCGCAATTCTTTCGCGGCGCTCGGAGGGACGCAGGATAACTCCGTTGGTGCGCAGCTTTTTCTCGTAGTCGGCGAAGCCACGCACGCGGATCTCGGAAGATCCTAGAAATCGATGACCACGGGTGAGGTCGCCCGCAGGGATTCCGCCGAAGGTGAACTTCAGCGGCTTGCCACCTAACAGAGCCACAATCCAGCGGATGGGACGAATAAAACGAGCGCCGTCGAGACCGGTCCAAGTCATCGTGCGGGGCCAGGAAAGGTCGTGAATAACACGCGGCAGAATCTCGCTGAGAATTTGCTCCGAGGTACGGCCGCGCTTGGTTTGTTTGGCGGCGAGATATTCTCCCTTGGGGGTTTGGACGATGAAGATATCGACAAGTCGAATTCCCTGTTTTTCGGCGAAGCTCACAGCAGCGCGTGTCGGCTCGCCGACTTGATCGTAACCGACCGACTTCGGCGGCCCGGTAATTTCGTTAACGACGTCGGCTTGCTTCACGGGGAAGCCCATGGCGCGAGCCGTCAAGCGACGAGGGCCGCTGAAGGTCTCGACGGTAACGCCTTCTATGAGATTTTCGGTTGTCAGTAATTTCTCAAGACTTACTTTGAGTTCGTCCTCGGCCCTTGCGAGCATTCCGGCCGGAATCTCTTCGCAGCCGATTTCGAAGAGCAACTCTAACTTCCTCTCTTGTGAAGTATTACTTGAGAAGTTGCCGACCGGTTTGTTCACGCCCGCACCTCACGGCGAAGGGCGGGTCCGCCGATCTGTTGGAGGTATGCCGCGGCAGTCCGGCAGGCCACCGTTCGGACACGGCCCATTAAAGCGGCGCGTTCCGTGGTGGAGATCACACCTCGGGCGTCCAGCAGGTTGAACAGGTGCGAACACTTCAAGCAATGGTCGTATGCTGCGAGCACGGGAAACCTGGAGTTATTCTTTTCATCCGAGGCTGCGAATCCTTCGAGCAGTTCTTTAGCTTGCTTCTCGTGTAACTCGAACTCCGCACGGATTGCCGCAGCGTCGCTGCGGTCGAAGCTGTATTCGGAGAACTGCTGTTCCTCCATCAAGCGAATGTCCCCGTAGGTTTTGTCGGCGGACCATCGCATGTCATAGACGCTGTCGACATCTTGAAGGAAGGCGCAAATGCGTTCGAGGCCGTACGTGAGTTCGACCGAGATGGGGTCGAGGTCAAGGCCGCCGCTCTGCTGAAAATAAGTGAACTGCGTGATCTCAAGTCCGTCTAGAAGGACCTGCCAACCGATTCCCCACGCACCAAGCGTGGGGGACTCCCAGTTGTCCTCTTCGAAGCGAATGTCGTGCTCTTTTAGTTCGATGCCGATCGCAGCGAGGCTTTTCAGGTAAAGATCCTGGACGTCGGCTGGCGCTGGTTTGAGTATCACTTGAAATTGCAGATGTTTGTAGAGACGCTTCGGGTTTTCGCCGTAGCGGCCGTCGGCGGGCCGACGACTTGGTTGGACGTAGGCTACGCGGTAGGGGGCCGGGCCGAGAACGCGAAGAAAAGTTTCAGGGTGCATTGTTCCAGCACCCAGTTCGACGTCATATGGCTGTTGCAACACGCATCCCTGGCGAATCCAAAAGTGGGACAGCTTCAAGATTAGATCCTGGAGCGTAAGGCCGGTGCGATCGTGTTCAGGTTTTACTTTAGCTTTCAAGTCATCTCCAACAAGGTCCTGGTGCCCAATCTTCGTTCGGTATGATGTTCGATCCAGTCCAAGGCCGCCTCGCGTAGATCCTTTGCGGCGGCCCGCAGAGGGTCCGTCCTTTCGATGCGATCCAGTCGTTGGGTCGCGAAAGTTTCGGCGAGAAGACGTGCCGGCAAATGCAACGGCCGCATCCCCTGTCGCCGATGCTTCTCACAGACGAGGCCGGCCTCCCAAGGCGCGTGGAATGCCGCCTGGCTTCCGAACAACTCGCCGCACAGCGCACACCGATCGAACCTCGGCAGAAATCCGCCGAGGCGGACGGTCCAGAACGCAAAGTAACTCAGCGGAAGGGCCCAGTCCGCCGTGCGTTCAATCTCGCGAGCTGCCAGCAGAATGAGCCGGAACATGGGCTCCGCCACTTCATGTTCGGGCAAAATCAGCTCGGAAATTTCACTGACGACCGCCAGACCGGTGCTCAGGCTATAGTCGCTTTGCGCCTTGTTAAAGGACTCGATCAGCTCGCATTGCTGAATGCGGACGAGATCGCGCGTTTCCTTTTCGACGTACCAAATCTGCACGTGAGAAAGAATCTCGAGCGTGGAGCCGTACCGGTTCTTGATTCGCCGGGCCCCGCCTGCCACGCCGCGAATGCGGCCGGAAGATCGCCCCAGAAAGCTGACGAGACGGTCGGCCTCGCCCAGAGGGAACGTCTTTAAAATGATGGCTTCCGTTTCCCGGGCGGGCATTCGTTGTCGGCGCGCCGACGCTGCGTCGAACGCGTAGCAAACCTGTCCGAACCGCACGCACACGCAGAACTATTTTACTTATCATAGGCGCGGCCGTGGCGCAATTCTTTCCCACGAAAAAATCGCTGCAACCGAAAAGATTTCCGAACAACGCCGCTACTAGATGCCGTCTGAAACCATCCGACCCCTACGTTCTGTTAACCACGGCCCCGGGCGCCAATAATTATCGGACGCTACGCAATCAGGTGTTTGCAATCCTCTTCTCTTTCGCTACTCTGCACGCCGACGCATGTTCATTCCGCTCAAAGACCTGAACCCCCGCCGAACCTTCCCCATTGTTAACACGGCACTGATTCTCGCTAACGTGGCGGTGTTCGTCTATCAACTCACGCTGCCCGCACACGCCTTCAAGGTGTTTGTCATGGCCAATGCCACGATTCCGGCCCGCTTCCCTGCTGCTCTCGCGGGCCATGCGCCGATGGAGGCCGCGCTCGTTCCGCTGGTAACGAGCATGTTTCTGCATGCTGGCATCGCGCACATTCTTGGGAACATGCTGTTTTTGTGGATCTTTGGCGACAATGTGGAAGACTTCTACGGTCATTTCACCTATCTCTTGTTCTACTTAGGGTGCGGAATCGGGGCGGGATTGCTACATGTCCTGTTCAACTGGAACTCGACGCTGCCGTCTCTGGGTGCCAGCGGAGCGATCTCGGGGGTAATGGGTGCGTATCTAATCCTGTATCCCCGTTCGCGCATTCTGACTCTGGTGTTCATATTCCTCATCCCGATTCCGGCTGTAGTTATCCTGGCGCTGTGGTTCGTCATGCAATTCGTATCCGGAGTCTCCTCGTTAGGTATGGCGGCTACCGGAGGAGTCGCCTGGTGGGCGCACATCGGAGGGTTCCTGCTAGGAATGGGAATCACGAACTTGGTGCGACGAAGCCATTGAAGCTACGGTAATGGTTGAAGCCGCATGACTCAATATCAAGTATGACTTGAAATTACTCGATTGGCGCACTTACGAACTCGGCGAGCCATGATCCCACCTCTGTGGTGGTTCGGTCTCCGCCTAAATCCGACGTCAAGTAGTTCTTGAGCAATGCCGCTTTCACAGCTTTGCGTAAAATCGAGGCCTCGCGGTTCCATCCCAGGAATTCAAGCATCATCGCAGATGCCAGCACCGATCCCAGTGGGTTGGCAATTCCCTTGCCAGCGATGTTTGGCGCAGATCCATGCACCGGCTCAAAGAGCGACGTCTGACCCGGATGAATGTTCCCCGAAGGCGCCAAGCCTAATCCGCCAACCAATTGGGCACTGAGGTCGCTGATAATGTCGCCGAAGAGGTTGCAGGTCACGATGACATCAAACTGCGACGGGTCCCGGACAATCTCCATGGCCAAAGTGTCGATGTAGAGGTGGCGGGAGTCGATTTCGGGATACTCCGTGCGGACTTCCTTGAAGACCCGCTGCCATAGATCATGGGCGAAGGTCATGGCATTGGACTTGTCGCTCATGCAAACGCGTTTGAGTTTATGCTGCCGGGCGTAGTCGAAGGCGTACCGGATGATGCGCTCGACACCCTTCCGGCTGTTGACGTCCTCTTGAAGGGCAATTTCGTCCCCGGTGCCCTTCTTAAAGAAACCTCCGACCCCGACGTAGAGGCCTTCGGTGTTCTCCCGAAACACAACGATGCGGATATCGCGCTCGGTCCGATCGCGGAGGGGGGTTAGGCGGTCGTGGAGTAACTCCGCAGGCCGCGCGTTGACGTAGAGGTCCAACTTGAACCGCAGCCCCAGGAGGATGTCGGCGGCGTGCTGGTTCGAGGGAACGCGCGGGTCGCCCAGAGCGCCGAACAGGATGGCGTCAAATTCGTCGCGAAGCATCTCTACGGCGCCCGGCGGTAAAGAGACCCCTTCGCGAAGATATTTATCCGCACCCCAGTCGAACTCGACGAATTCAATACTGCGGCCGACGGCGGACGTAACCGCACGCAAAACCTTCACGGCCTCCGGCGTGACTTCCTTGCCGATCCCGTCGCCGGGAATTACCGCGATCCGGGCGGCAGGGCCTCCTTGGCGCAAAGGTGTCTCTGGCACGGTCGTCTCCTGACGATTCGCTTTGGGTTCGAGCCCAACTAATTCGGGCAGACTACGGTAGCACAGGAAGCCATCGCGGACTCAGGGCGGTTGGCTGTGCACTGCCAAGCGCGAATGCTCACCGGCTGCTGAAGGCCTGATGCCACATTGTATGGTGGTATTACGGTGCGTCAGACTAGCTGTTCGGTTCGCACGGTGAGTTTGTCGATGCGGTCGAGCCGAGGCACGAAGCTGATGCCTGGCCCGCTAGGGACGCGAATGGTGCCTTGCGCCGAAACGACCACTTCGGGTTCGACGATGTCTTCGACCCAGTAGCGACGGCTGGCGGATACATCGCCCGGCAGGGTGAAATTCGGCAGGGTTGAGAGCGCGATGTTGTGGGCACGTCCGACGCCAGATTCGAGCATGCCGCCGCACCATACCGGGATGCCACTTTCCTGGCACAGGTCGTGGATGCTGCGCGCGACGGTGTAGCCTCCCACGCGGCCGAGCTTGATGTTGATGATCTTGCAGGCTCCGAGCGCAATCGCGGCGCGCGCTTGCTCCAAAGTGTGCACGGCTTCGTCCAGGCAGATCGGGGTTGTCAGTTTCCTCTGGAGTTCGGCGTGACTGTAGATATCGTCCCAGCCGAGCGGCTGCTCGATCATCATCAAGTAGAAGGCGTCCAATTGCTTTAGCAGCGGCCAGTCTTCGATGCGGTAGGCGGAATTGGCGTCCACCATCAACTTGATCTTGGGAAAATCCTGCCGCAGTCGCTGCACCGGCTCTAAGTCTTTGCCGGGCTTGATTTTGATCTTGATGCGCTGATATCCGGCGTCGAGCTCTTTCTTCACGACGGTGACCAGGTCGTCCAGCGACGGTTTTATTCCGATGGAAACGCCGCAGGCGATTTCCTCGCGCGTGCCGCCGAGAAGCTTCCAAAGCGGGATGCCTTTGTGCTTGGCTTCGGCGTCCCAGACCGCGGCTTCCAGGCTTCCCTTGGCCATGTTGTGCCCGCGAACGGATTCCAGCATCGCGGAGACGTCCGCAGCAATGGCGAACTCCTTCGCTTTCATGATCGGCCAAAGATGATCCCGCAAGATGTGCCAGGCGGTGTCCACGGTTTCGGGGCTGTACTGGGGATTTTCTCCAGCCACGCATTCCGCCCAGCCGGTGACGCCATCAACGTCGGCTTCCACCAGCAGGATGCGGCGATCGTAGCTCACGCCATTGCTAATCTCGAATGGCGCGACCAGGCGCATCGCTATTTCGCGCAAAGTGATCCGACGAATCCGCATGCGTGAAGGTCTCCCTTAGTTCGATCTCGCAGACTTGGTTCTAAAAATCGCTCCATGGGGCCAAGAGATAAGCGGCTCCCGCGGGAGTTTCCCGCATGGCGATCGCGGCGTAACCCCTTGCGAACCAATGCGTAAATTCCGCGCGGATGCGATCTTGGACGAGCTTTACTTGCTCCGAATCGCTGTGTTTCCAGCGCACCAGATCGGCTGGCAACGCAATCTCCACAGGCGCGCTGGCCGGCAGCTTAAAAAGATTACCGATCGCAGCAATGACGCGCGGAGAGTCCAGCCGCCATTCCGCGAGAAGGCGATCGGTTTGGAGACCTCGGTGCAACGGACTGGTCGTCACTCCGTAGAGATTCGATTTGTATTGGCGGCACATCGCGCCCAGACGGTTCAGGTTGAAGTGCGCGTTGCGCAATTCCAGCGGGTCAAAGGTCCATTGGATAAAACGAATTTCGCGGCCCAAAGCCTCTTCGCGCTGAAAAAGTTTCAGCATGCGGCCGACGCCGCGATCGCGATAGTCCTGGTGAACGCCGGTGTGATGAGAATGCAAATAAATGACGCCGTCGCGAAGGCCGACGAGGGCGAGCGTATAGCCGACTAGCCTGGCGCCGTCGAACGCTCCGAGAACTTGCCCACCAGTCTCACTAGCGACGACAAAGCCCGTCACTGGCTCAACTTCGAGGTCCGCTTCGCCCCAGACTTCGCGTTGCAGCGCCACGCAGGCCTGAAATTCCTGCAGCGCCGCGCACTTACGCACGACGATGGCAGTGCTCATCGAGGCTGCCCCGCCTTGCGTGCGGCTGGGGCTTGTCGCGCAGCGGCGGTGCTGGAGTCTTTACGCGGAGGCTCGGACAGCTTCGCCGCGTTCCAGAGCGCTTCCTTCTCGGGCCGCGGCACGTCCTCAAATTTGCGCCCGCTGTTCGCAGCCCGCCACTCCATTTCGTGAAAACGCCGTACGAACTTGGCATTGGCATTTTTCAAGGCGATCTCCGGATCGACGTGGAGAAAGCGCGCCAGATTGACGGCCGCGAACAGCAGATCCCCCAGCTCCTCCTCGAGCTTCGGTTGACTGCCGGCTCTCAACGCGTGCTGGATCTCGGCGGTTTCTTCCCGCAGTTTGTCGAAAATGCCTTCGGCGTTGTCCCAATCGAAGCCGCTGCGGGCGGCCTTCTTTGTGAGTTGCAAGCCTTCGAGCGTGGCTGGAATGGCGCGGGGGACGCCGTCCAGCGCGGATTCGGGTTTTCGTTCCGCGCCGGATGGAGCAGTGGATTCCTTGGCCTGGCGCTCCTGCGCTTTAATTCTGTGCCAGTGCTTCAGCACTTCGGCGGAGTCTTTGGCGCGTTTCTCGCCAAACACATGGGGATGCCGCCGAATCATCTTTTCGTGCACCGCGCGAATCACGTCGGAAACCTCGAAGCGGCCCTCTTCGGCGGCGATTTGGGAATGAAAGGTCACTTGGAGCAAGAGATCGCCCAGCTCTTCGACAAATTTTTCGTCGTCGCCGCTTTCGAGCGCATCGAGCACCTCGTAGGCTTCTTCGATGAGGTACGTTCTTAGTGTGTGATGGGTCTGCTCGCGGTCCCAGGGGCAGCCGCCGGGATCGCGCAGTCGCTTTTGAATGGCGACGAGTTTTTCAAACCAATCGCCCGGGGAAAGATGGTTCGTATGAGTCTTTGTTGGAGAAGGTGGGCTAGCTTTCCGGACTGCTTTCGAGGGTTTTTTGCGCGAGGCCATGTCCCGTCCGTAGAGAGTATTGAGTGTAGCAAAGCGCCGACTGTATGACGTGAGGTGTGGTTTGGCAAGCGATGCGCGAGGCGGCTTCGAGCGGGGCGCTACCCAAAAGATGCACTGCGATGCTAAACTTGAAGAGAATACAAGATATAGAGGAATGTCATTTGCCCGATCATAAGCAGGAAGATTCGTTTCGTGTTATTGACCGCCGCCCGTTTACCGCGGAAGGCGAACTTCGCAAAGAAGTAGTGGAGCAGGAAGAGCGAGAAGCGGAGCGCGAAGCTGCGGTTCGCCCGCCAAGCTCGCCGCCTGCGGCGAACGAAGCCGTTGCCGCGCCCGAGCCGCCTGTGGACGCGCCAAAACGCTCGCCCGCTTTCGAGAACCTGGTGCGGATGCTGGGGAGCAACGCCGCGATGGTGCTGGGCGCCTACGCGGACCCGCGAACCGGACAGCCGATGATCGACCCGGACGCCGCACGCGAATTGATCGACATGCTCGACGCCCTTCGCGAGAAGACCCACGGAAACCTGGCGCCCGAAGAGGATACTTTGCTGCTGGAGTTGCTGGGAAAGCTGAAGATGACCTATCTGGAAGTCAACCAGGCCGTTGCCGCGCAAGCGCAAGCCGCCCAAGTCAAAGCGAAAACGCGTCCCTAGTTATGTCTTGTGGGCGCCCGGTTCACTCGCGGCTTTTGCCCAACTTGATCGCGCCATGCCTTCCGAACCAATCAAAGTGACCGTTCTGGGTTCCGGCACGTCGATGGGCGTTCCGTCGCTCGGCTGCCATTGCCGCGTGTGCACTTCCCACGACCCGCATGACAACCGCTTGCGGCCATCCCTGCTGCTCTCCCGCAACGGGCAGAACGTGGTGATCGATACGACCCCGGACTTTCGGCAGCAGGCTTTGCGCGTGGGTCTCGACCGCCTGGATGCGATTGTTCTTACGCACGGCCACGCCGATCACATCCTCGGCTTCGATGATATCCGCCCGTTCAACATCCGCCAGAATGCGTCGCTGCCGGTGTACGGCTCGGAAGAAACGTTTGAGGTCATCCGGCGCGCGTTCGCCTACGTCTTTGACGGCCGGCCGACCTTCAGCACCATACCGAGCGTGACCCTGCATGAAGTGAACGGTCCTTTCGAGCTGATGGGTGTGCAATTTGTGCCGGTGCCTTTGTTGCACGGAGACTTGGAAGTGCTGGGTTTTCGCTTCGGACGCGCCGCGTATTTGACGGATTTCGGCTCGTTGCCGGATTCTTCTTTTGCGCTGCTCGAAGATTTGGATGTACTGATTCTTGATGCGCTTCGCGACATACCACATCCGATGCATTTGACCGTTGAACAGGCATTAGCGCTGATCGAGCGTGTGAAGCCGCGGCAAGCGTGGTTCACGCACATCGCGCACGATTTGTCGCACGCGGAAACCAATGAGCGCCTATGCAAGATGGGATTGACAAATGTTGCGCTGGCGTATGACGGATTGCAATTCGACGTGCGAGTCGACGAGCCTGCGGCAAGTTCGCGTTCCCGCGTGCGCTACTCGGTGGCCGGCATAAGGCCACCTACTGTAGCCGAGTTTGCAAGCCCGGCGGCGTGGTCGGCGCAATACGGTGCGACCGGGCGCGGCAGCGTGCTGGCCATCGGGAATTTCGACGGCATACACCTCGGCCATCAAGCCATTTTGCGGGCCGTGAGCCAGCGAGCCGCGGAGAGCGGTGCCGCACCCACCGCGCTAACGTTCGATCCGCCGCCGCGAAAGGTGCTCAGGCCGGAGTCGGCACCGCAGCGACTGTCGACCAATGCCCAGCGCATGGAGTGGTTCGGTGTCGGGGGACTTGAGGCTGCGGTCGTAATGCCCTTTACGATGGAACTCGCGCGGCTCTCGCCGGAAGACTTCGTGGTCGAAGTTCTGTTGCGCGATCTGCATGTGCGGGCGGTCTTAGTCGGCGAAAATTTCCGCTTTGGCCACCGTCAAGCCGGCGACGTCAAGCTTCTGCGGGAATTGGGCATGAAGTATGGCTTCGATGTCGAGGTGATCCCGCCGGTAATCTATCGAGGCGAAATCGTATCCAGCACCGCGATCCGAAAAGCCATCTCCGCTGGCGGCGTCACCCACGCAGCGCGTCTCCTGGGCCGCCCGTTCGTGCTGACCGGCGAAGTCGTCAACGGCACCGGCACGGGTCGACGCTTTACGTTCCCGACATTGAATCTAGCGCCCGAACAAGAACTGCTGCCGGCGCGCGGTGTTTACGTTACACGAACGCTGCTGGAGGGCGAGAACAAGAGCCGCCGCTCGGTCACCAATGTAGGCATGCGCCCGACATTCAACGGTTCGGCGCTCACCGTGGAGACTCATTTGTTGGATTACTCCGGAGAAGTTCAAGGCAAACGCATCGAGGTCCGCTTCTGGAAGCGCCTGCGCGAAGAGAAAAAGTTCAGCGGCCCGGAAGAATTGCGCGTTCAGATCGCCAAAGACATCACCAGCGCGGGCCGCTTTTTCTCGCGACTGCGCCGCTTCCGCGCTATCCGCCAACCCGCTTAGGTGTCCCCAGACACTCCTGTCTGTGCGCGACAGTCACAACACCGCGGACTATTTCAATAAATCAGCTTTGCAAGGAACTTGATACGAAGAAGCGACGGGCACCCTGGGCGCGGCCGCGAAAACCAACAGCCTTATCCCGAAACCTTGGGCAAGCACTCAGCGCAATAACCGCCCACTTCGGTGCGGGAGACAGTCACCTTCATATGAAAATCGCGCGCAATCTGCTCCTTCAACTGCTCGTACAGGCGGCTCTCGAACTCGCGCACTTTGCCGCACCGCAAACAGGCCACATGGATGTGGTCGCGCGGGCCATGCGTCTCGTAATAGTGGCGATCGCCGCGCAGGTGCAGCAGGTCCAACTCGTCAATCAAGCCATGTTTTTTGAGCAAGTCAATGGTGCGATAGACGGTGACCAGATGCACGCCCTGATCGATCTTCTGGGCGCGCTCCAGAATCTGGTCCACGTCCAGATGCTGCTCCGCGTCATCCATCACCTGCAAAATCACTCGCCGTTGCCGCGTCAGGCGAATTCCCTTCGCGCCCAGCGTTCGCTGCAGGCTGCCAGTGGTTTCCGCGGTATTGAGTCGCTCACCGGTGGAAGCGCGGTGCTGTGGTGATGCGGGCATGCTGCAGTCTCCCAAGGCGCGCTGCAGGACCAGCTAGGAGTGGGCGCCTAATAGTCGCGCGAGGTCATTGTACATAACGATGGCGAAGAGCACCAAGAGGAACACCAAGCCCACCTGCACAAAACGCTCTTTAAACGCCATGCTGAGGTCGCGCCGCAGGCCGCCCTCGATGGCCAGCAATAAAATGTTGCCGCCGTCCAGAATCGGAATGGGCAAAAGATTCAGGATCCCCAGGTTCACGCTGATCAGCACCATCAGCGAGATTACCGCCTGCGCCCCTTTGTGGACCGCTTGCCCCGCAGCGCGCGAGATGCCCACTACGCTCTGCAGCTGCCGCACGGAAACGCGCCCGCTAAACAGCTTGCCCACCACGCCGATCGTATCTCCAATCATTTCGTATGTTTTTAGCGATGCTTCACGCACAGCTTCTGTAATAGCCACGCGCTTGTACGCCGTTTCCTCGTGCGGCAGAACGCCGATCTGGTAGACGCGATCGCCGCGTTCATTGTTTCCGATCTGTGGCGTTACCACCAAATGCAGAGGCTGGCCCTTACGCTGAATGTCCAGCGACAAGGTCCGCCCTTCGGCCCCCCGCACGCGTTCCGTGAATTGTCCCCACCACTGAATCGGCTGGCCGTCCACCGCCAAGATCACGTCGCCTTCCTTTAATCCGGCACGCGCCGCCGGCATTCCCGCAGCCACATCCTCGAGAACCGGCTTGATCGGCAAAAAACCCAGAACTTGTTCCGGCTGCTCGATATCCTTCTCGCGGACGGGAATCTCCAGCGTGCGCCGCCCGCCGGCATTTTCCACTTCCATGGAGAGCTTGGTATTTGGTTCGGCCGTGCTCACGATCTTGGTGGCCGCGATCCAATCCGGATTCTGTTCACCGTTCAGGGCGACCACTTTGTCGCCCGAGTGCAGCCCTGCTGCGGACGAAGTCGAATTTGCAGGCACGGTCGTAACGACCACCGGCCTTTCCTCGAAGACCGCGTAAGGAACGCCAATGGCTGCAAAATAGACGGTTAACAACAAGATCGGAAAAACCAGATTGACCGCAGGGCCTGCCGCCGAAATCACCGCGCGCTGCCAGCGCGGCTTGCTCATTAACTCATCCGGCGCTCCAGTTCCAAATCCACCGGACTGCTCCGCACTGCGCAAAGAGTCGTCTTTCGCGGCTTCCTGCATCCCGGGCGATCGCTTTTCTTCAATCGTCTGTTCGGCGGGTTTCTTGCTCGTCCAGCGGCGGTCCGGCGAGTCAATATCCGTCGGATCCTGCCCGGCCATTCGCACATAGCCGCCCAGCGGAATGATGCTGACGCGATAATCGGTGTCTCCGCTCTTCCAGCCAAACAGCCGCGGACCAAAGCCGATCGAGAACACATCCACGCGCACGCCAAACAGCCGCGCGGCGATAAAGTGACCCCACTCGTGCACGAGAATCATGACTCCCAGCACGAGGCTGACGCCAATTAACAAATCCATACGCTTGCGCTTCCCTTTTCCGCCGGCCCGCTCTACTGGATTAACTTAATCAACTCGGGCCTCGCACTTGAATAATTTTCACGACGCAGCCGCTGCCGTCATTGCCAACCGCTCGACTTCCTCTCTTGCCATTTGACGTGCTTCCGCGTCTGCCGTCAGCACGTCCTCCATCTTCTCAAAGCACGTGGGCCGCGTTCGCCCGAGCACCCGCTCGATCACTTCAGGGATTCCCAGGAATGGCAGCCGCCGCTCCAAGAACGCCGCAACCGCGATTTCGTCGGCAGCATTCAACGCGCAAGGCAGCGCTCCACCCTTTTTCAGCGCTTCTCTGGCCAGTCGTAAACACGGGAACCGCCTGGTTGAAACGCGCGCAAAATCAAGGCGGCGTAGCTTGGACCAATCAAGAGCTATTTGCTTGGATGCTACCCGCTCCGGATAGGTTAACGCATCTTGGATGGGCATGCGCATGTCCGTTGGTCCAAGTTGTGCCAAAACAGAACCATCCACAAATTCCACCATGGAGTGGATTGTAGACTGCGGGTGGATCACAACATCGATCTGATCGGGCCGCACTCCGAATAACCAGCGCGCTTCGATCACTTCAAATCCCTTATTCATCATCGTGGCGGAATCAATCGTGATGCGATTGCCCATGCGCCAATTCGGATGCGTCAGCGCCTGTTCCGGGGTTACATCCTTGAGTGCGGCCAGCGGCGATTTCCGAAACGGCCCGCCCGACGCGGTCAGCACCAAGCGCCGAACCTCTTCACGCTCGCCGCAGCGCAAACACTGGTGCACGGCATTGTGCTCACTATCGACAGGCAACAACTCGCGCCCAGCTTTTTTCGCCGCGGCCATGACTAACTCGCCCGCGGCGACCAGCACCTCTTTGTTCGACAGCGCCACGGTCTTCCCTAGCTTTACGGCTTCGTAAGTCGCCTCGAGGCCAACGACTCCGACCGCAGCCGACACCACGATGTCCGCGCCCGCAAGCGTCCCGACCGCCAGCATCCCTTCGCGCCCGTGATGAATTGCCGGGAGCGGAGAAACACCGGCGGCCCTCAGCCGCGCCGCGAGATCGTCGGCCTTCGCCGCATCTCCAACCGAAACCACCTCCGGCCGGTGCCGCTCGATTTGTCCGGCCAATTCATCAAGATTGCTTCCCGCAGCCAACGCGACGACCGCAAATCGCTCCGGTAATGACTCCACTACCGAGAGACACTGCTTCCCAATCGAGCCTGTAGATCCCAAGATGGACAATTTCCGGAAGGTTGGCGTCACAAATCCGTTCCTTCGAATTTTACGCGGCCAAAATCGATATCGGCTAATTTCCAGGCGAGTAAACTAAACTCCAATAATACCAGACTGCTGGGATCGCCAATATCAAAGCGTCGATACGGTCCAAAATCCCGCCGTGCCCCGGCAACAACGCCCCGGAGTCTTTCACTCCCGCGCTGCGTTTATAAGCCGATTCCAACAGGTCGCCGGCCTGTCCCGCCACGTTACCCACACCCGCCATAGCCAGCAGGTGCGGCACAGGAGCGCTCAACCACCACGAAAACGCATAGCCGACCAGTAGCGAACCTGCAAAGCTCGCGGCGGCCCCTTCCCAGGTTTTCTTCGGGCTCAAGTGCGGCGCAAAAGGATGCTTTCCCATTGCACGGCCGACGAAATACGCGACCGTGTCACCCGCCCACGTGATCACCAGTGCGAACAACAAAAGGCGGGGGCCTTCGTGACCCCATCCATGAAGGCGTACCGCGAAGCTAAGCGGGAAAGCCACCAGCAAAAGCGCGCTCGAGCTGATGCCCGCAGCCGGCAACGCCTCCACCAAGGGTCGCTTCGTCCACAGGGTCAGCACGGCTACGCCAAACAAAAACAAGGAGAAGACGTCCTGGGTGGTGCCGAGGCCGGTCGCAAAACGCGCGATCTGGCGATGCAAAGATAAACCCCAGCCCAACGGGTACGAAGCCTGAAGCGTCACGACCCATTGGGCGTACACCAGCAATATCGCGCACACCGTCGTCCAGATCCGGTAAGCACGATGCCCTATCGCGTCTCCCAGTCCGAAATATTCCCGAAGCGCCAGGACGATGAGGAGCGCGACCCCTGCCGCCAGCCAGGCGGTCGAGCCGAACAAAACCAGACCCACCACAAACGGAATCAGCACCGCGGCTGTCGCCACACGCTGCAAAGTCATAAGACGGAGATCCCTC
Source organism: uncultured Acidobacteriota bacterium (assembly GCA_963810355.1). Classification (GTDB taxonomy): domain Bacteria; phylum Acidobacteriota; class Terriglobia; order Acidiferrales; family UBA7541; genus Acidiferrum. Next base: position 28,387 of record CAWENU010000028.1, read on the forward strand.
GGTAGATAATGTTCCCATCACATCATAGCGGAGGAAAGAATCACGAAGAAGGAGAGCAAATGCCGGTTCACCGCTTTAGGACATCCCGAAGTGATCGACAAGCTAAGGTTAGGACGACGGTCATTCTCCAGCCACACGCGCGGACACTTCGGCGTCGGAACCACCCTCGCGGATGCCCCCATAGCGCCGCTCGCGCTTCTGAAACTCCACGAAAGACTCCAGGAGTCGAGCGCGGTTGAAGTCCGGCCAGAGTGTCTCGGTCACGAATATCTCGGCATAAGCAATCTGCCAAAGCAGAAAATTGCTGACGCGCATCTCGCCGCTGGTACGAATCAGCAGATCAGGATCGGGCAGACCGTTGGTATACAGCCGCCGCGCCAAGTCTTCTTCAGTGATCGGAGAAAGGTTTCCCTGCGCGCTTCGCTCCGCCAGAACACGATTCGCGGCGTCCACGATCTCCGCCCGGCCACCATAATTCAGCGCCAGGCAGAGCACCATGCCCTCATTTCCAGCAGTCTTCTCTTCCGCGTTCTTCATATCCTGCTGCACCGCCGCGGGCAATTCGCTGGAGCGGCCGAGAAAACGCATGCGAATATTGTTCCGTTGGATCAGGGGCATTTCGGTGCGGAGGTATTCGCGCAAAAGCTGCATCAAAAAGTCGGTCTCGGTCTTCGGCCGACGCCAGTTCTCCACGGAAAACGCGTATAAGGTCAGAGCCTCAATCTTGAGTCGCGCGCAAGTCTCAATGGTGGAACGGGCGGTCTGGGTACCCACGCGATGCCCCGCCACCCGAGGGAGGTGCTTGCGCTGCGCCCAGCGGCCATTCCCGTCCATGATCACGGCGACATGCCGCGGCAGTCGCGCTAGATCGAGCCTAGCGAGGAGTTCGGCCTCTTCCGCCGTAACCGGACCGAGGGCGGTGGATGCGGCAACCTGGAGCGTGAAGTGCGATTTCATCGGCGGCAGAGCGCTTCCCGAGGATTTCCTCTTTACGCCGCAAAGTTAACACACGCGTTGGCGGCGACGCAACGCCGGAGTGCCAAGTATTACATCTTAGGCGGCAACAGTATTTCCCTTTAGGGCGAGGGCGGCGAAGCGGCTGGGAAGATCGCCGTGTACGATAGGACTAAAGTCAAAGCGATCATCGCGATCGCCGTGACCCACGCTATAACGTTGAATGTAAGGGTGTTGACATACTCCCCCATCAGGTCACGGCGATTCACCAGTAGCAGGATAAAGATCACGACCACCGGCAGCCAAATGCCGTTGCCTACCTGAGAGAAAATTAAGATTTTCCACAGCGGCGCGTTGGGAAGCAGCACGATACCCGCTCCGACGCCGATCAGAATCGTGTACAACCAGTAGAAAATCGGTGCCTCGTTGAATTTGTGGTCGATGCCCGCTTCGAATCCCAGACCTTCGCAAATCACGTGCGCCGTGGACAGCGGCAAAATTGAAGCCGCAAACAGCGAGGCGTTTAGCAGCCCGAATGCGAACAGCGTGCCCGCCCATTTGCCGGCCAGGGGAATCAACGCCTTCGCGGCTTCCGCTGCGTCGGTAATATTTCGTTGGCCATTGGCAAACAGCGTGGCGGCAGTGCAGACGATGATAAAAAACACGATAGCCATGCAGCTGATGCTGCCAATCAGCACGTCCGCCCGCGCCTGAGGATACTGTCGCGCGGACACCTTCTTCTCCACGAACCCCGCCTGCAAATAAAAGAATTGCCACGGCGCAATCGTCGTTCCTACCAATCCCGTGAGCATCACTAAGTAGCCCGCGTTAAAATGCATGGTCGGGATGACCGTATGTTGAAAGGCGTCCAGCCAGTCGGGCTTCGCGATGATCGCCGAAACCACGTAAGACAAATACAAGACGCAAGCCGCCAGAAAAATCACCTCCACTTGCCGGTACGTTCCGCGCAGCACCAATACCCACACCAGAACCGCCGCGATAGGCACGGAGATGTATTTGCTGATGTGGAAGATCTGCATGGCCGCGGCGACGCCGGCAAATTCCGCTACCACGTTGGCAAGGTCGACGAAGAAGCCGGTGACCATGACGAAGAACGTCGGCCGGAATCCGAACTCCTCGCGAATTAGGTCCGACAGCCCCTTGCCGGTGACTACGCCCATGCGCGCGCACATTTCTTCCGTGACATACAGCGCGATGGTCATGGGAATCAGCGACCACAGCAGCGCGTAGCCATACTGCGCTCCCGCCTGCGTATACACCGAAATTCCGCCCGCGTCGTTGTCGACGTTGGAGGTAATCAGCCCAGGGCCAACCACGGCCAGGAGCAGCGTCAACCGCCGTCGCAGGCCGCGGATGCGCTTTTGCAGATCGGTCCCGCGGGTCCGCAGCCCGTCCACTCTCGTCGATATGGCTTCCCAGTTCATCTAGATTTCCGGCTACTTCGCCACCAGCCGTGACACCACCTCATCCACAGCGATGGTGCCAATGGGGCGCTGGTTCTCGTCTATCACCGTTAGCGTTCGCAGGTTGTACTTGTCGAACAGTTCGAAGACCTCTGACTCGTCGGCGTCGGCTTGGACGCTGAGGAGCGGTTCCAGCTTCAGGCCCATCAGGGATTGCTCCGGCGCCGACACCAAAAGTCTGGCGACGGGAACGATCCCGGAGAACAGCGCTGAAGAGTCCAAGAGCACAACGGTGTCCAGCGCGTCAAGATTCAGGTCTTGCGTGCGCATCCACTCCAGCACTTCCTCGCGCGTCGCGCTCTCCCCGATGAACACGAAATCCGTGTTCATCATTCCGCCGGCCGTGGATCGGTCGAACGCCAGCAATTCGCGGACTTCCTCGGCCTCCTGACCGGGCATCTCTTCCAGCAACTCCTCCGAGGTCTCCTTGGGTAAGTCCGCCAGCAGGTACGCCGCAGCGTCTGGCGCCATCTCCTCCAAAATGTCGGCAGCCTTCTCCGGGTCCAGCTTTTCGACGATCTGAGTGGTCAGGCGCTCGTCCAGCTCCGCAAGAACCTTGCCTGCCATTTCCTCGTCGAGCGAAGCAATAATTCCTTGGCGCTCGGCGGCCGATAGCGATTCCATGATTTCGGCGAGATCCGCGGGGTGCAAATCTTCCAGCTTTTCGTGGGTAATGCGCAGCTTAACGCGACGCAGAGGATCGGGCTCGATCAAGTTGACGAATTCCCATCGGATGGCGCGCTGCGGCAATTTGCGCTGCAGTTTGCGCACCATGGACGGCGATACCACGCCCTGCAAAAGCCGCCGCACCGCGCCCGGCAGTCCGACATCTACCTGGGTGAGCCGCAACTCCACATTGCCGTTGTTGCGCTGTTCGGTTAGGTCGACATCGTTCACGCGCACCACCTTTCGACCTTTAGTGTCGATAATCTGCTGGTCGAGCAAATCTTTGCGAACCGCGAGCCACCCTTCGTTGGGCTGATACAACTCCAATGCCCGCTCGCTGCAGTTCAGGCGAAGCGTTCCGGGCGCAACGGTCGCGACTTGGTCGTACCGCGCCAGCAAAGGTTGAAATCGCCCGCGCGACAGCAAGAACCGCGCGATGCGGTTGGACTGGTCGGCTGGCTCGATGAAGAACTCGCGCACGCGTCCGACGAAATTCCCCTGGTCGTCGTACGTTTCCGCCCCCATTAATTCCGTAGCGTACAGTTGCATGTGCCGCCTCTTCCTGACTCATCGGCCGCGCGGACGTTCCTTCGAAGTCGTTCAAGCAACAAAAAACCCGCGAGCCGGTACAACCTCCGGCCGCGGGCAAGTGCCTCAACGCAATCGACTTACCTTTAGCCGGCCGCGAACCCTCCCCGCCCGTCCGCCTGCGCACGCAAACCCGTTTCGCGCGACGTTCTGTTCACACCCAACGTTGACTGCACCCTCAAGCCCACCACTGTTCGGTACCGGCTAAGCCCAGGCTCGAGTTCGCTAGACGCGGACATCGGTAGAAAATTCACTCCAAAGGTTTGATAAGCCCTCATGCGTCGCACTGTCAAGAAAATACTGACGTTCCCGGGAATTTTTCCATCGAAATGACACGGCGTCGCCGTCACTTCCGCTTTTGGAACACCATGTCGCCCATTTTTCGGCCGCGCCGCTGGCTGTCTTCGGCGAACAGACTCACATAATTCGTCAGAATATAATCTTCCTTTGAAAATCCGAGTTCCTTTGCGGCCCGGTCGATGGCTCTGGGCGATCCTTCCAACTCCATGAATATTCCAATCGGGGTCTCATCCAGTTCGATTAACAGGCCCCTTGCCCACGGCTTGGATGCCGGCAACTGAAACGTCGTCCGATACTTCTCATAGTGAAAACTAGGGCGCATCCCTAACCTGTCGAGAATCTTCGCCGCGCCCGCCGCGTCTCCCAATTGGAACTCAATCTCCTCACGAACCTTGTGCTGCCCAGCTTGCGTTGCACTCCCGCCCCGTCGTTGCTTGGCGACTGGCGGGCCCTTGAACGTCAAAAGCGCAGGCTGGGTAAGCCTTTTTTTACTCTTTGTCGCCTGCCCGTCTGGAGTCTCGATCCGAGTCCGCAGCAATTGCTGGCGTTTTCGCAAATCCTGCTGAGCTGTGTCGTACAGGGTGTTCCATTCATGGATTCGCCCTGTTCCGGGAAAAACCAGCCGAGCCCCCATCTTCTTCAGCGTGGCTTTCAGGGCGTCTATATCCTCTACCCGCAACTTGATTTCGATTTCTTGCGCCATTTGCGTTTTAGAGCGGCCATCTCCTCGTTTTTTCTCGCAGCATGTTTCCGTTGTAGTATAGCGGAGGTACGCGATCCACCTTCGCCGGTCACCCGAAACCCGCCGCGCGTCAAGCAGCATCAAAAAGGACCCCATGACCTCCGACACGAATACCGCCACGCCGAGGCGTTCCCCATCCCAAGAGTCGCCCAGCATAGCCTCGTCACACGCCCAACCGCCGGTCGCCCGGCGCCACCCCGTCGAGCACGTCATCCACAACGACCGCCGCATCGACAATTACGCATGGCTCCAGGATAAGCAAAGTCCCGAGGTAATCGCGTACCTCAACGCCGAGAACACTTACACCGATGCCGTCCTCCACGGCACCGAAGCCTTCCAGGAAAAGCTCTATCAGGAGATGCTGGCGAAGATCCTGCAGACCGACCTGTCCGTTCCTTACTTGTTGCGCGGCTATCTGTATTTCACTCGCACCGAAGAAGGCAAACAGTACCCGGTTCATTGCCGGGCCCTCGAAGGAAAGGGCTCGCCCGAAGAACTCCTGCTCGACCTGAACGCTTTAGCGGAAGGCCATTCCTTCTTGGGTCTCGGCTCATTCGACGTCAGCGATGACAATCATCTATTGGCCTACTCGCTCGACACCACCGGGTTCCGTCAGTACACGCTGCAAATCAAAGACCTGCGCCCCGGTGAAACGCTTCCCGGGCGCATCGAGCGTGTCACCAGCACCGCCTGGGCCGCCGACAACCGCACGCTTTTTTACACCGTGGAGGACGAGACCACTAAGCGCTCCCACCGCCTCTATCGCCACGCGCTGAACTCTGCCGAACCCGACGATCTTCTCTACGAAGAGCGCGACGAGCGCTTCCGCGTCCAGGTCGAGCGCACGCGCAGCGGTGCTTTTCTTCTTCTCACGAGTGCCAGCCACACCACCAGCGAGGTCCGCTACCTGCCCGCCGATCAACCACAGGCGGAATTCCGGTTGATCGATCCTCGCGAAGACACGCACGAGTATTACGCCGACCATCATCCCGGACTCGAAGGCGCCCTTCCCCGCGGCGTCTTCTACATTCGTACCAACTCGACTGGCCGAACCTTCCGCTTGATGACTGTTTCCGTGGAAGATCCACGCCGCGGAATTCTGGCGCGAGGTCATCCCCACCCGTCCGAACGTAATGCTCGCATCGGCGGACGTCTTCCAGACCCACCTGGCTCTGCTCGAACGCGAGGACGGCCTCCCGTATTTGCGCATTGTCGACCTTCCTCCCGCGACTCCCGACGCGCTCGCGTCCTCGCACCGCATCGAATTTACCGAGCCCGCCTACAATGCGTCTCTCGGCGCCAACCCCGAATTTGTCACCAGTCATCTGCGTTTTCAGTACGAGTCTTTCGTCACTCCGCGCTCGGTCTTCGACTACGAAGTGAAGACACGCGCCCGCATTCTCCGCAAACAACAACGCGTCCTGGGCGGCTATGATCCAGCGCAGTATGTCAGCGAGCGTCTTCACGCCACTGCGCAAGACGGCACGCGCGTTCCGCTATCCGTTGTGTATCGCCGCGACACCCCGCGTAATTCCTCTGCCCCGCTTCTTCTGTACGGCTATGGCAGCTACGGCATCTCCATGCCCGTGGCCTTCAATTCGAATCGCCTGAGCCTTCTCGACCGCGGCGTGACCTTTGTTATCGCCCACATCCGCGGCGGCGGTGAACTCGGCAAACCCTGGCACGACGCCGGCCGCATGCATCACAAACTCAACACCTTCAACGATTTCATCGCCTCGGCCGAACACCTCATCGCCGAAAAATACACTTCGGCGCAAAGACTCATCGTCGAAGGCGGCAGTGCCGGAGGTCTCTTGATGGGCGCGGTAGCCAATCTGCGCCCCGACCTTTTTCGCATCGTCATCAGCCACGTTCCATTCGTGGACGTACTCAACACCATGCTGGACGCCTCGCTGCCGCTAACCGTCGGCGAGTACGAAGAGTGGGGCAACCCTCACATCGAAGCCGATTATTTCTACATGAAGAGCTATTGCCCGTACACGAATCTCGAACGCAAAGCGTACCCGGCGATGCTGGTCAAGACTTCACTTAATGACAGTCAGGTCATGTACTGGGAGCCCGCAAAATATGTGGCGAAGCTTCGCACGTTGAAGACGGACTCGAACCCACTCCTACTGAAAACGAACATGGGCGCGGGCCACGGGGGCGCCTCTGGCCGCTACGACTACCTGCGCGAGGTCGCGCTCAACTACGCCTTCCTGCTAACCCAGCTCGGCGTAAACAGCTAGCGCGATTCTTCATCGACGACGATTTGCGCCAAACCTTTTGCCATTTGCCAAATCGCACGCAGCCGACTAATCTTTCGGCACCCGCTGAAACCAAATCGCGAACCAGCAAACAGAATGTCGGACCCCACCACACCGTTGATGCAGCAATACCAGGCAATCAAAGCGCGCTATCCTCATGCGCTCCTGCTTTTCCGCCTGGGCGATTTCTACGAGCTGTTCTACGAAGACGCCATGCTCGCCTCCCGTGAGTTGCAAATCACGCTGACCTCGCGCAACCGCGAAAAAGGCCAGCCGATTCCGATGTGCGGCGTTCCGTATCATGCCGCTGACGGCTATGTGGCCCGCCTGATCCGCGCTGGCTTCAAAATCGCCATTTGCGATCAGATGGAGCAGCCCGGCCCCGGTAAAAAAATTGTTCGTCGCGAAGTGGTCCGCGTCATTACGCCGGGCACGGCCACCGATGTCGCCGTCCTCGACGCCCGCGAAAACAATTTTCTCGCCGCGGTCGCCACGCATCCCTCGGGTTCGCCCGTCGGCCTGGCTTTCGTCGATCTTTCCACCGGCGAATTTCAAGCCACGGAGTTTTCCGGGCCGCGCGCGGCCGAAGACCTACGCGACGAACTGCAACTTCTTCGTCCGCGCGAAACTCTGCTTCCCCGCCCGCAGCAACTGTTCGACACGGCTAAGGATTCTTTACCCGACGGTGTTGGTGGTGTCGAGTCCCGGCTGGAAGACTGGATTTTTCAATACGACTACGCTTCGCGCCTTTTGCGCGAGCAATTCGGCGTGGCCGAACTCACCGGATTTGGCCTCGACGATCATCATCAATCGCTGGCCGCTGCAGGCGCGATCATTCATTACTTACGGGAAAATGCCGCACGAGGCGTCGACCGCTCCACAATTACCAGTGCGCAGGTTCGGTCGGCGGTCGCGGGCGCGGACAGCCACACAACCTTGACAGGCTCCGATGGCGGCAACGCCAATGCCAACGCGCCAGCCATCGACGAAGCCGCCAGCCTCGACGCTCTCCGGCACCTCGACCGCATTCGTTACTACGAGCAACACGACTCGCTCGTTCTCGACCCTGTGTCCGTCCGCAATCTCGAACTCATCAGCCCCATCTTCACCGAGGAAACCGGCCGCAGCGGACCAACCACACTCCTCGCCGCCCTCGACGTAACCGTCACCGGAATGGGCGCGCGTCTGCTCCGCTCCTGGATTCTACGTCCGCTGATCGAGCGCGAATCCATCGACGCGCGGCTGAACGCGGTCGCGCAGCTCGTCCAACAAACGGTCGTCCGCGGCGAAATTCGCAAGGAACTCCGCGGCATTCTCGACTTGGAGCGCCTTACCAGCCGCATCACCCTGGGTCTCGCGACGCCGCGCGAATTGGTCGCGCTCCGCCGCTCTTTGGCGCAACTCCCGATCCTGAAGAACTTCCTCACCGCGCCGCCCAAAGGCGGCAGCGATCTCCTGCGCCATCTGCATCACGAAATTGACGAACTCATTGACGTCCGCGAACGTCTCGACCGCGCCATTGCCGATGAGCCGCCGGCCCTCGCCACCGATCCCGGTGTCATTCGGACGCGGCTACCACGCCGAGCTCGACGAACTGCGCAATCTCAGCCAGCACAGCAAGCAAATCATTGCCGCGATGGAAGAGCGCGAACGCAAGCGCACCGGCATCAACTCGCTAAAAATCCGCTTTAACAGCGTTTTCGGGTATTACATCGAAATTTCGAAGCCCAATCTACATCTCGTGCCCGCCGACTACGAGCGCAAACAAACCCTCGTTAACGCGGAACGTTTCACCGCGCCCGAACTGAAGGAATACGAGCGCAAAATTCTTGCTGCCGACGAGCGCATCGCCGAAATCGAACGCCAACTCTTCATCGACATTCGCAACGGCATCGCCGCGCACGCCGTCCGCCTGCGCAAGACCGCCGCCGCCGATCGCGCAAATGGACGTGCTCACGACATTCGCGAAGCTGGCCGCCGACCGCGGCTACGTACGCCCGGAGTTCACCTCCAGCGGCGAACTCCTCATCATCGGCGGTCGGCATCCGGTGATCGAAGAACTCCTACGCCAACGCGGCGAACGCTTCGTCCCAACGATCTCTACTTCGAGCCTCAGCAGCCAGCAACTTCTACTCATCACCGGACCCAACATGGGCGGCAAGTCCACATATCTGCGGCAGGCGGCGTTGATCGCGCTGATGGCGCAGGCTGGCTCGTTTGTTCCGGCGCGCGCAAGCCAAACTCCCGATCATCGATCGAATCTTCACGCGCATTGGCGCCAGCGACAATCTCGCCCGCGGTCGTTCCACCTTCCTCGTGGAAATGAGCGAAGTCGCCTCGATCCTGAATCACGCCACGCCCGCGAGTCTGGTCCTGCTCGACGAAGTCGGCCGCGGCACGGCTACCTTCGACGGCCTCTCGATCGCCTGGGCGGTCGTCGAGCATCTGCAAAAACACACTCGAGCCCGCACGCTGTTCGCCACGCACTATCACGAGCTAACGGAACTAGCCGACCTGTTGCCCGCCGTGAAAAATGTCCACGTCTCAGTCAAAGAAACGCCCAACGAAATCATCTTCTTGCGCCACGTCGAACCCGGCAGCGCCAACAAAAGCTACGGCATCGAAGTCGCCCGCCTAGCCGGCCTTCCGCGCAGCGTGATCGAACGCGCCCGCGAAGTCCTGAAAAAACACGAACAGAGCGAGCATCAACTCAGCGAAAAACTCTCCCCAGGCGCAGCCGAAGCCGCCGCCAACGGGCACGCCGCGCAATCGATCCTCTTCACGCCGTTAGATCGCGCGGTCCTCGACAAACTCCGCGAAGCCGACCTCGACCAACTCAAGCCCCTCGACGCACTGAATCTCCTTGCCGAACTAAAAAAGCAAATCTCCTAGTTGACGACGGACACAGCCAGGAACGGCTGTGCCACAAGGAACGCCTTCCGTTGTCTTTTCGACGCTCGCGATCTTTCTTCTCTGTGCTCCCTGTGAACTCTGTGGTGAAATCTTCCTGACACCATCAAAATGAAACCTAGCCCGCTCCTGGTCCTCGGCATGATGTCCGGCACCTCCGCCGATGCCATTGACGTCGCCCTGGCGAAAATTTCCGGCGCGCCCCCACACTTAAGCGCCCACCTTCTCAAGCACACCTCGATCAACTTTCCACCGGCAATAAGAAAAGAAATCCTGCGCGTAGCCGAGCAGCAACCCATCTCCGCCGGCGATCTAAGTCAACTGAATTTTCGTCTCGGCGAAATCTTCGCCGAAGTGGCATTAACGGCCTGCAAGCGCTTCCGCATCGCCGCAAAAAAAGTCGCGCTGATCGGCAGCCACGGCCAAACAATCTTCCATCAAGGGAAGCCGGTCCAATATCTTGGTCGATCCACGGCTTCGACTCTGCAAATCGGCGAAGCCAGCATCATCGCCGCCCGCACCGGCATGACCACCGTCGCCGACTTCCGCCCCGCTGATGTCGCTCTCGGCGGCCAAGGCGCTCCGCTCGTCCCCTACGCCGACTATCTGCTCTACCGTCACCCCAAACTAGGCCGCGTCTCCCTGAATCTAGGCGGTATCGCCAACATCACGGTCCTCCCTGCAGCCGCCGAACCCTCGCAGATTTTCGCCTTCGACACCGGCCCCGCCAACATGCTCATCGACGCTCTGGTCCAACATTTCACGCATGGCCGTCAGCGTTACGACAAAAACGCCGCCCTGGCCCAAACCGGCCGCGCCATCCCCGCTCTCGTCGACGAACTGATGAAGGATCCATATCTGAAGCTCCGACCGCCAAAGAGCACCGGCCGCGAATACTATGGCCGTGCTTACGTAAAAAATCTGCTGTCCGCGGGCCGCCGCCATCATGCCAAGCCCGCCGACCTGATCCGCGCCGCCACAGTTTTCACAGCGCTCTCCATAGTTGACGCGCTGCATCGCTTTGTTCTTCCCAAACACAAAATCCACCAGCTGATCGTCTCTGGTGGCGGCGCTCGCAACCCGCTAGTCATCGCCCAACTCACCGCGGCACTGCCCCAAATTGAGATCGTACCCTCGGCGCAACTCGGCGTTCCCGAAGAGGCCAAAGAGGCATTTGCCTTCGCCCTGATGGCCTACGAGACCTTCCACCAACGCCCCGCGAATCTTCCCTCAGCCACAGGCGCACAAGGCCCCGCGATCCTAGGTAAAATCTCCTATGCCCCGCCCCGCTAACCCTCCATCAAAAATTTCTCCGCGCCACTCCGCGCCCTCAGCGTCTCAGCGTTATCCTTTCTCTTTCTCCTTTCCGTCGTTATCTAGGCTCTTCTCTCTGTGCTCCGGCCTTTGTGCCCTCTGTGTTAAGTCTTTTTCCGGTTCTGTTCTCGCTACTTCCTTCCTTCTTTACGTCATTACCTCGCTCTTCTTCGCAGGCTGCTCGCGTACCTCCGCGTCCGATCCCTCGACGCTAACGTTTCTCCTGGAGTCCAATCCCACAAATCTCGACCCCCGCTACGCCACCGACGCACAATCGCAACACATCGACGGCCTGCTTTTCTCGAGCCTCCTCGAACGCGACGCCCAAATGAAACTCCACGGCGACCTGGCAGAATCCTGGGATACCCCCGATCCGCTAACCTACATCTTCCATCTGCGCTCCGGCATCCACTTTCAAGACGGACGACCGCTCACCTCCGCCGACGTGAAATCGACCTTTGAATTCATCATGAATCCCTCCAACAAGTCTCCTAAACGAGGCGCCTTCCGGCTGGTGACCTCCATCGAAGCGCCCGATCCGGCCACGGTGATCTTCCACCTGAAAGAGCCCTACGCTTCATTTACGATCAACCTGATCCGGCCGACCACCGGCATCGTTCCGGCGACAGCGGGAGCCGATTTTTCGCGGCATCCCGTTGGCTCCGGTCCGTTCCGCTTCGTTAGCCAGGCTCAGGATGACGAAGTGATCGTCGAACGCAACGCCGACTATTTTCGTTCGAACGGCGGAGCGGCGGCGCCATTTTCTCAGATTCGCTTCCGTGTGGTTCCTGACGCGATCGTGCGGGCGTTGGAGCTTCGCAAGGGTTCCGCCGACATCGAAGTCAGTTCGCTCACGCCAGACATTATTCCTGTGCTCGCCAAGCAAGCGTCGCTCGCGGTCACCGAGCGCCCGGGAACCAATTTCACGTATCTCGGCGTCAACCTCGAGGATCCGATCCTGAAACGCCGCGAAGTTCGCCAGGCGCTTGCGTATGCCACCGACCGGGAATCGTTAATCCGCTACCTGATTCACGGGCAGGCGCGGGTGGCGAGCGGCATCCTGCCCCCGAACCACTGGGCTTACGAAGCGAACGTCACGCAGTACACACTGGACACCGCTCGTGCCGAGCGGTTGCTGGACTCCGCCGGATTCCCGCGCGGCACGGACGGGTTGCGATTTCACGTCACGCTGAAGACCTCTACCGACGAGCAATTTCGTGTGCTTGGAGCGGCGTTGCAGGAGCAGTGGCGGCGCGTCGGTGTTGACCTGGAATTGCGGCCGCTGGAATTCGCCACCGTTCTGTCGGATGCGGTCAAGGGCAACTTCCAGCTCAACTTGCTCCGGTGGGTCGGCGCGAACAATGATCCCGACATCTTTGAGTTTGTGTTCTCGTCCAAGCGCTTTCCGCCTGACGGAGCTAACCGCGGGCATTATCGCAATCCGCGTATGGATGCGCTGACCGACCAGATTCGTACCGAAATGGATCAAGAGAAGAGGAAGTGGCTTTGCAGCGAAGCCCAAAGGATCGTGGCAGATGATTTGCCTTACTTGCCCTTATGGTTTACGGACGCTATCTCTGTACACCGCAAAAGCTTAGGCGATTTGCCAATTAGCCCGACTGGCGATTTCGACTTTTTAAATGCACTCCGTTAACGACGCATTCGCAAGGAATTCAGAGAACGGAGTGTCATACCATCCGCACTTCCTAGTTCTCGCTGGTTCGGTCGGTGCTTAGCGCAGGACGGCTTCGATTTCGGAGATCGGGATGGCACCTTCGCGCAAGACCTCCCAGTTGTCGTCGCGGAGTCCAATGATGGTGGAGGGTAGCCCCATACCGGTTTCGCCGGCGTCCAAGATCAATGGCAGGCGAAGACCTAGCTGCTTCATGAGTTGTTCGGTATTGGCGCAGGCCGGGAAGCCGGAAATGTTGGCGCTGGTTCCGGTAATGGGGCCGCCGAACTCGTCAATCAGTTGCTCGACGACCGGACTTTTTGGCCAGCGTAACGCCACCTTGCCCGTATTAGCGGTAACCTTCAGGGGAACGCGGTTCGATGCGTTGACGACTAGGGTTAGCCCGCCGGGCCAGAACGCCTCCGCCAGCTTCTGAAAATTCCAGGGTGCGTCGTCCACGCCAGAGACCTCTTCTTCAGGCTCGCGCATCAGCACCAACGCTTGGTCCAGCGAGTTGACCAGGATCGGCAGGGCCCGCGTTTCTGGTCGGCCCTTTACTCGATAGAGCTCGTCCACGGCCGCAAGATTGAACGGGTCGGTGGCCAGTCCGTAAAAAGTATCGGTGGGAATCCCAATGACACAGCCGCGCACGAGGAAATGCGCCGCATATCGCAGTGCATCGGCTTCGGGGGCTTGCGCGTTGACGCGCAACAGTTCTGCCGGCAACTTTTTGGCCTTTGGCGAAATCGTAATGCTACCCCATGCAGCGGTCCGCCCGCGCTGCCATTATTTGGGCGACGCTACCACACACCGTCCGACCGTGCAATGGCGTTCCATTCCATTTGGCGGGATGGCGAGTCTCCTGGCGTGCAGCCGAAAAGCGTCCGCAGTACGCGGCGGCGACAAGGGCCACCCAATTCGGATTGATTCCTAACTGACTATTCATTGAGGCGGCGATCATTGTTGTCGGGGAACAACGTCTGGAGGTGTATCTTGCGGCGTCGGATGCCTTCAAGCCGTTGGAACCTTTGCACATACAGGTAGGCCGAATAAATGCCGAGGAGTACGACCAACAAAGCGTAGAGAATCCTCATAGGTCTGCCGTTACGCCCGATTCTAACTCAAGTCTTGGCCGCGATGTGTAGAGTTAGCCTGTTGGGGACGAAATTTGCTACCCTCCCACTGATGGCTACGCCCGTCAAAGCTGCTCGGAACGCCCGTGCCACGAGCGCCGGGGCGGCTCCGATTACCAGCCGAGACAACCGCTGGCTTAAAGAGTTTCGTATGGCTTTACGCGGCGGATTACAAACGGAATCCGGTTGCGTCGGGGTGGAAGGCGTGCGGCTGGTTGAGGAAGCTTTGCGCTCGGGCTGCAGGATTGAAGCGGTGCTTTTCAGCGAGTCTGGTGAGCGGCATCACGAGCGCCTTGCGCCGGTGATTGATCGGCCGGAGATCGCAATTCCGGTCTTGCGGACCACGGATCGGTTGTTTGAAGGTATTGCCGACACCGAACATCCGCAGGGCGTGGCGGCGCTGGTTGCCCCTCGGGCGGCGACGCTGGACGATATTCTTCGCGTGCATGGGGAGGCTTGCTCCCCACTGCTGGTGGTTCTTGCGGGCGTTCAGGATCCCGGCAACGTGGGGACGATCTTGCGTACCGCGTCAGCATTTGGGGCAACCGGCGCGGTGACGACGGCTTCGGGCCAAAGTGGAACTGCCAGCCCGTTTTCGCCCAAGGCGTTGCGCGCTTCCGCTGGGGCTGCATTGCATTTGCCAATACTCGCCGGGATGTCTTTGCCAATTTTGCTGACGCAGCTTCGCGTTGCGAATGTGCGGACACTTGCTTCCAGCGTGCATAATCCGCGGGAGGGTGACTCGCCGCTGCTCGCGCCTTGGGAGGTGAATTGGTGCGAGCCGGTGGCTCTTCTCGTTGGGAACGAAGGAGCTGGCTTGCCGGAAGAAGTGGAGCGCAGCGCCGACGCGCGCATACGGATTCCCATGGCCAGCGGCATCGAATCATTAAACGCGGCCGCCGCGGCGGCGGTGCTGTTCTACGAGGCGGCGCGGCAGCGGAAATCACTTCCCGCCGGGAACGAACAAAAGTGAGTCTCTTCTCGAAATTGCCGCAGCCGGTGGAACCCGATGTACCTCTGGCGCATCAGCCGCTGGCCGAGCGCATGCGTCCCCGGACCTTGGACGAATTCATTGGACAGGAGAAATTGCTGGGCCCAGGCAAGCCGCTGCGGGTGCAAATCGAAAACGACGATCTTGGCTCGATGTTGTTTTGGGGCCCGCCGGGTTGCGGTAAAACTACCCTCGCTCGCCTGATTGCCCGGTTGACGAGCTCGGAATTCGTTTCGTTCAGCGCCGTGCTTGCCGGCATCAAGGAGATCAAGGACGTGATGGCCGCCGCCGAGCGCAAGGCGCGCTCCGGGCCGCGTACCATTGTTTTCGTCGATGAGGTCCATCGCTTCAACAAGGCGCAGCAGGATGCCTTTCTCCCTTACGTGGAAGCGGGACACATCACTTTTATCGGGGCGACCACGGAAAACCCTTCGTTCGAAGTGATTTCCCCACTTCTTTCGCGGACCAAGGTCTACATTCTCGATCCCTTGCCGACGCCCCTGATCGCCGAGCTCTTGCGCCGGGCGCTCGCTGACAAGGAACGTGGCCTCGGCAATGAAAATGTTGAAGCAGGCGACGACGTGCTCTTTCGGATCGCGTCGTACGCGAACGGCGATGCGCGATCGGCTTACAACACGCTGGAGCTCGCTGTACGCGGCGCCGAGCCAGATAGCGCCGGCGTGCGCCATGTGACCGCTGCGCTTCTCGAGGATGTGCTGCAGCGTAAACTCCTGCGCTACGACAAGGCCGGCGAAGAACACTTCAACCTCATTTCCGCTCTGCACAAGTCCGTCCGCAATTCCGATCCAGACGCGGCCCTCTATTGGCTTGCGCGCATGCTCGAATCCGGCGAAGACCCACTGTATCTCGCGCGCCGCATGGTGCGCATGGCCAGCGAGGATATCGGTCTCGCCGAGCCGGGAGCGCTCGCGGTCACTCTCGCGGCCAAGGAAGCGTTCGATTTCATCGGCCCGCCGGAAGGCCATCTGGCGCTGGCGCAAGCCGCTGTGTATCTGGCGCTCGCGCCGAAATCCAACGCGCTCTGCACTGCCTACGGCGAGGTTATGGAAGATGTCCACAAAACGGAAGCCGATCCGGTGCCGTTGCACCTGCGGAATGCGGTGACCGGTCTAATGAAGAATGTGGGCTACGGCCAGGGCTACAAGTACGCGCACAATTTCAACGAGAAGGTCACCGACATGACTTGCTTGCCGGATAATCTCAGCCGGCCGCATCTACTACCAGCCCACCGACCAGGGCTTCGAGCAGCGCCTTCGCCAGCGCCTGGAAGACATTCGTAAGATAAAATCACGATCATCTGAATCCTGAGGTACACCATGCGATTGGCACGCCGTTTTGCATTGCTGTGGATCGTCACCCTACCGATCGGCGCCATCGCGGCGCCAGAGCGGCCGGAGATTACCGGCATCGCGCTGGTCAGGCTCCGCGTCACCCACATGGACGCTTCGCGGGCCTTCTATGCCAAAACGCTGGGCTTGCCAGAGGTTTCACAGGGATGCTTCAGCCCGGCGTTAGCCGCGGCATGTTTTTCGATTAATTCTTTGCAGAAGCTGGAATTGATTTCGAGCGATCCGGCGGAAAACAAGAACGCGGTGGAAGCGATTGGCTACCGCGTGCGAGACGCGAACAGCATGCGCGAGTATCTGCTCTCTCGCGGCGTAAAGTGCAGCGAGGTCAAGCGCAGCGCCGCGGGTGACAAGTATGTTGAAGTCCGCGATCCCGAAGATCATCGAATTGTGTTTCTTTCTCCCGGCAATGGCACGATGAGCACTGTGGCAATCTCGCCGCTGAGCAATCAGATCATTCATGCTGGATTCGTCGTTCGCGATCGCGCCGCCGAAGATGCGTTTTACAAGGACATTCTGGGATTTCGATTGTATTGGCACGGCGGAATGAAAGATGGCGAGACGAACTGGGTAGCCATGGAGGTGCCCAACGGCACGACCTGGCTCGAATACATGCTCAACATTTCTCCGACTGCGGATCACCACACGCTTGGCGTGATGAACCACATTTCGCTGGGTGTAGTCGATATCAAAGCGGCGGATGCGCGGCTGATCAAGAATGGCTGGAAGCCTACCGAGGACCCGAAGCTGGGGCGCGACGGCAAGTGGCAGCTGAACGTGTACGATCCCGATGACACCCGCGTGGAATATATGGAGTTCAAGCCCGCGCAGAAACCATGTTGCAGCGAGTTCACCGGCCCCCACCCTGGACCTCAATGATGAATTGGCGCTTTCCCTGCTGCCAAATTCGCAGTCGACACTGTCTGTTCGTGCTTATCGTTTTGGCTTGGACTAGCCGCGCTGCGCCGCTTCACGCGCAAGATCTCGATAAGCCCGTCCTGAACATCGACGAGGACATCACTGCCTTCGGCTATGCGCCCGACGGACGAATCGCTTACGCGGTCAATCGGCCATTCAAGACCAAACAGTACGATCTGGAACACGACGATATCTGGATTCAGGACGCCAACGGCAAACGCCGGCGACTTTTTGTCGGCGAGAAATTTCAGAGGGGCGCTACTCCTTTCACCTACAGCGTGAATTCCTTTCGCTGGTCACCAAACGGGCATTTGCTTCTAGCCGAATTGTTTACCGCTACCGTAGACGAGACCGGCAAGACTGTGGATTCCACGATGACGCTGGTTCTCGATGAAAGCGGGAAAGACGTTCACCTGGGCGGCAACGATAACGTGATTAAGGATGCGGTCGACGCATCCTGGTTGGTGGACAATGCCACAATCATCTACCTCTCGGAAGTTGTGAAACCCAAGGTCTTGTTTTCCTTTCATTACCTCAATCGCACCGGCGGACAGCCAGGCCCCGTGTTTGAGGGACGCACATTCCTGGCTTTCGTCCCCGTCCCAGGCGGCAACTTGGCTTTCGCCGTCGAACGCGACCGCAATCTTTCCGGGCCGCCGCGGCTACAGCGGCTCGAACTTCTCGCCCAGGACGACCACGAAGTGGCCACCCTCGAGGACTACGAAGGGGGGATTTCTTTATCGCCGAGCGGGAGCAAGATCGCGTACTACATCGATCGAGAAGTGATTGAAATTCGCGACGTCGCAAATCCCGGTCGGACTGCGCGGGTACGCGCAGGTTTCGGTGTGTTCCGCTGGGGACCAGACGAGACCCGTATCCTTCTCAAGCGGTCCGTGGAGAAGAAGTCCGGCGATCTGGTATGGATCGATCTCCCGCCACTCGCGGCGCGGTCTCCCTCAGACAGAGATGCGCCAGCCGTCACGCAGCCTACTCCGATCCCAGTGCTTTACGGACTGACGTTCCGGGAATTTGCGATTTCTCCCGACGGCAAGCTGCTGGCCGTTATCGCGCCAGGCAGGCGGAACCTGGCGGTCTATCCGCTGCCTCGCTAGAAAGTGGACGTCGGACACGGGCTGGCAGCCAAATCACGATGTAGGGGCAACGCGGACGTTACGCCCGTAAGGAAGAACGGCGGCGCTTGTGTTCGACTAGGATGCAGGCATCCATCACAACAATCAGGCCGGCGGCGCGCGCTCTTTCTGCGGATGCCCGGTGCTCGATGCCCAGTTGCATCCAGACGACTCTCGGCGCCGACGCGGATTGCGGATTCGACCGCGGGCGGGACTTCCTCCGGGCGGCGGAAGATATCCACGATTTCTATTTCTTCGGGTACGTCCTCTAATCGTGCGTAGCTCTTCTCCCCTAAGACTTCCCTTTCGTTCGGATTGACGGGAATGATGCGGTAGCCCGCGGACTGCATGTATTCGCTAACGCCGTAACTCGGACGGGCTGGATTTGACGATAGGCCTACGACCGCGATGGTCGTGGTAGCTCCTTAGAATCTCTGCGATGGGGTCGCGGCCTGGGTCCACGCCATCGGGAAGAAGGATCTTCATTCGTGAATCATCTCATTTTTGGCGGACGAGCTATCGATGTTACAGAGCCCTCAATTGCTCCACTTCCTTGCGCGTTAGCGGGCGAAATTTGCCGGGAGGCACATCGAGAGATAGTGCGCCCAGCTTGATGCGGCGGATTTTTTCCACGTGGTAGCCGACGCGGTCAAACATCCGGCGGATCTGGCGGTTGCGCCCTTCGATGAGCGCGACTTCGTACCAGGGATTTGCAGCATCTTCCGCGAGGCGAATCGAAGCCGGCGAAGTCTTGACGCGACGCCCATCCTCGAGCTCGATTGTGACTCCGGCACGGAGACGCGTAAGAGCTTTCTCGTCAGGTCGGCCACTGATCTTAACGAGATAGGTTTTCGGGACGTGCGAGCCGGCTTTGGTGAGCTTTTGCGCGAGCGCGCCGTCGTTGGTCATCAGCAGCAATCCTTCACTTGCGTAGTCAAGACGCCCTACGGGATAAACGCGCTCGCGAACACCTTTGATCAGATCCATGACGGTGGGACGCCCTTGCGGGTCGTCCACGGTCGTGACATAACCCTTCGGCTTGTGGAGCGCGAAATAGAGAAACTGTTCGCGGCTCGGAAGAGGGGTGCCGTCGATGGAGATCTTGTCGCGATCGGGGTCAGCTTTGGTGCCAAGTTCGGTGACCACCTCACCATTCAGTGTGACGCGATGCGCGGCGATCAACTCCTCGGCTTTGCGGCGCGACGCCACGCCCGAGGCGGCAATGATTTTTTGCAATCGTTCGAGAGGCATTGGTTGGGCCGCGCTATCGGCTGTCAGGAAGCTCGCGCCGCAGCTTTACACACTGCGGAACAAGTCTCTCTCCTCAGGAGGTCGGCGCCTTACCTTCCTCAGGAGGTCGGGTGCTTTACCTTCTTAGGAGGTCGGTGCTTTAGCGCCGACGTAGATTGCGTGCTCTAACGGGCTTCAGCCCCTGAAGGAAGCTTTTTCCTCGTTTGGTTGCTTTTTTCCGCAGGCTGCTTAACCTTGCGCACTGGGCTGGCTGCTCTGCGCAGCGCTTCGAGTTCAGATTTCTTTAGCTCACGGTAGCGGCCGCGCGGAATGCCCTCGACCTGGATCGGACCAACCGAGATGCGGATCCATTTCTCGATGGGATGCTGAGCTTTCATAAGGACCCGGCGCAACTCTTCTTTTCGTGTGTCGCGCATGCGGACTTCGTACCAATAGTTGGCCGCACGGCCGCGCGTGGAGTCAGGTTGGCGAAGCGTTTTCATGCGCACGCCCGCTTCCTTGCCCAGATGATCGAGATCGTGGAGCGTAAGCATGCCTTTTACTTTGATGTGATAGGCCTGTTCGAGATGCTCCCAGTTCTTGAGTACTTGCGCAGCCAGGTCGCCGTCGTTGGTGAGAAGGATCACGCCCGATGCGGCGTATTCGAGATTGCCGACCGGGTAAACGCGCTCGGGGAAACCACGGAGCGAATTTCGCAGCGTCTTGCGGCCTTCGGGGTCGGACATGGTAGCGACGACCTCGGAAGGCTTGTTCATCGCGATGTAAACGAGACGCTGCGGCGTGGTGATGAGTTTGCCTGCCGCTTCAATGCGGTCGGTGGCTAGGTCGGCTTTGCTTCCCAGTTCGGTGACCGCGCGCCCATTCACTCGTACTTGCCCGCTGACAATCAGTTGCTCGGCGTGGCGCCGCGAGGCGATTCCCGCGCGCGCAATTATTTTTTGTAGGCGTTCTTGCATTTTGGTGGTCTTGGCCGCAGCGCATCCTGATGTAGGGGCGTCGCTTCAGCGGCGCGTCCCTCTTCGATCTCAAAAACACCTCTAGCGACTCTCTATTCGCCCGCCACAGCTTTGCGAGACTTCTCTTCATCGCCTTCGCCAGCAGTTGTTTCAGGTGCTGGTTCAATCCTCGTCTCGGAGGTTTCCGCTGCAGTCTTCTGTGGTGCCCCACCGTCAACCCGAGACTCTACTGATGGCGTTTCCGCGACTCCCTCGGACATCTGCTCCTCAGCTGTCTGAATTTCTTCCGTGGACATAACCTCTTCGGACTGCACCTCCTCGGATTGCCCACCTCCCGCAACGGCCCCTTCCACCATCTCGTCGAGTACGCTTTCGTCGCCTGCGCCAGGTGTGGCGATGCCTTCATCCGTGCCGAGGGCCTCGCGAGCCAGCGCTTCAAATTCTTTCAGGCTGGGGAGTTCCTGCAGATCGCTGAGGCCGAAGCGCATCAAAAATTCCTTCGAGGTGCGATACAGGATTGGGCGGCCGATAACTTCCTTGCGTCCGGCGGTCGTAATCAAGCGCTTATCGAGCAACGTCTTCAATACGCCAGAGGTGTTGACGCCACGAATTTCCTGAATTTCTGGGGCCGTAACCGGCTGCTTGTAGGAGATTACCGCCAGCGTCTCCAGCGCCGGCATCGTCAGGCGCAAAGGTGGACGCAGGCTCTTGATGAAGCGGCGCACCACGTCGTGATGCTGCGGCTTGGTGTACATCTTGTAGCCGCCGGCAACCGCGCGGACTTCAATGCCGCGCTCCTCGGAAGCGTAGCTGGCCACCAGTTCGTCAAGCGACGACTGCACCGCCAACTTCTCAGCGCCGAGAGCCGCGGCCAGTTGCTCGATCGTGGCGGGTTCGTCTGCCGCGTAAATGATGGCTTCAAGGGCCGCTTTTCGTTCTTCGTTGGTCATAAAGCGAGAAAACTCCTCCGCTTCCAATTCCGTTTTTCCAACCTCAAACTTCCAACTTCGAATCTCTACCTATACTCTTCGTCGATCTGGCGAACCCCTCCGCTTTCGTCAAATACCAGATCGAACGACTTGCCTTTTTTCACTACGATCTCGCCAAACTGCTTTTCCTGCGCCAGCACCACTGCTTGCATCTTGACCATCTCGAGAACGGCAAGAAACGCAACGATCATGGCATGCCGCGAGGGGCACGCCTCAAAAAATTCGATCAGCTTGACCGAGTTGTCGTCGCTGGCCAGGATTTGCGCGCTCAGCTGCGCCATCATCTGCGCCACGGTGAACTGCTCGTGCTGCAAATCGATACGCGAGATTTCCTTGCGCCGCTCCAGCACCTGCTGGAAGACCTTGACCAGATCGACGAGGGAAACAACCAGTTCGCCTTCCGTACCTTCGTCGTTGTACAGCGACTTGTCCGGCTTCGACCAGACGTTCTCCTCGATCTGCTGTTTTTGGTAGAGCAACTGCGCTGCGTTCTTGAATTTCTCGTGTTCGACCAGGCGCTGCACCAGTTCAGCGCGCGGGTCGGTAGCCTGCTCTTCCGGCGACGCGAGCGGGTCAGGCGGAAGCAGCATCTTCGATTTGATGTAAATCAGCGTCGCCGCCATGTAGATGAAGTCGGCGGACACATCCACGTTCAGCTCTTCAAGCTTGTGCAGGTAGTCCAGATATTGCGAGGTGATCTTGGCGATCTGGATGTCATGGATGCTCATCTCCTGCTTCTTGATGAGATCCAGCAGCAGGTCCAGAGGCCCCTCGTACATCGGGATATTGATCTTGTAAGGCGTCGCCATGATGTTGTAGCGGCCGCTTTCCGAAGCGGGCGCATTTATTCGCCACGCTAAATTTCAAACTGCGCCGGCTTCCCTTCGCAACTCAGGGTAAATAAAAGCCGGCGCCACAAAATCTCACCTAGCGTTTGCCGCGTCACCGCCGCCGTCAATTTCCTGACGCTTCTTGTCCCACCCGAAAACTGCTTCACGCACTCGCGCCATAGTCTGTTGCGCGTGCCCCCGCGCCGTTTTCGACCCGGCCTCAATGATCTCCAGCACGCGCCCCGGGTGTTTCTCATACTCCAAACGCCGCTCTCGAATGGGCGCAATCCACTGGATCAAATGATCAGCCATTTTCGCCTTACACTCAATACAGCCAATCCCAGCGGTACGGCAGCCCTGCGCCGCCCAAGCCAGCGTCTCCCTGAGGCGAGAACAGTTTATGCCAGTCGTACACCGGACACACGTCCGGATTTCCAGGATCAGTCCGCCTCCTCCGCGCCGGGTCGGTCACCATAACTTTCGTCTTCTTGCGGATCTCGTCGTCAGCTTCACTCAAAGTGATCGCATTGCCATAACTCTTGGACATCTTGCGCCCATCGAGCCCAGGAATGCGCGGCGTTTTGGTGAGCATCACATCGGTTCGTTCAATACAGTCTGAATTTCCGAAAGAACTCGAGAAGCTTGCCTCGCTCGGTCCAAGAAAGTTCTGGATTCCCTCCTCTGCCGCTGTCGTACGAGCTGTCCGACGAAATAGGCTTTCTCACATGTCTGACATCGGATAGTTCGGTTTGTCAGAGATTCCGGGCTTAGGATATTCCCCTCTCGAACACTGGATCAGAAAATTCTCGTTCTCCTTTTCGAGCGAAGGCACTTATCAACATCCAGTCCGTAGAAAACCTCAAACCGACGGACGATCTCGCGGCTAGAGTTCGACATGCGAAACTTGGTCCTCGCCGACGGGCACGAATAGCGGTGTGCCTTCCTCACTATAAATGACAATGTCCGCCGTCTGTAGGCATGGATAGCCCAGAAATCCATACATATGGAGGTCTTTTTCGGTTCACGTTCTCAAAGGCTTCTTTGTAGGTTGGGCACGCGTTCGAGCCAGCTTAGCGGCGTAACCATCGAGAGCAGTAAATGCAGCTCCGCATGTTCGGGAACCAGCGATTGCTGAAAGATTACCGATTTCTGCGGATCGAGCCCGGCGGCCAGATAGTCCGTAACGATT
The DNA here is from genome assembly GCA_963810355.1 of uncultured Acidobacteriota bacterium. GTDB lineage: Bacteria > Acidobacteriota > Terriglobia > Acidiferrales > UBA7541 > Acidiferrum. The sequence goes on from CAWENU010000028.1 coordinate 52,038, forward strand.
TCGATGGTGTTCTGCGCCACCGCGCTGGTATCCGCGTAGTCGCTGGTCAGCGCATGCCAGTCCGCTATAAAGTAGAAGCAATCATATTCAGGTTCATCTTGGAGTTGGACCCAGTTCTGGAGCGCCCCAAAATAGTGCCCGATGTGCAGGCGGCCCGTAGGGCGCATGCCGCTTACCACCCGCTTCTTTTTCATGCCCGCGTTAGCCGCCAATCGGATGGTTCCTTTCGTTACAGTAATTCGCGTCGCCGTCCAATGGCTCCGAGGTAGCACAGGCACTCCTGCCTGTGTCCACCTAAGCCCGACATCGAATGCCCCGCGGAGCAAAGCAGCCGGCGCAACCCAACGACATCACATTTACCTTGACAACCTATGTCAAATATGCTACATCTCATTGCATCTAATTCCGCGCCTAGCCACTTTCAGCGGAAACCCATCTAAGTCTTCTAAAATGAACAGCCATGAGACGTAGCTCTCTTACTCTCACCAGCAAAAACAAAAATAGCTAAGTCGGTAGCTTTGCTACTTTCGCAGACCAGTAACTCCCTAAGTCCCTTGTCTGCACGCTCTTACGAAATCCTGCGGGCGATCCAACTCCCACATCCGACAGGTATCCCGAAAAAGCCCCAACTACAATCCCAAATCCCGCGCAATGATCATCCGCTGCACCTCACTGGTCCCCTCGTAGATGGTAATCACGCGCGCATCACGGTATATACGCTCGACATCGGTCTCCCGCGAATACCCGACGCTCCCGTGAATCTGCACCGCCTTGGCCGCAACACGATTCACCATTTCGCTCGCATACAGCTTGGCCTTGGACGCAGCCGAACCCATAGGCGCTCCGGAATCCTTAAGCCACGCCGCGTGGTAGACCAGACCGCGCGCCGCCTCGATTTCAGTCTGCATGTCGGCCAGCATCCACTGGATTGCCTGGAATTCCCCAATATTTTTCCCGAACGCTCGGCGCTGCTTCGCGTAATCAGCCGCGGCCTCTAACGCCCCCTGCGCCAGGCCCACTGCTTGAGCGGCAATACCGATGCGCCCGCCATCTAGCGCACTGAGCGCGATTTTCAGTCCTTGGCCTTCTTCGCCCAGACGATTTTCGGCCGGGACTTCGCACTCGTTCAAGATAATTTCGACGCGACGGCGAAGAATGCTGCCCCATTTTTTCTTCATGCCGGCCCACGCGGAATCCTTTGAAGCTTGGCTCGACCAGAAACGCGGTGATGCCTTTGCCACCCGCATCAGGATCAGTCTTTGCGAAAACAATGAATACTCCCGCCACGCTGCCGTTCGAGACCCACGTCTTCGTGCCGTTCAAGCGGTAGCACGACCTGCACCTTGACCCGACACTCAAGTCGCACTAGCTCGCGTTTGAATGCCCGCGGCGTCAGAGCCGGCTTGAGGCTCCGTCAGACAGAACGCGCCTAAAATTTCGCCCGTCGCCAGCCGTCGCAAGTATTTTTTCTTCTGCTCGTCGGTGCCGAAGGCCAGCAGCGGCACTTGCACCGCGGAATTAGTCACGCCCAGAGACGTAGCCATGGCCGCATCCACGCGCGCGACCTCTTCGAGCATCAGCACATAGGAAATCGTATCCAGGCCCGGGCCGCCCCACTCTTCCGGGACCAGCATGCCGCAGCAGCCCATCTCAGCCAGTTTCTTGATCTCTTCTGTCGCAAAGCGCCCTTCGCGGTCGCGCTGCCGCACTGACGGCCGCACCTCATTTTCCATGAATTGCCGGACGGTATCCCGAGTCAGTTTTTGGTGGTCGTTAAGCGAAAAATCCATCGTGTCTGGTGTACCAACAGTACGAGTGATGCTAACACACGCAAACAGGCCGAACTAGCGGAGCTGCCAATCTCGTTGCGTTTAATATTCCATGAAACGATCCTTCATAGTTTGAACAATTCGCGCAGCCGTTTGGTCTGTACCCGGCTCACCGGTATTTCCGTCTGCTTCTTGTCCGCCATTTTCAGCATGTACCCGGCCTTGAACCAGGGGATGACTTCCTTGATGTGGTGAATGTTCACCAAATACGAGCGGTGTGGCCGCCAGAACGATTCTGAGTCCAGCGCGGCGTGCAGTTCTTCGAGCGTGCGGTAATTCGATGTGCCCTCGGCGTCCCGAGCCACCACCGAGATCATGCCGTCATCGATGGAAGCGAAAAACAGGTCTTCGGCATCCACCAACAGCAACCGCTGCTGCGATTTCACCAGGAGCTTCGCAGGCTGCGCCGCTAGCTTGGTCGCACCGAGCTGGGTTACCAGTTGTTCGAGTCGCTCGGTCGTCGTGGTCTGGTTCTCCATCACCTTGCGAGCCCGCTGGATTGCCTTCGCAATACGCGCCTTGTCGAACGGTTTCAGCACGTAGTCCACCGCATTCACATCGAACGCTTGCACCGCGTAGTGGTCGAATGCCGTGGCGAAAACGACGTGCGGAACCTTCATCTTGCGCTCCACGAGTTTTCGCAGCACGCCAAAGCCATCCAATCCCGGCATCTGCACGTCCAGAAATACCAGATCCGGCGCGTGCTCTTTGATCAGCGTCATTGCCTCGACGCCATTCTTGCCTTGCCCGATGACGTTGATCTCCGGGAATCCTTTGAGCAGGAAGACCAGTTCGTCCCGGGCGGGCTTCTCGTCGTCAACAATGATGGTAGTTATGGACATGGGTCGCACCTTGAGTATAGGGATGGCTGCTCGCGCAGGCAATGAATCGAACTGCAGATCAACAAGTTCGCCCGGATGCGCCGAGGCAATCGCTTGGCGAATGCCTCGCCGGCCCTGCTAAGATACCCGCGGGAGAAACTCCGCGACTCATGCCCCCAAAGAAATCCAGTAAGCCAGCGACAAACAATCACACCAATAAGGCGACCGGAAAAATCCTAAGCAGCAAAGTCCTCTACAAGGGACACATATTCGGAGTGCGCCGCGATGAGGTGCTGGAGCCGACCGGCATGCGCACCACGCGCGAGGTCATCACCCACCCGGGCTCCGTGGTGGTCATGCCGGTGCTCCCGGATCGCCGCATTATCCTGATCCGCCAATACCGTCACGCCGCGCGCCAATTTCTGTGGGAGCTGGTGGCCGGCCGCATCGACCACGGCGAGAGCGTGCGCCAGGCTGCCGCCCGCGAGCTGATCGAAGAGACCGGTTACCGCGCGAAACGTTTGCGGGTTTTCCTCGATCTCTTCCCTACCCCAGGTTTTCTCGAGGAACGCATGTACATTTTGCTGGCGGAAGGCTTAACTTCGGGCGTGGCCGAGCCGGAAGAGGATGAAAAGATCGTCGCCAAGGCCTACACCCGCACCGAGCTCGAAAAAATGATCCAGCGCGGCGTGCTTCGCGACGCAAAATCGGTCGCCGGACTCCTTTACTACTTTCGGTTTCTGGCATAGCAGCGACGCCGAAAAGTGTAAGGGCGACGCTTCAGTGCGTCCCTTTTTCAATCACGAAGCGAAGCTCAAAGCTCATCTCCGCACGAAAAAATTCATAACATGAACACAGCGCCGCGAAGGCTTCACGGAGCATACCGAGAAGAAATGCCACCGGTTCCCGCCAGAGTCCAATCCCAACCAGTGGCAGCAGACGCGGCTCAGTTTCCGTCCGCGCATGGCGCCAGGCGCGGCCTGCAATTCCTGATGCCGGTGACCGTTTTCTTTGGCGCTTTTCTCCTTTTCCTTCTCGAGCCGCTGTTCGCCAAGCTGATCCTTCCACGCTTCGGAGGCTCCGCCGCCGTCTGGGCCACCTGCCTGGTGTTCTTCCAATCCGCATTGCTGCTCGGCTATTGGTACGCCGACGTTACCACCCGCCGCCTGCCTCTGGCGCGGCAATCGGGCCTGCACGTCGCGCTACTATTGGCGAGTCTTTGTTTCCTGCCGATCGCTCCCCGCGCGCTCTTTCCGTCGCTCGACGCAATCCATCCTGCCGCTCATATCCTCGTCCTACTAACAGCTTCGATAGGATTGCCGTTCATCCTCCTCAGCGCTACCAGCCCACTCGTGCAGAGTTGGCACGCCCGCAGTGGGCGGTAGCGCCGAGCCATATCATTTATTTGCCCTATCGAACCTCGCTTCTTTGGTCGCGCTTCTGAGCTTTCCCTTTCTGATCGAGCCGCGTATCTCTTCCCACGGGCAAGTGCTGATGTGGACTACCCTCTTCGTTGTTTTCGTGGGCGTATGTTCGTCGTCGGCGTGGCTCGCCAGCCACGACGCCCCCCGCATCGTCACGGCCACGTCAGCAGATCCCGCGATCACGATCACCGCGCCAGCGCCAACGTTTCGCGAAAGACTGCTGTGGCTGAGCCTTTCCGCTTGCGGTTCGATGCTGCTGCTCTCCATCACGAATCACATTACCGAGAACGTCGCTCCGGTGCCGCTATTGTGGGTTGTGCCGCTCGCATTATATCTGCTCACTTTCGCGCTCGCCTTCCACCGCCGGAGTCTCTATTCCCGCTGGCTGATGGTCCGCCTTCTGGCCGTCGCGGTGGGCAGCCTGGGCTACGCCATCTACGATCCATCCTTCACCGAGTCCGTTCAGGTGAGCGTGCCCCTGTTCTGCGGTGGCCTGTTCCTGTGCTGCTTGTTCTGCCACGGCGAACTCGCCGAACGCCGCCCCGCTCCCCGCTATCTCACATCCTTCTACTTGATGATTTCGCTGGGCGGGGCGCTCGGCGCGATCTTTGTGGGCATCCTCGCGCCGTACGTTTTCAATGGTGTCTACGAATTCCCGCTGACACTGTGCCTGACCGCCTTGCTCGCGGTCATCGTCGTTTGGCCGGAAGGCTTGCTTCCTCGCGTCTTTTGGGGATTCGCGACCTTATGCATGGCCGCGGTGCTGATCTACCACGCTCATGCCTACAAGAAAGATTCCATCTTCGCGGTTCGCAATTTCTACGGTGGCCTTCGGGTGCAGCTACATCGCGACTGGCTCAAAAAGCCTTACCGCACTCTGTATCATGGCAAGATCGAGCACGGCGCGCAGTTCCTGGACCCACCCAAGAGCCTTCTAGCCACCACCTACTACGGCGAAAATTCCGGCGTTGGCAAGGCGCTCGACCATTTCACCGGAGCGCCAAAACGCGTAGGCGTAATAGGACTGGGCGCGGGGACCCTTGCATCCTACGGCAATGCCGGTGATTATTTCCGTTTCTACGAAATCAATCCGCTGGTCGTGTCGATTGCCCGGACCTGGTTCAGCTATCTCCGCGACACTCGCGCCAAGGTCGATATCGCCATCGGCGACGCACGCTTGTCGTTGGCCCAGGAACCCGATCAGCAGTTCGACGTGCTGGCGGTCGATGCCTTTTCCGGCGACGCCATTCCCGTCCATCTCTTGACCAGGGAAGCTTTCGCACTCTACCTCCGTCACCTCAAGCCCACTGGGATCCTGGCGATCCACACATCAAACACCTATTTGGATCTCAACCCGGTAGCTCAGTTGCTCGCCAACGATGCGCATCATCCAGCGCGTCTGATTACCAATGACGATGACCTCCGGAAGCTGATCGACGCTTCGGACTGGGTGCTGGTCACGCGCAACGATCGGTTCTTGAGCGACCTGGACTCCGCCACCCTCCCGGAGCCCATCGAGGTTCCCCCCAAGCTTCGGCTCTGGACCGACGATTACAACAACGTCTTCCAAATCCTTCGCCCGGTCCGATTCCACAAAGCAGACTCCGAATAATGTCCGCGTTCCTTATTGCGGCGGGTGCCTTACGCTTTGTGCCACAGTCGCTCAGCGATAAGAATATTTCTTCCTTTCTTAAATTACCTGTAATGTAACATTCAACGTGCAATTCGACCGCTCAGCGAACGCTCGTATTAAATCGATTTACACGATCTAAAGGGTCTTGCTTGGTTTAACAACCGCGTCGTTTGTTCTATTGACTGCGAATTCCATTCTGCTACACTCCGCGCAATTTAATTTCTTCTGGCGGCGGTGCGCGCGCTTTTTTGCTCGCGGGCCGTAGTGGTGTAAATCTCGGTTGTAGTCATGGGAGGGGAATAGCGGTGCGAGGAACGGTGAAATGGTTCAATAATTCAAAAGGTTACGGCTTCATCGGGCGCGACGATGGCCCCGATGTTTTCGTCCATTATTCCGCAATCACTGGCGACGGCTACCGCACGTTGCAGGAAGGAGATCCCGTCGAGTTTGAGATCGTCCAGGGACCGAAGGGTCCTCAAGCGGCCAACGTACAGAAAGCAAGCTAAGTAGTACCCGGCAATCATTGGGCCGGCAGAGACTCCCCCTCAGCCGGCCCTTTTATTTTTCTCGCCAACTCCCGATTTGCCTCGCTTCCCTTATAATCCCCGCATGGACAACAAAAGCGTTGCGCGCATTCTCCGCGAAACCGCCCAGCTTCTCGAAATCGATGGTGCGATCATCGGTCGCTACCGAACCTACGAAAAGGCCGCCGAGCTCATCGCCGGTATGCACGAATCCATCGAGCAACTCGCCAAAGAGCCGGACAAGCTCGGAGAATTGCCCGGAATCGGCGAACGCATGGTCGAACACATCCAGGAAATCATCGCTACCGGCGACTACAGTCTCCGCCAGAAGCTCCTCAAGAAGTTCCCCGTCACCTTGCTCGACATTCTCAACCTCCAATCCCTTGGCCCCAAGAAAGTCGCCTTCCTATGGTCCAACTTCCAGGCCGCCACGGTAGCCGACGTGGAAAAACTAGCCCGCGAGGGAAAGCTCCGCGACCTTCCCGGCTTCGGCGAAAAGAGCGAGCAGAACATCCTGAAAGCCGTGGAAACTCATAAACGCTCGACCGGCAGGTTCCGTCTGGACACTGCCGAAGCGGCCGCCGCGTCGATCATCGCGCACATCGAAAAATACCCAAAAGCCATCGCTTCGGTCACCCCGGCGGGGTCGCTGCGCCGGGGCCGCGAAACGGTCGGCGATCTGGACCTGCTCCTGACCTTGGCCGACGGCTACACATCGCAAAAACACATCGACGCGATCGCCGATCACATCTTGAAATTTCCCCGCATCGATCAAGTTCTCGCCCATGGCGAGAACAAGGTCAGCTTTACCCTCGACAATGGCCTGCAGGTGGACGTGCGTCTCCTCCAAAAGGAAAGCTTCGGCGCCGCGCTCCTCTATTTTACCGGATCGAAGGAGCACAACGTCGCTCTGCGTGGCCGGGCCAACGACATGGGCTATACGCTGAATGAATATGCCCTGGCAACGCTCAAGGGCGAACGCCGCGTCGCCGGTCGCACCGAAGAAGAAATTTACGCCAAGCTGAAGCTCGACTACGTCCCGCCCGAACTTCGCGAAAACACCGGTGAGATTGCCGCCGCCGAACAGCACAAACTACCTAAGCTGATCGAGCTCGCCGACATCAAGGGCGACCTGCAAATGCATTCCACGGCCAGCGACGGCAAAAACACCGTGGAAGAAATGGCGGGAGCCGCTCGACAACTCGGACATGAATACATCGCCATGACCGACCACTCCAAGTCGGTGACCATCGCCAACGGGCTGGACGAAAAGCGGGTCGTCGCCCACATCAAGAATTTGCGCGCTATCGACAAGAAGGGGCTGGGCATACGCGTCCTGGCAGGCTCCGAGGTAGACATCCTCAAGGACGGCGCTCTGGACTACTCCGACGAAATCCTCGCGCAGCTCGACGTCGTCGTGTGTTCCATCCACTCGTACATGCAACTGGATCGCCAGGCAATGACCGACCGCATGCTCGCCTGCATCGAGAACCCCTACGCTCAGATCATCGGCCATCCCACCGGCCGGCGGCTGCTGTCGCGCGATTCCTTCGACTACGACATGGAGAAGGTCCTGGACGCCTGCGCCAAGCACGGCGTCGCCATGGAGTGCAACTCCTACCCGGAGCGCCTCGACCTGCGCGACGTTTATCTGCGCATGTGCAAGGAGCGCGGCGTCAAGGTCGTCATCTCCACGGATTCCCACAACACCCTGCACCTCCCCTTCATCCGCTACGGCGTCACCATGGCCCGTCGAGGCTGGCTCGAGAAAGCCAACGTCATCAATACCCTTCCGGTTGACCGATTCCTGGCCGCCCTGCGCCCAAAACCCAGCGCCGCGCCCAAAAAGCAGCCCGCCGCGAGAGCTCGCGTCAGCCAAAGTTAGTGGCCACCAACCTTCGCCAGTCCTATGGAACCTTTTTCTGGCACCTGACGTATCTTCTGCTATAGAAAGGCAGCCGTTAACGCTGTCCAAAGCTTTGATCGACGACGGCCGAACGCTGGCTGTTCCGAACTGCTGCACGGTGCCCGATGGCACGACGGAGGTTCACTGAAATGATCGTGTTTCCCTATAAGCTGACTGGCAAACTGGCAATATCGCTCAGCTTTATGTTGTCGGTCGCCATCCTCGCCCCTCGCGCTCAGGCGGAAGATTGGACCAAATCCTACACCGTCTCCGGCCGTGCCCAGGTCCGCGTAGATACTAACGACGGCGCTGTCCAGATCTACACCGGCGACACCAAGCAGGTCGATTTTCGCGTCCTCTACGACGGCTACGAAATGAACAAAACTCTCCACGTCGACTCTCGGCAGGACGGCGACTCCGTCCAGATCAACGCTCGCGTCAACGGTCATTGGGGCTTCTCCTGGGGCAACAACCACCGCAATATCCGCATTGAGGTCCATATGCCAAAAGATGCCGATCTCCAGATCGACACCGGCGATGGCTCCGTGACCACTCAATCCGTCAACGGTAAAGTGAAAATTCACACCGGTGACGGTTCCGTACGAGCCCAGGAAGTCAGCGGCGATGTAGACATCGATACCGGCGACGGCAGCATTACCGTCGATGGCGCGAAAGGCGAGATCCGCCTGCGCACTGGCGACGGGCACATCGACGCCCGCAATCTCGACGGCAAAGTGGATGCCATGTCGGGCGACGGACACATCAAGCTGGATGGCCGCTTGGACGCTCTCAGCGTTAAGACCGGCGACGGAAGCATCGATGCTCGCCTGCAGCCCGGCTCCAAGGTGAACTCCAGCTGGAGCATCCGCACCGGTGACGGCAGCGTCGATATCGTGCTGCCGGCCGATCTTCAGGCCAACATCGACGCCAGCACCAACGACGGACACATCAGCCTGGGTATTCCGGTCACCGTCGAGGGCACCTTCAGCAATTCCCAAATTCACGGCAAGATGAATGGCGGCGGTCAACCGCTCGTAATTCACACCGGCGACGGCTCAATCCGCCTAAGCAAAAGCTAAGTCTAAGCAAGAGCCACCTTCGCAAAGCATCTCCGCGTACCTCCGCGATCTCGGCGTCTCAGCGCTATCCGTTTCTTCGCCCTCTTCAATGCCATCTTTGATAGCGCGTCGTTTGCCTATTCCGTTCTCGAATGGTGCCCAGACGGAGCCCTAGGGTGCCGGTGGCCGACCGGCCAGTTCCTGTCCCGGCCTCCTACGCCTCGAGTCCCATTTACCCTTGTCACTTAGGTACCAGTACTGTAAAATATGTCAGGTTCACCCTCTAATCTGTCCTAAGTTTATGTACAGCATGGTTGCTAGTGCTCATCTAAGTGCATGAATCTTAAGGCCCGCACTTTGGACCTGCGCATGCCCGTAGATACACTGACTAGGGAGCTCTCATGATCATCTTTATCATCACGTTCGCCATCGTCGCACTCTTTGCCCTGACCCTGACGGGCTCCATCGCCACGACATCCCGCCGCCGCTCGTAATCAGCCTTCCCCAAACTGCCGCCGCTCGCGAGCCTTTGTAGGGGAGGGGCTCGCCCCTCACGACGTCAAAACCAACCACGGCCTAACCTCGAAGCTCTAGACCTGTAGCGGCCGCCTTCCGAGGCGGGCGCCTTTTCGATCATCTCCCCAGCGAGAGAAACCTCGACTAGCGTTCATTTCCCCTGCAAGCCAAGATCTCCACCACCCCAATCTATTCATATCGCAATGCCACCAAAGGACTAACGTGCGTCGCCCTCCGCGCCGGCAACCAGCAAGCCAGCAACGCAACCACCGCCAAGGTCACCGCGACAATGACGAATGTCGCCGGATCGCTCGAGCTCACGCCCACCAAAAGGCTTGTAAGCAAACGCGTTCCAGCGAAGGCGGCGCCCAGTCCCACCACGATTCCGACTCCGATCACGATCAGGCTCTGCCCCAGCACCATCCTGAGAATGTCCTGAGGTTTCGCGCCGAGTGCCATGCGAATCCCGATTTCGTGGGTTCGCCGCACCGCCGCATAAGACACCACGCTGTATACGCCGACAACCGCCAGGATCAATCCCAGCAATCCCATCGTCGTCGTAAGTTGCGCCCCCAAGTGGAAGAACAAATAGCCGTTGATGCCCTCCAAATCTTCTTCAAAGTTCTTATCCCTGAAAGTGGCAACCCCGGTGCCAATTCTTGGAGTTGCGCCGCGATCTGCTGTTCCATGCCTTCGGGCGGCACCGATGTGCGAACATGAATCGTTCGCAGCGGCATATAGCTCTGTTCCAGCGGTACGTAGAAGGTGGGCAGGGGTTCCTCGACGATGCCCCGGTATTTCCCGTTCTGAACCACGCCCACCACTTCGATCAGACCCTTGTCCGCCTTATCCGGCCCCCTCAACTTGAACCGCTTTCCCAGAACATCCTCATTCGGCCAAAATTTCTTGGCCATCGCTTCGTTGACGATGGCTACCTTTATGGCCTTTTCCGAATCGCCTGTGGTGAAAACGCGACCCCGGCGCAGCGAAATGCGCAGCGTCTCGAAATAGTCCGGACTAACCATGTTGTACTGCACGACTGGCTCGGGCTGGCCCGGTTCCAGCGGATGCTCTTCAATGATCAATTGTTCGCTTGCGGTCATGAGTCCCAGCGGCACCGAAAACGCCTGGCCGATGGACACCACGCCCGGCAATCCCCGCAACCGGTCTTCCGCGTCCCGGTAGAATGCTCTTCCCTGCTGTTCCGTATACCCCAATTGATGCACATCGACGGGCACGTCGATGACATGATCCGGGTTCAAGCCCAGATCGATTTCCCGCACTTTACCCGCACTACGGATAAACAGCCCCGCTACGATCAGCAGCAGCAACGAACCCGCGACTTGCGCCATCACCAGCGAATTCCGCACCAGATGCCGCCGCGGGCCGTCCGACGACCCTCGACCGCCCTCGCGCAGCATCGAGTTGACGTCGGCACGCGCCACTCGGAGCGCCGGCATGATCCCCACGACCGCGCCCGTCACCACGACCGTGGCCAAGGTGAAAAGGTAAACGCGCAAATCGGGCTGAAAATTAAACGTAACCGGCAGGTCTGTCCCGAGCGACAATGAACTTAAGAATCCAGACGCCCACCAACCCAACAGCAGACCGGCGCCGCCACCCAGAATCGCCAGCACAAGACTCTCCGTCAGGTGCTGGCGCACTAACCGCGCCCGGCCCGCGCCAATCGCGGCGCGAATGGCCATCTCCCGCTGCCGCACGGTCGCCCGCACCAACAATACGTTCGCAATGTTGAAGCACGCCACCAGCAACACCAACCCCGCGAGCACCGTAAACGCCAGCGACACATTCGGAATCGTGTTGTCGGGGTCAGGCTCCGGCCGCGCCATGCGCTCCGGAAAAATCTCGAACGTCACGCCCTTATCGGTTTCCGGATGCTGCTCGCCAATCCGTCTCGCGATTACCTCGAGCGTCGCCTTCGCTTGTTTCAGATCGACTCCCGGCTTCAGCCGTTCCATCAGCGTTAGCGCGCGCTGCTCCCGATGCGTCCAAACATCCTGCACGGCTTCCTTACCGCTGAGTCCCACAGTCGCGCTCAACGGTACGTACCCGTCCATATTCAAGAACGCGTAGGTGCCTTGAAAATCCCTTGGCGTGACGCCAACGATAATCATGGCGTGATCATCCACCCGCACCTGCTTCCCGATCACGCTGGTATCCCCGCCGAATCGCTTTTGCCAATATCCGTAGCCCAGCACCAGCACCGGATCCGCACCGGGCGTTTGCCCCTCGGTCGGAAGAATCAGGCGCCCTAACGCTGGCTTAATCTCCAGCGCCGAAAAATAATTACCGGTCACCCGGCTCAGCACGCAGTGATCGCCTTTGCCATCCGCGATCACGCTGACCAATGTCGTTCGATAGCCGAACACTTCGCCCGATGCCGCTGCCTGACCACGGATATCCTGATAATCCGGATAGGAAAACATCTGGAAGCCTTCCGCGCCGGGTTGCTTCATCGCCAGCACGGCGATCTGTTCCGCGTGCGGCACCGGAAGCGGGCGTAGCAGCATCCCGTTGATCACGCTGAACACAGTCGTGTTGACCGCCATTCCCAGCCCTAGCGTTATCACCGCGATGATCGCGAACCCCGGCGCATTCCGCAGTGACCTCATCGCGTATTTCATGTCCTGCCAAAAAGCTTTGCATTCTCGTACCTCGCCTCTCAATCGAGCCCTTATCCATCCGAATTGCAAGCCACGCTCCTCCCAGGGACGCCTCTAAACACAGTGGAATCAGCTTGTTCGTTCAACCAAGACAAAACTCCCACATTCGCCAATGCGCGATTCTGGGACTCTCTGTCCGCATTCGGACAAACTCGCACTAGCCTTCCTGCCGACAGCGGCCGCTTTCCGAAGCGGGCGCCCTTGGAAAATCCCACCGCCGCGCTAATTCTTCTCCCAATTCCACGGAAAGGAGTATGATCCCAGACGTTCAGTTCCCCTCGAACCTTTTGCAAAGCTGCAGGAGGATCACATGGCAAGTGTCGTTCCGATGCCGACCCCCGACCGCGATCGCGTTGCCGCCCTTCAGAAATATGCCATCCTCGACACCGAACCCGAGCAAGCCTTCGATGACCTCACCCTCCTGGCCTCGTTCGTTTGCAAGACGCCCATCGCGCTGATCTCCCTCGTCGATGAAGATCGCCAATGGTTCAAGTCCAAAATCGGCATGGACGCTTCCCAAACCCCTCGCGACATCGCGTTCTGCTCCGTCGCGATTCAGCAAACCGATGTGATGGTTGTTCCGGACACGCTGCAGGACGAACGCTTCCGCAATAATCCGCTAGTTGTCTCTGGACCGCGAATTCGCTTTTACGCCGGCGCGCCGCTCATCAACGAAGAAGGCTACGCCCTCGGCACATTATGTGTTGTGGATCGCACGCCGCGCGAATTTGGCGCGGACCAGAAAGAAGCGCTTCAAGCTCTCGGACGTCTCGTCTTGGCTCAACTCGAATTTCGCCGCAACCTGCAACTCCTCAAGGAGGCGCTGACCGACCGCACGCAAGCCGAACACGACCGCGAGCGCGAACTCCTCAAAGTGCAACAAACGCTGACTCGCGTACTCGGCTTGAACATCACGCCGATCGGCGTTTAACTCCACTGGCACAGCCATTCCTGGCTGTGCACTTCAACCAACCCAGGTGGTGTCAGCATCCGATGCCCGCAGTCAGACGCTTCCTCTGTGATCTCTGTGCTCCGAACTCTGAGCCCTCTGTGTTAAGTTTTTTCTTTCTTCGCCTTACTCCGCAGCCGCAACCCGAGCCACCGCCCCCACTCCTCGCCGCGTAACTCCCCAGGCGATCGCAAAACTCCCCACCATCAACCCCGCCGCCAGCCAATAAGGCGCCCCCGGAAAATGCAACCCCCACCGCGGCGAAATCGCCGCCGCGAACACCTGCGTAAACACCAACGGCGCAATCATCCCCGCCACGCCAAACAAACTCATCAGCGCACCCTGCAACTGCCCTTGCTCCGAAACTCCCACCCGCCGGCTCATTAACGACTGCATCGGCGGGCTAGTCAGTCCCCAAAGCGAAAGCAGCGGAATGCCAATCATGAAAACCGCCGTGCTCGGCGCAAACGCAAACACCGAGAACCCCGCAATCCCGCACAAAAGCCCGGTGTACAGCGTCCGCAACTCCCCAATCGTCCGGATCGCCAACGAAATCAGCAACGCCGACACAATCGTTGAGCCCACACCGACGCCGGCCAACGCCCACCCGGTGATCTGCGTGCCCCAGTGATAGCGATAGTCGGTATAAATCACGAACATGCTCGGCAAAGCCTCGTGCGCGTTGTAATACAGGAACATCGCACTGGCCAAGCCGAGCAATTCCGGATGCGAACTCAGCAATTTCAGCGCCCCCAGAGGATTTGCCTTGCGCAGATTGAACGCCGCACGCCGCTCTTTCGGCAGCGACTCCGGCAAAATGAAAAATCCGTACAGCGCATTCGTAAGGCTCAACGCCGCCGCCGCCCAAAACGGATACCGCAGCCCCAGCCCACCCAGCATTCCGCCCAGCGCAGGTCCTACAATAAATCCCAACCCAAACGCCGCCCCCAACATCCCAAATTTCGCCGCCCGTTTCTCCGGCGGCGTCACATCCGCGATATAAGCATTCGCCGTAGGATAGCTAGCCGCCGTAATCCCCGAAATCACGCGCCCCACAAACAACCAGCTCAACGTCGGCGCCACCGCCATCAACAGGTAGTCGCATCCCAATCCGAAATTCGAAAGCAGCACCACCGGCCGCCGCCCGAACCGATCCGACAACGCCCCCATCACCGGCGCAAACACAAACTGCATCGCCGCCCACACAAACGCAAATATCCCCGTCTGCGTGGCCGCCATCGACATATCCCCATTCTCGAACCGGATAATCAACTTCGGCAATACCGGCACGATGATCCCCAGCGCCAGCATGTCCAGCAAGACCGTGATGAAAATAAAGGCGAAAGCCGCTCGCCCATGGCCCTCGCTTTGCCCTGGGGGAATCGGTGGCCCTTCGGTTATGGGATTCGGCTCAGTAGACATCGCGTGCCTCCGTGGCGTTCGGTAATCTTATGGCATCGCCAGTCTGCCGCAAACGAAAGCGCCGGTATTGTAAGAAATTGACCCCTCCCAAAATGAACTCAGCAATCCTTCGCGCCCTCTGTGTTCCTATCTCCGTGCCCTCTGCGTTAAATCCCTTTCCTGCCTTTTCCTGCCTACCTGCCCAAAGTCGCAAACAATCCGATCGATGCTACCAGCATCACCACGGTCGCGATCCATCCGACGATTCGCAACCGCAGCGGCAAAGTAAATTGCCCCATAACCTTTGGACTAGCCGCCATGAACATGGTGACCACCATGAGCGGCACCGAAACCACCCCATTGATCACCGCAGACCAAAACAGCGCGCGAATTGGATTGATCCCCACGAAATTCAACCCCAACCCAATGAGGGTGGCTACCGCCAGCACCAGGTAAAACTCCCTCGCCTCGCTGGGTTTGCGCTCTAGACTCGCCCGCCATTTGAAGGTCTCCGCCACCCCATACGCCGCCGATCCCGCGAGTACCGGAACAGCCAGCAAACCCGTTCCCACAATCCCGATCGCAAACAATTCGAACGCAAAGCGCCCCGCCAAAGGCTCAAGTGCTTTAGCCGCCTGGCCGAAGTCTGAATGTCGGTGATTCCGGCCGCGTGCAAAGTCGCCGCCGTCGTCAAAATAATGAAAAGCGAAACCACGTTCGAGAATCCCATCCCCACAACCGTATCCACCTTGATGCGCTGGAATTGTTTCCGCGCCTGCCACGGCGCCCACTTCAGCGGATGCTCCTTCCGATTATCCCGGACGTCCTCGGCCTCCTCCGACGCCTGCCAGAAGAAAAGATAAGGGCTAATGGTGGTGCCCAGCACCGCCACAAGCGCCGTGAAGTAGGCCACGTTAAACGTCACCGAAGGCACCAAAGTCGAACGCAACGCGTGCCCCCAAGCCACCCGCGCCACAAATGGAGTGAGCACGTACGCGAACAGCGCGAGCGTCAACCACTTCAGATACTTAACGTACTGCGTGTAGCGGATATACACCTGGAAAAGCAACGAAACGACGGCGAACCCGATCACGTACGGGATCAACGGTCCCCCGACCAGCAACTGCGCCGCGGCCCCCATCGCTCCGATGTCCGCACCAAGATTGAAAATGTTCGCCAGGCAAAGCAGCGACACAATGGCAAACATCAGCGGTGCCGGATAATGCTTCCGCATGTTGGCCGCAATCCCCACGCCGGTAACCCGCCCGATCCGCGCGCAAACCTCCTGAATCGCAATCATCAGCGGCAGTGAAAACAGCATCACCCACATCATGCTGTACCCAAACATCGCCCCCACCTGCGAATAGGTGGCAATCCCGCTGGGATCGTCGTCAGCAGCCCCGGTGATGAGTCCCGGCCCAAGCTTCTGCAGCCAAGTCTTCTTCACGCCGGACTTAGCATTTGGGCCGGGCTTAGCGCTAGCAATGGGGTTGGCGGTGTCCAAGGGATTGTTGGTCGTAACCCTCAGCGCGAGTAAGCAGTCCGCTCCGGGGTCGGAGCTTTAGGGGGTCGGAGCTTTAGCTCCGACGTAAGGAGTAGCCTCCCAGGGCTTCCAGCCCCTGAAGAAACATCTCGCGCATTTCTCGTGAACTGCACGAGCAATGTATAAAGAGCCCGGCCATCGAATCGCCTATGGACGCTGGCCCCAGCGCGCCCTCAAACGCGCTACCTACGCGCGGGTTTGCCGCCAACACTACTTTTGGAGGAACGCGCCCACAGCCGCACTGACCTTGGCATCCTCACAACTCGGCCCCAAATGCCCACAGTCCGAGTCCAGTTCCAAAATGGGAGCATGCAACAGCGCCGCAAACCCCCGCGCCGGTTCCGGCGTCACCACATGGTCGTACGTCGCAACGATCACAAAGACCTGGGCCTTGACGGACGCCGCCGCCCCACTCCATCGATCCGCCGAAGTGGTCCGACACATCAATGCCCATCATCGCTTCCACTTGCCGGATCTTGTTATTCGCGTCGGTCGTGACCCCGTCCTTGGCCTTCGCCAGCGACTCGAACACCTGCTCTCGCGTATGCGTCCGGTTGTACTGCGTGGGCGTGTTCAACAGCATCTCGGCATATTCAAATTCCAGCAGCCGCGAAGGATTCTCCGTGTACTCGCCATGATTCCACGCCGGATTGGTTTCGATAGCATCGATCTCCGCCCGCCAATGCAGCAGATCGTAAGGCGCCAGCCCGGAGATCCCACGATCGGCACCGCCTTATCCATAAATTCGGGATAGGACACCATCCATTGAAATGTCTGTATCCCGCCCATGGATTCGCCGACCACGGCCTTGAGATGCTTCAACCCCAGCGTGCCCGTCACAACCTGGTACTGGCTGTTGACCATGTCGCGCATCGTGATCTTCGGAAACTTCATCCGCGGCTGCGAAACGCTGTTGGATGGCGAAGACGACACGCTGTTAGCCAGCGCATCGATCAGAACCACGTAATAATCAGCGTAATCCACAACGCCATTTTTCGGGCCAATACTGTGCTGGAGCTGTTCGGTCGTTCCGTTCGCCCAAGTCGGAAACAGAATCGCGTTCGAGCCATCCGCGTTCAACTTCCCGAACGTGCGATAGCCCACGCGGCAATCATGAATCACTTCACCACTTTCAAGCTTGAACTCGCCCAGACTCGCGAATTTCTGTTCCTGTGCGTGAACCGCGCCGCAGAAAAACAACCACGAACCAAGGAACAAGCAACCACGGGCGAGAAGTTTCATAACGCGCGCGATGGTATCACGCCTCAGGAATGCTATGTAGGCGCTGGGCTTCAGCCCTGCGCCCATCTCCGGCGCAGCGTCAACCGACCGCTACACGTCGCACAAATCCACCGCCTGCCGCAACGAAGTAAGCGGATCATGCGTCGGCACAAACTCATGCGCCACATAACCCTTAAAATTGGTCGCCGCAATCCCCCGCATCACGCCATCCCACTGCACTTCCTGCGTCCCATCAAGCTCATGGCGACCAGGAACGCCGCCAGTATGGAAGTGCGCGATGCAGTCGATATTTTTCTGTATCGTGCGAACCAGGTCCCCTTCCATGATCTGCATGTGGTATATGTCGTAAAGCAATTTCACGCGCGGCGAGTTCACCGCCTGCACCACTTCCAAACCCCACGCGGAGTGATCGCACATGTAATCGTGATGATCGACTTTGCTGTTCAGCAGCTCGATGCAGATCGTGACGCCGTTGTCTTCCCCGATTTTCTTTACGCGATTCAGCCCGATGATGGTGTTCTTGGCGCCCTCCGCGTCCGACATGCCTTCGCGGTTCCCCGAAAACGTGATCACGTTAACCACGCCGGCCTTCGCCGCCAGCGGAATGTATTGCCGAAAGGCTTCCTCGATGCGCGCGTGATTTTCCACCCGATTCATCGCGCTCTTGATCTCGCCGCCATGCGCATAACCCATCGCGCAAACCAGCCCGTACTTCGCCGGAACATCCCATTCTTCGGACCCCAGCAGATCGATCGCCTTGCAACCAATCTCCGCCGAGTACGCGCACAGCTTGTCGAGCGCAATGTCCTTGTAGCACCAGCGCGACACCGACTGCTTGATGTTCCCTTTGCGCTTGATCGGCGTGCTCTGTTGCGGCCACGCCGAAGCCTCCGAACAAACAGAAGCCATGGTAACTCCAGAAAGCCCGGTCTTGAGCAGGTCGCGTCGCGATACGGTAGTCATAGCGGACAGAGTGTACCGAAGAATGTCGAATCTTGGTACTCCGTTGATCCCCCGCAGCGAAAGCGCTGGGCAAGACGTACGCGCCCCAATTTTGAAAGTGTGCTGGGCCTCTTTTGCTGCCGGGAGTTTGCAAATCCGAAGTGCTTCGCGCATCATTACTGGTTTGTTTGTGTGGAATTGGACCGATCTTGGGTGGTTGTTTGTAGAGCGGTAGACAGACCGTTAGGAACCAAGGGGTAGGCCTGCATGAACCGCTCTGCGATGAAGGAGAAGCATGGACAAACCTCGAAAGATTGAACCTGCTAAAGGGAAATTGGGAGTCTTACTTCCCGGAATGGGTGCGGTGAGCACAACGTTCATGGCCGGAGTTGAGCTTGTCCGCAAGGGCGAATCGCATCCGGTGGGCTCGCTGACGCAGCTGGGGACCATTCGCCTCGGAAAGCGGACCGATGGAAGGTCGCCGCACATCAAGAAATTTGTGCCGCTTGGAGAATTGAACGACCTGGTTTTCGCGGGCTGGGATATTTACAAGGACAATGCCTTCGAGTCGGCGGCCAACGCGGGGGTATTGAGCCTGGAGGACCTGGCCAAGGTGAAGCCGTTTCTTTCCGGCATCAAGCCAATGAAGGCGGCGTTCGATCCCGAGTACGTGAAGAAGCTCAACGGCCCGAACGTGAAAAAGGGCAAGAACAAGTACGAGCTCGCGCTGCAGATCAAGGAAGACATCGCGAAATTCCGTAAGACCAGCAAAGTTTCACGACTGATTACCTGCTGGTGCGGCTCGACGGAGATTTTTCTCAAGCCCGAGGAAGTCCACTCCACCCCGGAGAAATTTGTCGAGGCCATGAAGGCGAATCACCCGGCGATTGCGCCGTCGATGTTGTACGCCTGGGCGTCGATCACCAGCGGCGTCCCGTTTGCCAATGGCGCGCCGAACCTGACCGTGGACATTCCGGCCATGCAGGAGCTCGCGCTGGAGCACAACGTGGCCATTTGCGGCAAGGACTTCAAGACCGGGCAAACTCTCATGAAGACCGTCCTGGCCCCTGCCTTTAAAGCGCGCATGTTGGGCCTGAGCGGATGGTTCTCCACCAACATCCTCGGCAATCGCGATGGAGAGGTGCTCGAAGATCCTGGCTCATTCAAAACCAAAGAAGAATCGAAGCTGGGCGCGCTGGAATATATTTTGCAACCGGACTTGTATCCCGAGCTTTACGGGAAGATGTTTCACAAGGTCCGTATCAACTACTATCCACCGCGCGGAGACAACAAAGAGGGCTGGGACAACATCGACATTTTCGGCTGGCTGGGCTATCCGATGCAGATCAAGGTCGATTTCCTGTGCCGGGATTCCATCCTGGCAGCCCCGATCGTGCTCGACCTGGTTTTGTTCCTGGATCTCGCACAGCGCGCGGGCTTGCGAGGGATTCAGGAGTGGTTGAGTTTCTACTTCAAGTCCCCGATGACCGCCCCAAAGCTGTATCCCGAGCATGACCTCTTCATCCAGCTAATGAAGCTGAAAAACACGTTACGCTGGATGATGGGCGAGGACCTGATCACGCACTTAGGCCAGGAATATTACGACTAGAAGTCATTTCATAAATGCATCTCAGGGGGGTTGGAGCTTTAGCTCCGACATTAAAGACACGGAAAATCGGCTTCAGCCCCTGAGGAAATTCTTCTCTTTGCGTCCCGGCCATTTATGAGATGGCCTGTAGAGCCTGTGTAGGCGCTGGGCTTCAGCCCGGCGCCCGCTGACTTGAACCGGCAGCCTACAATTTGATTTCCAGATTCGCGCTATCGATATTTCGCGTCCGTGCGGTTGGGTTTTTCGATTTGACCGCTGCAAGAATGCCGGGGTACCCTACCGTGTTTATGGCCTGTCTTTTCCCGCTCCCATTTCCGCCCGTGCATTCACAAACAACTTATTTCGAGGAGAGTCATGTCGAACGAACTGCGTAATTTCCTCGCCCTTTCATACGAGGAGCTGGAAGAACTGAACCTGAAGGCGAAAAAGCAGCGGCTCGAATCGCGTTGCCGGCGCACAAGATTCAGGAAGAGCGGATTAAGTACCTCACCGACGAGAAGCGCATCAAGGCCCTTACGGTGATCTTCAGCGACCTCGAAGGCCGCCTGCATATGCTCGATTACGACAAGAAATTCCTGGTAAAGAGTTATGACAATTTGACGTTCGATGGCTCGTCGATCCGCGGATTTACAGCCCAGCGGGAGAGTGATTTGCGCCTGGGGATGGACTGGAGCGCGTTTTACTGGGGGCCGGCGGACGTTTTCGGCTCCGGCAAAGTGCTCGTATTCGGAGAAGTGATCGACAAGGACGGCTCGCCATACAAGGCCGACGTCCGCGGACTCTTGAAGACTTTTGCGCAGGAGCAGTTCGAAGAAAATGACTACACTCTGAACGCGGCCAACGAAATCGAGGGATTTTTGTTCAATGGCGTGGACGCCGAGGCTCGCTACCACGAAACCGGGAAGTTCGAGTACGTCAATACCGGCGGGTATTACCACTCCTTGCCGAGCGATCCGCTGCGCTCGTTCATTGACACCACCGCCGAAGTGCAGCGCGCCATGGGCTTCCAGAACGAGAAAGATCACCCGGAAGTCGCGCCTTCGCAATTCGAGATCAACTATGGATACGGCGAAGTGGTTGCCGCAGCGGACCAGATTCAGCTTTACAAGTTGATTTGTCGTCAGGTGGCCACCAAGATGGGGCTGACCGCGTGCTTCTTGCCTAAACCGGTGGTCGGCGTAAACGGCAACGGCATGCACACCAACGTTTCCGTTAGCCAAAAGGGCAAGAACCTTTGTTGGGATCCCAAAGGCGAAGAGAAACTCAGTAAATTTGGGTGGGAGTTTGTGGACCGCGTGCTCACTCATGGAAATGACATTTGCCTGATTCTGAATTCCAGCGTAAATGCTTACCGGCGGCTCGATCCTCACTTTGAGGCCCCCAATCAGCTCAAGGCTTCGGCGGTGGATCGCGGGTCGATGGTGCGCATCCCCATCGGTAATGAGAAGAGCATGCGCGTGGAGGTGCGCGCGGTGGCGCCCGACGCCAATCCGTACATGGTGATGTACTCGATTTTCAAGACCGGAATCGAAGGCGACATCGCCAAGACCAAGAACCTGCGGCAGGCGGAACGCTATTTGCCCGACAACATTTACACCGCTATTGATGATTTCCGGAAGGCGAAGTGGACAACGGAGCTGTTCGGTGAGGACGTGAAAGGCCGCTATGCGGATTTGAAGCAGGCTGCGGCGGATCGCTGCGCACGTCAGCTTGGCACGTTTCGTAAAGGTGCCGGAAGTGCAGTTCCACCACGAAGTTTACAACCAGTTTTTGTGGAATATGTTCTAACTGCGTCGGTGTTCGCGCTCGCGGACCTCGCCAGGAGCAAACATGGATTCCGGAACGGGCGCTTCATTCGCGCCTTCGATCGCACCCTGGCTATCGGTGCCGGATGGCGCGCGAGCTGTCGCGTTTTACAAATCCGCATTCGAAGCCACCGAGGTCTATCGGTTCGAAGACCCCGGCGGCGGCCTGGTGGTGAGGCTGTCCGTGGCAGGCGCGGAATTCTGGATCAGCGCCGAGGCACCGAAAGCCGGTGACGCGAGCGCCGAGCCCCTAGGTGGGGGTTCGGTCCGAATGATTCTGACCGTTGCCGATCCCGACAGCGTTTTCGCGCTGGCGCTGGCGGCCGGCGCTTCCGAAGTATTTCCGGTCGGCGAAGGACACGGCTGGAGACTAGGGCGCCTGGTCGATCCCTTCGGCCTTCATTGGGAAATCGGACACCAACTCGCCCTCTAGAAGCCCCGACGGCAACTGCTATTTCGCCGACTTGGCGGCAACCGCGTCCAGTACACGCGTGGAATAAATCAGCGCCGCGCCAGCATTCATCGCGACGGCCACGCCTAACGCTTCGGCAATTTCTTCCCTGGTAGCTCCCGCCTTCAATGCCGCATCGGTGTGGAAGACAATGCAGCCGTCGCACCGGGTCGTTACCGCGACCGCGAGGGAAATGAGTTGACGGGTTTTCTCGCCGAGCTTGCCGGTTTTGGAGTTGGCTGCGCTCAGCGTCTGGTAGCCGTGGACAGTGTCCGCGCTCAGCTTCATCAATTCGCCGAGCGTGGCACCGATCTGTTTCTGATACTCGTTCCAGTCCATCATCATAAGGTTTTTCTCCGTTGAATTCCGTGCAAGGTGTTTTTTTGCCTCGCGATTATACACCGGCTAATTTCGATCTTCCCTGTCGTTGTGGTATGTTTTCAGGTTCGCGTAGCAATCGGAAAATAATCAGCGCGCTTACGCAAAGCAAAGGAGCCACCCAAGTATTAAGTGGCACACGCTTTACAGGCTGCGGAAAAGTCTTTTTCTTCAGGAGGTCGGTGCTTTAGCGCCGACGTAAACTGCGTGCTCTCTACGGGCTTCAGCCCCTGAAGTAAGCTTTTCCCGGCTTTTGTTGCATTTTTCCGCAGCCTGTTTAGTCTGTGCACGTGTGCTAGCTTCCCCAATCCATGATTCACGCACCGTCCCCGGAGGATTCGGATATGAAGAACACTTACAACGGTCAGGCCATTCCTGCTGACGGAAAGGCCATCGGATACAGCGGCGGCGAATTGCAGGTGCCGGACAATCCCGATGATTCCGTTTATCGAGGGAGATGGCACCGGGCGCGATATTTGGAAAGCGTCGCGGCGCGTGTTCGATGCCGCGGTGGAGCAGGCTTACGGCGGGAAGCGGAGGGTGGCGTGGTTTGAGGTGTTTGCGGGCGAGAAGGCTTTCAATGCCTTCAAGGAGTGGCTGCCGGATGAGACCGTGGAGGCCATTCGCGATTTTCGCGTAGCGATCAAGGGGCCATTGACGACTCCGGTGGGCGGCGGGATTCGTTCGTTGAACGTGGCGCTGCGTCAGCTTCTGGATTTGTATTCCTGCGAACGGCCGGTGCGTTATTTCGACGGGAGTTCCCTCCCCGGTGCGCGATCCCGAAAAAATGGATGTATTGATTTTCCGCGAAAATACCGAGGACGTATACATCGGGATCGAGTGGAAATCGGGAACGCCGGAAGCCAAGAAGTTGCTGGAATTTTTGAACAACGAAATGTTGAAGGATGGGAAGAAGCAAATCCGCTGGGATTCCGGCGTGGGCATCAAGCCGATTTCGCCAACGGGGACCAAGCGGCTGGTGCGGCGGGCAATCAAGTATGCGCTGGCGAACAAGCGCAAAAGCGTGACGCTGGTGCACAAGGGAAACATCCAGAAATTTACCGAGGGCGCGTTTCGCGACTGGGGCTACGAACTGGCGCGCGAAGAATTCCGCGCTGAAACCGTCACGGAACGCGAAAGCTGGATTCTCGACAATTTGGACAAGAATCCGTCGCTGACGGTGGAGCAGAATGCGGCGATGATCGAGCCGGGCTCGAGCAGGCGACCGAAGCGTTTCGAAGACGGTTTATGACGAAGTGAAGAGGCGTGCTGGACGTCGATTTGCGTAACGCACGGTAAGGGTCAATGGAAGAAGAAACTGATGATCAACGACCGGATCGCGGATTCCGTGTTTCAGCAGGTGTTGATGCGGGCGGATGAGTACAGCGTTTTGGCCACACCGAATTTGAACGGCGACTACTTGTCGCGATGCTTGCGCGGCGCAGGTCGGTGGACTGGGGATGGCGCCCGGATCGAATATTGGCGATGGATTTGGCGTGTTTGAGGCTACGCACGGAACGGCGCCGAAATATGCGGATAAGGATGTGATCAATCCGAGTTCGGTGATGCTGTCGGGCGCGATGATGTTTGAATTTCTGGGTTGGAAGGAAGCGGCGAAATTGATCGAGGATGGCATTGCGCGCACGATTCAGCAGAAGAGTGTGACTTACGATTTGGAGCGATTGATGCCGGGCGCTACGAAGGTCGGGACGTCGGCATTTGCTTCGCGATTATTGAAAACATGAGGGCATGGCGGTAGCGAAATGAAGAAGTAGCGTTAAAGTAATGGTGGAGACAGAGGAGCGGAAGAAGAAGTCACGCGAGCGCAGAGCGCTGAGATTCGCTGAAGCGCTGAAAAGAGATTCGCACAGAGGGCACAGATCGTAGCACAGATTCAGGGAGACGAGCGATGAGCAGGAAGAAAGTCACGGTGGTGGGTGGCGGATTTGTGGGGTCGACTACGGCGCAGCGGATTGTGGATCTGGAGCTGGCGGACGTGGTGTTGACGGATATTTTGGATGGGCCGCCGGCGGGCAAAGCGCTGGACATGGTGGAGTCCGGGCCGATCACGCGAGACCGATGCGTTCGCTATCGGGATTTCGACCGCTTCGCGGCGACTAAGCGGCAACTGCGAATAGCGATGTCGTGGTGATTACCGCGGGATTTCCGCGGAAGCCGGGGATGAGCCGCGACGATTTGCTGAAGGCGAACTACGACGTGGTGAAGGCGGTGGTCGAGCAGATTGTGAAGCATTCGCCGAAGTGCATGATCATCGTGGTGACCAATCCGTTGGATGCGATGGCGCAGGCGGCATTTAAGGTGAGCGGATTCCCGAAGAAGCGCGTGCTGGGGATGGCTGGCGTGTTGGACTCGGCGCGGATGAGCGCGTTCGTGGCGATGGAGTGCAAGGTCAGCGTGGAGAACGTGCATTCGTTCGTGTTGGGCGGGCACGGAGACGACATGGTGCCGCTGCCGCGGTATTCGACGGTGGCGGGGATTCCCCTGCCGGATCTTGTTGCCGAAGGAGCGGATAGATGCGATTGTGGACGCGAACACGCAAGGGCGGCGCGGAAATCGTGAACTTGCTGAAGACCGGATCGGCTTACTATGCGCCGTCCGCAGCGGCTGTGGAGATGGTGGAAGCCATTTTGAAGGACAAGAAGAAGATTTTGCCTTGCGCGGTGTATCTGGAAGGCGAGTACGGAATCAAGGGCCTGTTCGTCGGCGTGCCGGTGAAGCTCGGCGCGAAGGGCGCGAAGAGATTATTCAGATCAAGCTGACGGACGAGGAGAATGCGGCGCTGCAGAAGTCGGCGGCATCGGTGAGGGAATTGGTGACGGTTCTGGGAATCTAGAAAAATCTACAACTGAATTTGAAAATCCAGAAGGGGCGCCAGCCTGGCGCCCCTTTCTTTTTGTGGCCCACGGAAAAAATCACAGGCCGAAGAGTTTTTCGGCTCCTGCTACCAGACCTAGCGTAAAGATGGCGATGGCGACTTCGCCGATGGCGCCTACGGCGAAGGGGCGGAGGCCTTGTTTGCGCATTTCGCGGAAGTTGGTGCGCAGACCTACACCGGCGAAGGTTAGGAGGAAGGCCCAGCGGGAAAGATTCGCTAGGGCGGTGACCTGGTCTTTGTTGAAGAAATGATATGTGGCCAGGACGGAGATCAGCAGGAAGCCCAGGACGAATTTGGGGAATTTTTGCCAGAGGAAGGCGGCTTTGTTCTTTACGGTTTTGGCTTGGCCTTGGCTGGCCCAGTAGATGGCGTAGGCCAGGACTACGAAGCCGATCATGGCGTTGCGGGTGGTCTTGGCCAGGACCGCTAGTTTGCCCGCGGCGTCGGAGTAGAGGGCGCCAGCGGCAGTGGCTTCGGCGGTGTTGTCTACGGCCAGGCCGGCCCAGAGGCCGTAGGCGTGATCACTGAGATGGAGCGCGTGGCCGATCAGCGGGAAAGTGAAGAGCGAGAGGGCGCCTACGCGAGGATCGCGGCGATAGCGAAGGAGGAATCTTCCTCGTCTGCTTCGATGGCGCCTTGGGTGGCGATGATGGCGCTCACGCCGCAGACGGCGGAGCCTACCGCGAGCAGGGTGGTGAGCTTGGGCGGAGATGGAAGATACGGCCCAGCAGGGTCATGAAGGCGATGGCGCCGGTGATTTCGATGGCGACTAGACCCAGGCTGACTCCGCCCAATCTTGCGACGTCGCCCAGGAGGAATCGCGCGCCCAGGAGGACGATGCCTGCTTTCAGCCAGAATTCGTAAGTGGCTACGCCTGCGCGGAAGACTTCGGGGACGCCCACGGTGTTCGAGATCGCCAGGCCAATCAGGATGGCCCAGAGGACGTACTCGATGTTGGGGAACGTCCAGTGGTGGGCCTTGGCGTAGGCGCCTAAGTTTTTCTCGAGCAGTTTGCCTGCGTAGCCAACCGCTGCCAGCAAAAGAACGCCAGGGATCAGGCGCAGAAGACTTAGGGCGGGTTGCTCTGTGCGGGCTTGGGGTAGTGCTATGGATGACGCCATGATTTCGGTACTGCCTCCGTTTTTGACTTTGCGACTCTGTATCGGAACTTGCCGGTAATTCGCCGCTCTTTTTGAATCGGTGGCCTGTTTAGGTAGTGGTTACTCCCCTTCCCCTGGTTTTTTGTAAGTGTTCATTCTAAATAGCGTTAAAGTCCTTTGTTTTTATAGACTTTCGTAAGTGTTCATTTTAAATGAGTTACCATGGGACGTGGGTCAGGACGCCTGCGCGGATTAGCAGGGCTGCTGCTAGGGCGATCAGGACTGCCCAGGTGTCTAGGGATAGCCATTTCTTTTTGGGGAGTAGTGGTTGGGTGCTGGCGCTCATTTGTTCTCCTTTGGTTTGTTGTCCATCCGTTTTCGATCTGCTTTGTCGTTGTGGCTTTGGTGCATTTGCGTCTAAACCCCGCCCTCTCGGAGAGGGCGGCTACAGGATCTTGCTCAGTTGCAGTTGCGTCTAAACTTGCCCCTTTAACCCGCCCCCTTAAAGGGGGCGGCTACATTCGCTTGACCGTCACGGGCCTGGGTTTGGTCTTGATCGGCTCGCCGCGCCAATGCTTTACCGCGCCGGAAATTTCTTGGATTTCGTGTGTGGCTACTTGGCCTACGATTAGTAACGCTGGGGCCGGGAGCTTCGCTGCGCTTGCCAGGCCGGATACCGTGGTCCAGCGGATCTTTTGTTGCGGGGTCGTGGCGTTGGAGACGATTACGCACGGAAGACTTTCTGGTTGGCCGGCTTCGATCAGGCAGCGGGAGACTTCGGCGTAGTCGGCGCCGGGCATGTAGAGGACTAGCGTGGTGGAGCTGGAAATGGCGGCCCAGTCTAAGTTTGGGGTGACCGCAAATGGATCGGCGGTGGCTGGATCGGAGCCGCGGGAATACGTGGTGATTGCGATTTGCGAGGCGGCGCGACGGTCGGTCAGAGAGATTTTAGCGGCGGCGGCGGCGGCCAGGGCGGCGGTGACGCCGGGGACGATCTCGAAGGGTATGTTGGCGCGGCGCAGGGCTTCGATTTCTTCTCCGGCGCGGCCGAAGACAACCGGGTCGCCGCCTTTCAGGCGGATGACTTCGTTGTGGGGAGTCGATTTGCTGTGTGGATATAGATTCGGGGATTCTGTGGCTGACCGATCTAAAGATCGGCCACTACGGGCGTGGAAGATCAGCAACTGGCTGATTTCGTCTTGCGTCAGGAGCTTTTTGCCGCAGCGCTTGCCGACGTCGATGATTTCGGCTGTGCGGGGAATCAGGGCGAGGACTTCCCTGCTGACTAGCGAGTCGTGCAGGACGATCGTAGCTCGTTGGAGCAGGCGGGCTGCTTTGACGGTGAGGAGGTCGGGATCGCCGGGGCCTGCGCCGATGAGATAGACCTTGCCCATTTTAGCTTTCGACTCCCAGGGGAATGGCTCCCTGCGCCGCGGTGTCGCGTTCGACGGACGGCGTGTAGCCGCCGGCGAGGATGGAACGAAGGTCTTCGTTGGAATGCCGGGCGAAGAATTGGCGGAGATTTTCTTCCGGGGCGCGATTTTCGTTGAACTGGTGGAGCAGGCGCTCGATGGCGTCGGGCACATCGGTGGCGGCGCAGCGGTAGCCTACCGGTCGGGCGATGGCGGCGAATTCCCCTACGCTTCCGCCGATGCAGAAATAGTAGGCGTCGACCATTTTACCGTCGAGCTTGATTTTTTTGCCTTCGAGGCCGATGTCGGCGATCCAGTGCTGGCCGCAACTGTTGGGGCAGCCGGTGACGTTGATGCGGAGTTGCTCCTGGAAGCCGGGGACGCGGTCGTCGAGTTCACCGGAGAGCCAGCGCGCGAAGCCTTTGGTCTCGGTGAGAGCAAGCTTGCAGAATTCGGAGCCGGTGCAAGCGACCGTGGCGCGAGCAAACGCGGAGGCGCGGACCGGCAGGCCTGCGGCGGTGAGTTCGCCAGCGACGCGTACGGCCTGATGGTCTGGAATATTCACGATCACCAGGTTTTGCATCACGGTGTTGCGGACGTGGCCGTCGCCGTAGCGGTCGGATAAGTCGGCGGCGAGGCGGAGTTGCGACGGGGTGATGCGCCCGCTCAGCACGTTGGCGCCGACGTAGGACAAGCCCAGTTGCTTTTGGGCGTGGATGCCGACGTGATCGCGATGGACGTCGGAGGGGACTTCTTCCGGTTCGGCGGGATCGAGGACGAAGCCGATACGCTGTTCGAGTTCGGAGAGGAAGCTGTCCGCGGTCCAGCCATGTTGCAGGAACAGGAATTTCAGGCGGGCGCGTTCGCGGTTTTCGCGGAGTACGCTCGCTTCGCGGAAGATTTCGGCGATGCCGCGGGCGACGGGGACGACCTGCTTCCAGGGCACAAAGGCGTTGAGGCGCACGGCCAGGTGCGGATTGGTGGAAAGGCCGCCGCCTACACGTACAGAAAATCCGGTTTCGAGGCCGCCGACGCGCCAACGGGTGACGGGAGTAAAGCCGATGTCGTTGATCTCGGGATAATTGCACCAGGAGCGGCAGCCGGTGACGGACATCTTGAACTTGCGGGGGAGATTGTAAAAGTCGGCGTTGCCGCCCAACGCGCGATCAATGTCCAGCGCGAGCGGTGAGGCATCGCAGAATTCGTGGGCGTCGAAACCTGCCAGCGGGCAGCCGGTGATGTTGCGGGCGACGTCACCGCAAGCGCCGATGGTTGTCAGGCCAGCGCTCCAGAGCGTTTCGATGACGTCGGGAAGCGCGTCGACGGTGACCCAGTGCAATTGCACGTTTTGGCGGACGGTGATGTCGGCGACGCCGCGGGCGTGACGCTCGGCGAGATCGGCGATGGCGCGGGTTTGCTGGCTGGTAAGTAGGCCGTTGGGGATGCGAATGCGCACCATGAAGAATTCGGTCGCCTTGCCTTCGCCGTTTTTTCCGCCAGTGACGCCTACCCCGTCGCCTTGGGTGTAAATGCCCCAGGAACGGAGATAGGTGGCGAACCATTCCGGCGGGATGGAGGCGTGGCCGCGGCGGGCGAATTCCTTAATTTCGTCGAAATGCTCCCAGCCGTTCTTTGCGCGCTTGAGGCGTTCGATGCGCTGGGCTTTGGTTTCCGTCGTAGTGTCGGCCATTTTGATTTTTGACCCGCCTAAAAACAAAAAACCCACGTTGCCTGAACCTCTGGCACGTGGGCTTCGGAACTCGCGATTACTGGTAACTTAAGTCCGGAAACTCCTCTGGCCAGAGATGAGCGTCGTGCGACACGCAGCGTTGCATGCGCACGGACAACACACAGTCTGGCTAAATGGAGTCATTTCCGCCGGTAGAATACGTCCTCGGTGTATTGGATGTCAAATCGGGAAAATGGATACGTGTTCGTCGAAAAACAGATGCATGCGCAGGGGGCTGAGCGGTTACAGGACCGAGGCGCGGGGCTGAAATTGCGTCACTAGCTCCGAGGAAGAGGAGCAGGTTGTGACTTTCGTGGAGCGAGCGTGTCCAGGGCGGGAATAGAGAACGATTCCGTGGTGGTGCGTTCTGGGGGGCGTGTTCCCTGCTGTATGGATCTTGCGAGAATTTCAATTGCCGTTCCCGCAAGCGGTGGCAAATAAATCGTCGCGGCCAGCAATCCCTGGCGCACCCACGCTTGGCCTGTCTTTAGCTGGCCATCGCAACCGGTGAACGGCAGGCCGAGCCATCGGGCGCGCTCTTCGCTGTTGGTAACCTTCTCAAAAGCCTTACGAGCGCCCATAGCCATGGCGTCGTCTTGTGCGCCGACAAGGTCGATGGATTTGTTTTGCGAGGTGGCGAGTTTCAACCAGGAAGCAACGGCTTGTTCGGCGCTCTCCTCGGTCCAGCGTCCCTTCAACATCACGACCTGTATATTCGAGGGTTTCTTCTCCAGCATCCCCGCGGTGCGTTTCTGCGCCGAAGAACTTTGCGACGGTCCCTCAAGGTACAGGATTGAACCACCTTGCGGAAGCAGGGCGGCAAATTGTTTCCCCTGGATGCGCCCGATCTCCACATGATCGGAAGTGACCGCAAAGGTAGGCGCGGTGGATGCTCTGTGTAGCTCCGGCATGTAGTCCGGATTTCGATTCAATACGGCCCAGCCGATCCCGGCTGCGCTGGCCGCCCGGGCCACCTGAGGCAACGCAGTGCCGCTTACTGGTTCCAGGACAATCGCGTCCGGCCTGGACTCGGGGCGATTCTGGATAGCCTTCAGAATCTGTGTACTTTGATCCACTGCATTGTTGTCGGCGAAAGTGATTTCCGCGTCGACGCCACATTTGTGGGCGGCCTCTTGCGCGGCCGAGGCCTGTGCTATTTGGAAATCGTTATCCTTGGTATGGAGAGAAACGAGGAATTTGAGTTTTTTCATCACGCGCCAAAATTAGCTCGGGTTGCCTTAACGATACGCACCGCCCGAGGAGAAGTCCCAGGTTTTTCGGGGAGTATTCCAGTAAGAGTTAACGGGCGCTTCGACGAAGCACGTTACTCAAGACTTGGGCGGCGCGGTGCCCGGCCTGCTGGTTGGCCTCATGGCTTGGACGTGGATGCCGTGGTCTGTCCGCCGGTGGCGCGATACGAATTCAGCGTTTTCTCGAAGCCTGTCTGCATATCACGAAAAAGGGGCTCGACACACCAAACGCTTACCTTGGTATAGGTTTTACCCGATGGGATGATAGCGGAAAGAAGCTCTACAGGAAGGCCCTTCTGCAGAGTGCCGCGATAGTACACCAGGAGAGCGGATTTGCCGTCGATCGTCGCCGGAGATTCCGCCAGCTCTTTTGTGGTGGTGACGATCGAACCCTCGCACCGTCACGGAAGAAGATCGGATGACAATGAGTTGAGCGCTGGTCTATTGGGGTGGCTTGGTTGTGGCAGCGGGTTTTGGGGCCGGCTTCTTGGGCGGTGCCGCGGGCGTTGGGGCGGGCGAGATAATCGTGGCGGTCTTGATGTAGTCGAGCTTGGGCCAGCCTTTGTCGAGGTAGGGCTTGCCTTGTTTTTGGATTTGATCCTGGTCTGGGCCGCCGCCTGACGGGGCGCCTTCGCCGTATTGATCGTAGAACATGTCGACGACCTTCATGCCATCGGTGACCTGGCCGAAGGGGGCGAAGCCGTCGTGATCCAGGCGACTGTTATCCGCAAAGTTGATGAAGACTTGGGTGGTACGGGTGTTGGCCCCTGCCGTGGCGAAGCTCAAGTAGCCACGGACATTGTGTTGGGTGACAGGGTCGTCCTTGATGGTGGCGGGTTCCCAAACTTTATTGACTGCGGGATAGGCACTGATGCCGAATTGCGCCATGAAGTTTGGAAGGACGCGGAAGAAGCTGGCGTTGTCGTAGAAGTGGTGCTTGACCAGGTTGTAGAAGCGGTCGGCACCCAGCGGAGCCCAGGAACGGGTGACGGTAACGACGAAATCGCCGCGGGTGGTGGAGAATTGGACTTTGTACTCGTCGGGCGCTTTTTCTTTCAGCAACGCGGGGTGCAGGAGAGCGCGATCGTAGGCAGGGTGTGCGGCGGCGGGAGCGGTCGACTTTTTCGTCGTGGTGCTCTGCGAGCTAGGGGCCTTTGCGGGGGGAGGCGTTTGCGCGCCTGAATTTGCGGCGGCGGCGAGGAACGCCAGGGATATACCGACAGCTGCTCTTACTGCTCTGATCGCTTTCGTGTCGAAGTTGCGTGGATTCATTTCCGATTTCTCTCCGATTGATTGAGGCTCGTCGAGGCTGGCTCTAAACCCGCACCCTTTGAAAACCAAGGGTGCGGCACCCGACGTAGAGCCTTCGACTCATATGGCCGCGTTCGATTCCCTGCTCACGCGTTGCACATCATCCATGAGCCGCAGAGTATTCTCTCCGAGAATCTTCTTTACGTCACTCTCGGTGTAGCCTTTTCGTAACAGGGCCTCGGTGATTTTCGGTAGTTCGGAGGCGTCTTCCATGCCGAAGGGCATATTGGCGCCGTCGAAATCCGAGCCGAGGCCAACGTGATCGATTCCGGCGACGTTCACGGCGTGGTCGATGTGGTCGATGATGGTGGTCCAATCGACGCGTGGCAGCTTGCCTTGTTCAACATATTCGCGAGTGATGCGATCACCTTCGATCAGCTGGCAGCCTTCCTTGTCGCCGCAGCGCTTGTGGACTTCGATGGCGATGGCTTGGTTGACCTTGGGGTCGGCGCGCTCGGCGTTGCGAAATTCCTGGCTAAGAAAGCCGACGTGAAAGTTGATCTGGATGACGCCGCCCTTGGCGGCCAACTCGCGGATCATGGCGTCGCTCATATTGCGAGGATGATCGCAGAGGACGCGGCAGTTCGAATGCGAGGCGATCACCGGGGCTTTGCTGACGGCGAGGACGTCGCGAAAAGTCTTGTCGCTGACGTGCGAGACATCCACGATCATGCCGAGACGATTCATCTCGCGGATGACGTTTCTGCCAAAGGGGCTGAGGCCGTTGTGCGCGGGCCGGTCGGTGGAGGAGTCGGCCCATTCGGAATTGCCGCTGTGCGTGAGGGTCATGTAGCGAACACCGAGGGCGAAGTATTTTCGGAGGACGTCGAGATCGCTGTTGATCATGTGGCCGCCCTCGACGCCGAGGAGCACCGCAATCTTGTTGTGGTTGCGGACTTCGCGGATTTCCGCGGCGGTAGTGGCGAGGGCGAGGTCGGCGGGATGTTTGCGAACCTGTTCGCGGACCGCGTCGATTTGTTCGAGCGCGTGTTTGACGGCGACGGGGCCGGTGACTTTGCTGGGAATCCAGATGGAGAAGAAAATCGCGTCGACGCCGCCGTCTTTCATGCGCGGGATATCCACGCTGCCTTTGGGGTCGCGGGTGGCGAGGTCGAAATCGCCGTCGATGAGGCGCTGGGTGGTGTCGGCGTGGGTATCGACGACGATTGAGGAAAAGTGCAGCTTGCGTGCGCGGGCGGAGAGGTCGTCAGACTGGGGGCGGCGAGTATTCACGGGACGTGTATTCACGGGACCGGGTCCGAACATGAGTGCGATGGCGAATGTGCAGTTGGCAACAAGCGATGCGATTCGGCATCTCTCACTTTCCATTCTTCCTCTGGCGTGCTCCTGACAGGTCTCGGTTGAAGTTGAGTCTAAACCCGCACCCTTTGAAATACGCAAAGGGTGCGGCACCCAGGAGCGGTCCTAGCGTTGCGACTGCATTTCGGCGCTGACTTTTTCGGCCTGTTCGAGAAGGCGCAGGGTGTTCTCTCCGAGAATTTTGCGAATGTCGCTCTCGGAATAGCCTTTGCGAAGCAGGGCCTCCGTAATTTTTGGCAGCTTGGAGGCGTCTTCCATGCCTTCGGGCATATTTGCTCCGTCGAAATCGGAGCCCAGGCCGACGTGATCGGCGCCAACCAATTTTACGGCGTGATCGATATGATCGATGATGCGCTCCCAGGTGACGTGCGGGATTTTTCCTTCGTCCATCAACTGGCGCTCGATCCTAGTCTGCTCGCGGCCAAAGCAAGCCTCATCGTCGCCGCAGGTCTTCTTGATTTGCGCAAACATCTCGACGACACCGCCGCTGGCCTTGCCGAAAGCGTCCTTATAGCCCTGATCGATGAAGCTTTTTTCGTAGTTGATCTGGATGACGCCGCCTTTGGCAGCGAGCGCCTTGATCATGTCGTCGTTCATGTCGCGCACGTGATCGCAGAGCGCGCGGCACGAGGAATGCGAGGCGATCAGCGGCGCTTTGCTGACTTCGAGCGCGTCGTAGAAGGTCTTGTCGCTGACGTGCGAGATGTCGACGAGCATGCCCTGACGGTTCATTTCGCGCACGATTTCTTTGCCGAAGTCAGTGAGACCGTTGTGCGCGGGCTTGTCGGTGGAAGAATCGGCCCACTCGTCGTTGTAGAAATGGGTGAGCGTCATATAGCGCACGCCGAGATCGGAAAAGATGCGCACCATGCGGATGTCGTTGCCGATCATGTGACCGCCTTCGACGCCCATCAGCGCGGCAATCTTACCTTGCGCGTGAGCGCGACGGACTTCTTCGGCGGTGCGCGCCAGCACGATGTCGTTAGGGTACTTCTTGACGTTCTCGCGGACGGCGTCGATCTGGTCGAGGGCCTTCTGGATTGCGGGCGGGCCCATGGTGCGGCCATCGATCCAGATCGAAAAGAAAATACCGTTCATGCCGCCTTCGCGCATGCGCGGGATGTCAATGGCACCGTCGGGATTGCGCTTGCCGAGGTCGTAATCCTTTGAGAAAAAACGCTGTGTGGTGTCGTCGTGGGTGTCGATGACGAAGGAAGAAAAATGCAGCTTGTGCGCGCGAGCGGAAATATCGTCGGCGGGTACGGAACGAACCAAAGCATTCGTAGCTAGAAGGAAAAGAGCAGTAAACAGACATATCGCGCGGGCTGAGCGCATTCGACCTCCCTGAGATCGTGAGACGAGGTGAGAGTTTACCCTATCAGCCAACCCAGCAGGGCTTGTTTCCATGCCTGGCGGTTAATTTCGGCGAGCGATTCGGTGAGCGGAATTTCTTTCGGGCAAGCCTTCACGCAATTCTGCGCGTTGGCGCAGTCCTCGATGCCGCCGTGGCCCATGGCGGCTTGCAAACGTTCCCTGGCGTGCATCCCGCCGGTGGGATGCATATTGAACAGGCGCACCTGGCTGAAAATCGCCGCGCCCATGAATTCGCTGTGCTCATTCACTTGCGGGCAAACTTCCAGGCAATTTCCGCAGGTGATGCAGCGCGAAAGCGGGTAGGCCTTCTCCTGCGTTTCCGGAGCCACGCGCGGGCCTTCGCCGAGATCATAACTGCCGTCGATGGGTATCCAGGCTTTGACGCGCTTCAGGCTTTCGAACATGAACTGGCGATCGACCGCGAGATCGCGGACCACCGGAAACTTCGACATCGGCTCGATGCGGATGGGCTGGGCGAGTTGATCGACCAGGGCCGAGCAAGCCATGCGGGCCTTGCCATTGATCAGCATGGCGCAGGAACCGCAAACTTCTTCAAGGCAATTGGAGTCGAAAGAAACCGGGGTGGTCTTCTTGCCCTCGCGCGTGACTGGATTTTCCGCGATGTCCCGCAGGCAGATAATGATGTTCATCGACGGCCGCCACGGCAGCGCAAACTCTTCCCAGCGCGCCGCCTCTTTCGGGCTTGCTTGGCGCTTGATGCGCAGGACGACTTGTTTCGTTTCGGCCATGCCTACCTCATTTCGCGGCGTCGTAGCGACGCGGGCGCGGCGGAATCTGCGAGATATCGACGGGCTCGTAAGACAGCTGAACGTCGTCGTTCACCCATTTTGCGCGAGTGGTCTTTAGCCAGTTGGCGTCGTCGCGATCCGGGAAATCGGGTTTGTAGTGCGCGCCGCGGGATTCGTTGCGGTGGTAGGCCCCGATGGTAATGACGCGGGCGAGAATCAACATGTTTTCGAGTTCGCGCGCGAAGTTGAGCGTCTGGTTGGACCAGCGGGTGCGGTCGCTGAGATTGATCTTGCGATAGCGGGCCTGTAATTCTCCTAGCTTGGCGTAAGCGCCTTCGAGATTCTTATTGATGCGGGTCACGGTGACGTGCTCGGTCATAATTTCGCCGAGTTCTTTCCAGATGGTGATGGGATTCTCGGCGCCGTCCTGCGCGACTAGCGCGCCGTTCTTCGCCTCCTGGCGCCTTTGCTCGCGCTCAAACACCGTGGACGCGACAGAGTCCGTTCCCTTTTCAACGCTGCGCGCATATTTCACCGCAGCCGGGCCGGCAATGCCCCCGCCGAAGATGCATGACACCAGCGAATTCGCTCCCAGCCGGTTCGCGCCGTGATATTGATATTCGCATTCGCCGGCGGCGTAAATTCCAGGCACGCTGGTCGCCTGGTCTTCGTTGTTCACCCAGATCCCGCCCATCGTATAGTGCATCGCGGGAAAAACTTTCATGGGCTGGTCGCGCGGATCGACGCCCAGGAATTTTTCGTAGATTTCGAGGATGCCTTCGAGCTTGCGATCCAGCGTTTCGCGAGGGATGTGCGTCACATCCAGATAAACCGCGGCTTGTCCGTTGATGCCAAGCTTTTCCTGGTAAACGATGCGATGAATCGCGCGCGTGGCGATGTCGCGTGGCACCAGGTTGCCGTACTTCGGATACCACTCTTCGAGAAAATAAAAGCGCTCGGCTTCGGGAATGCTTTTCGCCGCGCGTTTGTCCTGCGGATTTCGCGGAACCCAGACGCGGCCACCTTCCCCACGAGCCGATTCGCTCATCAAGCGGAGCTTGTCTTCGCCGGGGATCGCGGTCGGATGCACCTGGATGAATTCGCCGTTCGCGTAATCGACGCCCTGCTGCAACAACGCAGATTGGGCCGAACCGGTGCAGACGACGGAGTTCGTCGATCGACCAAAAATCGCGCCGATGCCGCCCGTACAAAAAATGACCGCGTCGGCGGGAAATGTTTTCACTTCCATGGAGCGCAAGTCCATCGCGCAGATGCCGCGGCCGACTCCGGCGTCGTCGATTACAGCGGAGAGAAACGTCCAGCCCTCGCGCTTGGTTACGCGGCCCTCGGATTCATGACGGCGAACCTGCTCGTCGAGCGCATAGAGAAGTTGTTGCCCGGTGGTAGCCCCGGCGAATGCCGTGCGGTGATACAACGTGCCGCCAAAGCGCCGGTAATCGAGCAATCCTTCCGGCGTGCGATTGAACGTAACTCCCATGCGGTCGAGTAAATCGATGATCCCGGGCGCCGCCTCGCACATACGCTTGACCAAAGACTGATTCGCGAGGAAGTCACCGCCGTAAATGGTGTCGTCAAAGTGCTTCTGAGTCGTGTCGCCTTCGCCCTTCTGGTTCTTCGCCGCGTTAATGCCGCCTTGTGCGCACACGGAATGCGAACGCTTCACGGGAACGATGGAGAAGAGCTCCACCGGCACACCCGCCTCGGCCACACGAATCGTAGCCATCAGCCCGGCGAGACCTCCGCCCACGATAATAATCTTCGGTTGTCTCATCTTGAGGTGACGTAGGACGCGAATGGGTGCCAGTTCAGCCGAAAGCTCAGAATGATCAACACACCGACGACGCTAAAGGTGACTCCAACGAGCACGCCGAGCTGTCCGGCGGCGCGTTGCGCACGCACCGTTGCAGCAAGACCCCACTTGCAGAGGAAATTCCAAATGCCGACGCCAAGGTGAAACGAAGAGGCCAGTATGCCGATAAGAAAAAACGCCAGATACCAGGGACTCTGCAGATCGCGCGCCACCGTCGCGTACGTGGACGTCCCGTGCGTCAACCAACGCTCCGTATACAGGTGCCAACCGATGTAAGCGAAGGCGATCAGGCCGGTGTAGCGCTGCAATGTGAACAGCCAATTCTTAACCCACGGGTATTCGGAAACATTCGATTGCCCACGCAGCCAGATATAAACGCCGTAGCCTCCGTGATACAGGATGGGCAGAAAAATGAAAGCCCACTCCACGAAAATACGGAATGGAATGGTCTGCAATGTTTGGGAAGTTTCGTCGTACTGGCGCGCGCCGACCAGCGCGGTACTGTTGGACCAGAAATGTTCCGCCAGAAATGCGCCTACAGGAACGATGCCGGTCAATGAATGAAGCTTGCGAAGGAAATAACTCGAGTCAGGCCGGGTTGCCGTAGCGGACATGCCCTCTCCGCCGCGTCCTTGCCTGCTCGGCGGTCAGAATCGCGGCAAATTCAGTATAGGGAGTTGAGATCGGTGATGCAAGTTGGAGGCATTTTCCAAGGGCATTCACCTGTTTCGCGGCTACGCGCTCTCGCGCGGTTCGTTTCTTTGCCTCCTATTAGTAACGAGGAGTTACTCCGTTTTTACAAACTGACTCACTGTGAAGATGCTATCCTTGGAAACAATTACAGCAGTTCACCGGGGTTTCCCTCCGGTTGTAATTCGACGCAGCAGCATCTTGGGACAATTCATGAGCCTCGTCACTGAACTGGAACGCCTTGCGGATGCGCTGAGCGATACTGCTGACGGCACATCCCCTCTTGCCTGGTCCTCCGTGGCGGAGCGCATCGCCAAAAATCTCGGCGTAAAGGCCGACGAAGTGGGAATCCTGGGACTCTCGATGAAGTGGCGGCATTTGTACTTCCTCGCGCCCGAAGCCCTGAAAAACGTGGGTTTCATTCCGCTCTCGAGCAATTCGGCATTGGCCGCGCGTACCGCGCGAGAGAGCCGTCCGGAGATCGACAATAGTTTTGCGAACGCGCGCCACGCGACGGTATTCGAAGGCGTGAAAACCGTTGCCGGCGAGCCCGGCGAGGCCATTCAAAAAATCATGAGCGCGCCAATTCTCGCCGCCGACAAAGTCGTCGGTGTGATTCAGATCAGCCGAAAGGGTTCCAACTCGGCTACGGCCGGACCCGATTTCACGCCGGGAGATCTCGGCAAGGTCTTGGCGTTGAGCAAGCCCCTCGGAAAGCTGCTGCAGCACGTTGCACGCGAATAATTCATGGAACGTTAACAATCCCTCGCAGGGATTCTTCTCTCGATCTTGCCGGTCTCTTCGGATTCTACGTCGTGCGTCTCGATTTTCACTCGTGGCACGGGAAATGCGTTGACACTGCAAAACCTTCTTGTTACTTTTCCACAGCGGTAAAATTTTCGCTCTCAGCCCACTCACGGAGGCACCCACACCGGCACCATGGCGTTCGTCGCGAAGAAAATATTTCTCACCAAAGGCGTCGGAAAACATCGCGAAAGGCTTTCGAGCTTTGAGTTGGCTCTTAGGAATGCTGGAATTGCGGCGTGCAACATCGTCCGCGTTTCTTCGATCTTCCCTCCCAATTGCAAATTGATCTCGCGCAGTGAAGGATTGAAGTACATCAAGCCGGGACAAGTCGCGTTTACGGTGATCAGCGAAAATTCCACCAAGGAAGCGCACCGCTTGATTGCCGCCAGCATCGGACTAGCACTGCCAAGCGACAAGACCATGTATGGGTATCTCTCCGAGCACCACTCCTTCGGCGAAACCGAGGAAGTCGCCGGCGAGTACGCCGAAGAGCTGGCCGCGGAGATGCTGGCGACCACTCTGAACGTGGAATTCGACCCCGATCTCTCCTTCGACGAAAAGAAAGAGGTCTACCGCATCTCCAACAAGATCGTCCGCACCATGAACGTCACGCAGTCCGCGGTAGGCGACAAGCGCGGCCTCTGGACGACTGTTTTGGGCGCCGCCATTCTAATCGGCGAAGACGATTAAAGCTGGCACAGCCATTCCTG
Organism: uncultured Acidobacteriota bacterium; assembly: GCA_963810355.1. GTDB lineage: Bacteria > Acidobacteriota > Terriglobia > Acidiferrales > UBA7541 > Acidiferrum. Next base: position 91,932 of record CAWENU010000028.1, read on the forward strand.
GCTGTGCACTTCGGCCCGCCCCATTCAACGTCAGCTACGGTCTTTAGTTGTGCTGCGGTTATCCCTCAGGCGTCCAGCTCATAAGCAGTTTTCAGCCATTTCTTAACTTCGTCGTCCACATCGCTTCCAGACTTGATCTCAATACGGTGCGTGATGCGATCTTTCTTTGCCAGGCCACCCGTATCGATCACGCGTTTCGGAAGCTTCCCCTTGTACGCGGCTAGTGCAAATCCAAGATCAATCCGCGTGTTCGTTGTGGGCTTGATCTGCGCAAACACGTGATTGCGATACAGCGGCACGATCGTTTTGCACGGGCAAGCTTTCACATCGGCTCCCATCGATTTCCCCAGCTCCAATAATTGCTCGAAAATCGGCCATAGTTTTTCCTTGGGGCCCGCGTACTGCTCCTCAACGTACCTAGCTGCCGCTTTCAGGTACGCTTCAGGCGTATCTAAATCGCCACCATTCCGGTCGGCGCGTTCCGCGATCCACGAGGCGCTGTTCATCCCAAGCTTGTGCTTGGTCTTCAGCCATTCGCGCCGTTCTTTCTCGCCCTTCGGCGCTTCTTCCTGCACCAGCGCGATCCATTCCTCCAGCGACCTTCCGGTCTTCTCCTTCAGCTCCGCCAACGACTTCTGTTCCATCGCCACGCTCGGGTGCACGCCATAAATCGACTCCCTTTTCGCCCCGCTGGTTTTCGGCATAGACGTTTCTCCTAGGCAGCTATGCAATGGGTCAAGAAATTGGCGCGAGCCGGCGAGGCGCCGCGCGATGACTTACGGCTTGAAATATCCAATCCGCTGCAGCACGGCTCCCACCACGAGCGGTAACGCCACGGTCGCATCCTCGAAAACTTCGGCGAATCGACCGCCTTCTTCCGGCGGCACAAACTTGCCCCACGACACCGCCTCGGTATAGGTGCTGCCGCTCAATCCGCCCCAGTGCACGGGCTCCGGGCAAATGCGCAACCCATAGTTGTATCGTTTCAGCGGCACCTTCTTGTACCCGCGCCGCGCCATCAGCTCGGCGTACACGCCAAACTGCTGCGACCAATTCCGCGGCACTCCACCGCCCACGGTGAATATTCCCATGCGCTTCGTCGCCAGCATGGTGTCCGCAAACTTCTCGAAATCCTCAAAGGGATCAAATCGCAGCAGCGGGCGCAGAGCCTTCTGGCGGCCAATCTTGTGCAACGCAAAATCGATGCCCAGCTCCGAATCCGAAAACGCCGGCACGAACACCGGCACGTCGCGCTCGTAAGCCGACTTCAGAATTCCGCGCCCGCCGCCTTGCTTCACCAGATATTCGCCGACCTTGCGATGCACCTTCCAGCTGCAAACGACTTCGTTCGCGTCCCATTGGTCAAAGATATGATCAACAACATCTTCCACATGATCCAGGTTCGTTTCCGGCTCCAGCGAATCGTAAACCCGGTTGTAGCCGGCTTCGAACAACTCCTCATCGTCCATCTTCGACGGGTCGTACCGGAAATGCGAAAGCCCGGTAGCTTCGACCAAGCCATGAGCCATCAGCGCGCCTGTCGAAACAACGGCTTTCACGATCCCGCTATCAATCAGGTCACAGAAAACCAGGCCCATCTTGCCGACCGTGAGCGCTCCCGACAAGGTCAGCACCACAAAGCAGTCCTTGTCGCGCGCCATCGCTTCCAACACATCCGCCGCGTCGCCAATTTGGCGTCCGGTGAAAGCGGTATCTCCCATCGCGCGCACCAACTGGTCGATGGTGTGGCATTTCGACAAATCCAGCGGAAAGATCGGCCGGAGTTTGTCCTTGACCGGATCGTGCAACACGCGCCCGGTGACCGTCTTCTTCTGGTGCTTTGCCATTTACGCTCCTGAAAATCCGCAAAGCGGATTTTGATGTTACGCCCACTCGCGACATTCCGTTCTTTCGATTGTAATCATGCCGCAATGCAACGCCGGGAAGATTGATAATACAAATGCGCAGCGAAGAAAAGAAAAATCGCGTGAATGAGCCACGTTGCGCCTCATGCTAAACTAAATTTCTATGCCAGACAAATTTACAATCGGCCTCGTGCAGATGCGCTGCACCGCAGACCCCGACGAAAATCTTTCGCGCGCGATCGACAAAATCCGCGAAGCCGCCGCGCGCGGCGCGCAAATCATTTGCCTTCACGAACTTTTCCGCAGCGAATATTTCTGCCGCAAGGAAGACGCCGCATTGTTCGACCTCGCCGAAGCTATCCCCGGCCCCGCCACCGAAGCACTCGCGCAAGTCGCCAAAGAAAAGAAGATCGTTCTCGTCGCCTCGCTATTTGAACGCCGCGCCGCCGGCGTCTACCACAACACCTGCGCAGTCCTCGATGCCGACGGCAGCTTCCTCGGCAAATACCGCAAAATGCACATCCCCGACGACCCGCTCTACTACGAAAAATTTTATTTCACGCCAGGCGATCTCGGCTTCCCGAATTTCCACACCAAGTACGGCAAAATCGGCGTTCAGATCTGCTGGGACCAGTGGTATCCGGAAGGCTCGCGCCTCACCGCCCTCAGCGGCGCGCAAGTCATCTTTTACCCGACCAGCATCGGCTGGCATCCCAAAGAGAAAGCCGAGTTCGGCGCGGCTCAACTCGACGCTTGGCGCACCATCCAGCGCGCCCACGCCATTGCCAATGGTGTCTACGTTGCGGTCGTAAATCGCGTGGGCTACGAGGGCAACCCCGCCGCTGGCGACCCGGGCCTGGAATTCTGGGGGAATTCTTTCGTGGCTGATCCTTTTGGACAATTCGTCGCCGAAGCCTCCGACGACAAGGAAGAGATTCTCGTCGTCGAGTGCGATCCCGCAAAAAGTGAAGACACTCGCCGCAACTGGCCGTTCCTACGCGACCGCCGCATCGATGCCTACGGCCCACTCACGAATCGCTGGCTCGGCGAATAACCGCATGCCGCGAACGAACTCCCGCACTCCCGCTCCCCCGCAAACCCCTTTCGACCTCGGCTACTGGATGCCCGCCGAATGGGAGCGTCATCACGCCACATGGCTGGGCTGGCCACACGAACAGACCGACTGGCCGGGAAAATTCCCGACCATCCCTTGGGCATTCGCGGAAATCGTCCGCCAACTCGCGCGCGTCGAGCGCGTTTATCTCCTGGTGCAAAATCGCGCCGCCGAATCCAAAGTCCGCGCTATCCTGAAAAAGTCCGGCGCCAATCTCGCCGCCGTCGACTTCTTCCGCGTTCCCACCGACCGCGGTTGGATGCGCGACTCCGGTCCAATCTCCGTCACCAACTCATCGGGAGAACTCGCCTACACGCACTGGCGCTTCAACGGCTGGGCCAAATACGCCAATCACAAGAAAGACGCGGTGGCCGCATCGCAGGTAAATAAGAAACTCAAGCACCGCGTATGGCAACCCATGCACAAAGGCCGCCGCGTCGTGCTTGAAGGCGGCAGCATCGACGTCAACGGCCGCGGCACATTACTCACCACCGAAGAATGCTTGCTCAGCACCACGCAGGAACGCAATCCCGGGTTCACCCGCGACGATTACGCTCAAGTCTTCCGCGACTATCTAGGCGCGACGCAAATCCTCTGGCTCCACAACGGCATCGCCGGCGACGACACCCACGGCCACGTCGACGACCTGGCTCGCTTCGTCAATCCCACGACCATCGTAACGGTCGTTGAGAAAGACCCGTCCGACGCCAACTACGGCGCGCTACAGGAAAATCTAGCCCTGCTCCAGAAGATGAAAGACCACGACGGCCGCGCCTTCCGCATCGAAACCCTGCCCATGCCCGCCCCCGTCTATTTCGAAGGCCAACGCCTGCCCGCAAGCTACGCAAACTTCTACATCGCCAACAAACTCGTAATCGTCCCCACCTTCAACGACGCCAACGACCGCGTAGCCCTCAACACCTTGGCCGCCCTCTTCCCCGGCCGCGAAGTCGTAGGCATAGCTTGCCGCGACCTGGTCCTGGGCCTCGGCACCCTGCACTGTATGACCCAGCAACAACCAAGCCATCGATAAGCCGTGGCACAGGCATTCCTGCCTGTGCTCCGACGACCATAAATCCCGCAGGATGCAACCCCGACGGGCCGAGCGCAATAAATCCCAGGGCCATTTCTCAACTCTTCTCCACTGTCTGGGTCACACTCACGTTGGCATTTCCCCGCGCTCAAAGCTACAATGCCCACATCTCAACACACCATGGTCAACGTTCGCCCAAGGAGGCCGAATGCCAGCGTCACTTTTCCTAACCTTGTTCCAAGATCGCATCGTAGTTGTCCAATACGAGCGAGGCTTAATCGGCTGGATCGTAATCGGCCTGATCGCCGGGTGGCTGGCAGGAAAAATTGCTCGCGGTGCAGGCTACGGCTGCATCACCGACATTATTTTGGGTCTGGTCGGCTCGGTACTCGGCGGCTGGCTCTTCATGAAGCTAGGCATCCTCGGCGGCGGCTTCCTCTACAGTCTCGCAGCCGCCACCGTCGGCGCGATTATTCTCGTCACGATCGTGCACCTCTTCGCCGGAAATCGGTAGACCACGCACACTCTTACTTTACTCGTTGACTCGCCGAAGCTCCGCAAATTCGCCGTGCGATTCTCCCGCACGCAATTTGTAGCGGCGTAGCAATGCTGCGTCCATGGTTGCATGGATCTCAACGTAAACTCGCACATCGATTTAAGCGACGAAGCGCTCTGCCCTGCACCCGCATACGACTCCCATCGTCCCCGTGTGATACGATCAATGTTGAGTAAATGGAGATAACCATTCTTTGAGTAACACCTCGCAGTCTCTTACAGCCATTCCCCTGGGCGGTCTCGGCGAATTTGGAATGAACATGATGGCCTTGCGGCTAGGCGATGCCATCATCGTCATCGACGCCGGAATGATGTTCCCCGAATCCGAGCTCCTCGGCGTCGACCTCGTCATCCCCGACATAACTTACCTGAAACAAAATCGCGCCAACGTCAAAGCCATCGTCCTAACCCACGGCCACGAAGACCACATCGGCGCGCTCCCATACATCCTTCGCGACCTGAACGTCCCGGTCTATGGAAGCCGCTTCACCCTGGCGCTCGTCAAGAAGCGCTTGGAAGAAGCAGGCCTGATCGATTCCACCACTCTCCGCGAAGTAATCCCCGGCCGCCTCGTCGAGATCGATCCTTTCGAAATCGAATTCATCCCGGTCACCCACAGCACCATCGACTGTGTCGCGCTAGCCATCCGCACCCCGCTAGGCGTGATCATCCACACCGGCGACTTCAAGATCGACCAGACCCCGGTAGGCGGCGCTCCCTTTGACCTCCATGCCTTCGCACGTTACGGCAACGAAGGCGTCCTGGCCCTGTTCAGCGACTCTACAAACGTAGAACGCCCCGGCTTCACCCCATCCGAACGCGCGGTGGTCCCGCGCCTGGAAGATCTCTGCCGCTCCGCCCCCCGTCGCGTAGTCCTGTCGTGTTTCGCCTCCTCCATCCACCGCATCCAGCAGGTCATCGACATCGCCTCCCGCGTAGGCCGCAAAGTCGCCTTCGTCGGCCGCAGCATGGTCGACAACATCGAAATCGCGCACTCGCTCGACTATCTGCGCATCCCCGACGGCATGGTCGTCCGCCCGCAGGACATCCGCGGCTTCGATCCTAAGCGTCTAGTCATCCTGGCCAGCGGCAGCCAAGCCGAGCCCATGTCCTCAATGTCGCGCATAGCCGTAGACAATCACCGCTTCGTCTCGGTCGACGAAAACGACACGGTCATCCTCTCCGCCCGCATCATTCCCGGAAACGAAAAACCGATTTTCCGCATGCTCGACAACATGTTCCGCCGCCGCGCCCTGGTCTACTACGAAAACTCCTCCGGCACCATCCACGTCTCCGGCCACGCCAGCCAGGAAGAACAAAAGCTGATCCTGCAACTCTGCAAGCCCAAATATTTCATCCCCGTCCACGGCGAATACCGCCACCTGTTCCGTCACGCAGCTTTAGCGCATCAGTTAGGCTGCGTGTCCGGCGAAATCCTGCTCATGGAAGACGGCCAGGTAGTCGAATTCACCGAAGACCGCGCCTACCGCCGCGACCCTGTAACCGCAGGCCGCGTCCTGGTCGATTCCGGCTCCCTGGAAGAGATCGAAGAAGCGGTAGTCCGCGACCGCAAGCATCTTAGCGAAGACGGCGTCCTGGTCCCCATCATCGCCATCGACAAACACACCGGCAAAATGGACATGCAACCCGAAATCGTTACCCGCGGCATGTTCAGCGACAACGGCCAGGAACTCATGGCCGGCGCTCGCGACGTAGTCCTGAAAACGGTCGAGCAGTCCAACTCCGAAGAAAAAATGGACTGGTCGGTGATGAAAGAAAAAATCCGCGTAGACCTGAAGCGCTACATCAACAAACACACCTCCAAGCGCCCCCTGATTCTCCCGGTAATCCTCGAAGTCTGAGCTGCCACAGCCGCAGTGTAGGCGCCGGGCTTAAGCCCGGCGCACCCGGATGGGACCCGCTATTCCTGACGCAGCGCAGATATCGGATCAATCTTGGTCGCGCGCCGCGCCGGAACGTAGCACGCCAGCAAAGCCGCCCCCAAGAGAACCCCGGCAACTCCGATCAGCGCTCGCAAATCCAAGGCTCCGACGTTGTACAAAAGCTTACTCAACATTTTGCCGACCAGATACACCCCCGGCAATCCCAAGGCCATCCCGATCAGCGCCGCTCGCATGCCTTCGCTGACCACCAATCTCAGCACCTGCGCGCTCCCAGCCCCAAGAGCCATGCGAATCCCCATCTCGTGATTGCGCTGCGCCACGGAAAATGTCATCACCCCGTAAATCCCGATGGCCGCGAGCAACAACGCCAATCCCGCAAAACTTCCAAAGACAATCGCGGTAAAGCGGTCGCTCACCAGCGATTCGCTCACCACCTGGTCCATCGTTCGCACCCGCGTCATCGGGAAGTCCGGATTCACCGACCGCACCGCCGCCGCGACACTCGTCGTCACCGCCGCCGGATCGCCAAAAGTCCGCACCCCGATCGTCGTGAACGGCCATGGGCTCTGGTCAAAGGGCACATCTACCTCAGCGGAGCTGCTGGTCGGATGACTCTGATACTGCACGTCGTGAAACACGCCAACAATTTGCCATTCGACCGGCGCGCCCAGCGGCGGCATGTGATCCGGCAGCAATTCCGGGATTTTGACCCTTTGCGTCAGTGGATCCACTCCGGGCAAGTACTGCCGGGCAAAGCTCTCGCTCACCATCGCTACCCGCGGCGCTCCGGCAAGATCACGCGGGCCCAGATATCGTCCGCGCGTAAGCCGGATCCCATAGGTCTCGTAATACCCAGGCGTGACCGGCATGAAAATCGCCTGCGGCTGTTTGCTGACGTCTTCCTCAGACGGTTGGCCGACAATACTAAACGGCAGCCGCCCGGCTCCCTCTGCCGGCAAACCGGGAGCCAGCGCCACATTCAAAACACCAGGTACAGCCCCAATCCTCTCAAGCAATTGGGCATATACAGCGCGAATCTGCTCGGCCTTTGCCGTCCGTTCGTTCTGGATGGGCACGGTAAATGTGAGCACGTGATCCCTTCGAATCCCCAAATCCACCTGCGTGACATTCCAAAAACTTCGCAGGATCAGCCCCGCTCCAGCCACCAAAATCAGCGCCAGCGCAAACTCTGCGACCACCAGCACGCGCCGCAGACGATGGTGCCCGGCGCCCGCCGACGATGACCTCCCTCCTTCCTTCAACATGTCGCTGATGTTTTGCCGCGCCGCGTGCCACGCCGGCGCGCACCCAAAAAGCACCCCGCACACCAGCGTCGCTCCCAAGGTAAAAAGCAGCACCGGGATATTCAGCTGCGGGTCTGCTTCGTACGGAATCCCCAGTTGGTTCCGCGGCATCAAGCTCATCACGCCTCGCAGGATCCCTTCCGCCAGCAATACCCCCAAGGCCCCGCCCATCAACGCCAACGAAAGACTCTCGATCAGGAACTGCCGGAAAATCCGCGCGCGCGTGGCCCCTTGCGCTGCTCGCACCGCGATTTCCTTTTGCCGCGCCGTGCCCCACGCGAGCAGCAAATTCGCAATATTGACGCAGGCAATCAGCAGCACCACGCCGACCGCGCCCATCATCAACCAAAGCCCCAGGCGGGTTTCGCGCGGAAGAAAATCATTCTTCAATGGCTCGACAGTTATCGTCACATCTTTGTTGGTCTTCGGGTAACTCTGCGAGAGCTGCTGCGCGATTACATTCATCTCCGCGTTGGCCGCTTCCACGGTCACTCCGCGCTTGAGGCGTCCCATCACCAGCAGCGAACGGTTCTCGCGAATAATCTCCTCTGGCTTGAACGCCAGCGGCACATTCATCTGCGAAGTTCCTTTATCCGACGGACTCGGAGCCGCCACGCCCAATACCGTATAGAGTTCTCCACTCATCCTCAGCTTTCTACCCACAATGTTGGGGTCGCTGCCGAACCGTTCCCGCCAGAACTTGTTATACAGAATGACCACATGGTCGTTTCCGAGTTGCATGTCTTCCGCAACGAAGTGCCTCCCCAGCGCCACCTTTTCTCCGATCAAAAGGTCGAAGAATCCCGGCGCAACCCGGTCCGCCGAAACCTGCTCGGTCCATTCGGGCGTGGAGATGGTGAACCCCGAGCCTGTCCATGCATTCAGGGATTCGAACGACTTGCTTTGTTTTTGCCAGTCCAGGTAATCGCTCGGCGAAGTCCCGGTGCGCTCCCCTTTCTGGTGTGACCACACCATCATGATTCGGTCACCATCCACGTACGGACTGGGCGCCAGCAGCACCGAATAGAGCAAGCTGAAAATCGCGGTCGTAGCCCCGATCCCCAAAGCCAGCGCCAGCAACGACACCGACGTAAACCCGGCGCTCTTCCACAGCAGCCGCAGCCCGTAGCGAATGTCACGCAGAAGTTCGCTCATAACGCCCCCTTTCCCCGTTTATACTCCCAACGAAGCGAAAAAGTTCAACGGTTTCCGAACACCCCGCAATTTTCAACGTTCAATCGCTGATTTCGACCGTTCACAGGAGATTACTTAGCTCTTCGTCTAATCCATGCTATTCTTTCCCGTGTTTGCCAAGCCACAAACCGATCCAGTCATTGCCTCCCCAAATCATCAATCGGCTAAACCACTTAGAATCAACACTTGCAAAACTCTAACAAAACAAGCAACTTTAACCTCCTCTAGAATGAACACTTACAGAAAACCCATAGGGGGGAGGGTGTTATGGTTAACCAAATATCCATACGCTCGACTGGCCCTGCTGGCGTTCGCGCTGCTCTTCTCGGCCACCATTTCCGGCGCGCAACAACCGGATTCATCGCTGGCTACACGCCGCGCCCAACACCTCCGCCACGGCATCAACCTCAGTGAATGGTTCGCCCAGGTTTACGACCCTAAGGGCTACACCAAAGAGCACTTCGACGCTTGGAACACCACTCAGGACATCGCGCTGATCAAGGCCATGGACTTCGACCACGTCCGCCTGAGCGTCAATCCTCAACCCATGTTTCGCCGCCGCCAGGCCGACCGTATCCCACCCGACTATCTCAGCTACCTGGATGCCGCCGTACAAATGATTCTCGATCAAGGCCTCGCGGTCGTGATCGATATCCATCCGGATTCCGACTTCAAGCATAATCTCGCCACGGACGACGGCTTCGTCGAAGAATTCGCCGACTTCTGGCGCGCGCTAGCCCAGCACTATTCCTCCTACGATCCCAACCTCGTCTTCTTTGAAACCCTCAACGAACCCGAAGTCCGCGATTCCTATCGCTGGTACGGCATTCAGGCCCGTCTGGCCAAAGCGATCCGCGAAGGCGCCCCGCAACACACCATCATCGCCGTAGGCGCCCGCTGGGACGATGACGACGACCTCATCTTCCAGCAACCGCTTCGCGATCCCAACGTGATTTACAATTTCCACTTCTACGAGCCGCATGTCTTCACACACCAGGGCGCCACCTGGGGCGAAAACTATTGGCACTTCGTGACCGCTCTTCCCTACCCACCGGACAATCCGGAAGCCATCGCGCAAGCCGCCGCCGCCGTCCCCGATCCCGTGAAGCGTCTAGCCATCATTCGCTACGGCGCCGACCACTGGAACGCACAGCGCATCAACGCCGAATTCGACCAGGTCGCCGCCTGGGCCAAGCGCTGGAATGTCCCCGTTGTCTGCAACGAATTCGGCGTCTACCGTAAGGTCGCCAGTCCCCGCGACCGCGCCAACTGGCTCTCCGACGTGCGCACTTCCCTTGAGAAGCACGGAATCGGCTGGACCATGTGGGACTACAGCGGCGGCTTCGGCATCGTCACCAAAGAAAACGGCCAACCGCAACCAGACGAGATCACCGTGAAAGCCCTAGGTCGCATAATGCCGAAACAGGTGCATTGAATGCGAATTTGTAGCGGCCGCTTTCCGAAGCGGGCGCTGTTGAACTCTTAACCAGCAGGAAGATTGATGTCGCTCACCTTACGAACTTACGAGCAGCACGATTTCGGCGCACTTCACCGCCTCGACCAATCTTGCTTCCCACCCGGCATAGCCTACTCGCGTATGACCTTGCACTATTTTCTCTCACTCTCATCCGCCAATTGCATAGTCGCCCTGGAAGGCAAGAAGACCGTAGGCTTCATCCTGACCGAAGAGAATCCGCCGCTCGGCCACACCATCACACTGGACGTCGCGCCGGAACACCGCCGCCACGGAATCGGCTCCGGGCTCTTGCTCGAAAATGAGAGAACGTTGGCCCTGCACGGTGTCCGCCATATCCTCATCGAAACAGCAATCGACAATCAACCCGCGGTTGCCTTCTGGCAGCGCCACGGCTATCGTATCGAAGCCGTCCTGAAACGCTATTATCTTGGCCGCCTTGACGCCTACGAGATGCGCAAAATACTGCCGGCAGCCGCCACTGCAAAGTCGGCGCAAAAGGACATCTAGAACTCCATGCCTCTGATTCAGGCGGTCATCCTTGCCCTGGTGCAAGCCCTAACCGAGTTTCTGCCGGTCAGCAGCACCGCGCACCTGGTTCTCTTTCCCTGGCTATTGCATTGGCCCGATCCAGGCGAAGCGTTCGACGTAGCGCTGCACGCCGGAACGCTGGTCGCCGTTCTCCTCTATTTCTTTAAGGATTGGCTGACACTCGCACTCTGTGGCCTCGGCATGAACTATCCCAAGACCGCTCCGCCCGCCGAAGTCCAACAGCACCGCCGTCTGTTCTGGTACATGGTCGTCGGCACCATCCCCGGCGCCATCCTCGGCAAGCTTTTCGACAAACAGATCGAAGAGCACCTTCGCTTGCCGGGCATCATCGGCGTTTCGATGGTGGGCATCGCCTTGGTCATGTGGTGGGCCGACTCCCGAGCTCGCCTGAAGCGCACGATCGACCAATCCGAAATGACCGATGCCATCGCCATCGGCAGCGCGCAAGCCCTGGCGCTGTGGCCCGGCGTATCCCGCTCCGGCATCACCATTACCGCTGGATTGTTTCGTAACTTCACACGCGAAGCGGCCACCCGGTTTTCGTTTCTGCTCTCGGCTCCGCTGATTGCGGGCGCCGTCATCTCCAAGTTGCCCGGGTTGATCAAGCTGCATAAGGCCGGCAACCTCGACTTACCGCTTTCCACTCTGGCGATCAGCGTCGCCGTTTCCGGGATCGCGGGCTTCTTCGTAATCGCATTTTTCTTGCGCTACCTGAAAACACATACGTTGAAAGTATTTATTGTCTATCGCATAGTGTTTGGTATCATCATTTTGGTTTTGGCTTACCTTCAGGCTGGCCCGCGATAGCGCCAACGTGCCCGCCACCACTCAGCCTTCCCCAAATGCTGAGGAGAACTTGTGCGCGTCCTGACCCCAACGGAAAATAAACGGCTCAATGAGCTGATCGGCTTTTTGTGTATCACCATCGCCATTCTGTTAGCGCTGGCGCTGCTGACCTATCAACCCCAAGACGTGGCGTTTAACGTCAGCGCCCCGCCATCCGACGGCCCGCTCGCACGCAACTGGATCGGCCCGGTGGGAGCCTATGCAGCGGATCTGCTCTTTCAAGTGTTCGGCTTCGCAGCGTTTCTGCTTCCCGTGGCCATCGGAATCCTCGGATGGCGGTGGCTCCGCAGCCGAAGCATCGATTCGCAGGTGGCGACCATGGTGGGATACGGGCTCCTGCTCCTGTCGCTGCCTTCGCTCCTGTCGTTATGGCACGTTCCTGAGATTCGCGGCGCGCTGCCTCCGGGTGGCTTGCTGGGCAGTGTGATTTCCAACGAATTGCGCACCGGGTTCAATTTGTGGGGCGCGAACCTGGTGGTCATCGCCATTCTGATTACCGCTCTGTTCATGACCACGCGATTTTCGTTTTCGGGCGCGCACGCCTGGGCCAGCAGTTCCAAGGGACCCATTGGCGCCGTCGAGAAACTAGGCATTCTGCAGAAAGTGCAGGCGCGCTGGCACGCCTGGCGGGATTCGCGCGAAGACGAGCGGATGCGGCGCCGTTTGCAGGAGACGCGCACCTCCGGCCGCAAGCCCGTGAATCAGGCGACCGGCAAGTCGGCCGCGGAACCCATGGAGGAAGCCGAGCCGGAGCGCACCATTCACCTTCCGGATGAGACCGACATTTTCGGCCGCGCGCGAGACTACAAAGAACTCGACAAGAGAGAAAAAGAAAAAGAGGAAGTGCGGGAACGCGAAACCAACAAAGCTCCTATTTTCGTGATGAACTCGGAGAAAGCCGAAAAGCCCGTCAAAAAGGCTTCCGAAGCGAAAATCGCGAAAGGAACCACCAACTACAAGCTGCCCTCCATCTCGCTGATGCGCGAGGGCGAACGCAGCCAAAGGATCGATGAAGACGAACTAAAGATGCGCGCCCGCGCCATCGAAGAAAAGTGCATGGAATTCGATGTGCAAGGGCGCGTTACACAGATCAATCCGGGCCCGGTCGTTACCACCTTTGAGTTCAAGCCCGAAGCGGGCATCAAGTACAGCCGCATTATCGGCCTGACCGAAGACCTTTGCCTCGCGCTTCAAGCCGAATCGATTTTGATCGAGCGCATCCCCGGTAAATCGACGATCGGCATCGAAGTGCCGAATATCAACCGGCAGACCATCGCCCTGCGCGAGATCGTCGAATCTCCGGAATTTCTCAATTCACCGAGCAAGCTCGCGCTGGCAATGGGCCGCGACCTGCACGGCCGTATTCGCGTGACCGACCTCGCGGCGATGCCGCACCTTCTGATTGCGGGATCGACCGGAACCGGTAAGAGCGTCTTCATCAACTCGTTGATGATGTCGATTCTCTACAAAGCCAGCCCCGACGACGTGAAGATGGTTCTCGTCGATCCGAAGCGGCTCGAGTTGAACTTATATGAGAACATTCCGCACTTGATCGCTCCCGTCGTTACCGACCCGAAGATCGCTTCCAACGTCTTGCGGAACGCCACGCGCGAGATGGAAAACCGATTGAAGCTGCTGGCGCAGAAGGGGGTGCGCAACATCGAGCAGTACAACCGCACCTTTCAGAAGACGCAATCGTTGTCGCTATTCGAGAACGTCGAGGAGACAGAACATAAGCCGCTTCCCTATCTTGTGATCGTAATCGACGAGTTGGCCGACCTGATGATGGTGGACACCAACAACGTCGAAGAGTCCATTACGCGATTGGCACAGATGGCACGCGCGGTTGGCATTCACTTGATCCTGGCGACGCAACGGCCGTCGGTGGACGTGATCACCGGACTCATTAAAGCCAACTTCCCCGCCCGCATTTCGTTCCGGGTGGCCAGCAAAGTAGACTCGCGAACGATTCTGGACTCGAACGGCTCGGAATCACTTCTTGGCAAAGGCGACATGCTGTATCTGCCGGCGGGATCTTCACGGCTGCACCGTATTCATGGGCCGCTGGTCACCGAGGACGAAATCGTAGCGGTGTGCGACTTCTGGCGCGCGCAGGCGCAAGCCAAATACAACGAGCAACTCCTGGAAGCGCCCAAGGACGAAAACGGCAAGCCGTTGCCGGGCGCGGATGGAGATGCCGGCGGCTCAGGCAGCGAGGCCGAGGACGAGTTGTTTCAGGACGCCGTTCGCGTCGTGTGTGAAGCCGGACGAGCGTCTACTTCAACGCTGCAGCGGCGGCTGCGCATCGGCTATGGACGCGCGGCGCATTTGATCGATTTGATGGAGAAGGATGGGATCGTTGGCCCGCCCGACGGCACCAGGCCTCGCGAGCTGCTGAAAGGCCGGGAGTGGATGAGGGAGTTTGACGAATCGCAACATGGGTAAGGAAACGGTGTGACTTCGGCTCGGATTTTGACGGTCGATTGCAGTTGCTCCGCATCAAGCCCGGCGCTATTGACGCCGACACAGACAAGAGTGTCTGCGCTACTTCGGAAAAAGCTCGTGGTTGCCATCGCCGGGATATGTGATTTCGAGTCCATGTACCTTGGCGAATGGCGTTAGTTCGTGCTCCCGGCTCGAGGTGGCGCTCAGGACGTCCTCAACGTGCGCGCCACGCACCAGCAAGGCGTCTCCAATCAGGGAGCGGTGACAACGCCAAGGGACGGCCTCTGCGCACATGATCACCGTTCGCTTCGCACGAGCCAGCTTGAGCAAGCGTTCAATGCCCTGCTGAAATTCGTGCGTGGCCATGTAGTCGGCATAGCCGCGGAACGAGGCGTTGCGCCAACCGGTATTGACGGAGTCTTTCTTCGCGTGGCGCAGGCCGCCCAGAGTTTTCAGGTGGAAGTATGCAATGCCAAGTTTTGGGAGAGCCGCTGAGAGCGATTCGGCGTTGAATTGGGGCACGCGACGAGATTTCGGGATCGTGCGGACGTCGACGAGTTGCGCGATGTCGTGAGCCTTCAGCATGTCCACAAATTCTTCCAGCGAATGCGTGGAATGGCCGATGGTGAAGATCGTGTGGGAGGATTTCTGGTCCGGTTTCTGGTCCTGTTCTTGGCCTGCGCTTGGAGCAAATTCCCTGTCAATCGGTCTCTTCGCTGCTGGTTTTGGCATGATAGCGTCGCTCGCCACGCCAAGTGGACTCTCGGGCTTCCACTTAGGGCTATTCCATTTAGGGCTTCCATTTGACACGAAGTGTTCGCAACCCTAAAATTAGCAGACTCAACCGTGCCGGGGTAGCTCACTGGTAGAGCGCCGCCCTGAAAAGGCGGGCGTAGCCAGTTCGATTCTGGCCCCCGGCACCATCCGAACGTCCGCCAAGCAGGTTCCAATCCCCTGAGATTCGGTACGTCGATCATTCCGGAGTGAGCGTGATTGCCGTGCAGTGTTTGGAGAGTTCTGCCTTCGCTCGTGGCCGAGAGCGACGAGCTCGCCGTCCACGACCGTTCCCTCGGGCAGGCCAGCCAATGCCTCTACGATGTACGGGAACTTCTTGCCGAGGGATTTCTTGTTGCGTGAGAAGAAGCCGACGGTGCCATCCTTGACCGCGATCGCGCGATACCCATCGAGCTTGATCTCCGACACC
Source organism: uncultured Acidobacteriota bacterium (assembly GCA_963810355.1). Taxonomy (GTDB): domain Bacteria; phylum Acidobacteriota; class Terriglobia; order Acidiferrales; family UBA7541; genus Acidiferrum. The sequence goes on from CAWENU010000028.1 coordinate 107,422, forward strand.
CATCCCGGCGCGTCCGGGAGTTTCGCCACCGCGAGACACTCCACGGGTTCGATGAAGGTGGCCGTTCGTTCAGGAAGGGAGCGAAGGTTCGCGCCACTGGCTCTAGCCATCGGGATAGTGTAATGGCTGAGGGTCGCGTTAGTCGTCCAGCAGATGGACTCGTCTGTTGTTGTGGAAATTTCTGAGACTATCCATAATTTGCGGACACCCCCTCGATACCTAAGCTTCTGGTGGGTCCTTGAAAAGCTTCCCGGTTTCCGGCGGCTTCGGTCGCTCCGCCTCAGTCACAATCCGAAGATTTGGGATGCCTTCAAAGTCCTTCCGATTGTGCGTGATGAGAGGGAGGCCATGGCGCAGAGCACACGCAGCTATCCAAAGATCATTCGCAGGAACAGTTCGTCCAGCGATCATTAACTCTGCCTTCAGTCTTCCAAATTGCCTACAAAGGTCTAGATCGTAGGGCACGACCACTGCCGCCCTGATACGTCGATCAAGTTCAGCACGTCTCTTCGCGTTCCAATTCCTCTTCACGGACCAAGCAAAGAGTTCCCCGACGGTAACAAACGAAAGGGCGATGGTCTTTCCCTTGACGTGGGGACGATAGAGCTCGGCACGCGTGTCGCCTTCTTTGATCAAGAAGGAAAAGACATCAGTGTCGAGAAGAACGGCGTCCATTACGAAGGCGAATTAGCTCCTGCTGAGGTAGGTTGTTTCCAGAAACTCGTCGATGTTTTCGTCCGCAGGCCATCCACCTGCCAGATCACTTGGTTTGTCGAGCGGATGAACTCCTTGAGCTTCCGCGAGTTGTTCGAGTGTGCGCCCAGCGAAGAAGTCCCGAGCGCCGAGCAGCAGCTCGTCTACGATCTCAATTTCTTCGATTCTCAGTTCCTCGACACGTCCCGAATGCGGATCAAGTCTAGCTGTTCCGGTGACTCGAGCTGGCTTGCGCAATGCACTGTAGACCTGGTCTTCGATGTCCAGATCGAATGAACACTGAACGGGCAATCCAATGCTGGGATGAATCCGACAGAGGCGACCAGTATCTTTGAAATCGGCCATTTCCAGCTTTCCTTCGATCGTCATCCGCTCGTGAGTAGGAGCCTTTATACGCTCCAGTATTCGCGCGTTAACCGCAGGGGTAAATACAGCCCTGATCCTGCGACTTCGACCAGTTCGTTGTGGGACGTCTAAAGAAATTCGAGTGACAGTCTTCCGCTCCAGTGCCTCTCCTAGTTCTCGGAGGCTCGCCAAGACTCCCGCATCTACTTCGTCGCGCGGAGGTTTTTTACCTCCGAAGTCTCTGACCGTCTCAGCAATTCTCACCAATACGTCGGATCCGAAGTTTGCAGCTTCCGGTATGGGTAAGTGCTGCTGGGGTTTGGCATACCTGAAGAGAAGCCCGGTGCTCCCAGGAACGATTCCGACGAGTTCCAGAGTGCATTCGTCCTGTGCGCTTGCCGTAATCGGTCCACGCCGAAGAGTCTTAGCGGCGGGCTTTTCCATGGATTCCGCTTGACGATGAACAGCCGTCTGGATTGCGGAACATATCTTGACAAGTTCGGGGACCGGTATGCTCTTCCGATGAACGCCCGGTCCTTCCACTTTGATCTTCAGAGCGTAATTCGGATGCTTGAACATCCGCTTCACCCCGGTAATAGCCTTTTTTTGCGTGCGCATAGTAACACCCCCGCCCATTTGACGACAACGTGATCCAGCGGTGGTTCGAGGTAGAGGATTTAATGCCGACAACGGGTCCGCAACCGCCGAGGGAAACGGCGACGCTTCCGGCGCTGACCGGAACTCCATCATACCACTTCCTGCCACTCTCTCCCGCTCGAATGCTCTTCTACCCTCTTCTCCTGAGCGATGTTCGGCGACCACTGAAGGCGCTTCTCGGTTTCGAGGCTTTCAATTGACGGTTGCTCGGCCGCCCCTTCTGGGACGGTCGGTGCCTCACTTCACGATATCGGTGTCGCGCGGGACACCGGCTCAGGAGCGACGATTTTACCCGGGCACGCCTCAACCCTTGCCGAGACGGAATCGTTGCGACTCACCGGATGCTATTCGTGTCACGCGGCCGCGAGCCAGCCGAAGTGAAGGGGCAGACGTTCGGTCCATGCCGGGCCCCCGGCACCACCGATACGGTCGCGCCCTCCCAGACTCCACCGCGCCCAGGAATTGGTTGTTGCGAAGGATGCCGTTGAGCGTGCCCTGAAAGAACGCCGCGGTCTTGAACATATTGGCGCCCGAGGAGTGACATTCTCGGATTGTCATCAAGTTGCCGCAGTTAAGTTGCAAGAACAGCCGAGCACGAGCAGGGTGATGTCGTCTTGTTGCCCTTGCTGCGGGGATTGCTCGAGCCGGCGAATTGCGCAGGGGGCTCAACCAGGTGCCGCACCGCTACAAACCATTTCAGCTACAAACGATTAGTTGACGGGCGCGTGCCTCTCGTTCAGAATTTCCCGCGAATCAGCAAATGGTCGTCACCACCGAATACGCCGACATTCCGGTCGTGGGTTCCCCAATGCGAACCTTCGTCGCCGCGCCCAAGGCCGAAGGTCAGTATCCCGGCATCTGGTGCTATTCCGACATCTTCCAGCTTACCCCGCCACTGCTGCGCACCTGCGTACGGCTCGCGGGGTACGGATTTGTTGCCGCGGCGCCTGAAATTTATCGCCGCATCGAACCGCCTGGGACGGTAATTCCCTTCGATGACGCCGGACGCACCCGCGGGCAGCAAGACGCCGCCAGGACCCCGGTCGCGCATTTCGATGCCGATTGCCGCGCCGGTCTGGACTGGCTCTCGAAACATCCGAAGGTCGCGGGAGGAAAAATCGGCGCAGTGGGTTTCTGCATCGGAGGCCACCTGGCCTTTCGCGCAGCGTTTCAGCCTGATGTCCGGGCGACCGTCTGTTACTACGGAACAGGCATCCATGACGGCAAGCTCGGTCAGGATGCCGATGCCGGATCCCTGGCCCGCGCGAAAGAAATCCACGGGGAGCTCCTGATGATCTTCGGGACCCAGGACCCGCACGTACCCAACGCAGGACGCGAAACAATCGATCGCGCCCTGCAAAACTCCGGCGCCCGCTACAACATCCTGCTGTACCCAGCCGAGCACGCCTTCACCCGCGACGAAGGCCCGCGCTTCGATCCCGAAGCGACCGACCAAGCATTCGCCGAGACCATCCGCCTATTCCGAAGCGCCTTCCACAATTGAAAAGACCCCTCCAAGCATTATTCCGACGATCACGGAGCGCGAAGGCAATGCGCGTGCCGCTTCTCAAGAGTTAGGCCACAGCTCTACTTTCGCGGCTGGACACCATCGCAAACGCAACCGGGTGGACACTGGGATTCGTCAACCGATCTCGACGAGGCACGCTTCTAAGACAAAGTGCCTGCTAACGACGACGGAGCTTTGCCGTCCTATGGCGAAAGACATGATCGCGCCCGCTGCGTGACGTGGGCGCGCGCCGGGGAGGGGCTCTTGTTCTCATTTGTCCAAGACCTGCGCTATGCGTTCCGAATGTTGCTCAAAAGCCCCGGGTTTACGATTGTTGCCGCGCTGACTCTGGCCCTGGGCATTGGAGCCAATGTCGCCACTTTCAGCGTGGTTTATGCGGTTCTGCTGCGGCCGTTGCCCTTCCCGCAACCTGAGCAACTGGTGCGCGTCTTCGACGACCTTCGTGGCACAAATGAACAGGACATCGGGATGTCGGCGCCGGAGCTTTGGGATTTGCAAGAGCGGTCGGGCGTGTTTCAGGAAATATCCGCGGTTGCGCCGAGTAATTCGGCAGTCGGTGGTGGAGACCGCACGGTTCGTGCGGAAAGTCTGGTCACCAGTCCCGACTACTTCACTCTGCTGGGAGCGAAGCCGGAACTTGGGCGCGTTTACACGGTGCAGGATGCGGCGCCGGGATTCCTGGAACCTGTGGTCATCAGCAACGGATTCTGGCGCCGATACTACGGTTCGGATCCGAAAATAATCGGGCGGAAAATGCGCCTCGATAATGACCTGTACACGATTGTGGGTGTGATGCCCGCAGGCTTTCGACATCCGGGCCCCACGCTCGATACGGACGTGGAGGTGTGGACGGCGACGGGCTTCAACGGCAGCCCGTTTCCGGTTCCAGCCGTCAGGTCACAGAGATTCATTCCCGCCGCGATTGGGCGCCTGAAGCCCGGGATGACCCTGGCGCAGGCGCAAGCGCGGCTCGATGCGTATGTATCGCAACTCAGCCGGGCGTATCCCACCGACTACCCTGCAGCTGCTTCGTGGGCCGTACGGCTTGTTCCGGTGAAAGAAGATCTGGTCGGCCCGCAGCGCGCCGAGTTGTTCCTCATTCTCGGAGCGGTGGGATGTGTGCTGCTGATCGCGTGCGTGAACATCGCCAACCTGCTGCTGGCGCGCGCTTCCGGACGGCGGCGAGAGATTGCCATTCGGCTGACGATGGGTGCGAGTCGCGCACGCCTGACGGTCCAACTGTTGACGGAAAGCACGCTTTTGTCGCTGATTTCTGGCGTGGTTGCTCTGATAACCGTTCTTTTCCTGAAGAACGCGATTATCAGCCTCGCTCCCGGTGATATTCCTCGGCTAAACGAGGTGGAGGTCAGCGGCGGCGTGCTTTTTTTCGCTTTACTGATTTCGATACTCACGGGCGTCCTCTTCGGGCTGGTACCCGCGCTGCAAGCCGCGAATGCCGACCAGATTGAGAATTTGCGGGAAGGCGGGCGCGGGTCGGGAGCCGGCAGACGCCATACCCGCGTCTCGCGGGTTCTTGTGGTTTCGGAGGTGGCGCTATCGATTGTTTTGCTGGCGGGCGCGGGTCTGCTGCTTCGGAGCTTCTGGCGAGTGCTCGAAGTGCGTCCTGGATTCAATCCCAGCCATCTGACCACGGTGCAAATCTGGATTCCGCAATCCAATAATCCGGCCACGGATCCTTACAGCGTCGAGGAGAAGCGGGCGGACTTTCTTCTCGAGGTATCACGCCGGGTGTCTGCGCTGCCGGGCGTGGAACAGGCATCGGTGTCCGGGAACGACACTCTGCCGATGAACTCGGGGAGAAACTACTCTCCCTTTTCCATTCAAGGGCGTGCAACGGAATCGGAGCGCGGGCCGATTGCAGACATTGCCGTGGTGGATACGCAATATTTTCGCACCGTGGAAGTTCCCCTGATTGCCGGGCGAAATTTCACCGACCTTGATACTTATAGGACAAAACCGGTTGCGGTGATTGATCAGACCCTCGCGCGACAGTATTGGCCCGGTGGGGATCCGCTCGGACAAGAGATCAAGTTCAACTTTGGGCGAGGTTTGCAAGGGCTCACGATTGTCGGGGTGGCTGGCGATATCAAGTCGGATGGATTTGAGGCTCCCAGTGTGCCGCACATTTATGTTGCGTTGGGGCAATTCGCGCCGGTCAACGCCGTGGTTTTTCTCCGGAGCAGAGGGGACGTGGCACAGCTCGGAGAAGCAGTGCGGCACGAGGTGGAGTCGATTGATCTCAATGTTCCGGTCCACAGCATCAGTTCGATGGACCAAATCATCGCCAGATCCGTGGCTGACCGGCGCTTTGCTCTCGAGCTTCTGGGAGTTTTTGCGGCGGTGGCGCTGCTGCTGGCCGCCGTGGGGATTTATGGCGTGATGTCGTATTCGTTCAGCCAGCGGAGGCAGGAAGTTGGAATCCGCGTCGCCCTGGGGGCCCAGCGGGTGGATATTCTGTGTATGGTCTTGGGAGAAGGTATGCGGATCGTCGTAATCGGGCTGGCTGCGGGTCTGGTTGGAGCTGCGATCATGACGCGGGTTTTCCGGTCCATGCTTTTCGGGGTTGGACCGGCTGATCCCGTTACCTTTTTTTGTGTTTCAGCGATTCTCGCCGGTGTGGCGCTTTTCGCTTGCTACATTCCTGCGCGGCGTGCGACGTGCGTAGAACCTCTCATCGCTTTGCGTGGGGAATGAAACCCCAAACCAAGCTGCGGGCCGTTCAAGGCTAAGGCCCGATCAAGACGGATCTCGGAAGCTGTTGGTTCCGGTAACGAAGTAATGGGTTATCGACTGCGCGGACTGAACAGGAGACTTTATAACCGAATGCCATGGAGCGACGTTCGGTCTACAATTTTCCCGCCTCAGTACACCTGCTGGAAGCCGACGTTCACCACGTCGCGGAACTTCGGTGTTCCTGGCGGAAGTTTTGACAAATCCAGGAAATCGGTATCGAAGGCGTACGCGCGGGTCGGAGGCGAGTATACGGTGCCGCAGCACTTGAATACGCCGGTCGCATACTGAGAGTAAAACAAGCTAACCATCGAACCTTCATAGTTGAGCGATTGCCCACCCCAGTTTTCCAGATAGCGCAAGAAATTGTGGACGCCACCATCGGTACCGTAATCCTGAGGGACACCCGCGAATGCCGGCTGAGGGAAATTGATATTTTTCCCCGAGGCAATCGCCAAGCGATAGTAGCTGGTACCTGCGGCACGTCCGGCGACGGAAGCGGGGCTGGTGAAGCTGCTGGTGTCGCTCCAATTATTCGAAAGGAGTGTGACGGTGTCGGCGATGACCGCGGCGGCGGCATGCGGATCGCCGAAACCTCCGCCGGTGGCATTGTAATTCCCCAAAACATACGCAGGTTGCTCGCTCGCCAGGGTAAAGCCACCCTGCCCGTTGTCTGGACGAACCGGGAGATTGCCGAGCGCACCATTCACCAGGCGGACACCACGACGCGGGCCCGAGACCCAGTTGGGTCGAGCAACATTGACGCAACTGACCGGGGTATTGGGAAGCTGTCCCGGCTGTGCTACGCCGAATCCAAGGCCGAGAAAATTCGCCGAATAGGTATCGAGAATATTATTCTGATTGACATCCTCTCCGGCATTCAGCACTCCGTCCGGCGTGCCTGCGGCACTCCCTGGGTTGATTACATCCTCGAAGCCATACTCGCCATTCTTGGTGCCTGCCGTTGGGCTGGCTACCATGCCGCGCCGGTCGGAAACGTAAAGGATGTAGCCGTTTTGGGATACAAATTCGGTGCTGCCGCCGGAGGCTCCAATATTTCCCGCGAGCCATTTCTTCAGGTTATTCACGTCAATCTCGACGAGGTTCAACACCCCGCCGATGCTGCAGTTCGCAGTGACGCGCTGGTTCTCGCGGAATTCGCCTTCGCGAGCGTCATACATGTTGATGGGATACCAATTGTTGCGTGTTGCAGGACCGGTGATGGTGCTGAGGGTTCCCGGGTCGGTGACGAGCTCCGCGGCCGAAGCGGTGCCATCGCCGTTGCGGTCGGCTTGCATCTGCAATAGCAGGATGGCGTTGGGATGCACCGTGTTCGGGGCAAAGGCACTCGGAGGGTTCGGCCCCCGCGCGAAACCTAACTGCAGCCATTCGTTGGTAACACCCACATACGTTCCATTGTTTTGCCGAATTTCGACGCGCAAATAGCCGTCCAACAGATTCCAAGGCTGAGTGGTGGTGGTGGTCGCTCCCGTGGTCGTGGAGGTGGGAGGCATGACCGGTGCGGTCACCGGGACCAGTGTGGCTTGACCGGCCGGAGGAGTAGTTGGCACGTTAATCCAATTGGTTTCACCGCCCGGGCCAACTCTGGTTGTGGTTACTCCCCCGGTGGTATCGGTTACTTTCACGCCCTCGGCGAAAAAGGTGTTACCCACAAGGCCCGTAACGGGGACTCCGTTCGTGTAATCGGGAGACGCACCGCTGGTCTTGACGTTCGCCAGGCGGATGTTCTGGGGGTCAGCGGCCCCCCCCGGTAGTTCCGCGGGATTATCGCTGAGCAAGACGCGAATTTGCGCCTGATTGTAAAGACGAGATTCACCAACCAGCGAGCTCGGGGATTCGCCGGGAAGCGGACGACGCACGATTTCAATGGGGCCGACGCCGGGTTGCACGAAGGAGAGCGTTAGTTGGCGCGCTCCGGTGGTTCCGCTCAAGATCATTCCAGCATAGGTCGACGTGGACAGTGAGCTCCAAAGAGGATTCACGGCTCCGGTTCCCGTGGGCGAGTAAGCAGGGGTTGGCCCCCCGATGGAACTGCCCTCGTTGGGATTCACTTGAAGATTGCGGCAAGCGGGTTGCCCGGCATCGCATCCATTGGGAGCGGTGGGAATCATCACTTGGCCTGTGCGTCCCTGAGCGATGGTGCTCGCGCCGTTCGCCAATTGATCGCGCACCACGTCTCCCGCGGCGCGCATAGGGCTGTGAAACGTGAGCGTCGAGCCACCACCCGCGGCGAGAAAGAGATTTCCGTTCGTTTGGACGCGGCCAGCGAAGTCGAAACTGGGGCCTGGGAAATAACTCAGGTCACTTTGGGAGAAGACGCCAAATTGAAAGACAGGAATTTCGGCAACCTCCACGTTGCGGATTAAACGCGCTTCGTCACCCGCCGGGCTGTCCGCAGTTACTTGCAGGTTCATGCGAACGATCTCTGCTTGTAGTCCGCTGTTGGGTCCGCTGCTGATCGTCTGCACGTTCGTGGCGGGCGGTGCGCATCCGCCGCCGGGCGGAGGTGGAACATTAAAAACATACTCGAGGTAGTTGGTGCCCACGGCGGCGGCGTTCGGCGGCGTGGCTTGGAGGGCCACGATGTCGCAATTGGTGGGCGCCGCTTTCTGGGTGTACAGAAGCGACAAATCCGCCATCATTTTTTCCATTCCCGCTTCAGCGCCGTAATAGGCCACGGTGTTTCCGGAGTCCGCACCCTGCAAATGTTGTTCGTGGTTGACCTTGTAGACGAGCGCCACCGCGACCGCTGATAGGAGAGTCAGCAGCAAGAGCGTGGTTATCAGCGCCACGCCTTCCTCGGATCGGTTTGTGCTTTCACAGATTCGTGGGGTCTTCATGGACTGGCTCCTCCATTGACCTGATGCTTATTGGTACCGATCCCGGAAACTCAGATTTCGCGGACCGATCGAGGTGGTGAGATTGACTCGCTGGGTCGTCGCGGCGGCGGTAAGGTCCGCGCGAACGGCCTTGCTGGTGACGCTGATATTGATTTTTCGGATCTGATTGGGCTGCGGAACCGCCGGGTTTCCTAGCACCGTGTCGGGCGAATTCGCGGTTAGTGCATTAGAGACGGGATCAATAACGTCGTAAGTGAACTTCAGATCTTCGATGTGTTCGGCCACGGGCACCGGCGAATGGGCTCCGCTTTGACGCATCAAACGTGCATCCGGTCCGTTAGGCCCAACGAAAGGTGCAATAAAGTAGCTGATCATCATCAAACGAGAAACCTGAGTTGGGGGATAGGTCACGGGATTGGAGCCGGGTGTTGCGAGAGACTTGATGTTTCCGGCCGCGGCGCCCAGCTGGTTGATATTGAGGGGATCCGCTCCGAAAGTAATGGATTGGCCAGCCACCGCCGTGGCGATACCGATCGCCGAGCCGTAAACGTTTTGCAGGAGAATGACATCACCCGGGGTCACGCCCACGGCGGGATCGTTTACGGCGGGAATCGTCGCCGGCGGCATGGTCAGGCTGCTTCCATCAACGGCGATGGTGGCCGCCTGAAAAGCCGACCAGTCGAGATTGGGGTCTACATAGGTAATTTTAATGGCATCGCTGGGCTCGGAGATGTTGGGGCCGATCGCGTAGCCAGGTGTCACCTTGTATAAAAGTCCTTGTGTGTAGGCGGGGTCGGCACCGGTGTAACACTGTGACGCGTCGCACGCAAAATTGGGATTTGCGCCGCCGGTTCCCAAGGAAGGGATGGCAATGCCGTTCAAGGGCACCGCGGTGCCGGCCTGCGATAAATCGCGAGAGATTTGACTAAGCGCCGCCCGGGCTTCGGTCTGCACTTCGGACCGTTTGAGAGTCAAATTCGATGTTTGCACCGAGTGCGTAAACACAAGGACGGCCGCTCCTATGACAGTGACCGTCAAAGCGGTAGCCAAAACCAGCTCGATTAACGTGAAACCGATTTGTGCTTGCTTGCGGCAACGAGCCATAACGATGTCCTCACTGAAAGCGCGAAATATATCCGGTGACGGTGTAATTGCGGGCGGCGCGGCCCGGGGACGTCACTTGCACGGTCACGCTGATTTGGCGGATGTCGGGACTAACGTTTCCGGTGGAATCGATAAGCGGGGTAATCAGGATCTGGCGCTGAAAGTTAACCAGTGGGATGACTTCGTCATCCGCGGTCCCAATGATGCCATCTGGTCCCGGTAAGATCTGACGGTCAAGAATCCCAGACTGTCCTTGAGTTCCCACGATGCCGTTCGCCCCAGCCAAGAAGAGCGGCTGGAATCCGTCGAGAAAAATGCCCCCATTGCTTACGTTTTGGATACCAGCGAACCCGATGGTTGCATCGTTTCGAGCGCTGTACACAGCTTCCAGGCTTTCGCGAGCCTTTTGTTTAGCGATCAGGTCTTCGCGCGTGTATTGGAGAGACGACAGCGACTGGCTGAACAGGCCAGCGAGGGCAACCAGTCCGACGACTAGAATGACGGATGCGATTACGGCCTCAATGAGTCCGAAGCCGCTCTGAGGAGGTCGAAATTGCGATTTGCTGTTCGGTGCTCTGCTCATTGGTTCCACCCGATAACACCCGCATTCGATGTCAGGTACCAACCCTTGACGCGGCCCGTGGATCCAAAAAGAGAAACCGCTCTGCTCGAGAAAAGGTTAGTCGGCTCGGCCATGTACACGACACCATCGTTCAACCGGTTAGCGCCGTCTAACGCGCTCCCGTCCGGTTGAAAATAAATTTGCGTTCCTCCGCCGCCATTCTCGACGTCAAAATCGATGGCATTGGCTCCTGAGCCAAACCCGTCTGGCGTTGCCGCAGGGTTCGTGGGAATCCCTCCGACAACAATGAATTGGATTCCGGTAGGCAGCGTGAGTGGGGGCTGCGCCTGCACGAAGGTCGGCGAACTGCGACTAATCGTGGTCGCGACGTTCGGCACTTGCCCAACGTCGACCAGAATGGTCTGCGGCGCCACAAAGGTAACGCGATAAATTCGGCGCTCATCGATGGCCCGCTCGTGCGCCCGCCGCAATTCGCCCATGACGAGTTCCATCGCGGAGTTGGACTTTGAATTCTTGATGGACGGCACCATATTTATGAGCGCCGCAGCAATGACGATCAAAATAATGGTTACCACGACGGCCAATTCCGTCATGGAAAACCCGTATTCCATGCGCCTCACATGCAGCTCTTGCGGACGGGCTCTGGCCATAGGCCTCCAGACGTCTTCTTCCTTCCGAGGGGGAGAGGAGGTCGCGCAGGAAGAAGCTTTTCGATATAAAGAGCACGTGGCACGCCTTCTCGGTATCCGACCTAAGTCCCTAACAAACTATGAGTTAGGAGGGAAAAACGAACGGAAGTCGCGGGCGGTTCCCTAAGGTGGGGACAATTTGTTACAAACCGCTCCATTCCAATGAGAGCAGGGACTGGTCCAGTGGTCAGGGGAAGTCTGAGCTGCGGATCTGAACGTGCGCGTAACCGTACTTAAGCGCAATGTCCTTACGAGGCAAGTCGATCCGAAGGTGAAGGCGAACTGGCGTGCGCGGCCGCGACTTGAGGTTCGAGGACGGATTGAGCGACCTCATGGATTGCGGTGATCACGAGTCCCGGCTGGTCTTGCGTGATCCAGTGGCTGCTCTTGTCCGCCAGCACGTAGCACCCGCTGGGCGAGCGTTGCGCGATCGCAATGTGTTGTTCGCGCCGGTTTGCGGGTGTGGAGATTGCGGACAGGATGACAAGCGGTTTGTTGGAAGGAATGCCCTGGGCGGCTAATTGCCGCGCAGACCGAGGCAGGTTTTCCAGCTGGCTGGCGATGGTCTGACAGAATTTTTCCTGAACCCAGAAGACGGATGCCATGGTTCTCTCGCTAGCGGGTAAATTCCAGAACCACGGACTGGAGACGGAGCCGGATTCGGGAGGGGTTCCTCGACTGATCAGGCGTACCGCGGAACCCGCGAGCTTCTTGGCGCGCGAAGTAAGCAGGAACTCCACGAAGCGAATAACACCGATACGGGTGAGCAGCGTAGCGCGGCGACACACCTTGGAGCCAATCTCCACTTGCTTGCGGTCCTTTTCCGACGGAGGGTTCCATTCGGCTGGAACCACAGGATCCACGAGCACCATACCCGCAGTCTCCCGCGGATAGCGGGCGGCAAACAAAGGCATCGTGAGTCCCCCAAAAGAATGGCCGACCAGAACATAGGGCGGAGGAATAGAGGCACGCTGCAACAAAGAATGGAGCTCCTCGACGATGCGTTCGGCGGTCCGCGGCAGGGGACCCAGGTCGCTCCAGCCCAGCCCGCCACGGTCGTAGCTGACAACGCGATACGATTTAGCGAGCTCGCGTTGGATTTCGCTCCAACTTAGTACCGTGGCCATTAATCCAGCTTCAAGAATGATGGTTGGACTTCCCTGGCCGGCTTCCAACACGTGTAACCGATGCGTTCCCAGATCAACAAACCTGCCCGGCGGCGGATGGAGCTTGCTGTCGCGGCGGAGACCAAGCTTCTGGTAAGTCGCGCCAGCCAGCGCGCCGACCAACAGGAACCCAACAAACCAAATGAGAACGTGGAATAACAACTTCCGCTCCTCTGACCTACACTATCCCAGACTTTCGATGCATCAGCTTCGCATCCGGCTGTGTAATTCTTCGGCTGCCTGAAAACCCGACTCGGCGCATTCCCCAATGGAGCGTCCCGTCAGATAATTACCGGCGAGGTAGATGCCCGGCAATCCGCTCAGAGCTTCCCGAATTGCCCTTACCCTTTGCGCGTGACCCACATTGTACTGCGGCAACGCACGCGGATATTTCCATAGGGCGCGTTCGATGGGGTCGCCGGAGATACCCAGAATTTTGGCATTTTCCGCCTCCACGGTTTGCGCAAGCGCGTCCTCCGGACCGTTCAGCACACTGGCATCGCCCGCGGCAAAGCTGGTCATCAAGACGGTTCCTTCCGGCGCTCTGCCTGGAAATAACGATGAATTCCAGAAAGTGCACACGGTGCGCAAACCTTCTCTGCGGGGCACCATGAAGCCAAAACCGAGTAGCGCGTGACGCACTTGTTTCCGATGGTAGGCGGAGGAAACCACGGCCATGGGGGCGTGCTCAATCGCTGCCAGCAGCGCACCCAGATTTGGGGCGCTTTGCTGCAGCAAGGACGCCGCCGCGTAGGCTGGGACGGCGAGCACGACCGCCTCTGTCTCGAATTCCTCTCCGCCGCACACGCGGATGCGCCACCCTGATTCCCGCCCGGCATTCCCACTGCGCGTCGCAACGATCGAGTCGACCCTGGCGCCTAATTGAAGATTCCCTCCGAGATTTTCCGCCAGAGACTGAACGAGCGTGCCCATTCCGGTTTTGAATGAACCCAGGGAGGGCAGAGCGTCGGTGACATATAAACTGCGATGCTCAGAGTTTGGATGAGGCCCGGGTGACAAGTCACCCGACGGCTTGAGACCTCGTTTTGACTTGTAAGCGCGAATCGCACCGCGCACTACACTGCCGCTGCTTCGTTCCCATTCCACGAGGGCAGAAAATGCGCTCTCCATGCCCATTTTGTGGGCGTCGCCGAAAAAAACGGTGGAGATGAACGGGTCAACTAGATAGTTCAAGACCTCGACGCCGAACTTTCGTTCAACAAATTCGGCCAAGGACTCCTCTTTGGCCGGGGGATGCGCAAATCGGAACGCTTCGCTCAGTAACCGATATTTTGATTGCGGGCTGACCAAGCGTGTTGCGAGCAGGCCTCCAGGAGAGAACGGCGCCAGGTGCAAGCGGCCGTCTCGGAGAATGTAGCGCTTGGCCTTTGGATCACCGGCCACAAACTCGCTTTCCAGCCTTAAATCGCGGACCATTTTCCATACGGATGCAGGAAATCGCGGAAACTGGGGCCCTCCCTCATACACAAATCCGTTTCGCCTTACCGTGGAGATCATGCCGCCGGCTTGCGAGGAAGCTTCCAGGGCACGCGCGCGAATACCCAATTGCTGCAGGCGAAACGCGCAAGCCAGTCCACTCAACCCTCCGCCGATGACCACCACCTTGTATATGCGTCCCACGATCTGTAAATGTTATCAAAGGGGAGGAAGCTGGGCTCGCAAAGAGGCCGGCGCACATCGATGTCAATGGGTCTAACAATTTCCAGCAGGGGCGGCCGTGCAGTCGCTCGTTGATTTCGTGGCGCAGTATGCGGCTAACGGAAATGAATTCGCGGTGCGCTACCGTCGCGGCTATCGCATGGAAACGTGGACGTACGCGCGAATCGCTCTCGAAGCGAATCGCGTGGCTCGCGAGTTGGAGTTCCGCGGCGTTAATAAAGGCGATGCTGTTCTGTTGTGGGGCGAAAACTCTCCTGAATGGATCATTGCATTTTTCGGGTGCCTGCTGCGCGGCGCCGTGGCTGTTCCCATCGATCACGGCTCGACAGGAGAATTTGCGTCTCGCGTCGCGCGCGAAGTCCGTGCCAGGTTAGCCTTTCGCAGCCGGGGGCTTGCGGAGATGGAACTGCCGTCGGATTCCATCGTTTTGGAGTCGCTTTCGGAAATCATTGCGCATCGTGATTCTTCGCCATATTCCTCGCCGCCGCTCTCTCGTAAAGACGCGTTGGAGATTATATTTACTTCCGGCACCACGGCCGATCCTCGCGGCGTCATCATTTCCCACGGCAACGTACTCGCGAACATCGAGCCGTTGCAGACCGAGATTCGAAAGTACCTGCGCTATGAAAAGCCCTTCCACCCGATTCGCTTCCTGAATCTGCTTCCGCTTAGCCATGTATTTGGCCAGATGCTTGGTGTGTTTATCCCACCGATGCTGGCGGGGACCGTTGTTTTTATCGATTCGCTGCGTCCCTCGGAATTCGCGGACACCATCCGGCGCGAGCGCGTCTCGGTGCTGGTGGCTGTCCCGCGTTTCATCGAGTCTTTGCAACGGGAAGTCGAACGCCAACTTGAGCGCGAAGGAAAAATCGAGCTGTTTCGAGAAAATTTTGCACTGGTGGAGGCGCAGCACTTTCTTCGGCGCTGGTGGCGATTCCGGCGGATCCATTCGCGCCTCGGCTGGAAATTCTGGGCCTTCATTTCTGGCGGAGCTGCGCTTCCGCAGCAAACCGAGACCTTCTGGAATCGATTAGGGTACGCGGTAATCCAGGGATACGGTATGACGGAAACCACCTCGCTCATCAGCCTGAATCACCCGTTCCGCTCTGCCCGCGGATCCATCGGCAAAGTGTTTCCTGGTATGGAAATTCGCGTCGACGAAAACGGCGAAATCCTGGTGCGCGGCGAAAACATTGCCACAGGTTACCGCCGTGAGGGCCGGACCCAGTCCGTAGCCGAAGCGGATGGATGGTTTCGAACGGGCGACATGGCGGAGACCGACGAGGACGGCCATCTGTATTTCAAAGGTCGGCGTAAAAATGTGATTGTCACGCCCGCCGGAATGAATGTTTACCCGGAGGATTTGGAAAAAGCGCTGCGGGCGCAACCGGGCGTTCGTGATTGCGTGGTCATCGGGCTCGAAAAAGACGGCAACGCGGAGCCTTGCGCGGTCCTTTTGATCGAGCTCCTCTGCCGCCGATCCTTCCGCTCTAATCCAATCCGCCAATCAATCCTTGGCGGAATATCAGAAAGTGCGCCATTGGCTCGTTTGGCCGGAGCCCGATTTTCCGCGAACGCCAACACAAAAGCCCATTCTCCCTCGCATTCGCGATACCGTGCTAAACGTTGAGAGCTCCGCGCCAAACGCCGCTCCAGCCCACGACATCTCTCGCGAGATTGATTACGCAGATCACCGGCCGCCCGGTTCGACTCGGCTCCAGCGACGCTACCTGGAAACCGATTTGCACTTATCCTCTCTCGACCGTGTCGAACTCATGAGCGTTCTTGAACAGCGCCACCAAGTGGACCTGAACGAGGCTCAGTTCCAGGAAGTCACCACCGTCGCACAACTCGAGAAACTGCTCGCGCAAGGCACGACTTCTCCCGTCCAGCACGTTTATCCTGGTTGGCCGCAGTCCTGGCTCACTACTGCGCTGCGGCTGGCGGTCTATTACTTGCTCGCTTGGCCCGCAACTTATCTTCTCGCGGCGCCCGGATTCTGGGACGCGAGAATCTCCGTGGACTACAAGGGCCAGTCCTTGTGGTTTCCAACCACGTCACCTATCTCGATATCGCCTGGGTTTTACCCGCTTTTCCAGCCAGATTTCGCAACCGGCTCGCCACTGCCATGGGCGGCGAAAGGCTCGCCAGAATGCGGCAACCCCGAGAGCAATGAGTTTTTTCGACCGTTTTCTTGAACACCTGAGATATTTCCTTGCGCTGTCACTCTTCAATGTTTTTCCATTGCCTCAACAATCAGGGTTCTTGCAGAGCTTCTCCTTTGCCGGCGATCTTGCGGATCGTGGGTGGAACCTTTTGGTTTTTCCGGAAGGAAAGACAACGGAAGACGGGAACATGACTCCCTTTCGCTCGGGCATTGGTTTGCTCGCGAAGCATCTGAACATTCCCGTAGTTCCCATGCGCTTGGATGGGCTGTTTGATTTGAAACAGCAGCGCCGCATCCTGGCGCGCCCAGGACACGTGCAAGTTACGATTGGGGAGCCGGTTCGCTTTTCTGCCGGCCAGGATCCGAGTGAGATCGCGAGGGAACTGGAAAGGCGAGTGACTCAGCTTTAGCTCGTTCGGATTGCGCGCTTCCACGATCGACTGACGACCCACGAATCACCAACAAGATTGCAATCAATGCCAGCAGAATTCCGATGGACACCCATTTTTGATGCAGCACAAATTCCCTTGCAGCCGCTCCGTAACGCACGCCCAGGAAGCCCTCAGCGAAAAACAGCGCTCCCCGGCCCACAAACGTCCCCACCACGAACGGAAGGAAAGGTACCTGAAACACGCCCTGCGCGATCACAAATGGCTTGAAAGGAACCGGGAACGGAGCGATCGCAGGGACCAGCACCGATGTGAATGGATAATCCTGGACCCACTTCCTGATTCGTCCCGGTGGGTGTCCTTGCTTCCTGCGATAGTAGGCTTGCCCGCCTTTGCGCGCCAACGCGTAAATCCAAATGCAGCCCGCCAACGAACCCAGTGCTGCCATCCCGGCATAGTAGGGCATACGCAGCGGACTTCGAATGGAGAGCTCAACAACCATCAGGTCGGTAATCAGCGGAAGGGGAACAAAAGAAGAGTCCAGAAACGCCGACAGAAAGAGGCCCAGACCGCCGAGAGCCGGCAACGTGGCCTTTATCCAGACTGAAAGGCGGGTCCAATTCAATGCGCCACAACTCCGACGATGCCCACTGCCAGAAAAGCAGCTCATCACTAATGCTTGTCTTTTCCTGACTTCTTGCGAAGGTCAGGCCAGAATTCCTTGATCATATACGTAACTGCGTCCCATGCCATCTGCGTGCCCCACACGCTCATTACGTTGCCGAAACTCTGTTCGCTCTGCGGGTGATAGGTGTAGGTCGAAATAGCGGCCGCAGACACTCCTCCCATTAACTCGGAGTAATTGAGTTGTGTGTGACCAGAATCAGAGCGGGTGATCAACACACGTCCTACCGCGTGACCGGCGCGCTTCAGGAAACCGCCATGACCCAATTGGTAGTAGCGCGGATCCTGATGAAGGACGGTCGGGAACACCGCGCTGGCCATGAAATTTTCAATCGCATTGTCGGCATACGACGTGCCATAACGCTTGGCGTAGCCTTGCGCCCCTTGCCCGTAAGATGGGTTGCTGTTGCTAGCCTGCCCCAGCCCGGCAACGAAGCCAACCAGGACGAATTCCATCGGGTCAAACACGCCCCGTGCAACTACTTTGAACTTCTGGCCCGGAGTCAACGGAGGAATACTGTCGGCATCCTCGAGTGTAAGAAAATTGGGCATCGTCCAAAGAATGCGATCATTCGATGTGCCGCTTTTCCTTTCTGGCAACTCCTGCGAGGGAGGATACGTCTGCTGGGAATTCTCTTTTTCTTGCGGCGCGTTCTCCGCAGCGCACGATGCTTCGAGGGTAGTCGCCGGCCTGCAGGTCGTGTCACAACCAGCGAAAGGTAATGATGCGGATTGTAAGTTCTGGCCTGGCAACGCTAAAGGCAGCATCAAGAATGCGATTGATACGCTGGAACCAACAACTAACCGTACCTGCCCCAGCCAAGTTCGAAAAGCGCCGTGGTACCCCAACAAAGGATTGCCCTCTCCTGTGAAGATAGATGCGCCTCGTTGAGAAAAGAGACTCAACTTTTTTCACTCTTCCGTACTCTTCCTTGCCCTCTTATGTTCGCTGGCGTACTGCTTTTAGGTTGTATCTCCCCGACGATTCACTGAATCAAATTACCGTGCCAGGTCCGATATCTTTGTCACCCGGAAAGCTTCTGGCGTGTGCCAACGTATGGGCAGGGAAAGAGTGAGAGAGATATCGCGATAGTACGCCGCTTGAACAGTGAAACTTCCAGGGCTTTACATCCGTTTTACGTCATCCACATATGAGGAGGGTTGATCCGTGTCCCAATTGCAACAACCGCTTCCTACTCTTCCTACTCTTCCGTTTCGCCTTGATGTGCCGTTACACAGTTTGCTCCAGCAGCCGCCCGAGAGTCCTACGCCTGATTCTTCGAAGCAGCTGAAGACTCTGCCCACACCCATTTTTCCACAACATCCCGAACTGTTGCACGAACTGGACGCCGATGATATCGCCGCACACGATCACGTTTTGCAGACCGGCAAGAGGCACTGGCCCGCCTCGCGCATTCTTCAGAACATGCGCGGCTGGATGTTTCCGTATTTTAAGTCACGCCTGCTGCCGGGGGATTTTCAACCGATCATCGCCTACCTTTTCACCGAGTGGAAATGCAACCTGGATTGTCACTACTGCTGGTCTTACGACAACCGGGTGAAGGGCATGACCGAAGATACCGCACGGCGCGCCATTGACTGGCTCCATACCACACCTTGTCGCGTGCTCGCGCCCACCGGTGGCGAGCCGCTGCTGCGCCCGGACTTCGTTCACAAGGTGGTGTACTACGCCGCGAAGAACGATTTTTGGGTGTATCTCGCGACTAATGCCCGTCTGCTTCGACCACCGGTTATCGACCATCTCACCGACGCGGGGATTGCCACGATCAATTTCGCCGTGGACACCGTCAAGGAAAGGCCCGGCCTGCCGAAAGCGTTCGAGCACGTGCGCTCCAACTTCGATTACCTCGTAAGACGCCAGTACCGCTACGGGTACACCGTGTTTTTCAACACGAATATTTGCCGCACGAACATCGAGGACGTCAAACAACTCGTCGAAATCGCCCACGACCATGGCATCTCACTCACGTTTCACATCAACGAAGCGCCGATGATGGAACAGCCGCACTTCAAACATTTCAATGAAAACGATACGTACATTCGTCCCGAAGATTTTCCAATGGTGGACGACTTACTGGATTGGCTGATCGACAAGCAGCGCCAAGGCTACAAGATGGTCGACTCCATTCCCCGATTGCAGAATATGAAGGGATTCATGCGCGGCGTCGGCGAACACTGGGGCTGTCGCGGCGGCCAGAACTGGCTGATCGTTCGAACCGACGGAACGCTCGCGCCGTGTTTCCCCATGTACAACGCAAAGTACGATTGGGGCGCGGTGGAAAACCAGAAGTTCGATCTGAAGCAGCTCGCCGAAATGAAGCAGGGATGCGAGCCTCACTGCTTCTCTACACTTGGCTACAACGTCGCCTATTGTTACGACGCTGCCCGCGTAATGAAATGGCTCTTCAAGCAAGCTCGCCACGGATTCCAGGGCGTAACTGGAAGTTTTGAATAAAAAGAAGTTGTGTGACGATTGTGAACGAATGAGGCGCACTTCACTATCCTTGCGCTCTCCCAAGTACTTCCACCCTAGGAGGGAGGGCGATCAAGAGGCCATTTCTGCCCGAATGCACATGAATAACCAGCGCGTCTCATAAGTTCTACCAGGGCGCAACGAACGGCGCGGACGCTACAAGCTGCGATTCCGACTCTAGCTCAGTGCGGTGTACAGGGCCTGTTTCCAGCGGAAGTTATCGATGGTCCAGAAGACCTTTGCCTTGTGTCCCCCGGCGAGGCATGAGGCCCAGATATCGCGGTTGCGCTCGTCACCTGCGACGTTAAGACGGTCAACCACGGTCATGCCGCGGGTGAGTTCACTCTCGGTTTCGACGTCCACGAAATGCTCCGATTGCGAAGTGACGACAGTCGTATCCAAGGCGATCGCCATGGCGACAGGATCTGGCAAGGATATCCCGTGTTCCCCGGACTGTTCGAGGAAGGCTTGTTGCGCGCGGCTGTTGCACGCAATCGCAAAATTGGCGACGGGTGTACCAAGACTTAGAACCTGCTTGATGTCCGACAGATTCAGCACGGCTTCGCCGCGACACAGGTGCCAACCGGCCAGTTCGATGGGAAGGCCGCTTCTCAGCATGATGCGTGCCGCCTCCGGATCGCACCAGATATTGTATTCCGCTGCGGGAGTGACGTTGCCCTCGCAGCAGGGTGCGCCGCCCATTACCACACAACGACTGACTTTCGAAGCGATCCCGGGCTTTTTTTGCAAGGCGAGGGCGATATTCGTAAGCGGGCCCAGCGTAACCATCACCAGGCCTGGGCAAGACTCAGTCGTGTCGATGATGGCATCGACAGCGCTCTGTCTTTCCGGAACGCGGCGCGGCGGCGGGTAGGCGTGATCGCCCAGCCCATCCCGTCCGTGAAACCAAGCCGCGCTTACGTGGGCGCGCTTCAATGGTCGCTCCGCGCCTGCGAACACCGGCACTTTTGAGTCGCAAAGTTCCGCCGTATAGAGCGCATTGCGGGTGGCTTGCCGGACATCCACATTTCCGGCGACGGTGGTAATGGCCAGGACCTCGATTTGAGGAGAGCGCAGCGCCATGATCAACGCCACCGCATCATCGGAAGCTGTATCGGTATCAATGAGAAATGCACGTTTCACGCGACGCAGGATAACAAATTGGCTCGCGAAACTCGGCACAAAAAGATGTACGTAGTCTCTGGGGGTTCGACGCTGCGGGAGAAAAGGAGAATTTCCTGAGGCGAATCGAGATGCCCGCGAAAGACGAATCTGGCGCCTCGGATTGGGATTGGTGCCAGGACGCGGTCGCCGGTCGCGGTCCCTCGAAGCTCAGAATAAACAAGCCCGGCCCCTACAAACGTGACCGCGAGAAAAGCGAGAGGATGGCGAACCACTTCGAGAGTCAGGAATGAACGTTACCTAGACTGCTGAAGCTGCTCGAGTGACGTTGCGCTGTGTCTCCAGAAACTCCAGGAACTCGCGCATTCCTTCGCCTGTCTTCACGGAGAGTTTACGCGCATGCATTCCCGGCCGCACGGACTGGATATTTCGGTTGGCGGAGACTTCATCGAACTCAACGGCGTGCGCTAGGTCCATTTTTGTGATCACCGCGACGTCGGCGCCATTAAAGATCGTCGGATACTTCAGCGGCTTGTCTTCGCCTTCGGTGACGGAGAGAAGAACGAGCCGCAAATCCTCGCCGAGGTCATACGAGGACGGGCAGACGAGATTCCCTACGTTTTCGATGAAGAGAAAATCCAGCTGATGAAGGTTCCAGCCCTCGAGAGCCGAGTGAATCATGGCCGCTTCCAAGTGACAAACGGTGCCGGTGATGATCTGTTTGACCGGCGCGCGACTGCGCGCCAGGCGCACGGCATCGTTCTCGGTGGCGAGGTCGCCGACGAGAGCCGCTACCCTGCCGCCGCGCGCATTCAAAACCGTGAGGATATTTTCGAGAAGGGCCGTCTTGCCGGAACCCGGACTGGAGACGAGACTTACGACAAAAACGCCGGCTTCGCGAAATCGTTCGCGCAGGGCGCGGGCGACGATGTCGTTCTGTTTCAGGATATTCTTGCGGACTTCCACGAGACGTGGTTGGGCGCTCATTCCTTGATCTCCAGTGCGACGACCTCAAGTTCTCTCCCCTGGACAACCTCCGCGGTTGGCGCTCCACAGGTCGGGCAACAGAGATGCTGGATGGACGGCAAAGCTTTGCGCTCGCGGCAGCGCGGGCAAAAGACTTCGACGGGAACTTCTTCGATCAGCAATTGCGAACCTTCGAGTGAAGTTGCGGCAGAGGCCATTTCGTACGAGGAAAGCAACGCTTCCTTGACAACACCGGACAATCGTCCGAGGCGCACGTGCACCGCACAGATTTGCGCGTTCCCGCGCGCGGCGGATTCCTGTTCGGCCATTTCGATGATGCTCATCGCGATCGACAGTTCATGCATGGCTTGACCGATCTATTGCATGCTGGTCGGTGGCGTGGTGGCCAAACACGGCCACCGCGGCTTGTCCGAGACTGATACCTCCGTCATTGCTAGGAACTTCGTGATTGGTCCAGATGCGAAGGCCGCTCTCTTGCGTGAACTCCTTCAGGTCAGCCAGCAATAATTCGTTTTGGAAAACCCCACCAGAAAGGACGGCGACGTGCGTGTCATAGCTCGCACACAAAACCCGCAGGGCTTCACCAAGTCCGGCGGACACACCGCGTTGGAACGCGCGGGCGATCTCCGACCGCTCACGAACGCAGACCCGATCCTGAATCATGGCGGAGAGTAATGGACGAAAATCGAGTTGATTGCCTACAAACGGGAACGGATAGGGCTCGATGACACGCGTCGAGTCTACCTTTCGGGCAATGTGTTCTACCCACGCCGCCGCTTGGCCCTCAAAGCTGATTTCGCGCGTAAACCCAAGGAGCGCGGCCGCTGCATCGAACAGACGGCCAATGGAAGTTGCCGGAAAGGCGCGCACGCGTTTGTGGACGAGTTGCATGGCGTCGAGATAGCGCCTGGGAAACCCAAAAGGCCCGGCGGTCATATCCGGCAACCCGTCCAGTTGTACCAGAAAGCCAGCGGCCGCCTGCGCTGGATGAGCAGCGGCAGCGTCGCCACCTGCCAGCAAAGCTGGTCGAAGATGCGCGACGCGTTCGAATCCCGTCTCCAGGCTCCCGGTGAAGAATTCGCCGCCCCAGATCGAGCCGTCGTCTCCGTATCCGGTGCCGTCAAAGCTGACGCCGATGACGCGTTCATTCCATGCGCGGCGCTCCGCCAAAACGGAAGCGATGTGGGCGCGATGATGCTGTACAGCGCGGGTCTCCGAAGCGCACAATGCCGATGCCTGCTGCGACGAAACGTACTGCGGATGAGCGTCGTGGACCACGAGCAGGTCGTCGCGATTGATTTCATACATGGAGAGTAGATCGTCAATCGTGTCCTGGAAGGCACGATGCGCTTCGTAGTGTTCCAGATCGCCGATGTGCTGGCTAACGAAAGCTTGCCCATCAACGACCAGCGTAACTGTATTCTTTAAATCTGCGCCGAGCGCAAGCATGGGCCGATCGACGGGAAAACAGGTGACCGCGCCTGGAGCGTAGCCCCGAGCACGACGTAGCTTCGCCGGGCCGAAAACTCCGGGGCGGACGACGGAATCGTCAACGCGGCGGGCAATGGGCCGTTCCCCGAGAAGGAAGCCATCGGCAATACACGAAAGGGTCTGCAATGCGTCCTCATCTCTATAGGCAATCGGCTCGCTCGAGCGGTTTGCGCTGGTCATCACCAGGATTTCCGGCGATTGCGCCGCGAACAGTAGATGATGCAGCGGGGTATAGGGGAGCATTACGCCAAGCTCGTCGTTGTCTGGAGCGACTTCGGGTAGTTTGAGCCTGGCGCGCGCCAGCACGATGGGTCTCGCAACGGAGGTCATCAGAGTTTCCGCCGCTGGCGTCAGATCCACAAGCGCGCGGACCACTTCGACGTCCTTCGCCATAAGCGCAAAAGGCTTTTCCTTGCGATACTTTCTCGTCCGCAGCGCCGCCACCGACTCCGCATTTCGCGCGTCGCAGGCCAGGTGATAACCACCCAGACCCTTCACGGCCAGAATCTTTCCGCCTCGGAGGTACGCCGCCGCTCGGGAAATTGCTTCCACGTCGCCGAGTACGGTTTGATCGCCTTCGCGAAAGACCAAATGAGGGCCGCAGTCCGGGCAAGCCAGAGGCTGCGCGTGAAATCGTCGATCTGTGGGATTGTGATACTCCGCCGAGCAGTTCTGGTCGAGAGCCCAAGCAGCCATCGTTGTATTGGCACGGTCGTAGGGCAAACTTCGAATCACAGTGTAGCGGGGACCGCAGTTCGCGCAGTTGATGTAGGGATAGTGGTAGCGCCGATCGTGGAGGGTAAACAGTTCTTTCAGGCAATTTGCGCAAATCGGCAGGTCCGGCGATACGCGGACGGTGGGCTGCAGCCGAGCGCTGCTGGTTCGAATGGTGAACTCCGCAAGGCCGGACAATTCACAACGCTTAACCTGCAACTCGGAAATGGACGCGGCCGATGGCGGATCGGTCTTCAACTGATCGATAAAACTCTGAAGTGGCTGATCGTTTCCTTCCAGGTGAATCTCGACACCGTCTTCGGCGTTCAAAACCCAACCCACGAGACCGTGCTTGCGGGCCAGCCGGTAAACAAACGGCCGAAATCCAACGCCCTGCACGACTCCGCTCACGTGGATGAAATACGCTGTCGGCATCGCTTCATTTCCCGACGAAGCAGCTGCGGCCTTGCCACCCGACCTGCACAACTTTGCCTTCTTCCACAAGAAACGGCACGTTGTAGGGCGCCGGTATCAGCTGCTGCATGCGCCTGCGCGCATCCGAATCAAGTTCGACATCGAATTCAGTAAATTCCCTGCCCTCCCATTCGAGCCAGCCCCGCATTTCGCGCGTGTAGGGGCAAGCCGCCGTGCCATACAGCTCGAGACTAGGCATGATGAAAAACCTCCAGCATTTCGCGAATGACGTGATAGATCGAGGCCTGTACCTCCTGAATCCTGGGGATGTAGTCGCTTCGAACGACTACCGGAAAATCCGCCAGGTTGCGCCGCACAATTTCGCCGCCGTCGTATCCGAGCAGCGCGACGGTGGATAGGTTTCTCTTCCGGGCTTCTTCGAGCGCTAACACGATGTTGCGAGAGCCGCCGCTGGTGGAAATGCCGATGACGACATCGTTTGGCTGCGCATGCGCGATCAACTGCCTTAGGAAGATGAGCTCCTGGCCTACGTCATTTGCTATGGCGGAAAGATTCGCTGGCTCCATGGAGAGCGAGATCGCCGGCACGGGCGTATAGCCCGCCGGCGGCATAACGCAATCCAGCGCGAAGTCGTTAGCGTCCGTTGCGGAGCCTCCGTTGCCGAATACGATGAACTTTCCGCCGCGTCGAAGACATTCCGCCATTTCTCTGGCGGCGTTCCCAATCTTCTCGGATTCTTCGTTCGCGACCTGCTCACGCAAACTTGAATCGTCGCGGGCTTTCATTTCGATCGAAGCCGCGACCTGCGCCAGAACATCGCCGGTGTGCTGCTTTTCTTTCCCGAGAAATGGGTAGAGAAAGCCGGCTTCCCCGACATCGTGTCCCAACTCACGGTGCTCAAAGAAGACGTGCACCGTCTCCCAGAGCGTGTGATACAGAATTTCGATCAATTCCTGGTGAACAAAGGGATCCGGAGTGGCCGCGTTCGTAAAGTACGAGCCTTGGACTCCCGGTAACGCGAAGGTCATGGCGCCGCGTTCGTGCGCGGTATCGAGGGCCGCCCACACTTCCAGATCGTCATCCGGAGGGCCGAATCCCATCACAATGTCGTCTGGAGCCACCAGAACTTGGAGCCACGCGCGGAACTCAAGTGAAAGGTCCAGGGCGGGAAGAGCCCTCTTGCCTACGATGACCGGGTGCACGAATTCGACGGAGACGTGCTGTGCGTCCGTGGCGTAAGGTCCGCGGCCAAATGCCAGCAAACGCCCACCGCGCAGAAAGCGTTCCGACATTTCGCGGGATGCGTCCGCCAGACGGCGAGATTCCTTGGCAACGAACCTTTCGATAATTGGGTTTCGAGCGATCAGCCGCTGCGCAATGTCGGTCGTCAATTTGTATTCCGTGGCCATAAAGGACGCCTAGCAGATGCGCGGCAGCGGATCGCCCACGAGCATATCTATCATTCGTCCACCGCCGTAGGTAGTTGCGACAAGGACGGCTCCCGCTGGTTGGTCTCGGATTTCACCGATGATTCTTGCTTCGGCTCCTCCGCGTGTGTTGTGCAGCGCGTGAAGAAGGGCTTCGGCCTTTTCAGAAGCAACAATCGCGAGGAACTGGCCTTCATTTGCGATGTGCAACGGATCCAAGCCGAGAAGTTCGCACGCGCCGCGTACCGCGTCGCGGATGGGAATCTCCTCTTCAAACAGCACGATCCCCTGTCCGCAATCACGCGCAAGTTCGTTAAGCGACGTCGCGACTCCGCCCCGCGTCGGATCGCGCATCCATCGGACGCCCTCGCCTGCGGTCCTCGCGAGAGATTCGATCAGCGGAAGAACCGAACGGGTATCGGATTGGATCTCCGCTTCGATGTCCAATTCGCCGCGCGCCAGCAGGATGGTGATGCCGTGATCTCCAATCGGGCCCGACAAAATAATCTTGTCGCCGGGCCGCACGGAGTCCGGCGAAATCGTCATTCCGGGAATCAGGCGGCCGATGCCCGTCGTGGAAATGTACATGTTATCGGCCTTACCGTGCTCGACGACTTTGGTGTCGCCACCGGCAATGCGCACGCCGGCTTCTTCGGCTGCTTTTCCCATCGCGCGGACTTCCGCTTCGAGAACGTCGGTGGGCAGGCCGGCTTCCAGAACAAAGGTGACGACGATGGCTTCGGCTCGCGCCCCGGAAACCGCAAGATCGTTCACCGTCCCATTGATTGCCAGTTCGCCGATCGAACCTCCCGGGAATCGCAAGGGCTTAACTACGAAACTATCCGTGGTCATAGCGATTCGGGTTCCATTGATCTGGATGTGGGCAGCGTCGCCCAGTGGGCCATGCCCTGAAGGGAAAAGCAGCGGCGCGAACAGGCCCTCGACCAACCTGCGGCTGGCCTTGCCACCTGCGCCATGCGCCATCTCGATCTGAGGCTCACGGAATTTGATTTTGGTGACGGTGGCGGCCATGTGTTTTTCGAAACTCAGGTAGCAGCAACGCCCTCGATAAGAACGCGTCGGTGTTGCGAATAGTTATAGTGCGCGGCGCACGAGCCTTCCGACGACACCATGAGCGCCCCTACGGGCTGCTCAGGTGTGCACTCGCGTCCGAAAAGCTTGCACTGTGAGGGCTTGAGGACGCCTTTCAAGACTTCACCGCATTGCGCGGCCTTGGGATCGGTTACGCGCACGCCGGGAACGTAAAAGCGCTGCTCGGAATCCCATTCGGCGTACGCACTCCGAATCTTGAGTGCTGACTGAGAAATGAACCCCAGGCCTCGCCACTCGAAATACGGCCGCAGTTCGAAAACTTCGGCCATGGCGCGCAACGCCGCACTGTTCCCTTCCCAGGGTACAACGCGCTTGTACTGGTTTTCCACTTTCGCTTCACCGTTCCGAAGCTGGCGCAGGAGCATCACGATGGACTGCAGAATATCCAGCGGCTCGAAGCCGGAAACAACGACAGGCCTCTTTTCGTCGCTGGCGATCCACTGATAAGGCCTGCAGCCAATGACCGTGGAGACATGGCCGGGACCCACAAAGCCGTCGATGCGCATATCCGGAGAATCTAGGATCGCGCGAATCGCGGGAATAATTGTTACGTGGTTGCAGAAGACCGAGAAATTGCGAATGCCTTCCGCTTTTGCGCGGATGATCGTAAGCGCGGTGGACGGCGCCGTAGTTTCAAATCCAATCGCGAAGAAGACGACATGCTTTTCGGGATTCAAACGCGCCAGCTTCAGCGCGTCGGCCGGGGAGTACACGATGCGCACGTCCATCCCGCGCGCTTTGTACTCTAGCGGACTGCCGTGCGTGCCGGGCACGCGCATCATGTCGCCAAAAGCAGCGAAAATGAATTCGGGCTTCGCGGTCAGCGAGAGTCCATCGTCGATCCTCCCCATCGGCAACACACAAACGGGGCAGCCTGGGCCATGAATCAATTCCACGTTGGACGGAAGAATATCCTTAAGGCCGAAGCGATAGATCGCATGGGTATGGCCGCCGCACACTTCCATGATGCGGTAGTGGCGCTGAGCGTCGGCAAGACGCCGGATCTCTTCGCCGACTTTACCGATCAACCCGGGCGCGCGAAATTCGTCTACGAATTTCATTGCACTGGCTCCGACCTCTTGCCCGCTTGCGGATCGTTCTCGAGCCCGTAGCCTTCAACCTCTTGCATGGCGGCTTCGCTTTCTCCGAGTAACGCGAGCGTTCGCATTTGATCGGCAGCATCCGCCTCGCTGATTCTGCTCATCGCGAATCCAACGTGGATGAGGACCCAATCGCCGGGCACTGGAAGATCATCCTGCAGCAAGCCGAGATCCACTTTGCGGCGGACGCCAACCACATCCACAACCGCAATCTGCGGATTGAGAGCGTCAAGCTCGACGATTTTTCCAGGTATTGCCAGGCACACGGGTCACTCCTGTGGTTGTCGCGCAACCATTTCCATTCTGAACTTCAGTTCATCTTTCAGCCGCAATGCTCCACCAGCGATGGAGACCAGCTTGATGGCGTAATCGGATTGCTTTAACGGAAATTCTCCGGAAATGCGAAGCATCGTTCCCATGTCCTGAACGCGCGCGTCAAACGAGTGGCTTTGCGTGACCCCGTGGAACGCGAGGTTGCCCGTTACTGCGACCTGCAACAAACCTTCGCTCACCTTCCGCACATTGACTTGATTGCTTTCGAACAGTGCCTCAGGGAACTTGGTGACTTCCAGCACCTCATCGAACATGGAGTGCTCGAATTTCTGCCGGTCATCTCGTTTCATTTCGTCCAGAACTTCCAGGGACGCCAGTTTTACCCTGACTCGAACGAGCGCCCGGTCGTAGGTGCCGGGTACAAACGATATCTCACCGTCATAGTCCCGGATTCCGATGTTCGGATTGTGGCCGAAGGCGGAAAGCAATCCAGTAGCAAATGCATGGACGGTGAACCGTCCGGCGGATTTATCGAAGACGTAGCGCACAGCAGAGAGCCCTCTTTGTGTAGCTTCCTGCATGTTCATTTCACTGGCCGATTGCGTGTTGTTCCCAACTGCGAGCATACCCATATCCCTCGAGCGCTGGCTGCGGCCGCCCACCGGCGTTCAATTTCCGATTCTGCACCACCGATAGCTCGACACCACTTCAGGTTGGCCGGGCTAAAGCCCATCACCTACATCGAGCGCAGACGGAAATATTTTTCTATATCTGGCAGCGCCGCGGACGCCATATTGCTGATCCCCAACTGTCCGAGATACTTGCGGATGTTGGAATTCGACAGGATCAAGCCGGCGCCGAAGACCACCAGCGCCACGCCGCCTAACATATACAAGGTGTCCTTGTCCGTACCGTTGCCGTTTTCACTGTGCTTCATGATTTCGACCGACATGGGCATCTCCTTTTGAAATGAACTCGTGATTTCCGTCAAACTTTTCCAGGCCATTCTCCGTTGAGAATCTTCCTCACCAGCGACTCGACCAACTTAACGGCCTCATCTACCGAGGTGGTCACGGTTTCGCTCAGCCCCATCTGTCCTTCTTCAGGCCCAAGAGTCGCGGGCACACACCCGACGAGCAGGACGCGCTTGAGTTGCGCGCCCATACCGGCGGCCATTCGGAGGACGCTCACGGGATTCATCGCGTGAGGTTCGACGAATCCGCCAGAGGCTGCACCCGTAGTCAGTTCCGTCAGATCGGGCTCCAGCAGCGAGATCGTCCCGGGGTCGGCATCGGCGGGGTACGCGTCGATGAGTATAGTGCTTTCGTAGCCTTCCGTCAGCGCGTATGCGAGATCGAAACCTCGAATTCCAAAATCCGCCACGCGCACACCTTCCGAAAACGAACGGCCCAGCAATCGGTTTGCGACCTCGACCCCAAAGCCGTCGTCGGCCAAAAAAATGTTGCCGATTCCGGCGATCAGAATTTTCTTCGGGACGCCTACCGGCTGAGGCGCGGCCTGCGTCGGATCGATCGGTTCAATCTCCTCGACAGCAAAGAAAAACCTGTGCCCCGGCTGCCGCATCATTCCAATGTCCTTGCCCGGATCGTCGTCAACAACCACGCAAACGTGAATTTTGCCCTCGTAATCTTGTTCCAGCGACTCGACCATGGCGATTTTCCCGGCGAGTGCGAGATCAAAAATGTCGCCGCCGGCACGAGGACGCAACCGCACATGGTCGCCACGCTTCACTCGAACGCCCTGAATTTCGACGTCTTCGAGTACATTCTTGTCTTCCAGGAGCTGCCACTCCCATGCGTTCATGGCCTGTCTCCCCGAGTTGGTCGTAGCCCGCGCACCGCTCCGTGCAGTTTCTTCAAGTGCTCTTCGGGGAGCGCATCGGTTCGTTCCAGAATCTGGCGCGCCATTTCATCCGATTCACGAATTTCGCGCTTCTCGTCGTCCGTCATGGTCATGATCCGCAGCGAAAGAATTTCATCGATCTCCGCGCCATCGAACAGATCGCCTGGACTTTCGGCGGCAACTTGCGGGTAGTCGTAAAGAATGATCGGAGAGGACAACATCGTGTCCCGCTGGCCTGGTTCTCCGACAAGGACCGGCCAGGTTCCCGTATTGGTGCAGCTCTTCACAAATTCCTGGAGGTCTTCGGAAGGATCCATCAGGGAAACGAATTCTCCCCCGCGCGCTTCGAGAATTGTGTGCGTGGAAACCAGGGAGCGCGCCAAGGCTCCCTCGCGATTCAACGGCGCGGACGCGTTGAAACCGATCGTATTGAAAATTCGCACCGAGATCCGGAATAGGTCCTCGCGCAGGCGCTCCCCGGAAAGCTCAATCAATCCCGAAAGTGGCTCCTGTTCCCGCAGGACGACGGCTCCGATCTTCCCGTTCTCGTCGCGAATTTCCTCTGCCTCTCGCTGGGCCGCCATCCGGAAAGACTGTTGAATCGGCCGCGATGTCGACGCGGAAAGAACAAACTCGGCAACCTCGA
Source organism: uncultured Acidobacteriota bacterium (assembly GCA_963810355.1). GTDB lineage: Bacteria > Acidobacteriota > Terriglobia > Acidiferrales > UBA7541 > Acidiferrum. The sequence continues at coordinate 138,405 of CAWENU010000028.1, forward strand.
CCTCTTGCTCGACAGCCTCCACCCAAGGCTGATAGCCGCGACCACCCGTTTCGTACCGATCCACCTTCTGAAGTAGCAACCCGTCCAGGCTCGGCAACGCATCGGTTGGCGTGGTTAGTTTCCCGACGGAACGCACGACCATTCGCAGAAATCGCACCCGCACAGCGCAACGGGTCTCCTCCCCGCCGAGCACCAGGCACTCTGTTTGCATCGTCCACGCATCCGTGCCCCGTTGCGCCTCGCTGTAGGCCCGCGGGTAAAGTACGCCGAAGTTAAATCGTTGCCGGTTCTTGATTGCCGATGGTCGATACGGATACAGCATGTATCCTTCATAAAGCAGCGCTTTGGCGATGCCATCGATGATCGTGGAGTTCATCGCCTCACCGCTTCTTGAACGCTATCCAGCGCTCTCTCCAAGGCTTCTTCCCACGTAGGGATGCCTTCGCGGACCTTGTACCGATATAGCCGTTCAAAGGCGTCTTTGCGCAGCGCAAGCCAGGCAGAGTTGGGGTAATACTCGTCCATCAAGTCTTTCCAAACTCTTACCGGCAGCCGGTACTTCGCCTCTTTGTCCCAAGAAATAGGCGCAACCTGGAGCGCCCCGCTCGCGCCCCGATAGAAAACAGTTCCGCTGAATTGGAAACAAAGGGGAAGATCGCCAGAGGCAAGCCCATGGAAATACTTCGTGGCGGCAACATTGAAATCAAACCCGCATGGAACATGAAGATCGATCAGCGTGTTGCCGTTAAACCGCGGCACAATGACGCTCGCATGGGTCCACAACATGTTGCGCAAAGTCTTTCCCCAGCGATCAGGCTCCCCGAACAAATCGCGAAGTCCCACCTGCTCCTCCGCACTGTATTGCCGGCGCGTAACCTCCAATTGGATTTGAGCTTTCAACGCAATGGTGTGGATGAGTTCGTCTTGCGGCTCATTCGTAACCCGTAGCTTGAAGGCCATCAACGGCACAGCGGCGTAGTGCACCGCTTCCGCGCTTTCGACGACAATGCGCAGGTCAGGCATGAGTGGCCTCGCAGCGTGGCGTCGAGCGCCTCTTTAAATCGGCGAAAAATATTCCCACTTCCCGCCAGACTTCCGTGCCCCCCGAAAGCCCGCGCCAATGCGCCCGGATCAAACCAACCAGCTTGTAGCATTCATCGATGGGAATGACGTAGTACTCCGCCGGACGCGAGCCTCGCGAAGCTCCAACGCGGTATGCGAGCAGCGCCACGACGTCGGCGTCCATATCTTTCAGAACTGGATTAGCGTGCACGATGTCGTCCCAAGTATCAAGCGGTAAGAGTGATTCAACGGCTCCAGCCGGGCTCGGATACAGCGCGACCACCCTGTCTCGCGGGCTACTCTTGAAAAAGAACGCCATCTCAATGGGAAGCATCAGGCCATCCCATTGGCTTTCCGTCATCTGGAAGTCCTGCAACGCTTGCACGGAGCGTGGCACACGTTTGTATTTCCCGTTGCGCTGGCCGTCGAAGAGAATCGCACACGCCTGGCAGGCGCAAAGCAATTTTTGGCTCGCCGGTTCGACCAGGTGTTCGTGCTCTGAGGGCACCTCGCGGCTGCACAACTCGCAACGCTCGGCAGGCGGGCGCGCTCGAGCGAATTGCCGCAGCATAGCGAACGCGTTTTCGAATTGCGCGCTCCGCTCGACCGCCATGTTAGTCGCCACCCTGTTGGGGAACAGGAGACGCAATCGGTTGTGGAATCACGGGCGCTAACGGCGCGGTAAGCGGTTTAGCGCTTTGCACTTTGTCGAGAGCGACGAATCCTGCGCCGCCACCCGCTCCCGGGCTCATGTCCTTCACGAAGATTGCCGTCGCATCCGGCGCGGCGTCCAGAATGGCCGACTCAACTCTGGCCGTCAGGGCCGCGGCATTCGATCCGCAGCCGCCGCCCGCCTTGGCATGGAAATGCACGGTCACCGAGCCCGCGTCGTCGATCGCGATCAGTTCCGCGCTGGCTTCGTGCGACTTCAGGAATTCTCGCGCTCCCTCAAGTGCCCGCGCGATTCGCGTCGGCATATCGTCCGGATGCAATCCGTAGAGGAGAAGTAGACCGCGAACCACTTCATCGCGCCCGAAATCCTCGATGATCTTCTCCCCCACGGTCCCCTGGCTGTCGACAATCTCCAGGATTCGCTCCAGCCCAGTTCCGTGCAACTCCATAAGAATTTGAACAAGGTCCTTCGCAGCGCTTCGCAGAGACGGGTCTGGAGCGTTTTCGAACTTGGCAACAAGTGTCTCCAGAGACTTCGCTCGCTGCCGAAAGTCATCCTGCATCGTCATTCAGGGGCTCCGATGGAATGCTTGCGTCTTACCGTTCGTGACCGAACATCGGCGAGTGGCGAGTCTCCAGAATCTTGCCATTCCCGAGGTACATGTGCACACCGCAAGGCAAGCAGGGATCGAAGCTCCGCACCGCGCGCATGATGTCGATGCCTTTGAACTTGTCGGGACCGTTTTCTTCGAAGATCGGCGTGTTCTGCACCGCATCTTCATACGGACCCGGCGTTCCATAGATGTCGCGCGGGTTCGCGTTCCAAGGCGTTGGCGGGTACGGGTGGTAATTTGCGATTTTCCCGTCGCGGATGACAACGTGATGCGACAGCACGCCGCGCACCGCTTCGTGGAAGCCACAGCCAATCGCGTCCTGCGGCACGGTGAACTCGTTCCAGGTCCGCGTCCGCCCCGCGTGGAGTTCCGACAGTGCTTGTTCCACGAAATAGAGTCCGGCGCACGCCGCATAGACCTGGAAATAGGTCCGCGCACGATCACGCTCAATAGCGTTGCTCCACTTGGGGATCTTCCATTCGAATTCGACTTCAGGCAGCCCTGCGGTCTTCGGCAAGTACATCTTCACGCTGCGGCCCGTCGACTTGACGTAGCCGAAATCCACGAGTCCGGCAAGCGCCGTAGCCCAAAGCCGCGCGATCGGTCCGCCTCCGGTGTCCAAAGCCAGGTGGTCCCCGGTACGCTTATCAAGCCAGCGCGGCGACATGACCCACGTATACTTGCCGGCAAAATCGCGTTTCTGCGGCCGCGGGATAGTCGTCTGATTCCAGGGGTGATTCTGATCCACGGGATTTCCAAGCGGATCAGTCTTCACGAATTTCTCGGAATTCTCCCAACCATCGTAATAAGAACTGCCCAGCAGGATGCGAATGTTGAGATTGATGTCAACCAAGTCTTTCGTTACAAGCTGGTCGTCGACAACCACTCCCGGAGTCACATACATCGCGTGGCCCCATTCATTCATTTTCTTGTAGCTGTAATCGCAGACAGCCGGATCGTTGAACGAGCCCCAGCACGCCAGCAGCACGCGCCGTCGTCCAACCTCTTCGTAGCCGGGCAGCGCTTCGTAAAAGAAATCGAACAAATCATCGTGCAGTGGAACCACTTTCTTCATGAACTCCACGTACTTCATCAACCGCACAAGATAGTCGGTGAACAGTTGAACCGTCGGAACCGTCCCCACACCGCCCGGATACAAGGTCGACGGATGGACGTGACGCCCTTCCATCAAACAGAACATCTCGCGCGTCATGCGGCTCATCTGCAGCGCTTCGCGGTAGAACGAGCCGGTGAAGGGATTCAACGCTTTCATGATGTCCGCAATCGTGCGGTATCCATGCAAATTCGCGCCCGACGCCGCAGTCTTCTCCGCCTTGGCGTAAACCGACGGATTCGTTTCCTTCACCATCTGTTCGCAAAAGTCTACGCCCACCAGGTTGTCCTGGAAAATGTTGTGGTCGAACATGTATTCGGCGGCTTCGCCAAGATTGACGATCCACTCGCCCAGAGCGGGCGGCCGAACCCCGAACGCCATATTCTGCGCATAGGTAGCGCAGGTGGCGTGGTTGTCGCCGCAGATTCCGCAAATCCGGCTGGTGATGAAGTGCGCGTCCCGTGGATCTTTGCCCTTCATGAAAATGCTGTATCCGCGAAAGATCGACGACGTGCTGTGGCATTCCGCCACCTGCCGATTTTCAAAATCGATCTTCGTGAAGATCCCAAGGCTCCCTACGATCCGGGTAATGGGATCCCAATTCATCTCCACTAGCTTTCTCGATCCGGTCGGTGTGCCTTTAGCCGCAGCTGTAATCGTTCCCATTATTTTCTGCTCCTTTTCCGATGTAGCTAGTACGACCCGGTTCGATAGCCGGTGGTGAGTTCTGGACGACGGTGACGCCATTTCGGTTCTTTGTTCACCGTGTCGTTGGTAAACGAACGCAATGATCGAATGGCCTTGCCGTAGACACCGATGGTGCTCGTGGAAATTTTCGCCCCTGGCGGTTCATCCATGAAGGGCATGAACTTATCCGGAAATCCCGGCATGGTACAGCCGATGCAGATGCCCCCGACGTTGGGGCATCCGCCAATGCCGGCCATCCAGCCGCGTTTTGGCACATTGCAATTGACGACCGGTCCCCAGCACCCCAGCTTCACGATGCATTTCGAGGAACCATATACCTCGGCGAAATCACCTTGCTCGTAATAGCCAGCGCGATCGCAGCCGTCATGCACGGTCTGCCCGAACAACCACGTTGGGCGAAGCTGGTCATCCAGCGGAATCATCGGCGCCAATCCCGCAACCTGGTACAGGAGATAGAGGACGGTCTCCATGAAATTGTCCGGCTGCACCGGGCAACCCGGAACGTTCACGATCGGCAGACCCGCCTTCGACTTCCAATCCCAACCCAAATAGTCTGCTAACCCCATCGCTCCCGTGGGATTTCCGGCCATCGCGTGAATTCCCCCATACGTTGCGCAGGTCCCGCACGCGACGACTGCAAGAGCTTTTGGCGCTAGCCTGTCGATCCACTCGTTCGTGGTGATCGGCTGTCCCGTTTTCGAGTCGGTACCCAGACCCGCCCAATACCCTTCTTTCTTGATTTTCTCGTTTGGAATCGATCCTTCGACCACCAGCACGAAAGGATCCAGGCGCCCCGCCTCGGCCTCATACCAGAACTTCATGAAATCGTCACCGACTTCATAAGCGAGCACCGGGTTGTGAAGGTGGACGGTTGGCAGGCCAGGGATCGCGCCTAGCAACACGTCCTCGATGCTAGGCTGCATGGCCGCTGTGACCGAAACCGAATCGCCATCACAGCCTAATCCAGCGGTGATCCAAAGGATGTGGACGTCCGAAACCGGCGATGGCCTTTGTGTTTTTCGGCCGTAAGGGACCGCATCAGGTGTCATTCGGATTCTCCTTCTGCCTGTTTCTCAATTTCGCCAGCACTGTTTCGCACACTTCCGTCGCCTATCGCGAACAGTCTTCTCAGACCTCCGGGAGGTGACGGCTATCACAATTTTCGATGGAAAGGATTACAGTCTCGAAAGAGGAACCACAATCAGGCCACTGCCGTATTTGGCATCGGGGCGCCAACTGTCCAGATCATCGGGGAATCCCCCATGATCCGATTCGACCCGAACATGCCTGGCGCTCAGTCGCAAGTCACTTAATAGCCCCCGCCCAGGCTCACGGTCCATTCAATCGCATGTTGGACCAGCTCACGCCCATTCTTAAGCGCCAATTTTTCCTTGATATGTGCCTGGTGGGATTCGATCGTCTTCACGCTGAGGTGAAGCTCATCGGCGATCTGCCGGGTCGAGTGCCCCTCGCCAATCAACCGAAAAATCTCCAGCTCGCGATCGCTCAAATTAACGATGGGCGAACTCTTCACGGTGTCCGAACCATGCACGAACTGATTTAGCATCGCGCTGGTCAACCGCTCGCTGAGATAAACATCGCCCCTGAGGATCTTTCGAATCGCAATCAGCACTTTCTCGGTCGCTTCCTGCTTCATGATGTAGCCATTGGCGCCTGCGCGCAAGGCACGTTCCGCGTAAATCGATTCGTCATGCATCGAAAGGATCAGCACCGGTAAAGTTCCGGATCGTATTCGGATTTCTTTGAGTACGTCCAGGCCATCCGGACCAGCCAGCGAAATATCCAGAACGACGATATCCGGCTGCAAAGTTTCCACCGCCTGAAACGCCGTGCGCGCTCCCTCCGCCTCCCCGCAAACCACAAGATCCGTTTCTCTGCCGATAAGCAACGCGAGCCCCTGCCGGACCACCGGATGATCGTCCACCAGGAGAACCTTGTACTTTTTCGCCAGGGGGCTCAACTGAGGCTTTGTCGCCATCGGCGTCGCTCCTATTCCAGGCTTCGAACCGGAAACAAGCACGTCACTGTTACCCCGCGGTCCTCATTCGCCTGGACTTTCAACGACCCTCCCACCATATCCGCCCGGTAATTCATAATGCTCAACCCAACCCCAGGCTGGTTGCCGGGATCTTTCTTAAATCCTGTTCCGTCATCTCGAATCGTCAGCGTTCCGGATCCACTTTTCGCGGTCAGCCGAATCACGATTTCGTGAGACTTGCCGTGCCGAATTGCATTATTTACCGCTTCTTGGGCAATCCGATACAGATGCGTTGACACGTTCACGTCATGAATCTGCACTGGACGCTCGCAATAAAACCGGCATCGAATATGAAACAGCTCTTCCACTTCATTAGCCCACTTTTTCAGCGCCGACATCAATCCTGCGCCTTCCGTCGCAACCGGGTGAAGTCCCCATGCCAGTTGGCGCGTATTGTCGATCGCCTGATTGACCATTTGCACGATCTTTGCGGCTTCGGCCGCTTCCGGGAGCGCTTGGTCCGTGAGTTTCTCTTCCAGAACTTTGCTCATGAACGCAATTCCCGTCAAGTGTTGTCCTAGGCCGTCATGCAAGTCTTGCGCGATGCGTCTCTGTTCCTGCGCACTGATTTCAAGAATCGTCTCTTCCAGCCGCTTGCGCTCCGTGATATCGAAGCCCACGCCATGAATGAACCATGGACGCCCGTCCTCCCGCCGGATCATTTTCGCTTCGCATTGAAACCATAGCACCCGACCATCCCGAGCAATCACGCGATACGCGGACCGCAGTGGCTTTCCCGAAATGAACATCTCCGCCGCCTCGACGCTCCACCTCATCTTGTCGTCGGGATGAATCCGTTGGTACCAGCGCACCGGATCCTCAAGCCACTCGCTCTGAGAAAACCCCAGCGCCGCTTCGATTTGCGGGCTGACGTACGCTTCGCCGATGCCCTTGTCGAGATACGCCATAAACACAACCGCGGGAATTTGCTCCACCAGTGCGCGGTACTTGGCTTCACTGTTGACCGGGAGTCCTTCATCTTCACCGGGTCCATCTGCTTCATGCGCCGCATCCAGAACCGCTTGAGATATCGAACCTTGCTGCAGGAAAACCTGTGCGAGTTCCTGAAGTGTGTGTTCCGCCTCAGACGGACCGTCCGATTCGATTTCCGCAGCGCCCATGCGCGGCCAGGGACGATTCTCGCTCACTTTGCTTTCGGCATTCGCCGCCATGTGGGAACCTCTGGCTCTACCAGCTACCGCGAAACGCTACAACCTCGCCGCCACGGTCATCCAAAATCTTTGATTCACCACTCCTCGTTAGGGTTTGCGCGCCTCGCCCAAAAAATTCCCCGTCGCACCCCGCCGTTTTCTCCAGGCTGGCTCCTTGTTCAGGGAAGCCTGCGTGAACCTGCGCAACGCATGAATGGCCCGTCCGTAAGTCATTACCGCGCTTGAGGAAAGCAGCGACCCCGGAGGCTGATTCATGAACGGCATAAACTTGTCCGGGAAACCCGGCATGGTGCAGCCGATGCAAATGCCGCCAACATTCGGACACCCGCCGATGCCACCCATCCAGCCTCGCTTGCCCACGTTGCACTGAACCACCGGCCCCCAGCAACCGAGTTTTACGATGCAGCTAGGCGACCCATATTCGTCCGCAAACTGAGCTTGTTCGTAGTATCCGCCGCGATCGCATCCTTCGTGCACGGTCGCCCCAAATAGCCAGGTGGGTCGCAACGCATCGTCCAAAGGAATCATAGGAGCGCGGCCTGCCGCCATATTCAGCAGATACAGCAAAACCTCCATGAAGTTGTCCGGCTGCACGGGACATCCAGGAACACAAACGATCGGAATCCCAGCCTTGGAATTCCATTCCCAACCGAGATAGTCCGCAAGCCCCATGCAGTCCGTGGGATTTCCTTCCATCGCGTGTATGCCGCCATACGTCGCGCAAGTCCCCGCGGCAACAACCGCCCAGGCCTTGGGAGCCAACCGGTCGATCCACTCACACGTGGTAATCGGCTGGCCGGTGCTGGCATCGGTTCCAAAGGAAGCCCAATACCCTTCGGCTTTGTTGTTTTCGTTGGGAATCGACCCTTCCACAACAAGAATGAACGGCGAAAGCCGTCCTTCGGCAGCTTCCCGAAAATATCGGACAAACTCGTCGCCGTTTTCGTATGCCAGAAAAGGGTTGTGAAAGTTGACTTTAGGAATCCACGGGAGCGTACCGAGAACGATGTCTTCAATACTCGGTTGGGTAGCGGCGGTCGCGGCTATCGTGTCGCCGTCACACCCCAGCCCCGCCGTAAGCCACAAGACATCGATTTCGGCGATCGCCTGGGTCCCTGCAGGACTTGCCGTTGGCGAGAAATTCCCCATCGACTCCTCCCACTTATTCGCAGCAATTCCTCAAAACCATCTGCGGCTCGGCGCGCGTAAAAAGTGGAAAGTTTGACTGCAGACGAAATGCCAGCGCCCCGAGCGGATTCTACATGGAATCGTCGCCCCCCGGCGAATCTTAATCGGCGCGACCATCACCGCCTGGCGGATAAGCGAGGCGAGCAGCAATCGGGCACGCCCCCTTGTGCTACCCACCTCTGGCCTGTGAACCTCCCGAACTTCCACGCAAATATAGGGGTTTATGCCGATTTTCTTCCCCCGTGTGTTGATGTTGTGCTTGTTGCGGGATGTTCACTCAATCGCAAGGACCGGATCATGACCAAACTTATCGGCTCGAACGGCAAAAACAAGGAGGCGACAATGTATTACGCGATTGGAGCGGTAGCGGTGCTTTTCGGAATCGCCTGTATCGCTATGGTTCCCGATTTCGTCCGATACATGAAAATTCGTTCCATGTAGGCAGTCCGCGCCGCGACACCTCTTCAGCTGCCTCCAATCATGCCTCCAATCAAATGTCCACGGATGGAAACCCGTCCTAACCGGGAACAACTCGCTCAGTGTAGGTTTAATAGGGAGCGTCGGCGTTAGGTCCGCTGTTCCCGCGAATCGCCCAATCCGATAGGGGAATGGCTCGGCTCAGAATTGGGCGCGTTCCGTTTCGTCCCAGATCATTGCCAAGGATGGAGAGCCTTGTAATTCCAGTCGTCTGCCCGAACCAAGGCCAATTTGTTGGCGACGTGCTCATCGAGGACAACGATTTCGATGGCCGCCTGATAGGCGTTGATCCACCAACGGATTGCACCCCGGCTGCGGCTGGACCTTCCATCCGGAACGTGCAAATCGTTCGGCGGGGTGCAACGATTAGACATATCCCGGAAGATGCGGCGATAAGTTGTAGGCCGTATGTGCCATCAAGCCGGGCAACAAAAAGCAATAGCAACCACAAGACCCGAGCGACGCGCGACCCCTCGCGCAATAAAAATGGCCTCCTCTTCGGTCAGCTCCCAACATCCATTCTATCCATAGCTCTGAGTGGCGCAAACGCCATGCTGGCCCCGCGGAATGTGATTCCGGCGGCCACAACTGCCGTCAGCGTTGGCGTCCGCTCACAATTCGGGATGAGCTTCAATCGTGTACGGCAGGAAACGTGACACCTTCGCCCGTACCTTCCGCTTACCGGCATGACTTTTCTTCGCGGGGACGAGCTGTTTGCCTTTCCGCCGCTTCGTGGTTGCCGTGTTCGGAGCGTTCGGCCGATCGATTCGATCCAGCATTTCCCGCTCGTAAGCAATGTGCGCGCGCAAACGATTGACCAGATCGATTCCCGAGGGAATCATCGCCAAAGTGCGGTCCGCGGTGGCAAACTTCAATTCCTCACGGAAGTCCATGGTAGCCCGCAAAATCTGCTCGTGCTCGGCGTTAATTCGGCCGCGTTCCTCCGGCTGGAGCGAATGATGATATGTGGATTCAACGATGCGGTCCTCGGCGTGGCAGTGCTCCCTTATACCGTCGAGACCACGTTCCAGCAACCGCAGGCCGGTTATGCCCTTGAGGCGCTGGGCGACGTCGCTCTCGGCGACGCACCCCAGCATCGCCTCGATTTTGTCTGCGACGTGACCGAGTTCTTCGTGTTCCTTTCGAAGGTATCCAATACGATCATGGAGAGCCATAAGGCCTCCTTTCCATGCGATCTTGCCGCACACACCTGCCCGAGCCGAAGAGGCTAGCCTCTCCAAGAATTGGTAGCGCTGCAATTCAATGCTGATGCTTTCCGGAAGCACAGTCAGTGACTCTAGTCACCCATGCTTGTGATTTCGCAGGCCTCTCTCCACCAGCTCCGCGAGCCGGAATCTGCTCTTGCCTTAGATCCAGGATGAACCGCCTATTCAGGGGGATTTCGATCACGATCTGCTGTGATGCAGCACACAGCCCTACCCCGCGAGGTTGGTAAGAATTGTGACGGAGCGAAGAACATGGACAAGCTTATTACAAGAATCTGCTTCACTCTGTTTTTGGGTACTTTTCTGGTCGTCTGTTTAGCCGTCAGCCAGAATCCGCGCGCAGCGGCTAGCTCGCCCGCCACTCACCCCACTGACCCAGGGCAATTGCCGCTGACATACGTTCCCTCGGGCAAGCAGCTGTATCGGGACTACTGTGCGGCATGCCATGGTTCCGATGGAAAAGGACAAGGCCCGGCAGCCGCCTCACTCGTCAAGCCGCCGGCGGATCTCACGATGCTCGCCAAGAGGCACGGGGGAGACTTCCCGGAGGCGTACGTTACGGATGTTCTCCGATTTGGACTGGGATTCTCAGCTCATGGCTCGTCTGAGATGCCGGTGTGGGGACCCGTTTTCCAATACCTCGACAACTATAACGAGGCCGCCGTGCGGCAGCGGATCAAAAATCTGTGTGAGTATCTCGAGTCGATTCAGCAGAGATAAGTCGGATAGACGCTGTTACGCGTATTGCCCTGAGCTGCGGCACTATCGCCAGAGTTCCGACAAACCTGGGATTTATTTCGGCCCCTGGACTTCGCCGGACAATTCCAATTCAACATGAACCACCGGCTTCACTTTTAACAAGAAATTGCTAGGGTCCTTGATGCCCCACTTCACGTAAGGCACCTCAAATTTCGTCGTTCCCTTCCAATGATCGCCAATGATCTCCGTGTGCACTGGAGCGATGAGGTCGTGATCCCCGCCGTGAATCGAAAAAACGCCGTGCACATTGGAGTCCGATGGCCCAGTCGGCGCGACTCTGCCTTCAATTTGTATGGGCTTAAAGAGCGCATCAGGATATTTTGCGGTTTCCAAGATTTCCTTGTGCATGCGGGCGTCCCGGGAATTGTTTCCGCTTTCTCCACTCGTCGCGTAGACCGCGATTTCTCCTCCGGCTCGCCCAGACTCCGGATCGAAATGAACAGAGCCGCCCTTGAGAGCGAATGTACCGTGCACCATGTGCAAAGTGCTATCCACCGTCCAGTGCACTTTGGACTGCGCCGGGTCCACCGTCAGAACAATCTCGGAGGTAGCCGGCGCTGCAGCTTGCTCCAGGGTCGGCGTCACCGACGCCGAGACCAACAGTCCGCAGCCAAGGGCCGCCATCGTCGCGACCGTTATAGGTTTCCATCCCAAAGCTTCATGGTTTCCTCGTTGTTCGTTACTTTTCTTAGATATCGAGCAGCCGCCAACCCAGCATTGCCCCCGCTGACAGCACGCCGGTCGAATTTCCTGCGCCGACATGGGCCGCCAGGAACCGCGCGAACAAATCAGGCCTGCTCTGTAAAGCGCGGATTGCTCGACCGCGGATGCCGGATTGCGCCCCAGCCACAGCATCAGATCGCCCATCAGCATCGGGCGCCTTGCGAGCGCTCGATGCGCTTGCTCGTATTGCATCAGATTGCCCGCCGCCATCGCGTCGGCCAGCGCGGATGCCTGTCGAAACGCCAGGCGCAGTCCGTCACCGGTGATCGCGTCCACGCCACCCGAAGCGTCTCCAACCAGCGCAACATTCCCGCGATGCACGCGGTAAAGCGAGCACATCGATGTGACCGCTCCACGCTCCCGGCTACTGAGTTCCGCGTTCATTAGACGCGCCTCGAGTTCCGGCAATTCTCGGAGCGCAGTCATCGAACAACGCGGTTTCTGGCCGCTCGGAGATCATCACGATGCAAACTTCTTCCCTGTCAATCGGTGTCACGTATGCCTGTGCGTGATGGCCCCAGTAAATCTCCATATAATTCGACCACGGTTGCACCCGATAGTGCCGGCGACTTGCGAACCGCTGTCTTTTGCGTTTGGCAGCGTCCAAGTCCACTCCAGCGGCGCACACGGGAACCCTGTCCATCCGCCCCAACGATCCAGACGGGCGCGAATTTTTCCGCAGGCCAGTTGCACGCCTTCCGCATCCATGCCACACACAGGCGTCTTCCACAGAAATCGCACGCCGCACGCTTCTGCTTTTGCGACCATTCGTTCATGCAGCAGCGGGCGCCGTAAACCGATCCCCGGCCCCTCCGGAAAATCAGCAGAGACTCGCACCCCCTGTTGGACAAAACTTATGCCGCAAAATCTCCGGCCTTCCGTGGGACCAATTTCGACGCCCATGGCCCGCAGGCTCGCCAGAGTTTCCGGCATCATCCCTTCCCCGCACGGCTTTTCAATCGGAGGTGCGGAGCCGTCCGCGACGATCACCTGAAATCCCTTTTGCCGCGCGGCGATGGCGGTAGCGAGTCCCGCTGGCCCTGGCTCCGACTACGAATACGTCTGTACCTTGACCTGACCTGCTCACCTTCCCGCCTTTCTCGACGCCCCTAGGGACACTCTGATTTCGTTCGCTTTTTTGGCCACAGCGAATCACAACAACGAAGGCTCAAATATTGACTGCCCGGCGCGCCATTCCCAGCGCTTCGGTCCAAAACGCCGGCGACGTTTGCGCCAGCTCGACGACATCACGGATCGCGCTGACGAATTCATCCAACTGTTCCAGCGTCACCATCAGCGGCGGGGCCGCCTTCAGACGCCATGAAGTTGTTCCCGCAGATTTGCGTGAGAATCCCCTTCTCACGAAACATTCGCATGACCATAATTTGTCCGAACATGGCTGGATGGATGCCGTGAAAGGCCTCATAAAGTGCGCGAAACGCAAGCTTTCTGGCGGCACGAATTCGATTCCGTTGAGCAACCCCATCCGCGCACTTCCTTAACCATGTCGAAGCCCGCCAGTTCACGGCGTAACTTCGCGCGAAACGTTTCGCCCAGGTTCAGCGCCCGCGGGCCGAGTTCTTCGCGTTCTAAAACGTCCAGGGTGGCTAGCCAAGCTCTTCATCGACAAGCTGTTTTCGCTAAAGGTAGACGTATGGACGATGGCCCGCTTCAACGGAAGAATAAACCGCGTGGTAAATCTTGTCGGTCATCAGCACCGCGCTCGCCGGCATCAGGCCGCCACTCAGCGCCTTGGCCAGCACCACCATGTCCGGGCCGCACATCAAACTGGTGCGCCGCCAAAAAGGTTCCCGTGCGGTACATTCCTGTTTGCACTTCATCCAGAACGAAAAGCGTGCCGCTTCGGCGACACAGTTCTTGCGCTTTCTGCAAGTAGTCACGCGAGGGAACGTGAATCCCGCCTTCGGCCTGCAGCGGCTCCACCACGAAGGCGGCCTGGCGCTTTCCAGCGAGGGCGCCTTCCAGCGCCGCGATGTCACCGAAAGGCACTCCCTGGGTGTCCGCTAAGAGCGGACCAAACCCGTCGCGCCAGAAGGCGTCGTTCATCAGCGAGAGCGCTCCCGCCGTGAGTCCGTGAAAGCTGCTCTTGGCGTATACGATGCCATCGCGGCCAGTGGCTGCCCGCGCGAACTTGATCGCGGCCTCCACGCCTTCGCTGCCGCTGCTCCCGAAGTACACCTTCTTCAAACCACCCCCGGCCAATTCACAGAGCCGTCCGGCGAGTTCACCGGCGATCTCTGGTACATGGCTCTGCAACATCGCCGGGCCACACTTGTCCATCTCCTCTTTCAGCGCCTGAATGATGTAAGGGTGGTTGTGCCCGGCATTATGCACGCAGTAACCCGACAGGAAATCCAGTATGCGGCGGCCGTCTTTAGTAAATAACTCGCAGCCGAGGCATCGTTCGTATTCGACGTTCATGCCCAGCAGATTGAGCAGCGCAACCCACTGCGGATTAACGTGCTCTTGGTAGCGGGAAGTGGCCGCCGTCACGGCCGATGAGACAGTTGCTACGCGCCTGGTCGCCATATGCATGAGAAGGATGCGAAGTTGGTACGGCGGGATGCCTCTGGCAGCGTAAAGTTCTTCGCCATGCAGAATGTTCCACGCGCGGACTTCCCTTCTGTCCGATAGCGTACACCCGCGCAATTGAGGCGGACACGCCGATCCTAGGCGCCGGCAGAGGTTCCGGCGGACTTTGGCTGCTGGTCTACGTCTGTTCCGGCAGAGCCGGTGATCAGGCGTGCCCCACGGCTAAAAGTAAGATACTCGAAACCCCATTGAATGAATACGAGCACCCGATTTTGGAACTCCACAATGTACATCAAGTGGATGAAGAGCCAAATCAGCCACGCGGGCAAGCCCGAAACGTGAAAGCCGAAAATATTCGCCACCGCCGACGCTCGACCGATAACGGCCATGTCGCCCTTGTCGAAGTAGTGGAATGGTTTGATCTCCGTTTCGCCCTGCAACCGCTTGAGGATTGTCTTTGCCGCATATCCCCCGCCTTGAATGGCCACCTGCGCAACACCCGGCAGCGGCTTGCCATCCTTCCCCGCCGCATAGGCAAGGTCTCCGGTGATAAAAATATTCGGATACTTCGGTACGGTCAGGTCCGGGTTCACTTTGATGCGCCCGCTGCGGTCGGTTTCCGCGTGCGTGCGCTCGCCCAGCTTGTAGCCAAACGTAGTCATCGTCACGCCACCCGCCCACAGAACGGTCTTCGCCGCAATCCTTCCGACCTCGTCCCCCTTCTTATAGGTGACGCCATTCGCGTCGATTCCCGTGACCATGATGCCTTTGTGAACCTCAACGCCAAGTCTCTTCACCAGTTCCTCGGCCTTGGCCGACAGGTCCGGCGGATAGGATGCCAGAACGCGATCCCCGCCCTCCACGATAATGATCCGGGCCTCGCTCGGGTTGATGCGCCGGAAATCGTGTTTCAGCGTTTCGTTAGCGATCTCCGCCAAAGCCCCGGCAAGTTCCAGCCCGGTCGCTCCCGCGCCCACGATCACGAACGTTAGCCACTCCCGCGCCTCGGCCTCGCTGGCAGCCCGCTCGGCCCATTCAAATGCATATAGAATTTTGTGCCGAATTGCGGTAGCTTCTTCAACAGTTTTCAGGCTCGGAGCCCAAGTCCTCCACTCGTCCTTTCCGTAGTAGGAGGTTTTGGAGCCCGTTGCCACAATCAACGAATCGTATTCCAAGGCCGCGCCATCCCGCAGAATGACGCGTTTAGCGTCCGGATCGATGTCCACTGCTTCACCCAGGAGCACCTCCGCATTCTTTTGCCGGCTCAGAACGCCGCGCAAGGGAGCCGCAATTTCCCCGGGTGACAGCGAACCGGTCGCAACTTGATACATGAGCGGCTGGAACAAATGAAAATTACGACGATCGAGAAGCGTGACCTCCACGGGCCCGCGCTTCAGTTTTTGCGCCGCATTCAACCCGGCGAATCCACCACCCAAAATCAGAACACGATGCCGCGGTGGCATGCCAAACGCTCCTTTCGAAGTAACCCGACCCTCACGCGTATCATCTCATTTAGCGTGACGCTCTCACATTTGATTCGCCGGGAGCGCACCCTGTTGCGGCCTTTTCGCGGCGCGCTTTCGCATTCGTCTGCTTATTTCCGGTTTTGTGCGCCTGTGCCGATAGCCCGGAGATAAAATCCACCAGCTCTCCATCCGTCCGGCCGAATCCGAGCCCGTTCGCGCTTCTTCGACCCCAACGATCGTAATCGGCTTCCTGGGTGGATTCGTTCGGCACGACGACGCCGTGCACAGCACCGTCCAGGTTGCGCAAAGCCTGCGAAAAGACTATCCGTCCGCCGTGCACATCGAGACCTTCGAAAATCGCCGCAGAAACGATGCTTACAATCTGATTCTGCATCTGCTCGGCGCCGGCCGCGAAGCCCGTTTGACCAGCGAGCAAAAGCGAGCCGCCCGCATCATTTTGTATGGTCATAGCTGGGGAGCCAGCGCCGTCGTCGCGCTCGCCCGCGATCTGCAGGCCAACGGAATTCCCGTCATCCTGACCGTGCAAGTGGATAGTGTCGCGAAGTCCGGTCAAAACGATTCACTCATTCCTGAAAATGTGCGTTACGCCGTGAACTTTTACCAGGACAAGGGCTTCATTCGCGGGCAACAAAAAATCCTGGCCGCCGACTCCTCACGCACGCAGATCCTCGGCAATTTCCACATGGATTACACCGCGAACCCCATCTCCTGCCCACAATATCCCTGGTACACCCGCGTTTTCATGCGCTCCCACATCGAAATCGAGTGTGACCAACACGTTTGGCAGCGCGTCGAGAGCCTCATTCGCGAGCAACTGCCAACCTCGGTCGCCGCCTCTACGAACTCGCGATGAGTGTCTCCAACGCGAGCCAACGAATTGCCGCCGAACGCGATTTGCTGCGGCTGCTCTGCTCGGTCCTGGTTAAGCCCGTCACCCGCGTCGAATTGTGCCGTCTGGTCGACCCGTCGAAATTTGTCGACCCGCTGCAGCGCGTCCTTTTTGAGGAGATCCGCGCCTTAGGCCCCATCGACGCCAAGAGCTTGCTTCAATTGCTTCCCGCCCGCGTAACCAACCGCGGCTTTCCCGATTTCGATATCGACGACCTGCTCACCCCAAAACTGGTCAGCGAAGGCGACATCGAGAAATTATTTCAAAGCGCTCTGCGTCTGATTGATGTGGACGAAGACACCAGCGAAGGGTCCACCGAAACAGTTCACTAGATGACGTCCCACAATCAAGTCCTGACTTTTGTTGAAGCGCTTCTGTTCGCGGTCGTGGTGGGCTTGTTTATTTGGCGCTGGCAGGCCGCGTATCCCCTGACCTGGATCATTCTCCCTGTTTGGCTGGCTGCCAGCTTCCTGCTGCACCAGGACACCCCGAAAACTCTCGGATGGCGCGCGGACAACCTCTGGCCGGCAACGCGCCAGGGTCTGCTGCTATTTGCAGGCTACATCGCGGCGGTCTGCGGAGCAGGTCTCGCCTTGGGAGCATGGCATCACTTGCCCGAGCACCTCATCGATCACCGCCGCTTTCTGGGCTATTTTGCTTTCTGCCTGCTGCAGCAAGTCGCGGTCAATTCCTACCTGATGAACCGGTTGCTTTACGCCGTTCACCGCCCGGTTGTTGCCGCATTCCTTTCCAGCGTGATCTTCGCCGCACTGCATTGGCCCAACCCGGTTCTGATTCCGGTAACTCTGATCGGCGGATTCGGCATGTGCATGTTGTTCGCGCGCCAGCGAAACATCCTGCCGCTGACGCTCGGGCAAGCGATCCTGGGAGGGCTGGTGTGGTGGGCGTTTCCGATGGCGTGGCACCATTCGATGCGCGTCGGACCTGGATACTATTCCTTCGCGCAAAGACTCGTAACTTGGTGAGTCTGCTTACGTCGTCGCAAGTCCAGCGCCAGCCGAAGCGTTCGGGATCGCCTCTACAAATTGAAGTGCATGTATCTACGGGAAGTTATGCCGGACTCTCGCGCTGAAGTGGTCTCGCGACGCGACTTGTTATTCCACACGCCAGCGATGGCCAAGCCACAATTCCCGCATGCGCCATCTTTCAATCGGTTCTCCAGGACGTCGTGCCAGGAGCGTCGCACCAACAGTTCGCCGCACTTCGGGCAGATGGTATTTGCGCCGTCGCTGTATATGTTGCCTTCATACACATAGTGCAGCCCCACTTCTCGCGCAATTCTGCGAGCCTCATGAAGTGTCTCCGGCGGCGTGCGCGGCTTATCTCGCAGCTTGAAGTCCGGATGAAACGCCGTGAAGTGCAGCGGCACATCCGGTCCGAGTTTCGCGAGAACCCATTCGGCAAGCTTCCGCGTCTCGGCGGGATCGTCATTCAATCCGGGAATCATCAAATTGGTGATCTCGAACCACACGCTGGTTTCGTTCTTCAGCCATTGCAAGGTGTCCAGCACCGGCGCCAGATGCGTGAGTGTAATCTTCCCGTAAAAGTTCTCCGTAAAGGCCTTCAAGTCGATGTTCGCTGCATCAATGTGGTCGTAAATATCGTGAAATGCTTCGCGCGTGATGTATCCGTTCGATACCATTACGGTCTTCAGACCGTGCGCTTTCGCCGCTTTGCAAATGTCGATGACGTACTCGCCCCAAATGGTCGGCTCGTTGTACGTAAATGCGATCGAGTCGCATCCATACTTCAGCGCCAGGAGCGGCACGTCTTCCGGCGGGACCGGCTGCGAGCTAACCTGATCATGCCGCGACTTCGAGATATCCCAGTTTTGGCAGAAAAAACAACCCATGTTGCATCCCGCGGTCCCCATGCTGAACACACGGGTACCCGGCAGAAAATGACTGAGCGGCTTCTTTTCAATGGGATCGACCTGCAGGGCTGCGGGCGCGCCGTAACCCAAGCTATACAGCGTGCCGCCCTGATTCACACGGATAAAGCAAAACCCAGCTTGTCCAGGATTGATATGGCAATGCCGCGGACAGAGGTAGCAATGTGCTCGGCCGTTGGGTTCCGTTTCCCACCAACGAGCCTCGTGCAACGTTTCCGTCTTCTGGAGGATCTTGAGGTCGTTCACGGACCCTCTTTTTTCCAAACACAGACAGTATACTCTCGGTCGAAGTGCACGGCGACGGATGCGCTACCCCACCCCCCGGCCTATTTTGCGCAGTGATTTGAAAACAAAGGACATAAGACTGCGGTTTGGCGCACTGACTTGATTCTAAATGGCTTAGAACGGCGCAAAACTTTCACCTATGAAACTAAAGGCTTTAGCCGATGCCCTGTCCGGCAAGGCATCTGACGTAACCGACTACTATTATATATTATTAGTTAACAGACGTCAAGTGAAAACTCGGCTCGAAGGCCAAGCAATGCATGACGCGGCGTCGGGGGGTTAAGCAGTCGGCTAGAAGCCATGCCATCCCATAAATGGCCGAGACAGAAAGAGACGAATTTCCTCAGGGGCTGAAGCCCGATTTTGCGTGTCTCTATTGTCGGAGCTGAAGCTCCGACCCCCTGAGACGCATTTATGCGATGACTTCTAGTGCCGACGCTGTTCTCGCCTGCGCTCTTCGGCCCAGTCGAGAAAGCGCTCCATTTGATTCCGATATCTCCAACTCAAACGAAAGAACTTACCGGCGGTCATCTGCGAGGCTTGCGGCCCGAGAAAGGTCTCAAAACGCCATTGCAGGTAGGGACTATCCCAAGGATGCAGGCGGAAGCCCTTCGCAGCAATCCAATAGTACCGCAACATCTTGAGCATTCGGGAGATCCGCCGTTTGCGAGTCCGGCGACATCTTAACCCAATACACCTGTTGGCGGGGCGGACGTACCTACCCGAAAGCCCGCGAGAAAACGAAAGCAAAAGCGTTTGTGGGTACGTGGTTCGCCGTCCCAGTCACGCCATTGGCCGGTAGATGACGCGCCTTCCCCGAATTGACCGTGCGCCCCTGGTGGCGGCCACCTAATCTGGCTTCGTGATGCAGAGCCCCGAATATCGGAGGTCCCAAATGGCGCACCGCAACGCTCATGGACGCAACTTGAGGGCACGGGTGGGAGCCGTGCTTCTGACCGTCGGCATTTTACTAATGGTCAGCAATTTGGGCTTGGCGGTTGCCGGCCTTTCTCCGTTCTTGCAGAGCCTGGGGATTGAAGCGCTGGGGTTGCCCGCAGCCGCTGCACTGGCCATCCTCAAGTTCTTCCGAACCATCGCCTTTCATCCTGCTGCGCTATTGCCGTTCGCTTATGGGATATTGGTACTATTCTTCGCTCTCGCAGGGATTCTGTCCGGGCTTATGCTGCTTCGCGAGCGCTCGGTGGAGAACGCGTGATGACCGACTTCGACAAGGATTCGCTGAAGGATTCGATCCGCCGCGACATCCATGACCGGATCCACGACCAGGTTGGTGACCAGCTGCGAAGCCGGATCAGGCACGATTGGCAGAGAGCCGATGGCCCGTTTCAGGGCATGATCTGGGGCGGGGCCGTTTGCGTCGTCGGCATCATCCTGCTGCTCGATCACCTGGGGGTGATTTCCGCGGGGAATCTGTGGCGATTCTGGCCGCTGATCGTGGTCGTGGCCGGCGCGATCAATCTTACGCAGCCGGGAAAGCGCCCCTGGGGAGCTTTCCTGGTCGTTGTTGGGTTGCTCTTCCAACTGGATTCGCTTCACGTTATCCGCTTTAGCTGGGCCGAATTGTGGCCGCTGGCCATCATTGCGGCCGGTTTGGTGATGATCTGGGGCTCGATCGAATCGCGGCGGCGCAGAATCGACATCCCCGGCGCGCAAAGCACCATGAACGCGACCTCGGTCTTCGGAGGCGTCGAGCGCCGCATCACCGCACAGGATTTTCGCTTTGCGAGCGTTAGTGCGGTGTTTGGCGGGGTGGAACTCGACTTCCACGGCGCGGAGATCGACGGCGAGGAAGGTGTGCTGGAGATCAATGTCGTTTTTGGCGGAGTCGAGATCCGCGTTCCCGATCACTGGTATGTCGAAGCGCGTAACCATACGTTGTTCGGCGGCTACTCGGACACGACGCGAGGCACTGCTAACCCTTCCGCAGCCGGCGCAGGTTCCGCCAAGAAGACACTGGTCATCACCGGCCAAGTGCTCTTCGGCGGTATTGAGGTCAAGAACTAAGCGCCGCCATGCCCACGCTCTTGACTCGCCGGTCGTATCAGGGCGCGTATCTCGCGGCATGGTTACTGCTGGGTTCCCTGCTGGTTTTCCTGGTCAAGGTTTCCGGAGGGATCGGGACGCTGGAAGCGACGGTGCTCCTGGTGCCCATGGCGGTGCTGTTTGCCGCGGCTTGTCTTTCCGCGTGGTATACGTGCAGAGCCACGCCGTTACGCACATCGGGGATGACACGAATTTTCGCCACGCACCTGCTGGCGGCGTTTGTTCTGAGTTTCGCCTGGTCCCAGATCGGGAGGCTGTACGCTCGCGTGCTCGCCAGTTCGCCCACATTTTCGGGCCTGGACGTCCGCTATGATGCGCATTCCGCAACCATCGTGATCAGCGGTGTGCTTCTTTACCTGCTGAACGTAGGCTTTTTCTACGTGTTGATTGCCATCGAAGCGTCTCGCGCCGCCGAAGCGCGCGTTCTGGAAACCAGCGTTCTGGCGCGAGACGCCGAGCTGAAGGCGCTCAAGGCGCAGGTCAATCCGCACTTCCTGTTCAACAGCTTGAATTCCATCAGCGCCCTTACCAGCAGCGATCCAGCCAAGGCGCGAGAGATGTGCATCCTGCTCGCGGAGTTTTTGCGGATGACGCTGGGGCTCGGTGAAAAACAGAGTATCCCTCTTTCGGAAGAGCTTTCGCTGGTTCATCGTTTTTTGGCGATTGAAAAAGTCCGATTCGGTTCCCGATTACAAATGACGGAGGAGGTTTCGGAGGAGTGCAAGGCGATGCTGATTCCGCCGCTGCTGTTGCAGCCGCTGATCGAGAACGCGGTCACGCACGGAATCGCCAATCTACCGGATGGGGGATCGGTGCGATTGGCGGCGCATAGCCAAAACGGGCGGCTCTCGATCCTGGTGGAGAACACCTTTGACGCCGAGGCTACTCCTGGGCATCGCAACGGAATGGGCCTTGCGAATGTCCGTCAGCGATTGGAAGCACGCTATCAGAAGCTGGCAAGTATGCGCGTTGCGCCGAATGCCACGGTGTTTCAGGTGAACTTGTCGCTACCTGCGGAACCTCGAGAGGAGCAGTCGTGAGCACCGCATCTGAGAAAAAGATTGACGCGCTCATCGTCGATGACGAAGAGCTGGCGCGCCAGGTATTGCGTGAACTGTTGCAGATGCATCCAGAGATACAGATTGTCGCGGAGTGCGCGAATGGGTTCGAGGCGGTCAAAGCTGTAGTGGCGCACAAGCCGGCTTTGATGTTTCTGGACGTGCAGATGCCCAAGCTCAGCGGTTTCGATGTTTTGGAGCTGATTGAAGAAGATGTTGCGGTGATTTTTGTGACGGCCTATGACCAATACGCGATGAAGGCGTTTGAGGTTCACGCGGTGGACTATCTGCTGAAGCCGATCGGTCGCGAACGGTTCGAGGCTGCGCTGGAACGCGCGAAGAAGCGCATCGGGGAAAAACTGCCGCCGGTCCAGGAACTCGTTACCGCTGCGCGGCCTCCGCAGCAGTATCTGGAACGGCTCGTGGTACGCGATGGCACGCGCGTCACCCTCATTCCCGCCGCCAAACTGGACTATGTGGAAGCGCAGGACGACTACGTGGCGCTGGCCACGCAGGGCGCCAAACATTTGAAGCAGCAAACTATTGCCAGTGTGGAAGCTGGGCTTGATCCGGCTCGGTTCGTTCGCATTCATCGCTCGTACATTGTCAATTTTGAGAGGGTCGTGCGGATCGAACCGTATGGGAAGGACAGCAGGTTGGCGATCCTCGCGGATGGTACACGATTGCCGGTGAGTCGCACGGGCTACGCGCGGTTGAAGGCCTTGCTGGATGATCGGGCCTGAACGGCGTTGGCCAGTACGCGGTCGTAGCGCCGGCATCTTTGGCGGCGGTTTGATTGGAGTAATAGCCGACGAAAATCGCCAGCAAGGATGCTGGCGCTACCAACCCGGTGGTAAGTTTGCACGAATTGAGCGCGCGGCTTTTTTAGGTGTCCACTTTCTAGGTGTCCAGGCGGCGGACCCAAATGCGGCTTGTTGCGGGCTTTCCCAGGTGCATGGTGCGGCCGGAGGCGCGTAGCGTCATGGTCTCGTCGTATTCGCGTTTTTTTACTTCCACGCGCGTCTCCGGACGGAGTTCGAGGTTTTCCAGAAACTCAAGGAACTGGGCGTCTTTTTCGTATACGCAGAGAATTTCGCCCTGCTCATTGGCACGCAGGTCCGACAAAAGGACGGCGCCCTGGCGGCGCAACGTTGCGACTCCGCCACGCATCGGCACGCCATGCGGACAACTCTTTTTATCGGCGAACCGTTTCAGCAGGAGGCCTTCGACTTCGGGCGAGATGGCGTGTTCCATGCGCTCCGCTTCGTCGTGGGCTTTGGCCCAGGAAAGGCCGATCACATCGGTCAGCAACATTTCGGCAAGTTGATGACGCAGCGCCAAACGCTCGGCGACTTGCCGGCCTTTCTTGGTGAGATCGATGCGGCCGGAGCGCTCTACGCGGACGTGACCATCGCGGGTCATGCGTTTCAGCGCGGCGGTTACCGCGGGGGGCGTGACGTTCAGTTCTTCCGCCAAACGGGCGCTGATGGGCATCTGGTCTTCTTCGAGCATCTCCCAGATGGCCTTCAGATAATCTTCCTGCGATACGCTGGTCTTTTCTCTGCGCAAATCGTCTCCTGGCGAACGGGCTGCCGCGGACCTGGTGAAACTGGGCCCGGCAGCAGTCTCCGTTGCCGATCATCGGCTCATACGTCGGCCCATTCATCGGCTCCTGTCAGCGTATCCGGGTTCGGCACGGGTCGCAACTCGTCCAGGCGGGCGGGCACCATTTGTAAACGAGACTGGTGGCAAACACAGTTGCCTTCGTCGAGTAAGCTTGTTACCAATCGGGAATCTATGTTATTGTTTACTCCCCCAAGCGCCCTGGTGCGCTCCCCGAAGTTTAATTCGTTCGGAGGATCCCATGTCATTCGGCGCGATACTCATTTCCATGGCGATTGGTTTTGGGCTGATTCTCGGAGGCTGTATTCTGGTGTTTTTCGGAGTCGCGGCGATGGCGCGAGAGGCCCGCGACTGACGCCTCTAGCGGCTCACGTCCGCTGTTTTCCGGGACGCGCCGAGTCCGACAAGATCGAGAAAATGGCGGTGCACGGTGGTGTCGCTGGTCAACTCGGGATGAAAGGCAGAGGCCAGGATGTGGCCCTGTTGGACCAGGGCCGGCTTGCCAGCGTATTCCGCGAGCACTTCGACATTTGGACCGACTCGCTCGATCACCGGGCCGCGAATGAAAACCATCTCCAGCGGCTCCTTCCGCAAGGTTGAAGGGCCGCTGACGACGTCACTGTGGACCTGGCGGCCGTAGCCGTTGCGCAACACCGTCATGTCGAGCAACTTCAGCGAATCCTGCTGCGGATTTTTGACTTCGGTAGCCAGCAGGATCGCGCCGGCGCACGTGCCGAAGATGGCTTTATCTTCAGCGGCGAACTTGCGGATGGCGTCCTCCAAGCCTTCTTCCTTGAGAAATTGCAACTGGGTTGTGCTCTCGCCTCCTGGCAGGATCAGCCCGTCGCAATCGGCGAGGTCGGCGGGGGTGCGGACCTCAGCGCTTTCGACGCCCATGGTTGCAAGCATCCGGGCGTGAGCGTCGAAATCGCCTTGCACCGCTAGAATTCCAATCTTCACCAGTGTTGCTCCCTTGACGACAGAGGCGGAAGGCCTGTGCCACGCTGCGCGCGGCGGCGATTGTGCCGCACGGGTCGGCCGGGCGGGGCAAGCCCCTACAAGGTTTGAGCTGCGCTTAGCGACGAGTCTGGCTGCGCTTACCAACCTCGCGTGGACAGCATGTCCTTCTGGTCCATTTGCCGGATGTCGAGGCCGGGCATGGCTTCGCCCAACTCTTCGCTGGCTTCGAGCACCGCGTTGGCGTCTTCGAAGTGCGTGGTGGCCTTCACGACGGCTTTCGCGCGAGCTTCCGGATCGCTGGACTTGAAAATTCCCGAGCCCACGAAGACCGCCTCGGCGCCGAGGGCGCGCACCAGGGCTGCATCCGCAGGCGTCGCAATGCCGCCCGCCGAAAAATTGGGCACCGGCAACTTGCCGGTCCGTGCCACCTGGCGGATCAAATCCAGGGGAGCGCCGAGCTCTTTGGCTTCGCGCATCAGTTCGTCGTCGCGCATGGTGGTCAAGCGCTTCATCTGGCTTACGATCGTGCGCATGTGGCGCACTGCTTCGACCACGTTCCCCGAACCGGCTTCGCCCTTGGTGCGAATCATGGCCGCGCCTTCGGCGACGCGACGCAACGCTTCGCCGAGATTGCGGGCGCCGCAAACGAACGGCACGCGGTAATCGTGCTTCCAAATGTGATTTTCCTCGTCGGCAGGGGTCAGCACTTCGCTTTCGTCGATGAAGTCGACTTCCAGCGCTTGTAGCACTTCGGCTTCGGCGAAGTGGCCGATGCGCACCTTGGCCATCACGGGAATCGTTACCGTTGCCATGATCTCGCGGATCACCTTGATGGAGGCCATGCGGGCGACGCCGCCCTCTTTGCGAATGTCGGAGGGCACGCGCTCCAACGCCATCACCGCGCACGCTCCGGCGTTCTCGGCGATCTTGGCTTGCTCGGCGTTGGTCACATCCATGATGACCCCGCCTTTGAGCATTTCCGCCAGGCCAACTTTCACACGCCACGCATTTTCGCCGGCGTTTGCGTTGCCATTTTCGCTGCCGTTTACTTTCTTTGCGTTGCCATTTACTTTCTTCGCGTCCATCTCGAATCTCCTCTGCTTTTGCCTTTTAGTCTTGGAATCCTGCCACCTTGAAAATGTTCTTATGGAAAATCGCTTTTATGCTGCGCCGCTTTTCGGCTGCTGCGGTTCGATAATCACGAAGCGCCCGCGGCCTCGAGCTAAAACTTGTCCCTCGGCATTTCGAATCTCGCCAACGTGAAACAGGTTTCTTCCCTTCCTTAGATGCTCTTCCTCGTAAGCTTCGACGATGATTTCTTTTTCCACGTTCACCGGCTTCAAGAATTCGATGGTCATCTCGGCGGTCACGGCCCTTACTTCGCGAAACCTGCAGGCCTTGCCCATGGCTTCGTCGAGCAAAGTCGCGATGATTCCGCCATGCGCCATGCCGCCGCCCCCGCGGTAGCGGGAACCCAAAACAAATCGCCCGACAATTTTACGCCGCGCGTTGTCCTGCTCAAAGGTCAACTTCATGCCAAAATCATTGGCGCCGCCGCACCCGAAGCAGACGTTTCCGGGATTCGGCTCCAGTTTAATTGTGTCCGTCGACTCGCTCAAAAATCCGCCTTTTCCACCGGGAAGCAGGATCGACGCCGGACTGAAGCCCGGCGCCGACAGTCAGACTAACGCCACGCGGCTGCGCTCTGCGCGGCGCACTCCGCGCTGGCGCTTACGCATCTCCACTTTCAGGAGGTCCGCCAATGTGGCCACGCCGCGGGCGATTTGTTTCTCGTCCAAGCTGGCAAAACCAAGCCGCAACGTGTTGGGCAGCGGCCCCTGAACGTAGAAATAACGGCCGGGCGCGAAGAGCACGCCGCGCTCCTTTACATGGATCAGCAACTCGCTCGCGTCAAATCCCGGCGGGAGCTCCAGCCACAAACACATCCCACCCTCGGGACGCGTCCAGCGGGTGCCCTCGGGCATGTGCTTACGCAGCGCTTCGTCGAGCGCAACGAGGCGCGAGGCATAAACCTTGCGCATTTTGGCGACGTGTTTGGTGAAGAGCCCACGGCGCAGAAATTCGGCCAGAACCGACTGCGCCAACTGGTCCGTGTGCAGGTCGGTCGTTTGCTTTACGATGCGCAATCGCTCGATGGCCGCGGCCGGAGCGACGATCCATCCGACGCGTAAGCCCGGGAATGCGACCTTCGCAAAACTATCAATGTGAATCACCAGATTCGAGCGGTCCAACTGTTTTAGGGAGGGAACGCGCTCGTCGCGGGCGTGCAAGCGGGCGTAAATGTGATCTTCGACGATGGGCACTTGATGACGACTCGCCAGTTCGAGCACCTTCCGCCGGGAAGCCAAAGGCATCGAGGTACCCGTGGGATTCTGGAAATCGGGCGTGAGGACGATGAGTTTCACGCGATTGGCCGCCAGCGTCGCTTCCAGCGCCTCAACATCAACTCCCAACTGAGTTCCGGGCTCGGCATGGGTCGCGCACTGGCACACCCAGGCAGCGGGCGCGCGCGCCGTTAAAAATCGACACGGCGCCGGGATACGTCGGATTTTCGAGAATTACGGTATCCCCGGGCCGGACAAACGCCTTGCTGATTAAGTCGAGCGACTGCTGGCAGCCACCGGTGACCAGCAGATTTTCGTCCTTGACGGTAAGTCCCTCGCGGCGGAGCAATTCAATCAAGGCTTCTTTCAACGGAGCGTAACCGTCCGAAGGTCCCAGGTTCAAGACATCATGGGCCTCGCGCTTGAGCACCGCGCTGACGCAGGTCAGCAGCTCTTCCACCGGGAAAAATTCCTGCGCAGGCCGCGCCATTACAAAAGAGAGCGCATCCTCGGGCGCGCTGGCGGTCAGCCGGCTCAAAACCTCGTCGCCGCGCTCATCCGCAAACAGGAGTTCCCAACGAATGCCATTGGACCCGTTCAACACGGGAGGCGCCGGGGGCGTGATCTTCAGTCCGTTGCCATTTCCGCGAATGAACGTGCCCCTGCCAACGTGCCCCTGTATTAGCCCCTCCGATTCCAACTCCGCATAGGCGTTCGCGACCGTTGTGCGGTGTACGCCGAGCATGGTGGCCAACTCGCGGCTGGCGGGAATGCGGTCGCCGGGACGCAAATCGCCGGCGTGCACGAGGGCACGCAGTTGATCGCGCAGCTGAACGTAAAGAGGAACGTGACTCTCAGGCTGGAGGTGTACCGGGAGCATTGTCTCTCACCTTGAGCCAATTTTACATGAGATTGGACTGGTGCAAGAGCCAATTTGTCTCCGAGCGCGAAAATAGTGATAAGAGAAGCCTGGCGCATCGGCAGCTGTCCGGGGACGTATTTGCAAAATCGGTATTGGGAAGGCTGCGCCGGGCTGAAGCCCGGCGCCTACAAGGTGGATCGATTGCGCGATGGCTGATGGCCGCCAGTTAACAAAATTGTGGATTATGTTAACTGACGACCTGGCGGGCTCTAGATGCTTAGCGGCCGGCTCCGAGGGCAAACTTGCCGGTGCTCTCCCCTTCCGTCAGGTCCCGGATACACAACTTGGTCCAATCCCTCTGGTCGCATTGATATAACTGCTTGAGTGGTAGATCGGTCTGCTGAATTTCGTAGCCCCCGCCCTGCATATCATTCGCATCGTCCGGCGAATTGGACACGATATAACTGCCACTCTTGCCCACGCGCACGCGAAATTGCCTGGAGGATGGCTCGTAGTTTGAATAAACGAAACATCGACCCACGCACGCCCGATCCGCCAGATGAGCGATGAACGCAATGCGCGAGTCGGGTTCGGCGAAGATCGTGGGGATGATGCGCGTTCCGGAGGGAACCGCGGACAGGAGGGCCTCGGCATTCGTTTCTGTGCGGTTTAGCTTGCCGGTGTCCTGATACAGAAAAACGAGGAAAATCACCGCGATCGCTGCGAACCCCATGCAATGCCATTTCCTGGGGCGCATGCACCCCAGAACCGACAGCCCCACAATCGCCGAGATGGTGGTTAAGCGGGAAACCAGCATGCCGATCCAAGCTGCGGCGGCGGAAAACCGTAGATTTTCCGGCGCAAAGGAAGCTGCGCAAAACAGAATGAGATAGAGTTCAAGCGGAACTGCAAGGCGTTTCCAATGGCCTGCTTCGTTGCGCCGCGCGACAGCGTCGAGCACGAAGCAAACGATTCCGACGACCAGTGCGGCCCATCCCAGAAATTCGTAGCGATCTCCATAGAGGACCAGTTGATCCACGCCGATGGCGTGGAAGGGGGCCGCGCTATAAAAGTCGGCGACTATGGTGCTCGATCGATTGGTGTGCCAGCGCAGTGCGCTACAAGCGGTCACGACCCCGAGCGGCACGACCAGTTTCCAGGCACCTGGCAGCGCGGGGCGAATCGCGAGATAGGCAACTACTCCGACGACCCAGAGCAAGCCCATCGGGTGGGCGAGAGTAACCAGAACTGCGATCGCCACCGCTGGAATCCAATTTCGCGAGCGATCCCGCCAGAGCAGTGCCAGGCAAAAACAAGCGAGGCCAATGGAGAGGTAAAAGTTCATGAAACCCATGTTGAAGGAATAGCCGTAACTGAGCATCGAGATGCAAGGAGTCAGCGTCCATGGCGGTTGACCAGCAACAACGGCCACGAAGGCAAAGACGCCCCAGAAGAAAACCAGCACACAGCCGGACACGACAATCTTCTCGGCGGCCGCAAACCCCAGCCAATTCGCTACGTGCAGGAACGTCACATCGAACAGGATGTTGTTCCACTGCGCCGCTATATACAGCCCGGGTGCCTGTCCCCTGGGGATCAGCTGCGCCAGCCAGGCGTTGTATACGTGGCTGCCCAGATCCCCGGCCTCAATGTGGCGGTGCCACAGGCAGGGCACGATCACGAGCGCCGACACGATCAGCACTCGCCACCAGCTCCGCCCCAGGAACCGCAGGGCGTCCGCGACTGCGCTGCCTTGGTCCATCATCTGGGATCGTGCTCCACGGCTTGTTTTGGCCTCTCGAAGACCCGCCATTCTACTCGCTCGGGCCCGATCTAGCTCGCAGGGCGCCAGAGTATCAACGGCGCTGTTCGAGGACCCGGCCTAGCCGCGAGCTCGGCCATTGACTCCGCGAGGTCCCCTGGCCTTTCCCTAGCCCTCCGTCCAGTAGCCCCATGCGCGCGGCCAATCGAGAATAGCAGTCAGCAAAACTACGATTGCGGGGTGTGTCCTCAAGCTATGCGTCTGACGACAAAAGCGCTTGTGGTTGTAACGTCTGGGGTTCTAGCGGCCGGGTTGCTGAGCGGCTGCAGCGCCACCACCAGCCCCAAGAGCGCTCCAAGCACACCGTCTACGCCTTCGACGCCGACCTCTACCTCGGTCACGGTCAGCCCCACGAGCGCGAACATCCGCGCTGGCGACTCATTCCCCTTCACGGCTACAGTTTCTGGCAATTCCAATACAGCGGTGACCTGGGCCGTGAATGGCACCGCCGGGGGCTCCGCGGCAATCGGGATGATTTCTTCGAGCGGCAACTACACGGCACCGTCATCGCTCCCGAATCCCAACACAGTCACGATCACCGCCAGCAGCGTCGCCTCCAGTTCCGCGAGCGCTTCCAGCGCAGTGACCCTGCTTAATCCCACCCCTGTTCTCAGCGGCACGAATCCCGCCAGTGTGGGCACCGGCAGCTTCTCGCTGGCCATTACCGGAAGCAATTTCGTATCGGGCGCGCAAGTGCTGTTGGGCACCGCGCCGCTCACAACCACTTTCGTTTCCGCCACACAACTCACCGCAACCGGTTCCGAGTCCTCGGCTGGGCTATTTAGTCTTACGGTCGTGAACCCCGATCCCGGCAGCAGTAGTTCCAACAGTATTAATCTGCAAGTAGGTGGGTCCCAACAAGCTTCTGGATGCAGTCAGATGTCGATCGGCCAAGGGGCGAGCTTGAACGGGTTTGTGCCGTTCTCGCCGGCGAGCCTCTGGAATCAGGACATCTCGTCGGCAACGGTCGATCCGAACTCCACGGCGATCATCAACGACATTGGCGCGACGATTGGGTTACACCCGGACTTCGGTTCCGGCGAATATCAAGGCTCGTATATTGGCATCCCGTATACCGTTGCGGGCCTGCAGCAGCCCAACATACCGATCAATTTCACGGCGTACGGAAGTGAGAGCGATGCGGGGCCGATGCCGGTCGCGGTGACGGATCCGATCGAAGGATATCCCAATCCGGGCAGCGGCGATCGACATGTCCTTGTGCTCGACAACGCGAACTGCTTTCTCTACGAACTTTACAGCTCGTATCCGCAAACCAGCAGCTGGAACGCCGCCTCGGCGGCAGTGTGGGACCTACTCGGCAACGAACAGCGCCCATACACCTGGACTTCGGCAGACGCCGCGGGTCTGCCGATCTTCCCCGGACTGGTGCGCTACGACGAAGTGGCCGCCGGGGCCATCACGCACGCGATTCGCTTTACGCTGCAAAACAGCCGCGCGGCTTTTGTCGCGCCGGCGTCGCACTGGGCGGCTACCACCAGTGATCCGCTGGCGGCACCCATGGGCATGCGCATGCGGCTGAAAGCCAGTTTTGATGTCTCGGGATTTTCGGCGACCAATCAAGTCATTCTAAATGCGTTCAAGAAGTACGGCATCATCATGGCCGATAACGGTTCATCGATGTACATCAGCGGGGCGCCCGACGATCGCTGGGATAACAGCGACCTGCACAATCTTGGGCAGGTGCAGGCTTCCGACTTTGAAGTGATGCAGATGTCGCCCATCTACACGCAAGCCAATATTCCTACGGGCGCGTCGCCAAATGTTACGTCGTTCAGCACCAGCGCGGCGACGGTCGCCGTAGGCACGAGTGCGACGCTCTCCTGGCAAGTCACCGGGGCGTCGTACGTCATCGTGTCTCCTGAAATTGGGGCGGTGCGGGGATCTAGCGTCTCGGTAACACCAACGGCCACCACCACTTACACGCTGTACGCCACGAATGCGTTCGGGCAAACCACTTCAACGGTTACTGTCACTGTCCATTGAGCGATCTTATCTGAGTCCCACTACCTTGAGTCCATACGGGCAGGGCCCATGTCCTCCGCTTTGCGGCCATTCGCTCTGACCTTTTCTCCTTCTTCTCCCCTTTTTTCCCGGGCTCGTGGGCGAGCGCTAAGACCGCGTGCAATGGTCTAAATCTCGATCTTCGAAAAGCGCCACGCCCCCAAACAGAGCAGGATGACCGCCACCACCGCGAGGACGAGCAGATCAATGGTGGCACCGAAATAGCCGCCGCCCAGCAGGGCCACGCGCAAGCCGTCCACTCCATAGGAAAGCGGATCGACCGAAGTCACGATGGCGAGTGCGCGCGGAAGATTCTTCAGTGGAAAGAGCGCACCCGAGAGGAAGAAGATGGGAAGGACGAGGAAATTCATGACGATGGGAAAAGCCTGCATGTCCTGGAGGCTGGACCCAATGGTGGTGCCCAACGCCGCGAACACGATGGCAATGAGCGCGAGAAACAGAAACGCCAGGGGCACCATGGCGAGACTTACTGGGCGAAACCCGGCAATGAGGCATACCGTGGTTACCAGTAAGCCCTGGATCATCGCGGTAGTCGCGGCTCCCAGGGTGCGGCCGATCATGATCTCGATTCGGGGCACCGGGGCGACGAGCGTTTCCTTTAGAAATCCGAACTGGCGGTCCCACAGCAGCGCGATTCCCGAAAACACCGACGAGAACAGCACCGCCATCCCGATCACTCCGGGAGACATAAACTGCAAATAGCTGCCGCCGCCGGCCTTCTGATAGACCGGGCCGAGGCCGAAACCGAGCACCAGCAAATAGAGTAGCGGCTGCCCCATCGACGCGATGATCTGGGCGCGGGATCTGGTGTATCGCTTCACTTCACGCAGCCATAAAATGTAAATCGCCTCCATCTAACGCCTCCACATCTTAGCCATTTGCCGCATCTGATCGGCGGACCCAGCGGTCTCGTCGCGGATGGCCGTGCCGGTTAAAGCCAGAAACGCCTCTTCGAGAGACTCCTTGCTGGTCTGGGCCTTCAGCTCCGAAGGCGAACCGGTCGCGACGATGCGGCCGTGATCGATGACCGCGATGCGCTGGGCTACGCGATCGGCTTCGTCCATGTAATGGGTGGTCAGGAAAACGGTCACGCCCTCGCGCTGATTGAGGTTCTTCACGTGGGTCCAAAGTTGGTTGCGGCTTTGCGGGTCCAATCCCAGAGTCGGCTCGTCGAGAAACAAAATCTTCGGCGTATGCAGGAAGCCGCGAGCGATTTCCAGTCTCCGCTTCATGCCCCCGGAAAATTGCTTAACCCGACTCTGTCTTTGCGATCCCAGAGCTCGAATAATTTGAGGAGCGTCTCGGCGCGCTCGCGGCGGACTTTACGGGGCACATGATAGAGCGCGCCATGAAGATCCATGTTCTCCCAGGCGGTCAAATCCTGGTCCAGGCTGGGATCCTGAAACACGATTCCAAATCTTGTACGCACTTCATTCTGCTGGCGGGCCGGATTGAGTCCATCGATCTCCAAAGTTCCACTCGTGGGGGCCAGTAGAGTTGTCAACATCTTGATCGTGGTGGTCTTACCGGCGCCGTTCGGACCGAGAAAAGCGAAGATTTCGCCGCGCGCCACCTCAAACGAAATGTTGTCGACTGCTGTGAAGTCTCCGAACTTCTTCACAAGGTGCTGCACGCGAATCATTGGCTCTGATCTCCTCAAAAACACTACGGACGACGGACGGCAGAAATAACGCAAACTAAACGGTTCGGTCCGCTCTGTCAAACCTCGAGGTCATCTCAAGCGGAGCGGGAATCCAGGTGAAGCGAGGCCACACCAAAACATGTCGGGGCGCAGTGATGGTGCTCCCTTTTTGGCAAGATTTTAGTGTCCAGAAGGTCTTGGCTTGGCTAGGTGGAGGGTTATTTCGACAGTTGGTTTTCGCCCAGGCGCTTCAGGCGGTCGCGCAATCTGCGCTGCAAAACCGTCGGGGTGTTGGGATTGAAGGCCACCAGATACCACAGCGGCTGGCTGCGGTCTCGGCTCAACCACGTCAGCGTAGTCGCGTCCGCATTCGGATGACGCGCCACATTCTCGCGGATGGCACCGTAAGGATGCTTGGCGAGCTTGTGAAGGGTTTTGGAGTTGGCGCGCGGGTGTTCGCTGATCAAACGCAGCAAATAAAAATCGGTCTGCGGAGCCTGCTTCACGAGTTTCTCGAGCATCTCCGGCTTGGCGTCGGCGCTCAGTACCAATCCAATCTTTTCGTCCCAGGCGGTGTTGATCTGGTTCAGCTCGCGCGTGCGGGCGTGAATCAACTCTTCCAGAATACGGCGTTCCTGCTGCATGCGCGCGATCGGTAGTTCGGTGCCTTCCAGGGAGTCGAGAACGCGCAGCAGATGCTGGCGTTCGCCGAAAACGATCTGTGAAGTGCGCGTGGTGGCGCCTTTTTCCTTCTCTTTGTGCTGGACCAGGTCGGAACGTCGCATGTTGTGGTTGCTCCGGCTCAATCCCCTCCCAAGCTCATGCAGGGACTTCGCCTGTATCTACGCTGCCTATGTATAACTGAAGCGAAGGACAGGACCACTCAAGTGGCCAGTGCGAATTATGTTATGCGTCGCCCGTGCGGTAAAGTTACCTGCAAGCCTTGTGTGCCCGATGTGCTACCGTGACCAATTTTGTCGGAGCGCGCATCCGCAACGGCTTTTTGCTCCCAAGCAAGACTCTCTGAAGAGGACCCGGAACCATGCCGCCGCCAAACTCCGCATTCGACGAACACAAAGATGAGCTTGAGCACTACGAGCAGATGTTCGGCCGGGAACGCGGGCGCCTGGCGGTTTCGCTCGATCGACTGACGAATGCTTTAGTACTCGTGGGTCAGCACGGTGTGTATTGCACCAGCCAGCGCAACCCTATGGTGCCGGCTATGGACCTCCGGATGGTCGTGCAGGAACTGACCCACGCCAAGGAGTTAACGCAATCCGTTATGGAAGAGCTGCGCCGTGCGAAAGAAGAGAAGTCGTCGGAGTCCTAGCTGGATGTCAGATGCGTTTGGTCCGTAGAAACTATTTGTGAATAAGAAACGGGTTGGACTGGCGTTCTTCGCCGATGCTGGTTCTTGGACCGTGGCCCGGGTGCACTACGGTTTCGTCGGGGAGTTGCAGCAGCTTGCTGCGCAGCGAATCGAGGATTTTTTCCATCGAGCCGCCCCAGAGGTCGGTGCGCCCGATGCTGCCTGCAAACAACGTGTCGCCGGCGTAAAGCTGCGGAGGCGCCGGGGAGGTAATTTTGCCAGCTTCCTGGGGGAGATAGAGCGAAATGCTGCCGGGGCTGTGGCCGGGCGTGTGCATTACCTGTGCGGCGAGGGATCCCCATTGCAGCACGTCGCCGTCGGTTAGAAGTTGGTCGATCTCACCGGTTTCGGGGGTGGGCACGCCGAGAAAGGCGGCCTGGACGTCCATACCTTGGTAGAGGGGGACATCATCGCGGTGCATCATCACCGGGGCTCCGGTGTATTGCCGCAACTTGTACAAACCGCCGACATGATCGATGTGCGCGTGGGTGCTGACGATGGCCTTGACCGTGAGCTTGTGCCGGCCGAGGAGTTCCAGGATGCGACTGACTTCGTCGCCGGGATCGATGACCAGCGCCTCGCCGGTGGCGGGGTCACCGATGATGGAACAATTGCACTGCAGCATCCCGACGGGGATGGTGATGTGGATGAATCTTTCGTTGCTTGCGGCGGGCCCAGGCCTCGAATCGGCTGCCATGTCCGGGAGTATAGCATCGGGCGGGAGCGGTTCCGGGAAACAACGGCTCTGGTAAACTGGATGCTTACAACGGAGTGCAGACGGAATGGAAGCGATCGGAATTCAGCGTGTTCTGGAAACGCCGCTCGCTGACGTGCATCGAAATGCCGGCGCGAAGATGGGGGTGTGGTTCGGCTGTACCTTGCCCGATGATTTCGGCGATTGGCAGCGCGAATATTTTCTGGCGAAACAGAGCGTCGCGCTGGTCGACAAGAACCACCGAGCCTACATTTCGTTCACCGGCCCGGACAGAGCGCGCTATCTCAACGCTATTCTGAGCAACAACATCAAAGATCTTCAACCGTCGCAGGGCTGTATCTCGTTGTTGTTGAATCCGCAGGGTCGCATCCTCGCGGAAATCGAAACGCGCGCTGAGTCCGACAAACTTTTCTGCGTCTCGTACGGAATGATTCGCGAGCGGTTGATCGAAACGCTCGACAAATTCATCATTATGGATGACGTCAAGCTCACGGATGAAACGCAGGGTTATGGAACGCTATCTCTCGAAGGACCGGGCGTGTCGAAGGTGGTCCGTGAGCTCACCGGAACCGACTTGGGGTTACTGGGCGAGATTGCCAGTGCGGAAGTGAAAATGGAGTCGATTTCCTGCACGGTCACCCGAAAAACATTCGGCGGATTTCCAGGCGCCGATATTTTGATGGCTCGCGAGAATCTTGAATCGATGTGGAAAATTCTGCTCGAGAGAACCAAGTCAGCTGGCGGCGGAGCTATGGGGTACACGGCACTGAACGCCTTGCGGCTCGAGCAAGGCGTTCCCTGGTTCGGTTACGACTTCGGCGACAAGCAGATTCCGCACGAGGCGGGACTGGAGAACAGTCACATCAGCTATACCAAGGGCTGCTATACCGGCCAGGAGATCGTCGAGCGCGTGCGCTCGCGGGGCCAGGTGAATCGACGGCGCGTCGAGTTGATTTTTCCTGGGTCGCGCGTTCCTTCCGCTAACGAGGTTCTTATGGCAGAGGGAAAGGAAGTCGGTTTTGTCACGCGGGCGTCGGCGTTGCCTTCGCGGCCGTTCGCGATTGGTATGGGCTACCTGCGAAAAGAGAACAACGCGATTGGTAGCGAGGTGGCCTGGGCCGGGGGAATCGCAAAGGTCGCGAAATTTCCCGACGCGCTTTCCTCCGAAGACTCCGTCGACTGATTCCGCTGGCGCGATGATTCCGCGCATGGCAAAGTTCGGCCCATGCTGGATGAGGGCGTTTGGGCCGAAGTTAGAGCAGGCGGGGAGCACTTGCGTTTGTTTTCTGAGCGCAACGCCCAGGGCGTCCAGAGTTCGGTTTACAACGTCAATGCGAAAAACTGGATTGCTCCTTCCGAGACTGTCGATGACATCGAGCAGGGGAAGGAGAGGGCGGCGGCGTATGCGGGGGCCTATTTAAGGCGGATTGGTTATGCCGAACTGCCTCCACTGGTTTGGAAGAAGGCCCGGTCGGTTTAGAGAGGGATCCGCGCCTCGGCCGTTTCCGCAGAGGATTCAACTGTTTCTGCGATTGCTGAATATCAGCAATTGCCGGAGTTCGGCCGTGCCAAGCGCGTACTAAAACTCCTGGAATCTGATGTTTACGAATGGCAGGCGAGATGCTCCCTCCCTTGCATGAGCTCGCAACCAATCACGTTGAATGTGGCACGGCACCTGGCAGATCACGGCCCAGGTAAGAGTGGCCGGAACAAGAACTTTGTGCAGCGGATGCTGGATATTCGCAGCGCGGCGAAGGTACGTAGAGCCGAAGACTAAGGGATGCGAAGGACCATCGCGAGCTCCTGCTTGCGAGTGAATTGCAGTCCGAACTGCTGCCCGCGCTGCACCCTCCGGAGGCCGGGATCGATCTCGGAGCGAGAAGCGTGGCCGCTCGGATCGTCGGCGGAGATTTCTACGATTTTTTCCGTTATCCCGGTAAGGCCATCAGCGCCGAGGCCGTCGGCGATGTTAGCGGCAAGGGAGCGGCCGCGGCCATCTACGCAGGCTTGGTAACCGGTATCCTGCGTTCGCTTGCGCCGCTGGAGCTTGGCCCAGCCGAAATGCTATCCAGGGTGAACAAGGCTCTTCTGAAGCGCCCGGTTCGAGGACGGTACGTCTCCCTGATCTACGCCACTTGGGATGAACGCGAACGCCTGTTCCGCATTGCGAATGCGGGACTGCCCTACCCCGTTTGCGTACGCGGCGGAAAAGCGTCTTCGG
The DNA here is from genome assembly GCA_963810355.1 of uncultured Acidobacteriota bacterium. Lineage (GTDB taxonomy): Bacteria > Acidobacteriota > Terriglobia > Acidiferrales > UBA7541 > Acidiferrum. Next base: position 176,029 of record CAWENU010000028.1, read on the forward strand.
TGAAGGTCGCAGGGCTGCCGCTGGGGCTGTTTGAAGAGGCGGAATATGAAGAGCACACGCTGCCCTGCGGTCCCGGAGATCTCGTGGTGTTTTATACCGACGGCGTGACCGAAGCTGTTAATAGTGACAGCGAGGACTTTGGCGCGGAGCGGCTCGAAGAGGTCATCAGCGCCAATTCCGGGGAAACCGCAGATCGTGTGGTCAGCGCCATCTTTTTCGCGGTTTCATCTCATGCCAGAGGCTTGGAGGCATACGACGATCAGACGGTGATTGCAGTCCGAACCTGACGGGGTGCGGCGGAGGTGCACATGGCGACGGAGAAGTACGAGATGAAGAGACAAGCGGGACCGCTAGGACGAGGAGATC
>CAWENU010000029.1:0-7859 GCA_963810355.1 uncultured Acidobacteriota bacterium
CCGCCACTATTTACCCACTGGACGACGGAGACCTCTTTTATGAAGCCCTATGCAAACTTAGGCCTCCGAACTAAGGGAGAAAAATGAAGACGCGTTGCATTGAGATTGTTTTTTGTTGCCTGACGCTCTCGCTTGCTGGAGGGTGTCAGAACAAGCAGGACCACGTCAAGAGCTCGGTCGGTGTGGTTTCGAAGATGGCGACTGCTGCAGCCAAGGAAGATTATATGGGCGGCATTACCATCGGCGAGAATTACCTACGCGAGAACCCAGGGGACACAACCGTCCTAGAACAAACGGGCGGGTGGCCCACCCTTAGAGATGTTTGCCTGCACTACTTCGCAGAGGGTGCCCCATCCTTGCGTTTTTTGCAAGGGTGGGCGGCGATGCTGTTTGCGCCATTTGATTTTCTAAACCGTATCCCTAGTTTCCCTTCTTCGCTTGCGGGCCAATCGGGCGATCTCCGCGTTCCTCTGGGCCACCGCGGCGGGTTTATCCAGCACGGCCCTAAGTTCCGAGGCCGGGTGCCCCATCCTTGCGCTCGTTGCAAGGGTGGGACGCGATGCTGCTGAAACCCACAGCCTCCTCATGTGACATCTAACCTTGTGCCCTCCACAAATTTGTTCCATCATGGCCAAGCAAAGGCAGTAGAGCGATCCCGCAAACTGCGGGGACAGACACCAAGAAACGGCACCTAACTCCTTTGTTTTAAATATTTTGATACCTAAGTTCTTTGAAAACAAGATTTTGCGCGACACGGTTTTTCGAAACCCGCGCCCAGCAGGATTTTCGACGATATCGAAGGAAAAGATTTCAATCTGGGTTCCGCTCCAGGAGGGTCAATCTATCGAAAGTCGCGAGTCACGCCGGGATTTATTTTGCGGAGAAATTCACAGCCGACTCGTAAGCCTGCGCCAGCCTCAGTACCAGATCTTCGCGCCACAGCGGCCCGACAATCTGCAGCCCGATCGGCAGCCCGCTTTTCGTAAGCCCGCAAGGCACCGAGATCGCCGGCAGCCCCCAAACATTAAACGGCCGCGTGTTGCGCAGCAAAACAAGCTCCGCCGGACGAAGCGACTCGGGATCTTTCTTCAGATCAGCGATCGCAGGCGCCGGAATGGGCGTCGTCGGCGTGACCAGCAAATCCACGTCAGCAAAGAAACCATGAGCTCGACGCCGTTCGCGCTCCAGCTCGTGACGCGATCGAATATATTCCGTAGCCGAAATATTCTCGCCGAAGCGAATGCGCCGCAAAGTTTCCGGTTGATAAAGTTCCGGCGTCCGCACGATGTTTTCCGCGTGAACCGCATACGATTCGGCATTCTGCACCACGCGATCAGTCGGGATCTCAAGTTGCACTTCGCGAATTTCCGCTACCAGCGTCTTGATCACGCCAAGAGCCTCGTCCACCGCCGCGCGGACTTCATCATCAAGATCATCATAAAAATAAGCTCGCGGAATACCAACACGAAGCGTCTTCGTTCCTTCGCGAAACGCAGAAACGTAATCGGCCACCGGAACATCGGCGCTGTTTATATCGCGCGCATCGTATCCCGCGATCGCCTGCAGCACAACCGCCGCATCACCAACGGTCGCGGTAAATGGCCCCACGTGATCCAGCGACCACGAAAGTGGAATCACGCCGCGCGTAGACACGCGACCATAAGTCGGCTTGAGGCCAACGCATCCGCACAGCGCCGCCGGTTCGCGTATGGAGCCAGCCGTGTCGGTCCCGATCGCCGCATAGCAAAGACCAGCAGCCACGGCAGCTGCAGATCCCCCCGACGATCCTCCTGCAATATGCGCGTTCCGCGGATTGTGCACGTCGCCGAAAAAACTAATCAGCGAGCTTCCTCCATACGCGAACTCGTGCAAGTTGTTCTTACCCAGAATCACGGCTCCGGCTTGGCGCAAGCGCCGCACCACTTCCGCATCTTCGCTCGGCATGCGATTCTGATAAAGCGCGCTGGCCGCGGTCGTTCGCGTTCCCGCGGTATCGATCAGATCTTTCAGGGCAATCGGAATCCCATGCAGCGGCCCTCGCCACTCGCCGCGCGAGATTTCAATCTCGGCCGCCTGCGCTTCTGCAAGCGCAGACTCGGCCATCACCGTGATAAACGCATTCAGGGCAGGATTCAGTTTCTCGATGCGATCCAGGCAAGCGCGTATCAGCTCCAGCGGAGAAACTTCCTTCCGCCGCAGACGCGGGGCAAGCTCAACAATGGTTTCAAGCTTGGACATTGACCGGGCTTATTGTAGTGGACTCGCAGCATGGAGTTGACGACCCTGGGAGCTGCCAGAGCGCGGACCACAAAATTATTTTTCCCTTTCCTCTTTCTTGATCATCTCTTTAGAAGGCAACCTCAGGCGAAGGCCTATAATCGAAAATTGTCCGTTCGGACCTCGGAGGCCAAAATGGCAGAAATGACCGTCGCCCCAGTCGCGATCCACGGTTTCTTTGTCGACGGCCGCTGGATGGAAGACGGCGACATCGTTGAGGTCCGGTCACCATTCGATGGCAGCGTGGTCGGGCGAGTGACACAAGCGCGGCGGGATCAAGCCGAAGCTGCGATCGCGGCGTCAGTCAAGGCTTTCGGTACTACGCGTCGTCTGCCTGCCTTCGAGCGGCAGCGCGTGCTGCGCCGCGTGGCCACGGCCATTGCCGAACGCCGCGAAGAATTTGCCCGCACCATCGTGCAGGAGGCTGGCAAGCCGATCAAGCTGGCCCGCATTGAAGCGGACCGCGCCGTGTTCATCTTCAACGTAGCGGCGGAAGAGGCTACGCGCATCTACGGCGAATATCTTCCCCTCGATTGGCAGGAATTTACCGCGGGACGCTGGGGCATCGTGAAGCGCTATCCTCTCGGCCCGATCGCAGGCATCACGCCGTTTAATTTTCCACTGCACCTCGTCGCGCATAAAGTCGCGCCTGCGATTGCATCCGGCTGTTCCATGGTGTTGAAACCGGCGCCGCAAACTCCGCTCTGCTCGCTGCTGTTGGCCGAGTGCATCCAGCAAGCCGGTTGGCCGGATGGCGGCCTCAATGTACTGCCACTTTCTAACGAAGACGCCGGCCTGCTGGTCACCGACGAGCGCATCAAGCTGATCAGCTTCACTGGCAGCGTGCCTGTGGGCTGGGACATCAAGCGCCGCGCGGGTAAGAAGAAGGTCGCGCTGGAACTCGGCGGCAATGCCGGCGCCATCGTGCACAGCGACGCCGATCTCGTCTACGCGGCGGATCGCTGCGTTACCGGAGGTTTCGGCTACGCCGGGCAAACCTGTATTTCCGTGCAGCGCATTCTGGTGGAGCAGTCGGTGTATGGCAAGTTCACCGATCTGCTGGTCGACGGCGTCAAGAAGTTAAAGACCGGCGACCCCATGGAAGAATCCACCGATGTCGGTCCGGTGATCCGCGAGAGCGATGCCGTTCGCGTAACCGGCTGGATCGAAGAGGCAGTTCGCTCGGGAGCGCGCTTGTTGTGCGGGGGTGGGCGCGATGGATCGATCGTTAATCCGACAGTGCTCACCGGCACCAAGCCGGACATGAAAGTGAACTGCCAGGAAATTTTCGGTCCGGTTGTGACCGTGGAACCGTACCAGAATTTTGACGAAGCCCTGCGGCGGATGAACAACTCCAATTATGGCCTGCAGGCTGGGTTGTTCACGCGCGATGTGAAGTTGCTCTTCCAGGCCTACGACGAACTCGAAGTGGGCGCTCTGATCGCGGGCGATATTCCTTCCTTCCGCATCGACCAGATGCCTTACGGCGGAATAAAAGATTCTGGTCTCGGCCGCGAAGGGCTGCGTTATGCGATCGAGGAAATGACCGAGCCGAAGCTGTTGGTGATGAATCTCCGCTAGGGATTCAAAGAGGCGGCAGATGTTTACAAACACAACATTTTTTTCACCTGGGTTCAATTTGAGATATTTGTTACGAATTTCTTGATGAACTACGCGACAAGTTCGCGCGAAATATTTATAATTCCCAGTTCTCCTAACTGACGCGAAAAAATATGTGGGTATTTTCCTTCGCGTCGTAACCAATAAGCTTCCTGAACTGAAGTCTGCTGGGTCTCGGCCGTATTTTTAGAACTCGTACGTAAGCATGTCGCAGATTTTTCATCGCAGTGCGAACACCCTTTCCCGGGCCACGATTTTTGGCGCGGTCTTCGTCATTGCCGCGCTCGGTTTAGTGGCGTATGAGGTTCAGGGATCGCCATACGTCACCTATGCTGGAGTGCGCAAGCCTCAGCCTGTGCCGTTCAGCCACCAGCACCACGTTGCGGGACTTGGCATTGACTGCCGCTATTGCCACACCACGGTAGAAACCTCGAGCTTCGCCGGCATTCCTCCCACCAAGACTTGCATGAACTGTCACTCGCAGATATGGACGAATGCCCAGCTTCTGGAGCCTGTCCGCGCCAGCTATCGCTCCGGCCAGTCTCTGCAGTGGACGCGGGTGAATCAGCTTCCTGACTTCGTTTTCTTCAATCACAGCATTCACGTGAATAAGGGCGTGGGATGCAACACGTGCCATGGTCCGGTCGACCAGATGCCGCTCATGTACCAGCAGGAATCGCTGCAGATGGAATGGTGTTTAGGCTGCCACCGCGCGCCGGAGAATAATCTGCGCCCGCGTGATCAGGTTTTCAATATGCGTTACCAGCCGCCCACGAGTGCGCATCCAGTTGTGGTGGATGGACAGAGCTATACCGATCAGGCCGACCTGGGCACGGCGTTGGTAAGAAAATATAACGTCCGCAACGTAAGAGACATCACCAGTTGCAACACGTGTCACCGATGAGATGAGCTGCAGCACAAAGCAGTCAGCAATGAAAATGAACGATCAAGAGATAACAGGGTCGCCTGAAAAAAAGCGCGAAGACGTTTGCCCCAGCAAGAAGGGCAAGCTGGATCTCGATTCTCTCCGTGCGCAAATCGAAGCGGCTGCGGATCAGAAGGCCGGTCCGGAGTATTGGCGCAGCCTGGAAGAGCTGGCGGGCAGCGCCGATTTCCAGGAGGCACTGCACCGCGAATTCCCCAAGGGCGCGTCCGAGTGGGTCGATTCCGTCTCACGCCGCGGTTTTCTTCAGGTGATGGGCGCGTCGATGGCGCTGGCCGGCATGACTGGATGCGTGCGCCTGCCCCTCGAACCCATCGTTCCTTATGTGCGCCAGCCGGAAGAAGTGATTCCCGGCCGTCCCATGTTTTACGCCACGGCGATGACGCTGGGCGGATACGCCAATCCGCTGCTGGTGGAGAGCCATCTCGGACGCCCGACAAAAATTGAAGGCAACGATCAGCATCCTGCCAGTCTCGGGGGCACAGATATCTTTGCCCAGGCTTCGATCCTTGGCATGTACGATCCGGACCGCTCGCAGAGCGTGGTCTCGATGGGCGATCAGCGCTCGTGGCAAAGTTTTGTGAACGCGATTCGCGGACCGCTGAGCGCCCAAAAGGCCTTGCAGGGCGCGGGCATTCGGATTCTTACGCCGACCATTTCTTCGCCTACGCTGGCTGATCAGCTGCGGAATTTTCTGAAAATTTATCCCCAGGCCAAGTGGCATGTGTACGAGCCGGTCAATCGCGACAATGTGCTCGAAGGCGCGAAGATGGCATTCGGCCAGCCGGTGGAGACTCGGTACGACTTTTCGAAAGCCGACGTCATCGTTTCGCTCGACGCCGATTTTCTGTATGCGGGTTTTCCGGGAAATGTTCGCTACATCCGCGACTTTGCCTCGCGCCGCAGTCCCGACGGCAACATGAACCGGCTGTACATGATCGAGAGCACGCCGACGACGACGGGGGCGAAGGCGGATCACCGGATTCCTACGCGGGCAGACGGTATCGAGAGGATCGCAGGCCTCCTTCTCGGTGGCGGGCATCGTCTGGACCTAGTTGCGGGCAATTTCGGTCTTACGAATGAGCAGCTTCGGTTTACGGTCGCGGTCGGAAAGGAGTTTCAAAGCCGCGGCGGCGCAAGCATCGTCATCGTGGGTGATCATCAACCACCGGTCGTGCATGCGCTCGCGCATGCGCTTAATGCGGAACTTGGCAATGTCGGCAAGACCGTTTTTTATACTGAACCCGTTGACGCGAGCCCAGTTAACCAAACCGAATCGATTAAGGAGCTCGTCTCGGATATCAATGCAGGCAAAGTCGACTTGCTCGTTATCCTCGGCGGCAATCCAGCCTACGACGCGCCCGCGGATTTAGAATTCGCCAAACTGCTCAAGAGCGACAAGGCTCCGTTACGAGTGCATCTCGGACTGTATCAAGACGAGACGGCAGAACTCTGTCAATGGCACATCAATCAGGCACACGAACTCGAATCCTGGGGCGATGCCCGTGCTTACGATGGCACGGCGAGTATTATTCAGCCGCTCATCGCGCCTCTCTATCAGGGTAAGAGTGCCGTCGAATTTGTTGCGTTACTTGCCGGTCAGGCCGATACCACGGGCTATGATCTGGTGCGCGCTTACTGGCAGAAGCAGCACACGGGAGCGGATTTTGAGGCCTTCTGGCGCAAGTCGCTGCTCGATGGATGGGTTGAAGGAACAGCATCCGCGGAAAAATCGCCCAAGCTGCAGACGCCGCCCGAGGCCTCGAACGGACCCATGGGAAGTCGCGATCTCAAGACTCTGGTCCCGCTAGTGGCGGACCCCAACGCCATCGAGCTGAACATTCGCCGCGACCCCAGCATCTACGACGGGCAATTCGCCAACAATGGCTGGTTGCAGGAACTCCCCAAGCCGATGACCAAGCTCACTTGGGACAATGCCGTGCTCATCGGTCCCAAGATGGCGGAGCGGCTGCAGATCAAAACTTGCGATGTCGTCGAACTTGAACTGAATGGCAAGAAAGTCAACGGCCCGATATGGGTTCAGGTCGGGCATCCTGACAATTCGGTCACCGTCTTTCTGGGTTATGGACGCAAGCGCGCAGGGCGCGTAGGAACAGCGCAGGGCTTCGATGCGTATCCTCTGCGCACTAGCGCCGCGCCGTGGTTCGCCACTGGCTTGCAGATTCGAAAAACTGGCGATCGGTATGTGCTGGCCTCGACGCAGGGTTACCAATCCATGGACACGCCCGATGGCGGCCATCGACCGCTGGTCCGGGAAACTGCGCTGGAGGAATATCGCAAAGATCCTGAATTCGCCAAGGAGCAGGGTGAAGATCCGGCGCCGGGTCTCACGCTGTACAAGCGGTATCCTTACAACGAAGAAGCCTATGCCTGGGGCATGGCCATTGATCTGAATTCCTGCGTGGGCTGCAACAACTGCATGGTGGCCTGCGTCGCGGAAAATAACATCGCCGTCGTCGGCAAGGAACAATGCGCCATCGGCCGCCACATGCACTGGATCCGCATCGACACCTACTACCAGTATCCGGATCAGGAAGCGCGCGACCGCGATAATCCCAAGGCGTTTTTCCAGCCGGTTCCCTGCCAGCAGTGCGAGGACGCGCCGTGTGAAGTGGTTTGCCCCGTGGGCGCCACCAACCACTCCAGCGAAGGCCTGAACGACATGATCTACAACCGCTGCGTGGGGACGCGTTATTGCTCGAACAACTGTCCTTATAAAGTGCGACGGTTTAACTTCTTCCTCTTCCAGGACTGGGAGACGCCGCAGTACAAGATGATGCGGAATCCCGACGTCAGCGTGCGCAGCCGCGGAGTGATGGAAAAGTGCACCTACTGCGTGCAGCGCATCACCGAACACAAAATCGACACCGAAACCGCATCGGTGCGCGAAGGCAAAGAAATCAAGATCAAAGACGGCGAACTGCAGACTGCGTGCCAGCAATCCTGTCCCGCGGGTGCGATCATATTCGCAACATTAACGACCCTGAAAGCAAGGTCT
>CAWENU010000030.1:0-30685 GCA_963810355.1 uncultured Acidobacteriota bacterium
AGCTGACCTCGCGGCCGAAATCCCAGGCCTGGCCGGTGTCCTGGTTGATGAGCGCAGTAATTTAAATAGATCCAGTTGTTCTGCACGTTGGCGGTGGTGGTGATTTGGACGTTGGAGGTGCGGCCGGTGAGTTCGAAGATGTCGGTGACGAAAGAGGCTTCGGCTTTGGATTCGTTGGGCAGAAGCTGATAGGTGGAGTCAAACACGGGTTCGCGCTTGGCGGTGAAGTCGAAGGCGAGAATCATGGCCAGGAGGACGATGGCGAAGATTGCAAAAGTCTTCCAGACGGCGGCGGACTTTTCGAGGAAGGGCGAGGGTTGATTTTCGTAGACGCCGATGGCGTCCGGCGGGTGGCCGGGGAGGCGGAAGGCGGCCCAAACATCCTGGCCGGTCAAGTATTCGCCGATGGACCAGGTGATTTCGCCGGCCATTGTTTCCATCGAGAGGACGCGCGGTGGATGCACGAAATCGGTGACTTGGGCGCGTTCGCCAACCCGGACCTGCCAAGGAAATTCGCCCAGCACGAAATCGGTATTGGCGTCGGCGGTCTGGAAATGACGATATGCTTCGCCGAGATAGTTGGCTTGGGAAGGAATGCCCAGGCGGGTATCGACATCGGGCAGGGCTTTGCAGACGGAGATGTCGTTCCAGTGGCCTTGATACTCGGTGAGATAGCGAAAGCCTTTGTAGGGATTGAAAAGGATGTATTCGTGCCAGAAGTAACGGATACCGTCGACCTGGATGCTTCTGGTTTCAAAACCGATGGCGTCGTAATCGGCGCCGCGAATTTTACCGCGACTGCCCAGGGGAATGTGCGGAGAGTCTGGAGAGACAATTTTGTCGAAGGTTTGCAGGATTTTGAGTTGGGGATCCTTGGCGTCGAGGATGGAGTGGCAGCTATCGCAAACAACGGAGGAGGCTTGCCCGAGCGCGCGCAGGGTGATGGTTGCGCCGCAATGCGGGCAATTCACGGCTCTAGCTTGCGGCTTCGGCGGTGGCTGGAGAGGAGGAGGAGTGGCGCTCACGACCAGCCTTCGAAGGTGCGCAGATTTTTGAGTTTTAGATCCTCGAAGTCGACGAATTCACCGAGGTATAGGGCCGGTTGCTCGTCGCTGTAATCCAGGGTGGCGAATTTTCCTGACTGCGTGCGCAGGTCGGCGAAGACCATGTCGCCCTTGTCCCAATATTTGAATGGGAGTTCGCCTTCGACGCCGCGGAAATGGGCGTTGGTGATGACGCTGAGCGTATAGGTCTGGCCGTTCCAGGAAAATTGCGCGCCAGGCTGCAGTTGCAATTGCTGCGGGAGTTTCTGGTTGGGGGCCGGGAAGGAGACGGCGTATTCCTCTTGAGCGTCAGAGAGCCAGCCGTCGGTTCCATCGTTCATCATGAAATGCCATTCGTTCCAGGCGCCCTGATCGTATTCATACAGGATGCGGCCGATAACCACGAAGGATTTGTTGCGGTAGATGCCCTCGGTGTTGAGCTGGATAGGAGAGACGTCCGGCGGGAGGTCGGCGACCTGACCGATTTTTGTTAGATCCAGGTCGGTGCGCACCAGAACGCTCTTGCAATATTGGCAGACGGTTTGCACGCTGCTGGACCATTGGAAAACGATTTTCGCGCCGCAATTGGGGCAAGTGGCGGCCGGCTGGGTCATTGCAATGGCCTCGAGAGAGCGCGTGGAAAGAATCTTCGCTTATTCATTGGCAGCTCGCGCGCCGGGAAGCGCGTAGGAACGCTGCAATCTGCGGACGGCGACTTCCTTCGCGCCGAACCTGTTCTTCAATTGTGCTTCGAATTTCCATTCCGCGCGGGGCACGCAGCAGAAAAGATTCAGGCACAGCGAAGCGTGTTCGGGAAACGTATGGCAAGCGAGATGCGATTCGGAGAGCAGGCAAAGACCGGTGATGCCGCCGCTGCCGGGGAAGGCATGCCAAACCGGCGCGCCGATCGGGCGCAGTTTTAGATCCTGGATTAAGGCATCGAATAGCGCATGCAGGCTGCGCTGGTCTCGCAGCGTTGCCGGGTTACATCCCCAAGCCTCGACTACCCATTCGACGCCGTGCATAGATTGCTGTGGCTGTCCCTCGCCCTTTGCGGAAATCGAACCTGCTTGCGCCGCGGCTGTGCCGGTTGAAAAATGCCGGGCTGAAGCCGGGCGCCTACATTTGCGGCTTGCCGCACTCCGGGCAGAACTTGCTGCTGCGCGGAATGGATTTTCCGCATTCAAGACAAAACTTGGTTTCCGCGGAAGGCGCACCTGCGATTGGCGATGGCGCGGCGGTTGGCGCTGGCGCCGCGGGTGGGCCGGCGGAAGATTGCTTGATGGCGTCGATCATGGACTGGCCGATGGCCACACCAGCCCCGAGTCCGGCTCCAACGCCAACGGCTCCGCCACCTTCGTTGGCCGCGGCGATAGGAATGGATTGCGCGACCTGGTATTGCGTGAAGCGGCCCATGTCGCCAAGGACGTTCATGCTGATGCGTTGATCCAGAACCTTTTGCAGTTCGTCGGGGAGGGAGAGATTTTCCACCACGAATGTGTCGAGTTCGAGACCGTAGTCGGCGAAGGCGGGCGTCATGGACTCTCTGATTTTGTCGCCCAACGCGGCTTGATTGGCGGCCATGTCGAGGAAGGGCACCTGGCTGGCGGCAAATGCGTCGGTCATTTTGGCGACGATGGTGTTACGGAGCTGGCCTTCGAGATCGGCGACGCGATACTCGTCGCGCGTGCCGCTGATCTTGGAGTAAAACGTTTTTGCATCCTTGATGTGGTAGGAATAGATGCCGAAGCCGCGCAGGCGGATGGCGCCGAACTCCTTGTCGCGAATGGTGATGGGATTTTGCGTGCCCCAGTGCTGGTCGGTCTGAATGCGCGAAGAGAAAAAATAAACATCCGATTTGAATGGCGACTGGAACGCCTTGTCCCAGTTTTTGAGGTAGGTGAGGATGGGGAGGGTCTGGGTGTTCAGGGTGTACAAGCCGGGGGCAAAGGCGTCGGCGACCTTCCCTTCATTCACAAAAATGGCCAGCTGCGATTCGCGAACGGTAAGTTTACCGCCATTTTGAATCTCGCGGTCCTGCATGGGATAGCGATACGCCAGAATGCCATCTTCCGGCTCGGTCCAATCGATAACGTCGATAAACTGCTTGGCAATGAAATCGCGGAGTCCCACGGTGCACCTCTCCTGATTTACTACGTGGCGATGCGCGCTGAAGTTACGAGTTTAGAGTGATGCTACGGTGCGGAGTTTTGAGTGTCAATGAATATCGGAACGGTTTGGCGCAAATTTGATAGCAATCTGCAATGCACGCGCGCAGCGGATAGAACCTACGGGTGCTACAGGGTGTACCCGATGGCTGGCGTGCGGGCCGCAAGCTACACTTTCGTGTGCTGCAAGATGCACGGAAAAAAGGGCCAATCCCGATGAAAATCGCACAAGTTGCACCGCTGTATGAAAGTGTACCGCCGCATCTTTATGGCGGGACGGAACGGGTGGTGTCGTACTTGACGGAAGCGCTGGTGGAGCAGGGCAACGAAGTGACGCTGTTCGCCAGCGGAGATTCGATCACCGAGGCGCGCCTGGTGCCCGGTTGCGAGCGGTCGCTGCGTCTTAGCGAAGATTGTGAAGATCTCCGATGGCGCATCATGCGGTGATGTTGGACCAAGTGATTGCCATGGCCGAAGAGTTCGACATCCTTCATTTTCATACCGATTACGCGCATTTCCCTTCCAGTAAAAATATGGGCTTGCGCAATGTCACCACGCTGCACGGGCGGCTGGATTTGCCGGACCTCGAGCCGCTGTACCGGCATTTCAACCAGATGCCGCTGGTGTCCATTTCTTATGCGCAGCGTGAACCCATCGGCGCAGCGAATTGGGTGAGCAATGTGTATCACGGGCTGCCCGCGAGCTTGCTGAAACCCAGCGTCGAACCAGGCAAATATCTGGCATTCTTGGGAAGAATCTCCCCGGAGAAACGCCCGGACCGCGCCATTCGAATCGCCTTGAAGGCTGGAATACCGCTGAAGATCGCGGCGAAGGTGGACCGCGCGGACCGCGAATATTTTGAGACGCAGATCAAACCGCTGCTGAAAAATCACGGCATCGAATATATCGGAGAAATTACCGAGTCCGAGAAGTCGGAATTTCTCGGCAATGCCTACGCATATCTCTTTCCGATCGACTGGCCAGAACCGTTCGGATTGACCATGATCGAAGCCATGGCTTGCGGGACGCCGACGATTGCGTTCGCTTGCGGCTCGGTGCCAGAAATTCTGGAGGACGGCCTGACGGGATTCATCGTGAATTCGGAGGCAGCCGCGGTTGCAGCCGTCGCGCGTATCCCGGAATTGTCCCGCGGTACGTGCCGGGAGCGATTCGAAGCACGATTCACGGACGTGCGCATGGCCGAAGACTATATGCGCGTATACGACGGACTGCTTGCCGAACCCCTGGTCATCCCCGGAAACCGCGGCAAGTCCGCCCTGCAGCTGCGCATCACCGCGGCGGAGAAATGAATGATCCGGTAAAAGATGTGTTGCAGGTCGAAGACCAGTATTACGTGCGGGCCACTTCGGCGCTGGCCGATGACCGCACACGGGTGCTCAAGTACGGGGAAACCTTTGCGGTGTTCAACCGCTTTGGCGATTTGGAAGCGTTCGGCGCGGTGCAGTTTGGACTTTTTTATGCCGAGACGCGGCATCTTTCGCGGTTCACGCTGCGCCTGAATGGGCGCGAGCCCATGCTGCTGAGTTCCACCATCCGCGAACACAATGGCTTCCTGGCCGTGGATCTAAGCAACGTCGATAACACCGTGGACGGCAAAATCGAATTGCACCGCGGGACCATTCACGTGTTTCGCTGCAAATTTCTGGACCGCGCCAGCTGCCACGAGCAGATGCGAGTGATGAATTACGGGCTGGAAACGCTGCACGCCACGCTGAGCGTGCGCTTCGATGCGGACTTCGCGGATATCTTTGAGGTACGCGGAAGCACCCGCAAACGCCGGGGTGAACGCCTGGCGACGCGCGTACAGAAAGACGAAGTGGTACTGGCCTACCGCGGGCTCGACGATGTGGAACGGCGCACGCGCCTGCATTTTTCGCCGATACCCGACACACTGACGGAACTGCAGGCGCAGTTCGAGCTAACCCTCGAGCCCAAACAAGAAACACTCCTCAACATTACGGTGCAATGCGAACAGGGAGCCCAACGCCGCACGGCAATTCCCTACCCTGCCGCGTTTCAGGCTTTGCACCAGCGCGTGATTTCCGGACCGCTGCGCCAGGTCCGCATCATCACTTCCAGCAACCGCTTTAATGCTTTCCTAGCGCGTTGCCAAGCGGACCTGAGCATGCTGCTGGAAGGCAACCCGGAAGAAAATTATCCCTACGCGGGCGTGCCGTGGTTCAGCACCGTGTTTGGGCGCGATGGCATGATTACCGCGCTGGAATGCCTGTGGCTGGCCCCGGAGATCGCCAAAGGCGTACTGCAGTATCTGGCGGAGACGCAGGCCACCGAGAGCGATGCTGCACGCGACGCCGAGCCGGGAAAAATCCTGCACGAAATGCGCCGCGGCGAAATGTCCGCCTTGCGCGAAGTGCCCTTCGGGAAATACTACGGCAGCGTGGACTCCACTCCGCTGTTTTTGATTTTGGCTGGTGCGTACTACACGCGCACGGGGGACCTCGAATTTATCAAAAGCATCTGGAGCAATGTCCTGGCGGCGCTGGAGTGGATTACCAAGTACGGCGATGTGGATGGCGACGGCTTCGTTGAATACGAGCAGAAGTCGGCCAATGGCTTGTCGCAGCAAGGGTGGAAAGACTCTTACGATTCGGTGTTTCACCGCAACGGTGAGCTTGCCGAACCTCCCATTGCGCTGTGCGAGGTACAAAGTTACGTCTATGGCGCAAAACGCGCGGTAGCGCTGCTGGCCGAAGCGCGCGGCGATGCGGCATCGCGCGACCGTCTGCTGGCGGAAGCCGCGGAATTGAAGCGCAAATTTGCGGCTGCGTTTTGGTCGCCAGAGCTGGGAACCTACGTGTTGGCGCTCGACGGAACTAAAAAACCGTGCAGCGTGCGCACTTCCAATGCCGGACATGCATTATTCACCGAAATTGCCGAGCGCGAACATGCGGCGATTCTTGCCGGGACGTTGACTGCCACCGAAATGTTTTCCGGATGGGGCGTGCGAACCCTGGGATCCAGCGAAGCACGCTACAACCCCATGTCCTATCACGACGGCTCGGTATGGCCGCATGACAATGCGCTGATCGGCCTCGGCCTGTCGCTCTACGGCGAACAGGAAAGAAGCGTGCGCATCCTTGCGGGCATGTACGAAGCCAGCCTGCACTTTGAGCTGCATCGTCTTCCGGAACTGTTCTGCGGATTTCACAAACGCGATGATGGCGCCGGTCCGACGCACTATCCCGTGGCCTGCGCTCCGCAGGCCTGGGCTTCCGGGGCGGCGTATCTGCTGCTGCGTTCCTGCCTGGGCATGAATATTAGCGCCACGGAAAAAAAAATCACCTTCGTCAATCCCACGCTGCCCGCCAATCTCAATGAACTACGCATCGAGCACTTGAGAGTGGGCGACGCCAGCGTGGATGTGCTGCTGAAGCGCCACTCGCGCGGGATTGCCCTGGAAGTATTGCGCAAGGATGGCGAACTGGAAATCGTGAAGTCCATCTGATAACCACCTTGTTCGCGGCGCAGGTTCCGTTCCCGTCGGCCGCGAGGACGTCCCTTGGCAGAGCACCTGGTGAAAGCCGGACACCACAAATCACTGCTGCGCCATAGCAGCAATATCGAAAAGTGCTTTACAATGGAACGTCACGTTACTGTCGGGGCGTAGCGCGGCCTGGTAGCCTTGGGCGCACGACACTCGACTCCAACAACTCCTTCCGCTACCTCTGACTACTAATGCTTCCAACAAATCGGGGCATCTGCTTTTCGCTCAAAGCTAACTCCAATCTGTTGAAAGAGGCTAAAAACTTCTGGGCACGGGACACCCTAATTCTGTTGGCGAAGTGACTATAGCCGCACGGACGCGAGTGCTTCGTTTTATATCTTTTACTTTCGTTTATCTGCGTTTGGGATTAGACTCCGGCGTGTGCTTTTTCGATGACAAGACAGATCGGTTGAGGGACGGGACAAATTCTATGATGAACTCAGTGTGTTGGTGGCGTTGGCCGATGCAGATTTGGGCCCTTGCCGCTTTGGTGGGCGCTTTGCAGGCACGGGCGCTTGGACAGGATATTCAGTATCGGGAGGACCCGGAGGCAGAAAAACGCATGACCCTGCTCTTAAAGGATTGGGATCCCAAGCCAATGCTGCACACCCCCATGCACGAGGTGCCCCGCGCAAAGTTCTACGTGATTGATGTACATAATCACGTCAATGATGCGGGCGGAGTTCATGGGGACGATGTCCCAGCCGCCGACGTGGTGAAAGGGATGGATCAGGCGAACGTGAAAAAGGTGGTGATCCTGACGGGCATGTGGGGCGAAAAACTGCAGTCGGTGCTGGACAAGATGGTGAAGCCGTATCCCGACCGGTTCGTGGTCTTCGCGCAAATGGACTGGAGCAAGATCGACGATGCGAATTTCAGCACGGAAATGGTGGCGCAACTGGATGATGCGGTGAAGCGCGGTGCGCGGGGATTGAAGGTACTGAAGGATTGGGGACTCGGAGTGAAGGACAAGAACGGAAAACTGGTGGCCATCGATGACCCACGAATGGATCCGGTGTGGGAAGAGTGCGGACGATTGGGGATACCGGTGGCGATCCACTCGACCGACCCAGAGGCTTTTTTCACGCCGACGGATGCAAAGAATGAAAGATACGAGGAGTTGATGCACAACCCGTCGTGGAGCTTTTATGGCGGCAGTTTTCCGGACAAGCTGACGCTACTGGAAGAGCGGAATCGCATCGTTGCGAAACATCCGAAGACGACGTTTATCGCGCTGCATGTCGCGAACTGGCCGGAGAATCTGGATGCGGTATCGGAGTGGCTGAGAAAATATCCAAATATGTATGTGGAACTAGGCGCGCGGGAAGCGGAGTTGGGCCGGCAGCCGCGGCGGGCCGCAAAATTCTTCGCGGAGTTTCATGGCCGCATCCTGTTTGGAACGGATTCAGAACCGGTGCCGGAGATGTACGCCAACTATTTTCGCTGGCTGGAGACGGATGATGAATATTTCCCGTACTGGGGCTATCCGGGGCAGGGTCGATGGATGATTTATGGCATGGGCTTGCCGGATTGGATTTTGGAGAAGGTTTACCACGGAAACGCGGAGAAGATTTTCGCCATGTACCACGGAGACAAAAGATGAATCGCATTGCTCGAGGATGGAGTTTTTCAACGGCGGTGGTGGCAACATTCGTGGCATTAAGCGTCTCCGGCGGATGCACGACACAAGAGAAGAAGACGGAAGCGAAGAAAACGGAAGCCACATCCACAACGGCGGTAGAAAACCAGGCAGACGGAATTCATCTTAAGACCGGGCAAGCGGAATTTGTGCTGACAGCCACGGGCGGTTTGCTGGCTCGTTTGAGCGACGGGACGCAACCGCTGACGCTCGACGAAGGTGGGCCAGGATCAGGTGTGGTGGTAATCGCTGGCAAGCGGGCGGTCGGCGATTTTGTGCGGGATTTAGGACAAGCGAAAATCGGAGCGGCAAACGGCAAACTCGGCGCGCTTGGCAAGCGAGTGGAGGTTAAAGGGCACAGCGCCAGCACTGGTCTGGACGAAGTTCTGACCGTCGAGGTATACGACGATTTTCCCGCTCTGGCTTTGCTGTCAGCCAGTTACACAAATTCCGGAGACCGGGAGATGCGCCTCGATTCGGTGAAGTTGCAAGAGCATACGCTGAATGCTTCGCTGGCCGATCCGCAAGCGCAGGCGCACGAGATGTGGGCATTTTTTGGGTCGAGCATCAAGTGGGGCAAAGACGACGTAGTGCCGATGCCGGCGAAATTTTTGCAAGAGAATGCCTTTGGCGCGCCGGTGGAAACGCACGATGATCTGGGACGGGTCGGCGGGGGAGTGCCCGTGGTGGCGTTCTGGACGCGGAGTGTGGGCTTGGCGATTGGGCACCTGGAAACATTACCGCTGGCGCTTTCCATACCGGTACAGACGACAGCCGAAGGACGAGTGCAAGCGGGAATTGAGATTCCGGCTAGTACGACGCTCAAGGCGGGCGAGAGTTTCTCTACGCCGAGAACTTTCGTGACGGTGTATAGCGGCGATTATTACGAACCGCTTAGCATATGGTCCAAGGCCGTGGAGCGGGAGGGACTGACGCGGCCAAAAAACAACGAGGAAAACTATGCGGTGAGCTGGTGCGGCTGGGGTTACGGATCGGACGTGACGCCAAAACAGATGACCGACACGATTCCGAAGTTGAAGGAAATGGGAATTCACTGGGCCACCCTCGACGATCGTTGGTTTAACGATTATGGGGATTGGCAGCCGCGCAAAGATACGTTCGGCGGAGATGCGATTCAGAAGATGGTGAAGGATTTTCACGAGCAAGGGATTAAGGTCCAGCTGTGGTGGCTGCCGCTGGCTGTGGAGGATGGCAGGTTCGGGTACGGGGAGCACAAATACATCGTTTCGGATGTAGTGAAGGAGCACCCAGACTGGCTGATTCTGGATGAAAAAGGACAGCCGGCACGGATGACGCGAAATCTGGCGACGCTCTGCCCGGCGGTACCGGAGGTGCGCGAATATTACAAGAAGCTGACGGAACGATTCATTCGGGATTGGGACTTTGACGGGCACAAGCTGGACAATATTTATGCCACGCCGCGTTGCTACAACCCGAAGCATCATCACAAATCGCCGCTGGACTCTGTTTATGCCATGGGCGAAGTGTACAAAACGATTTTCGAAACCACGCGGGCGCTAAAGGCGGACAGCGTGACGCAAAGCTGTCCATGCGGGACGCCGCCGAGTCTGGCTTGGCTGCGTTATATGGATCAAGCGGTGACGGCGGATCCCGTGGGTTCGGTGCAAGTGCGCCGGCGGATCAAGATGTACAAGGCTCTGCTGGGGCCAAATGCAGCCATCTATGGGGATCATGTGGAGCTGTCCCGCATTACCGGCGCGAATACTAACAACGAGCAGGACATTGGGGATGACTTTGCGTCCACGCTGGGAACCGGTGGAGTGTTGGGGACGAAGTTTACGTGGCCGGATTATGGCCCGAAGCTGAAGAACGTGTATCTGAATCCCGAGAAGGACGCGCACTGGAAGAAATGGATCGCACTGTACAACGAAAAGATGCTGTCCAAGGGAAACTTCCTGGACTTGTACGTGTATGGCTACGATTCGCCCGAGGCGTATGCGATTGAGAAGGGCGGCGCGATGTACTACGCGTTTTACGCGCCCAGCGGAGCGGATAAGAGCAGCGCAGGTGTGAAGTGGAAAGGCAAGGTGGAACTGCGCGGGCTCGGGAACCGGAGTTACCATGTGACCGACTATGTGGATGGAAAGGACTATGGAACGGTGACCGGGCCAACCGCGAAATTGCAGGTTGAGTTTGCGGGTGATTTGTTGCTGGAGGCGAACTAGAGGGGTTCGAGACCCTTGAGCAAAGCTGCTGCGACCGCGTTGTTCTGCAGAGAATAAGGCAGGTGACGGAATGCTTCTTGGCAAGCTGGGGCGCGACATATTGGGCCCCTACCGAGACAAGAATTCGATGCGGTGCCTGGCATCGCGGAAGGCTTCTGTGCCGCCGCTGCGAGTGGTGGAGAGGGCGCCTGTCAGGTTGCCATTTCGCAGGCATTCCGAAACTGCCGCGCCGCGAATAAATTGATGCAGGAAACCGGCGTCAAAACTGTCGCCAGCGCCGATGGTGTCTATCGAGGTGACTTTAGGCAACATGGACTCAAAGATTTCTGATCCGCGGCGTGCTAGCGCGCCCTTTTCGCCGCGTTTCATGATTACCAAGGGAACCCTGGTCGCCAGAAAGTTCAAGGCCAGCGTCGGATCATCGACTCGGGCGAGGCGACAAGCTTCCTGCTCATTGGGCAACAAAACATCGACCCATCGCAAAACATCAAGGACGTCGGCTTCCCAGCGGTCTTCCGGATCGTCGTTGGTATCCAGAGAGGTGGAAAGCCCGGCTTGCTTGGCGAGACGAAAAAGATCCGCGATACGGGGACGCAGCGCCTTTTGCAGAAAGAAAGAGGAGAGGTGCAGATGGCGGGCGTGGAAGACTCTGGCGAGGTCCAGGTCTTCAAAGCGCATGTGCGCCATGACGCCGGGATAGGTGAGGATGAAGCGCTTTTCGGGCTGCGGGAGGATGACGGTGAGACCGGTTTGTTGCGCGGGAAATGTTCGAACGGCCGAGACGTCCACGCCGCTCTGCTCCAGGCGCTCCAGGCAGATCTTGCCTAGTGGATCTTCGCCGATGGCGGAATGAAAGGCGACGCGATTTCCAAGAAGCGCGAAATTATGGGCGAAGATCGCCGAAGAACTACCGAGCGTGAGGCTCAAATTGGAAGCGAGGTGCTCGCGATCCAATTCGAAATGGCTGGGAAGGCCGTAGAGAACCAGGTCCAGATTCAGTTCGCCAACGACGCTGATGTCGAATTTATTGTCACTAATCATTTGCCGGCTCAGCGAGCGGTCAATCCAGAAGAACTACGCGGCTAAGGTTTTTCGGTTCATCGGGATTTAGACCCTTTTTTGCTCCGGTGTGATAGCCGAGAAGTTGTGCGGGGACGATGAACGGTGCGAGAAGGAAGGGTTGCGAAACTCCGGCGCGCAATTCGAAGAGAAGATCGGAGGCTTTGCGAACGGCGTCGCTGGCGCGATTGCAGACGGAGATGATCGTGCCGCCCAGTTCCTTCATCTCCAGCAACACCTCCGTTTCTGCAGGAGTGCCCGATTCGCTGAGAAAGAACATGAGGCAGGTGTCTGGCGCGACGATGGATTTCGGGCCGTGGCGGAACTCCAGGGTGTGATAGGCCTGGGCGTAAGAATGCGACATTTCCGTGACCTTGAGCGCGCCCTCGCGAGCGATGGGGAATAGAGGGCCTTGGCCGAGATATATATAGTCCGCGAATGCATAGCTGGAGGCAAATGTCTCTACTCGAGCATTCCAGGCTTCGATGGAGGAAGCCAACGCGGTTGCCACCGTTTCGAGCGATGAGGAAAGGTCCGGCACACGCGCGACTTCCGCGGCAAGCTGAACGAGGGACAAAAGCATGGAGCTGAACGAACGCGTCATGACCATGCTCTTCTCGTCGGCCGCCGGCAGAGTTATGGCCAATTCACAAATCCTTGCCAACTCGGAGTGCAACGCACAGGTAATTCCGAGAGTCGCGACCTTATACTTCTCACGCAACAGTTCTGCGGCGCGCAAAGCCTCCGAAGTGCGGCCGGAGCGGGAAATAATGACCGCCTGGAGATCCTGCTCCGCGAGCTGCGCCGAGTGTGGAAATAGCAGCACCTCGGAAGCGGGCAAAGCGCGAGCGCGACGGCCAGTCAGCTGCGACCAACTCGCTGCGGCGGCTTCGGCCAAATAGAAACTTGTTCCACAACCGATGAAGAGCCAGGGACGAGGGACACGGGCTTTTTCCCGTATGGCCTGGAATGCGGCATCTTCCGCCAGGGTGCGGGCACAAGAACGCCAGACCTCCGGCTGCGACAGGATTTCAGCAAGCGTGTGAGAAGCGCGAAGGGGGGAGCTGGAAGCGGGCATCATCTTTTTCTTTTCCTCGGCGAAGCGAATTCGCGATGCAGATTAGAGTTTTTGCTTTCTGACGAGTCTCTCCTTAGTTTTTCTTCTCTGTGCGCGTGGCGCGTAAATACAAAAGACGTCAGGAATCCAACGCCAGCGTTTGCACGACAATTTGTTGGCGAAAACTCTCGATATCTTCAAGCCTCGCGGCGCCCGGAGATTCCGCCAGACAATTGGCCGCGGCGCAGGCCGCCGCGAGGCGCAATGTATCTTGTGGCGAATATGCGGAGGCCATGGCGAAGGCAAAACCAGCCAGCGCTGAGTCTCCGCAACCCACGGTAGAGCGAGGGCGTAACGCAATCACCGGGGCAAACAACACAGGCCCGGCCTTACCGGCGCAAAACAGCAGTCCCTCGGAACCGAGACTCAGAGCTGCGCTCCGCGCGCCGCGGGCCAGCAACTCGTGGATGGCGGCACAGGCGTCCGAAATGGTATTGATGGCCGCTCCCAGGACTTCTGCCGCCTCGTCGCGATTAGGCTTCACGAAATCAGGCTCTGCGTCGAGTGCAACGCGAAGAGGTTCACCGCTGGCGTCCAGCAGGGTCTTGCAACCAGACGTACGCGCGCGGGCGACGAGGTCCGCGTAGAGTTCTGGCTGGGCATTGGCCGGCAAACTGCCGGATAGGATGACGGTTTTATTTTCTGAATTCTCTGCAAACGTTTGGCTGCAGGCGTTTTTGAATTGCTCCCATTCCACAGAAGAGAGAGGCGAACCGGGCTCGAGAATTTCTGTGACGGTGCCGTCTGCTTCCAAGATTTCCAGATTGGTGCGAGTCGGCTGACTGGTGGCGGATGCGGTGGCGCGAATTCCCAGGGAAGAAAGACCGAGCTTGAGCTCTTCGCCGCTCGTTCCGCCACAAGGGCCTATCCAGTGCGGGTGGGCACCCAGGGTCTGCAGCACCATGGCCACATGCACGGCCTTTCCGCCGGGAAAACCTTGCACCGCGCATGCGCGATTAACCTGCCCGCGCAAAAGCGACGGCAGTGTGAGCCGCTTGTCGATCGCCGGATTGGGGCTGACACACAAAAACATGGCGCGATTCCGTCGTTACTCTCGGGCGCTGGAAGAAGCGCCGATCTTTTCAAACCAGGGCCGCGCAGCGCTGAGATGGGCATTCACGTTCTGAATATTTCGCACGCCGTGCTCCTGCAACCAATCCTCCAGAGCGGAAGCACCGTGCTGCACGAAGACCGGCACGCCACCTTGCCAGATTGCGCGCCCGCAGAGCACACCAGAGAAATCCGAGCCAGCTTCGGCGGCCAGCGACAAGGCATCGGTAAAGAGCTGGTTCGGAACGCCTTCGGACAAATAGATGAAGGGCAGCGAAGCGGCCTGTGAAGCATGTTTAAAGTGTGAGCGCGCTTGGGAACGGGAGTAAACCGCTTGCGAACGCGGCAAACTGGAAGACTCGACGAAGTGCATGTTTACGGGAACACCGACCTTCAACACGTCGACGGCGTAGCCCGGCTTGCAGAACTCCACAATCGCGCGAGTAACCGCGTCGGGCTTTATGCGCGCAAACTCCGGGCTCTTTTCGTCTAGATCATCGTGATAGCTGACGATCTCGAGAAAAAATGGGAGTTCGGACTCGCGGCATTCTTCGCCTACCCGCGTAACCCAAGCCTGCTTGTACGCGTTGATATGGGCGTCGCTGAACGGAGAGTAGTACAGCAACACCTTCAAGGCATCGGCCCCTGAATTTTTCAACCGCGCCACGGTGAAATCATGCAAAAGGCGCGGGAGGCGCCCCGGAACAGCTTTGTCGTAGCCACTTTGCTCATACGCGAGAAGAAGCCCGGAGTTCTGGGAGCGCCGGCTCGCAGCGGGCAATCCGTATTCCGGGTCTAGCAAAATGGCGCTGGCGTGAGGGGTAAGAAACTCGCTGACCTTTTCTTTGAGCTGCACCAGCCACTCGGCGGGAACATCGCTGGCATCGCGTCCGCTGGCCTTGGCGAAAAGCTTGCGCAAGGCGCTACGCTGGTCAATCGCCAGCGCAGCGATGACGCCGTGCTGGTTTGCCAAGGCGCGTAAACGATTCTGTTTTGCTATCGAAAGTGACAAAAACATGCTCCCTAAATACGTTGGAATCTACTGAGCTTCGTCAAGCCAGGCAACCGCGGCACGATCGAACGCTGGAAGAGAGAATGTTTGCGCGCCACCCGCCGCGGTGGGAAGTGACCACCTGCTCCTCTCCCAGAAACGGGAGGAAGTGCACAAGACACTTGCGCTGACAGGACGCCGTGATTTTTACGGAATTGTCCGGCGAGGGCCGCAGATTGCGGCGAGGAACGATTCCCGCGAAATTCATCAGAAATACGTGTGGGTGGCCGTTGACCATGGCCGTGTTGGACGCCACGAGGGGCGATGCGCTGACGACCAGATCTTGCGACGGCGCGAGCGCTGCGAGGAATTCGACCGGCTTGTTTTGCGAGCCGGCGAGAAAATCCTTTTCCAGCGCGGCCAAATAAGTGGCGCCCGGGGAATTCTTAAACGAAATGATATTTTGCGCTGTCGGCAACGCGGTGACATCCGTTCCGGCGATAATCAACCGGCCACCGTGGGCTAGAAAGCTCTGCAGTTGGCTGCGTTCGGAAGCGTTCAAGAGGGAAACGTCGGGTAAAACCAGAGTCGCGCCGCGAAAATCCGGCAGCGTTCTGGGAGTGACTACCTGAAACTCCACATGGTTTTGCAGGAGCAATAAGAGTGTTCCACGGTAGGACGGAAGGAATCGCGCCGGATCGAAATTACGGCTGGCAGGCGAGAAATAGACCCCGACCGGGTGCATGGGAGCACGTGGAAGATAAAAGGTCTTTTCGTGATTGGCGATCCATTCGAAGATTTGTTTGCGTGTCGCGGAGTCATTCGAACCGGCCATGGAGTGCCCGGGAGCATCCCAAAAATTTGCGCCGGCAGTGAGTTGCGAAGCCGCCAAGGTGCGCATGGCTTCGCTGGGAATGACGTCCTTCTCCCCGTCCCACGAATAGTTCAGTATCCAGGTAGCTTTTCCCTGAGCAAACGCGCGAAACGTGAGCATCCCCGCTTGATAGAGAAACCAATCCAGCTGTGTGCGCGATGCGGCCATGTGGTCGCCCTCGCCAAATTCGTATTCGTGGGCGATGGCATCCACGACGCCGTACAACTCATACACGTCCGCGCCCACGCGCACCGCTTCCTGCTCAATGCCCGGATAAATTTCCGGAATGACCATGATCGCGGGGTTGACGCTGCGCGCGTTTTCGCGAATTTCGCGCATGAACTTTGTGAAGGTGTCGATGCGGAAGGTGACCCATTTGCGGAATCCAGCATCGGAGAAATCGCCGAGAACTACGTCTTTGCGCGCGTCAAGTCCGTATTGTGCCTGGAATGCTGCCAGGGTGTAGGAGTCGAAACTGGCCCATGAATTCTCCCAACCGTCGAAGTGCGTCATCCAGTACGGGATGTCCACATAGATTCCGTCGATGCCGGTGGCGGCGATTTGCCGGACACGTTGCATGTAGATTTTTCGCCACTCGGGAGCGTACGGGGTGATCCACACGTCTTCGTCGCCCGGGCTGATCCAGAAAGCCGCGCCGGAAGTGAAAAGCGCCGGCTCACCCGTGATCTTTCGCTGGAGCCAATCCGGATGATCCTTTACGACAGAATGGGCTGAGTGTTCCGCATTCGCGGTAATGCATTCCGTTCCCGCAATATAGACGAAGGAATGATTGTTCGCTTTGTGCGCCGCTTCGGCGACGGCGCGGATGGCTTTTAGTTTCTCCGCGGGGTCGAGAAAGCTTTCGTAGCGGCCGGGAATGTCATTGTCGACTTCGATGCCAAAGATGTGGCTTTTTTGCGCGTCGTCGACGATGGCTTCTGCGTTACTAGGTGTCAGACTATACGCCCCGATGCGAACATAGTTGGTCCAATTCTGTTCAGGGGCATCCGCACGCGACGCAAGACAGAGTGTGAGCGCACAAAACAAAGGAACGATCGCGAGAATGTTCATGTGAGTACCGGCACTTTTAGAACTGAAACCGTACGCCGATTTGTGTATGGCGCGGAGTATTGGCGGAAGCGGTCACAGTGCCAAAGCTGCTGCTGTCCACACTGGTATTGGGAACCGCAAAGCGCACAGTATTCGTGAAATTAAAAAATTCGCCGCGAATCTGCAGGGTCATGCCTTCGTGCACGGTGAATTCCTTGTTGAAGGATAGATCCGAATTGCGGATGCCGTCGCTGCGCAAGGTGGAAATATAGCGGGGAGCATCGCCAGGGATTTCGTCCCCGGGAAAGCCGAAGCAAGCGGCATTGAACACCGAAGCGGTGCCGCCGCTGGCGGCGGCTTGATGATAGCCGATGCCGCTGGAGAGTTGATTGCACAAGAGGTTGGGCCGCTGGTTACCGTCAATGAACGCGCCATTGCTCCCCTCCGCAGTGCTAAAAGCGAGTGGCTGGCCGCTCTGCCGCGTGATGATGGCGGCGATTTGCCAGCCCCCGATAACGCCGTCAAGAAAGCGATTCATGTCGCGGCCAATCCACCGATTGCGGCCAACGGGGACATCCACGATGGTGGCGAGGACGAATCGATGAGTGGCGTCATTGGCGGAGATGCCGTGCTCCAGCTTCAGCTGATCGAGCTGCTGCACGTTTCCGGCGTTCAGGGTGCCAACAAAAGCGTTAAAGCCGGCAGAAGAGTCGTCAGTGGCTTTGGACAGGGTGTAGTTTCCTTCAAAGCTGATGTAATGATTGGCGCGCTTCTGAAAGCGCACTTGCAGGGAATTGTAGAAAGCGTTGGCGCCGAGATTGGGAAGGCCAGTGAAGCTCCCGTTGAATTGGGGATATGGCCGCAACAGATTAACCAGCGGGATTTGAGGTTGGTTGTATTGTGAAGACGGCTCGTTGTAGATCGGCGAGGGTTGTCCTGGCACTTGGACAAAAAGATACTGAAAGGGATTATTAACGAGCTGGTTCAAATAGCTCGTAACACAGCCATCGGCGTCGCAGTTGGGGTCCAACGCGTGCTGTTGAGCAGAAACCTCCGCGCGCACTGCGGAGGACAAAAAGTTGCGGTCGCGGGTGGTAGTGACGTTGTCACCGCCCCAGGGAAGGTGGTTGCTGCGGCTGGCGGAATAATCGACACCTATGGTTATTTCGCCTGGAAGCAGGCGTTGCACACCAATATTCCATTGGTAGATCTCGGCGTTGCGAGCAGTTTCCGTCCCAAGATTGTTCGCATTGGAGAATCCCCAGTTGGGATTGGCTCCATTTGTTTTTCCTTGTGCAAGGGGAAGGCCCGCGGGAAAGGGATTTTCCAAAGTGGCATAGCGAGACTGGAAAGCGTCAACGGTGGTAAGGATATTTCCGCTGGAGCTGAAGGCAGTGCCGGTGTACTGGTAGTTCGACGCGGGGTTCAACCCGTAATAAATTCCAGCACCGCCACGGAACACGGTTTTCTGATTCCAGGAGTAAGCGAAGCCCAGCCGTGGCGCGACATTATTACGGTCCACCTTTAAGTGCCGGCCGAAACCGTCCTGGCCGACAAACACCGTGGTGCCAATCAGCGAAGTTGGAGTGGTGACCGTAGGATCTAACGCGGAAGGCAGTGGAACGCTAACGCCGGTCGCGCCGCTGAAGTTGCTGTATTGCTGCAGGTCGTGGCGATCGGTGTACGGGGTGCTCCATTCGTAGCGCAGGCCGATGTTTACGGTGAGTCGCGAGCTAATTTTGAAATCGTCCTGACCGTAAAACGCAGTTTCCCAAGACTTGTCGGCGACTGAGGGCTGGATATTCACAAGGGAGCCAGGATCGGCGTAACCGACGAGAATGTCAGCGAAGGAGTTCCCCTGGTCCGCGGCAGAATAGGACGGAGAGCTGGCCGTAATGTTTTGCGGAAAATAGAAATAGCCAGTGGGATAGTTGGGTTGAAAGAAATTATTGAAGAACTGGCGCTGCTCAAAGCCCGCCTTCACAGTGTGGCGGCCACGAATCCAAGCCAGCGCGGAAGAATAGGAATAAAGAGAGTGCGCGAAGCCGGTGTCGGTACAGCATTGATTGCCCAGCGAGAGCTGATTATCCGTACCGTTTAAATCCGTTTGGATTGTGGGTAGACGATTCAGGCCGTTGGCCGTCGCGAGGATTTCAGGAAAACCTACGCTCTGCAAGGTAGGTGACACGGATCGTCCGGGAGAAGTAACGCGGTCCACGGCAAAGCGCGAGGTCCAAAGAATGGTTGTCGTGAGGGAATCATTTAGTTCGAGGCCAATATTGTGGACGTCGAGGGAACCAGCCAGACCATCGTTAATGGTATTGCCGGTCGCGTCCGTGCCGTCACCAACGATGAATGGAGTCGCGAAAGTTTGGTGCAGATCGCTGTAACGGCCCGATAGGTGAATCTTGTCGTTAAAGTGATGATCGATTTTGATGTCATATTGATATCCGCTCATCGACGCGATGGTAGAGGTACGGAAATTGTTGACGCCGGTGGGATCGCCTAGATTGGTGTTGGGCTTGGGATACAGATTGAGAATGGCTTGGCCGATGGGATCCCAATCGCCCTGCGGAATGACGTTAGGGACGCCGTTTAGGGAGCCGTTAGAGCTGTCGCCAACGAATTGCGGGCGAGTGCAAGACATCGTGGGATCTGCCGGTGCGGGGCATATATTTGGATTGAAGATAGTCTCGTTGGCTCCAGAAAAGTCGCCATTGCGCTCGGCGAGCGTTGGAACGCTACCCTGGATGTTGACAGCGTCATTCTGGCGAAGTTTTTCGAAATCTACGAAGAAAAACGTTTTCTCTTTCTTGATCGGGCCGCCCAGAGAAAATCCGTACTGATCGCGCAAGTGGTCGGGCTTGGGAACACCGGCGGCGTTGTTAAAGTAATCGTTGGCGTCAAGCGCGGAGCGTTGTCCGAACCACCAGCCGCTGCCGTGAAATTTGTTACCACCTTCCTTAAGAACCGTATTGACGACGGTGCCGCCGTTATTGCCGTACTCAGCGGAGAAGCTGTTGTTCTCAACTTTGAATTCCTGAATAATTTCGACCGAAGGCTGGTAGTAGACGTTCGTGTTACCGCCTTCGCCTTGTTCAGGCGCGCTGGTCAACGCGCCGTCGACGCGCACTTCGGCCGTGGCGTTGCGTTGGCCGTTGGACACGAAGTTGGTGCCGGCAGGATAGGAATCGGAGGTGCCGGAGCCCGCGGCTTCAGTGACGCCGCCTGCGAGGAAGACCAGACCGAAGGTACTGCGGTTGTAAATCGGAATATCGCGCACGTACTCGTTGGTCACGTCCGTGCCGAGGGTAGCATTTCCGGTATCGAGCAGCGGAGCCTGTTCCGTGACGACAACCCTCTCCGAGACGACACCAGGCGTAACCATGAAATCGATAGTGCCCTGCTGATTCACAGCAAGGACCACATCTTTACGCTGTTGCGAGGCGAACCCGGATGCCTCGACCTGGATGGTGTACGTGGCCGGGCGTATGCCGGTGAGGACGTATATGCCTCGTTCGTCGGTCAGCGTGTTGACCGCTATACTCGTCGCGTCGTCCGTCAGAATCACTTTTGCGTGGGGCACCACAGCGCCGGAGGAATCGGTTACCACGCCCGTCAACTGTGCAGTGTACGTCGATTGCGCCGCTGTCCGGCTACCGCAAACCAGGAAAAAAGGTCAGCGCACAGAATATTAGGAAGACATGGCGTAGTACCGAGGTCATAGCTGTCTCCAAGGAGTCCGGATTTCCCATCCCCAAAGCATACTTACGCTTTGTTTCATTTCATGTCTTTTACTTACTATTCGTTACGAAGTCAAGCGGAGATTCTGAGCAGCAAAACTTTCGATGAGGGCAGGATCGTGCTAAACCAGGGTGACTTCCACTTCGGCTTCGCGTAAGGCTTTCAGGTCTTGCTTGGGAAGCCCCGGTCGGTGATGGTTTCGTGCACCGCGGAAACGTCCATGATGAGCGACAAACTTCTGCGGCCAAATTTCGAGGAATCGCATACCACGATGGTGCGCCGCGCCGACTCGGACATTGCGCGATTGACCCGGGCCTCCAGTTGATTGGGGTCGAGAGCCCGTAGCCGACATCGAAACCATCGACGGCTAGGAACAGCATGTCCGCGCTGAGTTTCCGCAGGGATTCTTCCGCGAGCGGCCCGACGAGCGAAAAGGAACGCTTGCGCAGTGAACCACCCGTCAGAATCACCTCTACGTTGCTATCCGCCAATTCCGCTGCAATATTCGTAGCGTTGGTGATGACCGTGAGGCTTCGCAGTTGCCGGCACCCGCGCGCGATGGCGGTTGTGGTCGTACCTGAATCCAGAATGATTACCTGACCCGGCCGGATCAGGCGCAATGCCGCGGCGGCGATGCGCATCTTTTCCTGGCGGTGGAGGCGTTCCTTTTCCCGTAGCGTTTGATCCTGGATGGCCCCCGTTCGAATAGGCAACGCGCCGCCGTGGGTACGCTCCAACATCCCCTGGTGGTGCAATGACTCTAAGTCTTTACGAATGGTAATAAGTGAAGTTCGAAAACGCTTGGAAAGATCGCGAACGAGAACCCGCCCATCATTGCGCAACAATTCCATGATTTCGCGGCGGCGCTCCTCACTAAGCATCTAGTTTCTCCGAAGAATGCAGGTTTCGTTTTGTTTCCTTTTGACTCTCTCAAACTTTCCAGCGAAAGTCCACAGACGGCGCGAAGCGTGTACGTCCCAGGAAGATATTTCGGAATTAACGAATCGTCCGATAACGATCTATCAAAAAAGGGGCAGTGTTTCCACGCCGGAAGAGAATGGTTAAGTTCAACCGCCAAGCCAACGAAACGGCACCCGCAGCCGCCGACGCTCTCATGGCGGCGCCAATGTGCACAGTCACGGTGCAATAGCCCATTCGTGCACAGTCGGGGCTAAAAACGGTGATAGGGTTTGGAGTAAAGTTGGGAAGTACTTTAGAATGAATAGTGCACTTCTGTCGGGGCGTAGCGCAGCCTGGTAGCGCGCCTGCCTTGGGCGCAGGAGGCCTCCGGTTCAAATCCGGACGCCCCGACCAATATTTTCTGCGACTTGCAGGCATCTCTAAAAAGTCCTTCCCCTCACTATGGGGGAAATTCAGGGGACCCTACTGCAACATCCCCATCTTTTCCTCTTCTTGCTGCCTGCATTTTCACCACTGCTTCCTGCATCTTCACTGCTCGATACTTCTCTAGCCTTACCACTGCTTCTACTTTGTAATGCTCCGCGATTTTCACGTAACGCATGGTCATCCCGATTTCCGAATGCCCGAGGATCTTCTCCAAAATCGTCACATCGGTGCCCGACAAAATGGACCGGGTAGCGAACGTGTGGCGGCAGATTGTCGAGGTCGATGGCGCCCCGCAAACCCAAGTTCTCGCAAACGTGGTCATGGGCTTTTCGGACGGAACCGAGATGGGTACCTGGTTTTCTGGGGCTAGGAAAGACCCAGTAGTCGTCTGGATGGCTCTGCCTGCGGGCCTTGAGAAGTTCGAAAACTTCCTGACTCATCGACAGAGTACGTTTGGCGTTCTTGGTTTTTCCACGCACGATCAGGATGGTACGGTTGAAGAAGTCGAGGTTCGAATACGTCATTCGAAAGACTTCATCTGGCCGCATTCCCTGGCCGAGCATGACTATCGCGACGCTCTTGAGGGGCTCGGATGCAAATGCCAAATAGTTGAGCTCCTCTATGAACGACAGGATGTGAACGTCTGGAATATCCTCCGGGAAAGGTTGCACTTTCCTGGCGGGGTTGATGGTGATGAGTTCGTCATCGACAGGCCATGTTCAGGATCTTCTTGAGACGTGCCAAGTTCCCGATTTACCGTGGCCGGCGACACGAGCTGAGTTTTGCTTCCCTTCTTGAATTCCTTGGCTCGAACGGCCTTGAAATCCTCAATCATGCTCCTTGTGATTTGATCGAGGAATCTGTTCTTAAACAGCTTCAAAAGAGATCTTGAGGCTGTTGTTGTGCAGATCGACCGTGTTTTGAGCCAGGGGCTTCTCGATTCGTTTGAGGAACGTTTGCACATATTCCCCAAACAGTGGTGGTTGCTTGTAGGGCCGCAGGCCATTCCTTCCTTGAACCAGTTCTCCTTTCAAAACTGATTCAACCTGTTCTGCTGCCCTTTGGTTGGTCATGCGGGTTGACTTGTGATATCGGCGACCGCCGAATTCAAAGTCATAGATAGAAAAATCTACCGCACTTGAAGACAGCCAAAGTTACCTCCTTTTTCAGGGTTTTCCCCTGAGGTAACCGACACTAGCCTCTTCGCAAGCCAGGCGTCAATATCGCTTTGTCGGTAGCGAACACATTTCTTGCCCAGCCGGACGAACGGAATTTCCTTCTTGAGCCAACGCCATTGCGCAAGCGTGTCTGGAGAGAGTCCCGTCATACTCGGCCACGTCATCGGTCGTCAACAGCTTCGTCATTGGCCCCGCTTCGGCGCTACCGGAGTTCGAGTATCTCCGCGAGGAGATTTCGGCGACCCTCATGG
Source organism: uncultured Acidobacteriota bacterium (assembly GCA_963810355.1). Lineage (GTDB taxonomy): Bacteria > Acidobacteriota > Terriglobia > Acidiferrales > UBA7541 > Acidiferrum. Next base: position 23,245 of record CAWENU010000030.1, read on the forward strand.
TCAATGCCGATTTTCTTGGCCTGTAGTCGATCACTCTGTCCGCGGGCTTTTCGGCGGCTGCTCTGTCGCGAGAGTTCAGCTTGGGCCTTCACGACGGTGTGCTGGGCATAGTAATTCGGGTCGGCTTTTCCTCCGATCGGTAGTCGGCGATGCGCTGGATGACTACTTCTGGATCGTCACCGCGGGCGAGGGCGCGCTTCGCGGAAGGCCCAGTCATGCTCGGACTGGCTCAGTGAGCGCGACTCAGAGCGAAGCCGGCGTCTGCGAATGGTGACGAGGTCGGAAATCACTCTCGATAGGGTCAGTGCGGAGCCGGAAATCCTGGAGATGATAGACGCGCTCGCATGTGCTTCTCCGCTTGTACCTGAAACTCGGTGTCATACTTCCTGTTCAGAAAGCCCGGAAGGCGAAGCACCCGAGTTGAGTCGGTCGCTGCCGGATCGCCTCCGAACTTCCCGCCATTGCGCGCTGCAAAGCCTCGGCTTCCTCTGGCGAAACATTCCCGACTCTCCAGACCACCTGGAACTTGTCTGGTGAGGTGTTGACGGTGTAGTTCGGCGAAGGCACGAGATCTGAATTCTGAATTTTGCAAGAGCTGCGGAGCCGTCGTGGTCGAGATCAACGTAGAGATGGCGAATGGTCTCGATGTCGTCCTTTGTTCGAGTCGAGCATCGTGTTTGAGCGTGTTCATACCGACGTAGATGTCGCCCGTCGTTTGCATTCTTGAAGCGCAGCCATGCCTGAAAAGCGGGCTCCACGCTTCTTGCCGAGGTCGTGATGCGTTGAATGGTTTCGCCTAGGTTGCGATTCAGACCAGGACTGCGATCCGGTCGGAAGGCATGAAGTTGGTACGGATGTACTCCGTAGCGGAGATACTTTTTGTGTTTTCGTTTTTTGCGGTGTCATCGGTGATCCTCGTGTTTCTGGTAGATCGCGCAGAATTCGAATACGTCGGCGTCGGGGTCATAGCGATGGATTTCGAGCACCTCGGAAATAAAGCGCCTGCCGGGCCGCCGTTCGAGTTGCACTACGACGTTGAGCGAATCGCCGATATTGCTCTTGATGGCCCGATACGGCAGTTCAACTCCACTCTGAAGGACGCAACTCGTAAACCGAGCGAGACCTTGCTTGGCAGAGTTCGCATGGACGGTCGAGAGACTGCCAGAGTGACCCGTATTGAGAAGCTGCAAGAGATCGAAAGCCTCGCCGCCGCGTATCTCACCAAGAATGATCCGGTCCGGGCGGTGACGGAGGGCGGCTTTCAGCAGATCGCGGATGCTCACTGCCGGAAGGCCGTTCTGCGGCTGGCGCGCCTCAAACCGGACGAGATTGTCCTGGTCCATCTGAATTTCGGACGTGTCTTCGATTAGAAGAATTCTCTCGTCCGGGGGAATGAATTTTCCGAGGATATTAACGAGAGTCGTTTTACCCGTGCCGGTCCCGCCGGTAATCAGAATGTTCTTCCGGGCCAGGACAAAGTTCTCAAGCTCGGTTCGCGAGTGATCTTTCAATCGTGCCAGACTTAATTAGGTCCTCGATCCCAAAGTGGCGGGAATTGAATTTGCGGATGGTGAGTGTTACCCCGTTCAAGACTGCACGGGGGAATGACAGCGGCGACGCGGCTGCCATCAGGCAGGCGCGAGTCGAGAATCGGCTTAGACTCCGAAATATCGTCGCCGAGGCGGCGAGCGATATTTTTTACCGCGACCATCAGGGATTTTTCCCCAATCGAGAGTCCGTGGACTTCCTCGACGAAACCGGCCTTCTCGACGAACACACGGTCTGCGCCATTGACCATGACCTCGCTGATCGAGTCGTCCAGGATCAGGTGCTCGATAGGCTTCAGAAATGGAAGGATCGTTTCGAATCCGTTCATCAGAGTTCTCCGTCTGCGAGTTGCCGAAAGTAGGATTTGTTCGGGTCGTTGAAGTAGGGCTTCAGATAGCAGAACATCGGCGGCATGGGATTCGTGCCGTCATACGCGATGGTCACGGATTGCGCGTTGCGCAGTTCCGTGAAGGTCTTCATGTCGAACCGAAAATCGATCTGCGTGTTGTAGCTCTTCGAGGCCGTAATGTTGGACTTGTGCGAGAGCGCTTTTCCTGTGAGCAGGCTGACGCGGGCGTCGTGTCCACTCTCGGAGAGGTTGTAACTGACCTTGAGCTTGTCTTCGCGCCCGCACAGCTCGCTGGCGGTCCTGGCGGAGAAGTCATCCGAGAGTGCGAGGAATATCTTCGTGCGGAAAGTCTGCAAGAGTGTGCGCCAAGTTTCACCGGGCAGAGCGGACTTGAGAGAGCTGATGCTTTGGGTGGCGACGATTGGAATGCACTTCGGCTGGCGCGAGAGGCTGAAGAACTTTTCATCGCCGGTGGGCTCGCTCTCACCAACGGTGGCGAAATGCTGGTATTCGTCGCACATGAATAGAACCTGGCGGAAATGGCGGTCGGGGTGAGCTTCCATCTCCGGGACGCGGTTCAGGACGGCTCGTTCGAAGTCGAGCTTCATCATTACGCCGATGGCCTTTGCCAAGCCCGCGTTCATGCCAATGGGAAAGTTCAGCGCGCAGACCTTGCCGTTCTCGATGAGCCATTTGAACGAAGGCAAAGGCTTGCCGTATTTGAAATCGGCGTTGGCCTGGGGGTCGTAGCACTCCGCCGGCGGGCAGAAGGTCCGCTTCACGGAGGGGTTGTCGTCGAAAAGCGAAAGAAATACCGAAATCCCTTCGACGATTGAAGTGCGCAGCTTTGGCTCAATCCGTCGCCAATCGTGGTTGAACCAACGCTTGACTGCTTCGAGCTGCTCTTTCTTTTCTGGTGAAACCGGCTTGCGTCCGCCGACATTCTCCGCTTCCCATTGAATCGCCTTGTCCTTCAGCACAGCGGCAAGGCCGGGCGTCAGAGTCGCGTACATAACTCTTCGATTCTTCGTCCAGCCGAAATTTGAACGGCTCAAGCTCGCGAGGATGCTTGAGATATTCCTCCTCCGAAACCAGCACGGAATCCGTCTCGGTGAGTCTGCGCTCTGCTTCGTTGATTTTCTTTTCGAGCGTGGCGGGGTCAATCGCGCATTCGTAGACATCGAAGAGAGTTACGTAGTCGAACGCGACCTTATGGAGAAGGATGATGAACTTCACCAGATTCGTGTATGCCTGCTGCCAGAAGGGTTCCTTGCCCCGCCCGAAGAGGTTGTTTAGCAGCGAGGCGATGTTGTATGCCAGGGCGTATGCGTCGAGGTCGTTGTGAAGCGGGTTGTAGCGATATTCGGAATCGAGGCTGATTTCGATATAGTCTTCGCCCCTTCCGTGGCGCTCAAGGATTTCTCTAACCCTGTGGCAGAAGTCGCCCTTCACTTCCAGAACGAGGCCGCCGATCCTCTTTTCTTTGTCACCTGCCCGGTACGCAAGAATCTGCTCTGCGTATGGATACATGCAGCAGCTTGTCTTTCCGGTGCCGATTGCGCCGAGAATTGCGATGCCCGTGAAAAGACCCCTTTCCGGGATCACGAGCCACTGCGGGTTTTCTGCGGGCGCCGGCTTTCGAGGATTGTGGACCTCTCCGAGGACGAGGAAAGAGTTCGTTGCGATTGGACGTGGTTGGAAACGCCGGTAATTTTCCCGCTTGACCGCGGCGGAGTCTTTAAGGTGAAAATGTAGATCGCCAGAGAGCAGGATCGAATAGCCGATGTAAGGGGTCGAGATACAGAAAGAATGTGTAAGAAAACTTCAACCCCTGGAATACCGGCCGCGCCCAGAGGAAGATGAGTTCCAGGAAGAAATTGCCCTTCGGGAAAGGGATAGCGGAAGTACAGCACGATTCCGGTGATCGCGGCGAGCCCGAACGCGATGAAGTTTTTTTCCTGGAGGATGCGCCGAATCACGATGGCTTCCCCGGCTGCTGGGGAGATGCCCCGCGCTTGCCAGCGGGTGTTCCGTTTTGGCCCGCCTTCCACTTCTTGTAGTCAGGGTCGCGCGCGAGCGTCTTGCGCAATGCGAAATTCGCGACGTAGTCGGGCGTGCAGTCGACGAACCGCGCGTAGTCGTCGAGCAGCGCGCTTACGGGCTGTTCGAGCTGCAGCGAGCGGCTGACACTTTCCGGTGGTTTTTTGACGATTGCCATGTTTTCCTCCTCTTGCGGTCGATTTAGCGAACTCCAAGTTCTCGTCGCGGCCCAAACCATAGGCGCAATTCCCTTGCGCCATGAGGCGGGAGCGACCCCACGAAGTACCGTGACGCACCGTGCGTCAAAGGGTGGGGTCGCTCCCGCCTCATCCGAGGTTTGGGCCGCGTCTTTCTTGGTTGCCGTTTGTCTTCGTCATCTCGTTTCTTTTCCATAAGTTCGCTTCTCTACTGCGGTGAAGCGAATCGTGAAGTTCGAGTGAAGTAGCGGGGTGAAGTTGACTTCACCTCGCTCTCCTCAATTCCTTCGGTTTGGCTTGGCCTCCCGCATTCACCAAGCACGTTCTGAAGTCCACCGCTCAGAGGGACGAGCATCCACGAGGAGCATTCGCCATTCGCCACCTGCCGCCCAAGCCGCATAGAGACCCTCAACTCGTCCGCCGCCGAAACGCCGGTTTGCATGATCGAGCCATTCGATGTCGTCATTGGAGAGCTGCGCGTACTGTTTTCCGTCCCACGACGCGCGGAGCCGGAAATAGCGCTCCAACTCCTCGGGGACGGCCTGATGCAGCGGGCCTCTAACAAGCGAGGAAAAGCACTGCTCCGCGCGAACAAAGTGGACAGTGGAAGGCGCTATATAAACGAAGCGGAAATGGTCCAAGTGCCGGAACAGCGGCGTGTAGGCGGCTAAATGATTGGCGAAGCCAACCAGACTTGCTTCGCCTGGGTCCACGTACGAGAAGGTAGCCACAGGGGAGGAGGAACCAGCGGAGCAGTCGAGGAACAACGGGAACTTATCGACGAAATAGCGCAACGTGGGTTCGGCCGTCGATACGCCCTCGTACGCCTTAGCCGGGAGAGATTCTTTCGGAATGCCGAGTTCGTCGCAGAAAAAGTGCAGCTTATCGTGTTCGGTTTCAAAGTAATCGTAGGCTAGGTTTGCGAGGACGAAGTCCAGCAGCAGAAGGCGTGTCCGGATGAACTCGGTGGAGTGACGGCGGCGATTGCGGAGATTTTCACGATCGATCTGGCGGTAGAGCGTCTTGGAAAAGAGATGATAGACGCCGCCCACATCCTGATATTCGCGCCATGTCACGTGGCCTCGGCTTTCGAGTTTCTCCGTAAAGTGTTGCGACCTTTACCCCAGCTGGCTCCAGTGAACGCGATGAACTGGCGAGGCACAAAATACCCGGAATGCGTGGCAACGATGTAGAGGAACCGAGCCTCGTCCGAAGCGTAGCCGAGGGATTGGATCGCGCTGATGTGTTCGTCGGCGATTTTCATAGGGAAAGGATCTCCGCTGTGAGTTCGTGCTGGTCGAGGACGCGGCGGAGGTGGTCGGCCTCGCCGTGGGGGGTATAGAGAGAAAACCCTGCATGCACCTTGTCCGCGACGTGGCGACCGCGGTAGTGCTCGGTGACAAGTTCGAGGTTGACGCGTGCCGATCTCCCTCCCGGGTTTCGTACTCGATGCGAAGGTCCGGAACGGGGATTTTGTTTCGTACCATCCGCAGCCCGTTCCGGGCGGCGATCTCAGGCCGCGCGTCAGTGCCAAGCCGGGCTATCTCGCGATTGATTCTTCTTTTCAATTCATAATCCAAAATTACGCGGAGATTCCGCCCGCCTTTCTCAACAATCCGAGCTGCTTCCTTCTGATAGAGGCGATAGAGGTCTGCGTCGTGATTGGCCTCTCGGGGTTTAACGAAGCCGTAGTAGACGGCCTGGCTTTTCGAGACGAGGCGGTTCGCGCGCAGCAGGCGATGTCCTCTCTGGTGAGTGTCAACAGTTCGCGCGGATTGATTTCTGGGCCATTGAACGTTCCTTTGCGCGCGAGCCCTTGCCTAACGAGGTTTTGCACGTCACGGTCGGCCATTTCTCCTCGCCGCCGTAGGCATGCTCGGAGAGGTCGTAGGTGGCAACGACGCGGAACTTGCCAAGCTCGATGATCGTGCGGATTTCGGACTCGCTTAGCTCGTAGCCGCGGTCCCGGTCGTAGAGCACTGCGCGTCCGTCCCTGAAATGAATGTCCGGTCGGGGGTCTTCGGGACGGTGTTCCGGTGAGTGCTCTCGGACTGGGGAAGGCTGTGCCCTGTCTCCCGGCTCTCGATCCTGGGATCGTCGACCAACCGAGCGAACATCAGACTCAGGAAAATCGCGACCGAGACCGTCGAACTCCGGCGGTGAGAAATCGCGGGACATTCACTCCGGCTCCTGGGTCTCGATTGGGGAGGGCAACGCAGAATGGCCAGCAAGTGCCTGGTTGTCCACATGCGATAGCTTCCGGCCCGTGTCTTTGAGGAAGAACTTGCGCTGGATCGCGTACACCCCGGCAAAGACATTCACGAACAGGACCGTGGTCCACAGCAGAATCACGCCTCCGTATTGATGAATCAGGATGTGCCGGTACGGAATGAGGAACTTGAGCTCGCCGAGGAGCCAGAAGCCCACGGCCAAGAGGATGGCGATCGTTGCCAGTACGGTGTTGCCGATCATCGGTGTGTTTCCTTTTCAGGACAGAGATGGTTATAGGATTCTTCCCTGCGCGTCTCGGCTCCGGGGAGCGGGCGGAAAGCCGTGAAAGCACCGGAGGCCCTCCAGAAGCGCGCCTGGGTTATCGAGGAAGAAAGTCGATGTCACGGGCTGTGGCCGTAGTTGGGATAAAGGCCTATGTGAGAAGAAAGAACTGGCGCGCGGAGGTTGGGCCGAGGATGCGAGGCGCTCCCCGCGACCTGCGATCTGATTCCGGTCCTCATTTGAACGCCTGGTCCTCTCGGAAATAGGTGATCGCAAGTCCCAAAGGATTGATGGGGATCAGTTCGTGGGAACTTTGCTTTTAAAAACGAAAACGAAATTCGCTGTGTAAAGGTCGCGCTTCATCTCGCTATGATCCGCGGGAGAGTAATAAACCATGTAGAAATCGACTCGGGCCTTGTAAGGCGGAGTCTGCATGTCTTCGAGAGCGACTTTCTTCACCTCCACGTCGATCTCTGCGGCTGACGTGTTCATGAGAAATTTCTTGATGATGTCGTCCTTGCGGTAGGCGTCGAGGATGCCATCGGCCAGCTTGCCATCAAGAAAATAGAGAGCCTTTGAGAAATCGTTCTGAATCGTGTAGCGATTGCGTCGATCGTAGAGCGCGCAAAACTGGCTCAGAAAGTACTTCGCCTCCGCGTCTTGCGGTTTGTACTCAAGGTTGTGGTAGTTAATGGCTTCGGCGCGGCCGAGATCGTCAATGCGAATCACAAGCGGACGGAAGTTCTCAAAGGTCCTAATCGTCTTCCAATCAAGGACCAAGAGGCCCACAGCGATGAGAGAGACAAGCGTCAGC
>CAWENU010000031.1:0-26755 GCA_963810355.1 uncultured Acidobacteriota bacterium
GCGATCGGCGAACACCCGCCGCATCGTTTCCGCCACCATGTGCGCGCTCTCCACGTCGTCCCAGCCCTTCAGCGGAACATTCTTCAGCATGTTGAGCGCTTCGATGATGGCCACGCCGCCCGAACTAGGGGGCGGCGAAGTGAGCACTTCCCAATTGTGAACGGAATCCTGGCGATCGTTGACTTTGTATTCGGCATGGAGCACTTCGCGGACTTTCGGTCTGTATTGCGCGAGGTCGTCGAGCGTGATGATGCCGCCGTTGCGCGTGATGTCGTCGACTACGACGCGCGCGGTTTCTCCTCGGTAGAATTCGGCGGCGCCATTTTTGGCTATGCGTTGCAACGTAGCCGCGAGTTCCGGTTGGCGCAGCGTGTCGCCCGCATGCAGCATCTTGCCATCACTCAAGAAAATGCGCTTGCTGACGGGAAATTGCTGCAGGCCGGATTTCTCCTCGTTCAGTTCGCGGGCGAGTTTTTCGCTGACAGGAAAACCCTCTTTCGCTAGACGGATCGCGCGCGCCATCACCTCCGCGAGTTTCAGGGTGCCGTAAGTTTTCAGCGCCAGCTCAAGCCCGGCGACAGTTCCAGGCACCGCCACCGAACGATAGCCGAGAACCGAGCTGGCGATATTTTCGTTAGGTATGAGTTTCCCGTCTGCGCCGATATACATGTTGCGCGTGGCTTTCGCCGGCGCTACTTCGCGGTAGTCGAGAAATGTCGTGCGTCCGTCGGCCAGGCGCACCAGCATAAAGCCGCCGCCACCGATATTCCCCGCAGCTGGCTCGACAACCGCGAGCGCAAATGCGACGGCCACGGCGGCATCCACCGCGTTTCCGCCTCGCTTCAGAATCTCCACGCCGGCTAGTGAGCCCAGCTGCTCGTCAGTCGCAACCATGCCATGCGGCGCGCGCACTGCCTGTTTCGGCCACTGCTCTGGCTGCATGGCATGCGGCCGATATTCCGTGGCGGCCTGGCCATGAGCGCTGGAGGCCATTGCCAGCGGCAATGCCAAGGCCAGCATTCGAGCGCGCTCCCATGTTGCTGCAAGAAATTTCATCGAGACGACGACAGTAAGGGATTCGGCAAGGAGCGTCAAGGCGATCTGCGCTCGCCGCCGCAAGCACATGTTCTGCCTTACGCAGCGCCGACGCTTGTCGCCGGAGACGGAGTGGCAGCCGTTGGAGTACTCGCGGCAGCAACGTTTGAAGCTGGCGTTTGCGAAGCCGGGGCTTGGGCCGCCGCTTCGAGCTGATAAACGAGACTGCTATACGCGTCCGGGTTGAAATCGTTGATCGCGTTTGCGATTTGGTCCACGGTCTGAATGGCGGCCGTACTCAGACCCACCGCCGCCAGCGAATTATTGAGCGTCTGCAGGCTGCGCTTGGCTCGCGAGTGTACCGGCCGGCGCCGCGGTAGCGGCGCCGATGGCGCTGGTGTTGTCCGTCGCGGAAGCGGCCGCGGCAAGCTGCTGCGTCGTCGCTACCGGCGCAACGCTCGTGGCGGTGGCATTCCCATTCGCGCCAGCCTGGACTCCAGCTACAGCGACAGCCAGCGTTGCTGCAGCAGGTGTCGCAGCGGCAGGAGCTGGCGCGGAGATTGTTTGAATCGGGGTTTGCGCCGCGCCCTCAACGAGCGAAACTAACGGCGGGACCAGCGGAGCCACGGTGTTTCCCGGCGCCACTGCGAGATTTGTTTGTGCTGGCGTTGCTTGCGCCAGCAAGGAATTCGCGGCCGCGGTGAACAAAGGAATTTGCGCAGCCGTGAACAGACCCGCGGCGTCGGCGGTCGCATTCGCAGCTCCGCTTTGTGACGAGGGCACGAACTCATCCAGGATTGCTTGCGTATTCACCGCTCCCGCGGTGGCCGTACCCGTTCCGTTTGTTGCGGGTAATGCTTGCAGTTCCTGCGCCGCCGCCGTCTGATTCAGAAGGCTTTCTGCGAGGGTAACGAGACCTGTGGTTGCCATTGATTCACCTCCAAGGGTGCTGGGCCGGTGCTTGCATCAAGGAATTCCCAGAATGGGAACGATCGACGGGACGGGGTGGCTAAGCTCGACGGCAATTCGTCGCTTGGCGCCAGACAAGCTTAGTATCGGCAGGCGCGATCAGAAACTTTAGGCGAACTTACTCGAAATCTTAGAATCCTGTTCGCGCTGGCTGTGACCGCTTTGCTCTTTTTTAGCTTCGCTTTTTTCTTACTGTTTTCTTGAGTTGCCGGCGACGGTTTCTTCAGCGTCGGCGCTCGATTAGTTTTCGCTCAGAAATTCCACGTCGGGGGGGCCGGGTAGGAGGCCGGCGGCAGTTCCGCGGGCAATGAGTTCGGTGACGGCTTTTTTGCCGCGTTCGCCGTAGCCTAAAGTCCATTTATTCACGTACATGCCGACGAACTTGTCGGCCAGTTCGGTGTCCATGTCGCGGGCGAACTGCATGGCGTAGTTCAGTGCTTCTTCGCGGTGCTCGAGGCCGTAGGCGACGCTGTCGCGGATGACTTTGGCGACTTGGTGGCCGAGTTGCGGGCCGAGGGCGCGCCGAACGGCGTTGCCCCCGAGGGGGAGCGGAAGGTCGGTTTGCTCCTGCCACCAAATGCCCAGATCGATAACGCGGTGCAGACCCAAGGATGGGAAAAAGAGCTGGCCTTCGTGAATCAGCAGACCGGCCTCGACAACGCCATCCTGAACAGCGGTGATGATTTTGTCGAAGGGCATAACCACCGGCTCGAACTCCGATTCGTAGAGTTTCAGGGTCAGATAGGCCGAGGTTTGCAGGCCCGGAACGCCGATGCGCTTCCCGGCGAGCTCTTCTTTTTTGATGTGCTTGCTGGAAACGACGATGGGGCCGTAGCCTCGCCGAAACTCGCAAGGACGCAATCGAGCAAGACATATTTATCCCGCAGCGAGGGGTAGGCGGCGAAGCTAACCGCCGTCACGTCATAGGTTTCCGTAAGCGCGGCTTCGTTCAGCGTCTGGATGTCGGAGAGCACATGGGTGTATTTGTACCCGGGCGTGGCCAGTTTGTGGGTAGCCAAGGCGTAGAACATAAACGCGTCGTCGGAGTCCGGGGAATGGGCGAGCTTGATTTCCAAAGTCTGCTGGGAGGTCTTGGAGGTGGCTGGCTGGCCGGACATAGTGTACTCGCATCCTCTTTCTGAATCGCTGCAACGGCGACCCGTGCAAGGGGACCCGGTGCAGGTCAGGCACCCAGCGCAAGTCGGGGCGGCCGACGTTTTCGAGGGACCGCAGGGCGGTGAACTGAGCCCCGGCGATGGCGGTTTCCCAAAACGGAACCTCCGGCACCGGAGGCGCGATCTGGAAACCAAGAGAGAAGTCGCTTACGGCGCGAGGACTTGCGTCGCACGTGGCCGGGGCTGAATTTCCGCAGGGAGAGACTAGCACATCCGGTGTCGGCACAAAAGAGCGCAAAGGGTGCTGCGCTGGCTCGAAACGGCGGAGACCGTCGACCGTCGAAGGTGAGCCAACCAACTCGGCAGGTAAACACCCAACAACGTACCCGGGCGGTCGCGAGGCCGGCGTGGTTAAGATAGGGAACCGGACTTGACGAACGCGAGTACTTTGTGAAATAAAGTAAAACATGCGCGCACGTATCATCGCCCTGTTGGAACTGGTGCTCATCTTCCCCGCTGCGCTGTTTATGACTGCGCTCACGTTGCGCAATCTGCTGCCCCTGCAATACGAGCCCGCTCGCAGCGCTCAGCAGCTTGTCACCTGGTACGCGGGCCGAATGTGGACCCTATGGGTTCTGCTGTTAGGTCTACCGTTTATTGTACTTGTCGGCGGCTGCGCCGAATTACTACGCAGCCGGAACCGTGACCTTGTTCCGCCGTTCACATCGCTGAAGTCGCTAGCCATAGTCCGGGCGCACTTGGCTTCCCTTTTCATTGCCGCGACAACGCTGATTGCCGGAGTCATACTGGCGATTGTCGTCTTGCACGTGCTTGCGAACTGAAGGCCTTCGCGACTGGGTAAATCGGCGAACCGATAATTTCGGGTACCGGGACCAACAAGTTCGATACGATTGGCAGTGATTTTTGGGGCGGCTGATGACCGCACCACGTATCACGGTGCGGCCGACGGCATAAAACGGACTAAGCGGACTTGAACTTGCGCTTATTGATTCCCAGGCTGGCGATTTTGGACTCGAGGGTCTGGCGGGGAACGCCGAGCAGGGCGGCTGCGCCGGTTGGACCTGAGATGCGGCCGCGTGTGGCTGCCAGGGCCTTCTCGATCGCTTCTCGCTCTTGAGCTGCGGGCTTTCTGGCTATCGATATGACGCTCGGGCGAGGGGTTGGAACTTCAATCGACAGCCAGCTCGGATCCACGGAGAACAGACCCGTGTCACAGACAATGACCGATCGTTCGATCACGTTCTGCAGTTCTCGAATATTTCCCGGCCAAGCATAGGATTGCAGCAGGTCCAGCGTTCTCTTCTCGATGGTCCCAATTTTCTTTCCGGCCTTCCGCGAATAGAGCTGAATGAAGTACGCGACCAGCGCGGGGATGTCTTCCTTGCGCTCGCGGAGCGGCGGAATCTCGATGGGAATCACGTTGAGGCGATAAAACAGATCGCTTCGGAAGGAGCCGTCCGCGATGGCCTTTTCCAGATCGCGATTGGTTGCGGCGATCACGCGCACATCCGCTTGAATCGTCCGGTTACCGCCGATGCGCTCGAATTCCCGTTCCTGCAGGACGTGGAGCAGAGCGACCTGCGTTTCCGCAGGCAGTTCGCCGACTTCATCCAGGAAGATGGTGCCGCCGTCCCCAAGCTCGAAGCGGCCCAGGCGCCGCTGCATCGCTCCGGTAAAGGCTCCCTTCTCATGACCGAACAGCTCCGCGGCGATCAACGTGGTGGGTATCGCCGCACAGTTCACACTCACAAAGGCGCGGGAGGCGCGCGGTGAGCGCTTGTGGATAGCACGCGCGATGAGTTCCTTACCGGTGCCGGTTTCACCGGTGATCAGCACGGTGGTATCCGCCGGGGCCACCTTGGCGACCCGCGTAAGGACCGCCTGCAAAGCCGGAGACTGGCCAACGATCTCCTCGAACATCGAGACTTTGTCGATCTTTTCGCGCAGCGCGATGTTTTCTTTGTAGAGCTGGTCCTTTAATGTTTTTATTTCGGCGAAAGCGGTCTCCAGAGCGGTGCGCGATTCGTGCTGCTCGGTCACATCCATGGTTGTACCTAGGATCTCCGTGACTTCGCCGGATGCGGTGTTCACCACCGGATGCCCGATGACATGGACGTACTTGATCCGACCATTCGGAAAGACCAGACGATACTCGGTCTCGAAATCGGTCTTGTTGCGAATGGCTTGATCCACAATCGTGTGGTACGGGGTGTCCTCCGGATGCAACAGCCGCCCGACCTCGGAATAGGAAGGCGGGGTTGGAGCCGGATCGAGCTCAAAAATTTGGTAGACCTCGCGCGACCAGTAAATGTTCTCCATTTTGGGAACGCTGACCGCCCAGCTGCCGGTGTGACTTAATTTCTGGGCCTCCGCCAAATACGATTCACTGCGGCGCAGCGCTTGTTCTGCGTGTTTACGCTCGGTAATGTCCATGGAACTGCCGACGAATTGCACGACCTCGCCTGAGGCGTCCAAAATCGGATGGCCGACGGTGTGAATCCACTTCATGCCGCCGCCAGGCACGAGGATTCGCACCTCCACGTCGTAATCGGCCTTCTCGCGGATGGCCCGGTCGATGGCCTCTTGCCAGTCGGCGCGATCGGCGGGCAGGACACGCTGAAGGCGCTTCTCCCAATTCGGTATCCCGTCTGCTGGATCGAAGTCGTAGATGCGATACCACTCGTCGGAGAGATGTGATGCATGTCTTCCGGCTACCTGCCAGACCCAACTGCCCGAATGCGTGAGCCTTTGCGCTTCAGCCAGATATCCTTCGCTTCGCCGCAACGCTGTTCGGCGCGCTTGCGCTCGGTGATGTCCGTGACCGCTCCCACGACCTCGAAGTTGTCCGCGTCATCATCGGAAAGACGGCCCATGACCCGCAGGTATTTGATCGACCCGTCCGGCATCAACAACCGATGCTCAAAATCGAACGCCGTCCCCTCGCGAGATGCGCGTTCCATGATTTGCTGCACGGTAACCCGGTCCTCCGGGGGGATTCGTTGGTCGATCAACTCAATCGTAGGCCGGACGGTGAGCTCGCATCCAAATATTCGAAAGCTCTCTGGCGACCAGTAGATCTCGCCACTGCGAACATCCCAGCCGAAGCTGCCGGTGAGGCTCAATTTTTGCGCTTCGGTCAGGTAAGCTTCACTTCGCCGCAGCGCTTCTTCGGAACGGCTCAGTTCGATTCTTTCGGCTTCACGTAACGCGCGTCGCACCGAGGGCACGATCCTCGACAGCCGCGTCTTGAAAACGTAATCGGTCGCGCCGACCTTGAGCGCTTCAATCGCCACTTCTTCGCCCAGGGTTCCGGAAACAAAGATGAATGGAACACGCGGAGACTGCTGGCGTGCGATCTTCAAAGCAGACAGGCCGTCGAAGGAGGGAAGAGTATAGTCCGCGAAAATCAGGTCAGAGCCGCCCTCTCGGAGGGAGGTGACGAACTCAGCCTCCGTTTCCACACGCGTCAGCTGGCACGGAATATCCTCCACCGCGAGGGTTTCCTGAACGAGCTCCGCGTCACTGAGATCGTCTTCGAGATAGAGAATACGCAACGGGGATTTCATTTCCGGGCTAGTGTTTTTCAAGCTTCCTGGCGGCGGCTCATTGATAAGCGCCCAAAAAACCCCAGCTCCCTCACCGCGTTCACAAATTCGTGAAAATCCACCGGCTTTACCACGTAGGCGTTCACGCCCAGTTTATAACTCGCCACCATGTCTTTTTCTTCGTGAGAAGACGTCAGCACCACCACGGGAATCATCATGAGCTTCACATCCGATTTGATCTGTTGCAGCACCTCCAACCCGTTGACCTTGGGTAGTTTCAAGTCGAGCAGCAGGACGGCGGGATTGCCATCCGGACGGTCACTGAATTTGCCGCGGCAATATAGACAATCCAGGGCCTCCTCGCCATCTCGGGTAACCACAACTTCGTTGGCAAGATTGTATTCTTCCAAAGCCGTCAAGCTTAGCTCCACGTCCTTCGGATCGTCTTCCACCATCAAGATTCGGCCAAAATTGGTCATCCCTTAGACTCCCTGCGTTTTTGAAAGTGAGAAATAAAAAGTGGCGCCCTGATCCACCAGGCCCTCAGCCCACACTCTGCCGCCGTGACGGTGCACGATACGCTGAACGGTAGCCAACCCGATGCCCGTGCCTTCAAACACCTCCGGACCATGCAGACGCTGGAAAACACCGAAGAGTTTATTCACATATTTCATATCAAATCCAACTCCATTGTCGCGAACGAACACCACGACCTCATTCTGATTTTTGTTCGAGCATCCTATCTCGATCTCGGCCTGTGGGCGCGTGCGAGTGAATTTTACAGCATTCGAAATCAGATTTACGAGCGCAAGACGCAGCATCGAGCGGTCTCCATACCACGCAGGTAATCCACCAACCTTCCAAACGATATTGCGTCCGTCGGTTTCCTGCCGGGTTTCGGACAACGCCTCTTGCACCGGCTGATCCAGGCTGACCATGGCCTTGTGCGTCTCCGCGCGGCCTATCTGGAAAAGGACAGAAGGTCGTCGATCAAGTTGCCCATCCGGTTGGCCGATTCCAGAATCATGGTCATATATCGCTGGCTCTTCTCATTGAGCTGCGAAGCCGCATTCTTTTGCAGGAGCTCCGTAAACCCGGCGATATGGCGAAGCGGCGCACGGAGATCATGCGATATGGAATAAGCAAAGGCCTCCAATTCCTTATTGATGGCTTCCAGCTCAGCGGTTCGTTTCGCCAGTTCATCGTTAAGAACTCGAGTTTCGTGTTCACGCCGCTTGCCTTCGGTAATGTCGTTGTTGGTTTCCAGTATCGCCGTGGGCTGCCCTTGCGCATCTCGCCGCAACGACCAGCGGCTGGCGACCACGACCTGGGTTCCGTCAGCCTTGCTCTTCTCGAGTTCACCGTCCCAACGCCCGGACCGCAGCAGCTCCTCGCGAATCTGCTCGATTGGCGCCGGAAAGACGGTATGCAATAACTCGTAAGAGCGCTTGCCGATCGCTTGCTCGGCCGTCCATCCATACAACTCCTGAGCTCCCCGATTCCAGTACGTGATGACGTCGCGCATATCGCGGACGAAAATCGTGTCGTGGGTGAGGTTCAGCAAGCTGGCTTGCTGCGTTCGTTCGGCCACTTCGATTTTGAGTTCGTCGCGCGCTTGACGGAGGTCGCGCTCAACGCGGCGTCGCACCGCGCTGAACCATGTGACAAGCGACGCAAACGTGGCGAACACAATAAAGTAAGGCAGATCGGAACTAGAGACGTAGAAGGAGTGAATCGGCTGTACGAAGAAGTAGTCGAAGCCTACGCAGGATAGGCAAAGCGCAAGTGCCGCGGCTCCGGTCCCTCCATACCAGGCGGATAGCGCAACGGCAAACAGGAAAAGTGGGACCTCCACGTCGCGAAAGCCAAACGCTCCAAAAGCAGTGCCCCGCCCAGCGCCACGGAAACCGAAAGCGCGGCGAGGCCATAGCGTTGAATCACCGAGAGAGGCGGCGGCAATTTGGCTTTCCACTGCACGAGAGCGAGCCTGACTTCGACAATTAGATACTTCGTTGGCTTTTAGGTTGAAGAACTTATGATATCGCGTTTTGCATTATCGCGTTTCTCTCCGTCAGCGCGCTGGAAAGCGGATCCCGTCCATTCGTGGCAATTCCACCTGCGGCTCAACAGGCAAGTCCCGAGGCCAAAGCTTCTCGCACTTTCACAGTGCCGAGACGATATGAGCGATGGCATCGTCGAAGGTGGCTTTGCCGTCGAGGTACGGTTGCCAGAATCGCTCCAGCAATTTGAGGTAGTCATCCCAGCCGCGTTGATAGAGGCGTTCGCGGAAGGCGTAGGGCATGTATTCGCCGCCGCCGTCGCCGTTTGCGTTCTCGGCAGTGACGACCGGCTTGATGATTTCGCCGGTGGTGTAAAAGACCAGCGCGTGCCACAAGTCGCGCGGGATCGCTTTGTCGCGCTGGCGGCATTCGCGATTGATGGCCAGCTGCACGGGCACCGCAATACCGTTGGAGGCTTCATGGAACAAAACTTCGAGTGCGGAGTTCCCTTGATTTCGGGGATCGGTACTGGAGATGAGCACGCGCAACGGGTCGAGCGTGGTGTAAGCTCCGGCGTAGTTGGCGAATGCCGAGACGTCCACGCGGATTCTTTCCTTGGGCCATCTCGCCTGATAAATCTCGGCCAGGCGCTGCGATAGCTCCACGCCTTTTGTCCGCACCAGCGGGGAAACGCCCGCGATCCATTGCCGGTTCGCGCGATCGTGCTCCGGCCATTCGTGTGCCCGATACACTGGAGCGGCTGCGTCGAGGATGCGGGTAAGCTTTGGCGGCAGTCCAGCGTCGCAGGTTTTCTTTTTTGCCCCCGAAAGTTCATCGCACTGTTCGAAGTCGCCGAGCTGATTCTTTAGCAGGATCAGCTCGGTATTGAAAAGCAGGTCTTTATCCTGATAGTTGGCGGCATAGTAGGCAACGGCTGCGTCCCAGGCGACTTGTTCGCCGGGCGTGCGGCGTGTCGCGGCGCCCGCGCCGGAGGGACTGCCGCGGCCGTCGCGCGATTGCCTGGCTTGTCCGTACAACGTGTGATGGAGATTGATCCAAAATCCGCTGTGCAATTCGAATACAGGAAGCGGACCATATTGCGCATCCACTTGCGGCTCCGCCGCCGCGGCGTGCGGCAGAAGAAGCAACGAAGCGGCAAGGAGCACAAGAACCAGACGCGCGAGTGTCAGGTGGCCCATACGGAAGCGTTCGATGGTAGCGCCAAATAGGCAGCCTGCACAATTGTTGTACATGCGCGAATCTACGCGAATCTAAACGTGAAAGGGATGCCGCGGAAAGTTAGTTGCCAGGATTGCTGAATCGGAGTTCTGTAACTAATGGGGAGGGTCTAACTAGGAGGGTCTAACGAGAAGGGCTGGCAGCCTTCTGCAGCCAGCCATCCAGGATGGCGACATGTCTTTCCTGCGGGTTGGTACCCCAATGAATGCCCATGCCGAGTCCGGGACTCACGTACACGACACGAGCTTGCGTCTCAAAGACATCGTCGCCGCTGCGCAATCGGATCTGGATCTGAGTCTGGGCGGGCAGCGGGCTCAGCGTATCGATATAGCAGCCGCTGCGGCTCACGTCGGAAGAGCGCGCGTTCAGCACCGTGGCATTGAGCGGTTCAGAAACCTCCGCGACCAGTGTCAGCGCGTAGCGCGGCCAATCGCGTCGATCCGCCATAGAATTGGGCATGTCCGGGCTCCTGGAGTGCCCTGCCTTGGAGTCCAACAGCTAGGTATCGCCGCTCTTCGTAGTGAATCGCAGTCAGAGGAATGACCCTGATGCAGTTTGGGAGTCGGCGAGGCTTAAGGCAAGCCTCAACCTCCCCGAGTCGCTCCAAAGTGTCAACCGCTGTACCGAGAGGAACGCCTCATTCTACTTTCGGATCCAGTTCGCTCCCCACCGACCCTTGGCGGTCCGCGCCGTGCAGCCCGCCGTTCACATCGCGAAAAAAAGAGCGGCGACCCGTCCGGCCGTAGGTTTGCGGCGTCGCCGCCAGGGCGAATTTCGCGGGCGCGCCCATCGTGCTGGCGGTTGCGATCACGTAGCGGAAGTTGTATCCGCTGCGCGCCCCGGCCGCGAGATCGGCATCCAGCAGCCCCGCGGCTTCGGGGCTGGCCGCTGCTCCACGCTTGGCGGGGCCCAGGTTCGCGAGCGAATCGGGCAAGCGGGTGTACGTCTTACGATAAGTTTCCACGGCCGCGGCGATCACCTTGAGCGCCTCGATAGCGGCACGCTCGGTAGATTCAATTTGCGCGGCATCCCATTCGACGGCGAGCGAAGGCAGATCCAGCAGCACCAGGCCGACCGACAGCAGCTTCCATTCGCCATTTTCGCGGACCAGTCCCATCTTCACGTGCATCACGTTTGCGCCGGCGCTGTCGGTGGCGTCGCGAATCTCCACCGGCAGGAAAGCGAGGTTGTCCGCGACTTCCGGACCGCCAATTTGCACTTCGGCGGCGCCACCCGGGGTTTCGCAGCGCAACACCGGCCTGTCGGACGCGCCGCTTACGAGCGACGGTTTGCCCGGCTCATCGAGCAACACGAAGCGTTTCATCAGCGCCACCCGCGCGCCCGGTGTCAGAGCCGCGAAAGTTTCGGCGTTGCGCGCGGTGAGAAATTTGGTGAAGTCGCGTTCGCTCTGCGAGCAAGCCGCGGAAAGTGCTTGCCGCAGCGCGAGGCTGGGTCCGGTGAGGGTTCCGGCGGGGTTGGCACTGGGTCGCGAACTGGACTCTTGCGCGCGACAATGGACGCCGGCAGACAACAACACCCCGATCACCGCTGGAATCAGTCCGCGAAGTACGTCGCTGCCCCGCTTCACATCAATCCTTCGCGGCGCCTAGAATCGCCGCCAGATTTTGCGTGAAGCTCGAACGGGGCATAACCTCGTCGCAACCCGCGGCGCGAGCCTGCACCGCCAGATCCGTCTGTACGTGCGACAGAAATCCGATAACCCGCACATCATTTTTGCCGGCGCGCACTCGCTCAATCACCTGGATCGGCTGGCTGCGCGCGTTCAAATCCACAATCACAAGTTTCGGCCCGGATTCCAGCAGCGTCAGCAACGCGTCGCCATTCGCGGCCACTTTGAGTTCCATACCGAGATGCTTGGCGGTCTCCGCCACCTTCATCTGAAAAAATAAATCGTCGATCAACGCCACAACTCTTTCCATGGGCTCCGCCTCTCCGTCACCACTCGTCTCTCCGTGTTCCCCCGCGCTCTCTCGACTCAATCTTCTTCAGCTCTTCCCAGGACAGGAAGTCCGGCTCGCACACACACTCTTTTCTGTGTTCCCACCCTAGGGCCAGACGCTGTAGCACTTCTAGACAGACGCCGACCGTGTTCGAAACGATGCTTGAACCGGATTAGCTCTCGCTATGCCTGAACGGAGATTGCACGGAGATGGATCGGAGAATTGCAGGTACCCGCGCCGGTTCCGACTGACCCGTTCGCCGCATCGCCCCGGCGCAGTTCGCAACAAATATCTAGTGCCCGCCCTCGCCACTATGCGCGCCCACAGTTTCGTCCGGCACCGCGCCCTTGCGCCCTCTCACGCGATCGTAAACGGATATTTGACTCACCGATCCGAGTGCCTCGTTGTAGAACGTCGGCACACCCAGCGCCGTCCGCAGCTCTTCATTGAACTTGCGCAGACTCTCCAGGTGATGCGCTAGCGCCGGGAGTTTCTGCCCGTCATCGGTAAGCAGGAATTTCTGGTACCCGGCATCCCACAGACGCGTGAACTGCCCCTTCAGCATGATCGTGGGCAAAATCGTCATCTGGTAGTGTTCGTCGGTCCCTTTTCGAAATTCCGCCCCACACCCGTATTTTTCGACGCGCACAACCCCGCGCGTGCTGCCGACCTTGAAGCCCAGCGCCGCCAGCCCTTCAATTGCCTTCGGTGAAAACCGATCGTCGACATTCCACATAGGCTGTTTAGGGTAATGAACGAATGCGCGTCTGTAAAGGGCCTCGGGCCAACCGGAGTTTTGTCATATCCGGGCCAGAGTATTGTGAAAAATTTGCAGGGAGCGATTAACACCAATGCAACAATCGGTTCTACCGCCATTCATATGCTTGCTTTACCAATGTTGGGGACGCTGTCTCGCACCTGTGTATGGGTCACAGGGCAAAACTTGATTCTTGCGCGGGGGGTGCATCCCCGCCGAATACCAGTCGAGGATAAAGGGGCTTTTAGGTAATGTCGAAACTCATTCGTTGGTTGGTGGTGTGCGTCTGCAATCTCTTCCTGGTTGTTCTCTCCTGTTACGCGCAGCAAAATCTCGGGTCGATCAATGGCACCGTCTTCGACACCTCCGGCGCCGTGCTCCAGAAAGCTACCGTGAGAGTTCGCAATCTGGCTACCAATGACGAGCGCACCGTTTTGACCAAAGACGATGGCTTCTATCTGGTCTCGGATCTCCCGATCGGCACCTATGAGCTTACTTTCACACACGACGGCTTCACCACCGAAGTCCATTCGAAAATTATCGTCCAGGGCGATCGCACCTCCACCGTCAACGCCTCTCTGCAGCCCGGGCAAGTTTCCACCACCATGACCGTCACCGGCACGCCCTTGTTGAACCAGACCGACATGACCAACGGCTACACCCTGGGCAGCGACCTGATCGAAAATATACCTCTCGGAACGGGCAGCTTCACTAATTGGCTCTCTTGGCTCCCGGCACCAATGCCGATTTTCTAAGCGGTGCCGGCACCAACGCGGGCTTGGGCAATCAGAACATCTTCGCCAACGGCCAGCGCGACACCAGCAACAACTTCACCGTCAATTCCGTCGTCGCCAACAACCTCTTCAACGGCCTGTCCTCGAGTTCCATCGGCGAGAGCCGCTTCGTGCTCAACACCAACGAGCAGTTCAAAGCCGGCGGCCAGATTCAAACCGACTCCTCCGTCTTTGACGCCATCGGACAAGGACTTCCATCCCCGCCGCCGGAAACCGTGGAAGAAATTCACGTCAACACTTCCATGTACGATGCTTCCCAGGGAGCGAATAGTGGCGCCCATATCGCCGTGGCCACCAAGTCCGGCACCAACGATTTCCACGGCTCGGCCTATGAATATCACCAGACCGACGCTTGGGACGCCAACCAGTTTTTCCTGAACGCTGCTGGGATTGCTCGCCCTCCGCTTCACCGCAACGTGTTTGGTGGCACGCTCGGCGGCCCGATCCTGCACGACAAGCTGTTCTTCTTCGGCTCGTACCAGGGCCAGCGCGTCTCCGACGCCACCAACGGCTCGACCCAGGTCGTCAACGTCCCCACGGGTCTCTCGGACGATCGCACTCCCGCGACACTCGCAGCGCTCGCTGGCGTCCCGGTCACCAGCATCGATAGCGCCGCCCTCAACATCCTTCAGGCAAAAACTCCCGGCGGCCAACTCATCATTCCCTCTCAGAATATTTCGGACCCCAACCAGATCGGACTGCTCGGCGGCAATGCCATCGAGAGCGGGCCCCCGAGCACCTTCAACGCCGACCAGGTCAACGCCAACATCGACTACCTGTTCAGCACCAAAGACCGCCTCGCGGGAAAGTACTATTTTCAGAATGATCCCACGACCAATCCCTTTGCCGTTAGCCAGGTAGCCGGGTTTCCCCAACGACTGCAAGCCAGCAGCCAGGTTTTCTCGCTCGACAACACCACCAGCGTGACTCCCAATGCCACCTGGGAGCAGCGCATCGGCTTCATCCGGCAAATCGCGAATGCCACCACCTCTCAGCTGCTCAACCCTTCCAGCATCGGCGTGAACCTTCTGGGCAGCAATTTCTTTCCGGGCTTCACCATCAGCAACGCCGGCTCCGGCACCGGTGACAGCCTGAAGATTGGCCCAGCCAACAATTTTGCGAACGCCGGCGTTTTCCAGAATCACTTTCAGGTGGCCACGAATTACAACTGGACCGTGGGCCGCCATACCCTTTCTTTCGGTTTCGAAGGAGATTACGGCCAGCTGAACGTAATCAATCGCGAAAACGAAGTGGCCACCTTCAATTTTTCGAACTTCAAGAACTTCCTGACCGGAAACTTGGGCGGCCGGAACGGCGGACAAATCCTGAACGGCGCAACCAATCGCTACTATCACGCGAAACAGGTGGGACTCTACGCCCAGGACAGCTTCAAGCTCAAATCCAATCTTACCGTCACCGCAGGCTTGCGTTGGGACTGGAATGGCCCGCTGGTCGAAAAGAATGGGGTCCTTGCCAATTTTTACCCGCAGAACTATTCCTATGACCTGGGCACCGACACCATCAACAACATTGGCCTGGTCATCGCCGGCAACAACAAGGAATTCTGCGCCACCAAGTCAACTTTCTGCGTCAGCGATTCCACGCTCACTGGCCGCCAGTGGCTGTTCGAGCCGCGCATCGGCTTCGCGTGGACTCCCAAGATCGTGAAAAACGTTGTCGTCCGCGGGGGTTTTGGCCTGTACGCTGACCGCGGCGAATTTTTCACCGAACTATCCGCCAGCGCGGGACTCGGCATCAGCGGCCCATTTGGTGTCACCGCCGCCCAGCCCTTCGTTGTGCCTCTGAATACTTCCTGCAAGGGTGTGCAGTGCCTCAGCAACAATCCCTTTGGCACTGCGCCGCCGCCCGCGCCGCCCAGCAATCTCTCCGGCGTCGAGGCCCTCGTCCATAACCAGTCGGGATTGAGCGGCTGCGCCGAGCCCGTTACACCCACATGCGCCCCCACCGGCACGCCTCTGCAGGCGTTTCTGTTCGGCGGCTACGATCCAAAGAACACGTTGCCATACTCCGAAAACTGGACCCTCGACGTGCAATGGCAGCCCACGAATACCGTACTCGTTGACATCGGCTACGTCGGCAACCGCGGACTTCACCAGCTTCTGCCGATACCCTTCAATCAACCCGGGATTGCCACTCCGGCCAAACCCATTAACGGCCAGATCTACTCCTACGGGTATCAGGCTACCGACGCCGACGGAGGCCAGGGTATTCTTCAGACCGAACAGGTAGCCACGACCATCGGTGAGTTCACCGGTGCGGATGGCAACACCGCCCTCCGCGTGCCCTTCATCGGCTACAATCCGAATTCCGACTTCTGGCAGGCCGAGGGCATCTCCACGTACCACGCCCTGCAGATCAGCGTGAAAAAACGTTTGAGCCACGGCCTGACGGTCAACGCCTCCTATACCTGGTCTCACACTCTCGACGAAGGCAGCGGACTCTCCGAGGGCCTCTTCTTCAACGGCAACGACCCGCTCAACCCTCGGAGCGCGTACGGCAACGCTTCCTTCGACCGCACCCACGTTTTCACCATCAACTACGTCTACCAAATCCCCAATCTCACCAACTCCGAAAAATTCATCAAGCACATCGTCAACGGCTGGGGTGTCAATGGAATCACCACCGTGCAAAGCGGTCTGCCCTACAGCGTGTACGACTTCTCCGGCAGCATAGCCAGCCAGTTTTACGGCGCGGGCGACGACTTCATCACCAACCCGTTGCTCGCCATACCCGGCGGCACCACCAAGAGCGTGCAGTTGCAGGGAACCACCGGTGTGAACGCCGGCAATCCAGTACTCAACGGCAACGCCTTCGGCATCCTGGTCAACGCCCCAGGAGTAAACGGCGCGCCTCCCGGTGGTCCCACGACGGACGAAGCCAGTCCCACGGCCGCCTGCGACTTCTCGGAAACCGGTTTCGCCAATACCGGTCGCAACACCTTCCGCGGACCTTTCCAGACGCGTTTCGACTTCAGCGTCTTCAAAACCTTCAAGCTCACCGAGCGATTTACGCTCCGCTACGACGCTCAATTCTTCAACATCTTCAACCACCCAAGCTTCGACGCTCCCAATAACAACGTCAGCTTGAATCCCTGCTTCGGCCCCAACCTTCAAACCAGTCCGGCGAACGGATGCCAATGGCTAGGTACCATTCCGGCCACCGGAACACTGACAAGCCCGATAGGCTCGGGACAAGCCCCAACCGGCACAGGCTTCATCCAAGGCACCATCGGAAGCCCGCGCCTAATCCAAATGTCGCTCCACCTGACGTTCTAAGCTGTCGTTCGCACGAGACGTTCTAATAGTCGTTGCGCCTGATGCTCTAAGTCGAAACGCCGTCGAGGCGCGGTCCAAACGTCGTCCGAGCGCGGAGCAACCCGATGGGGGCTGCTCCGCCCGGCCGACATAGCGTTTCTTCTGTCCCGATGCGGAGTCTCTCTTGTAGGGGCGGGGCTTGCCCCGCCCGGCCGCTACGTCTCGCCGCGAAGTTCACAGCACAGGATGTCTGTCAGCCCAACCTACTGCGCCCCGGCCCCACTACCCAACGCAATCCCCAGCGTCCCCGCCTTGCTCGAATTCAAATCATACACACCGGTCCGCAGGTAGACCTTGCCCCCAGGCACATCAATCTCCTTATGCACCTGCAATCCCACTCTCATAAGCTCCGCATACACATCAGCCTTCAGCCCAATTTCGCTCTTCTTGCTCACCACGCCTAACGCCTTCCCATCACGGTCGTAAGCAATCACCATCACTTCGACGCTTCCATGCCGCACCCCATCCGCCGTCGTCTCTAGTCGCAATCCTGCGGCGAAATCGCGAAATCGAGCCCATATCGAACAGACGGTCCTCTAAGCTCCTCAATGCTCCCCGCCTGATCCGTTCGCGGTACCGTTTTCAGCGGCAACACGCGCACCTTGTAGATAATCTGCGCAAAATCCGGCATCCCGAATCCCATCAATGGCAGCAGCGCATCGCTCTTCCGCTTCTCGTCCGACGTCGACGCGAATTTCGCGTTCTCCGCGTAATACCCGCGGCGGTAGGCCAGCTTATAGTTGCCGTTAACAATCTTCACCTCGATGTGACGGTATTTCCCGTCCATGCTGGCGTTGCTTGGCGCATAAGTCAGTGTGTAGAAGTGCGAGCCTTCGGCGATCGCCTGCGCCATGGCCTCGCTCAATCCATTCGTATTGTAGAAAGCCTTGCCACCGGTATCCCGCGCCAGCAATTCCATGGCAATCTGGTTGAAGCTGCGGTCCGCTTCGTCCGCCTCGATGGGTCGTCCATAGTTGGTCGGATCGTTAACCGCGTTCGGGTCCAAGCCCGTCGCCTGAATCGGGTAAACCGCCACCTGGTCCGCGGTCAGCAGTTCCGCGGTTTGCTGAACCTCGGCCTGATGGGAAACGGAAATCTTGTGTCGCGCGCCCGCGTCCGGGAAAAAATGAATCGGGAACGACCCGGCAAGCCACATCACGTTCTTACGGCCCGGAATCGGCGCAAGATACCGCGCCAGCGCCTGAAACGCTTGCAACGTCATGCCGATCCGGTCCCCGTTCCGTTCACCGCTCTCCTCGGCCATGTAATCCCGGCAGGCATCTTTGCCCGCCTGAGACCGTATGCCATTGCAGGCTATCTTCTCGCTGGCTTTCCGTGAGGGCGAGGCATTCTGCGATTCGAACTTCGCCTGCGTTCCCGATTTTGGATCGAGCAACGAAGCCTTGAGCTCCGAAGAATCCTCCGTAAATCCCTTCACCATCCGCAACTGCGATCCCAACGCGAATATTGCCAGCCGCGCGCCCGTCGGAGCAGCCATGGCCGCATCCAGGTACTTCGCCATTTGCGGGCGCACATAAGTCTGGTCAATCGCCTGCGTGTTCAGTGAGTCCAGCAGCAGCACGTTGACCGAATCCGTCAATTTGACTCTCGGATAATTCGCGTAAACATCGGTGGCATCCGGCAACGGCACCGCCGAAACCTCCCACCGGTATGCTCCTCGAAAAACGAAATTTCCTGGGGCTGTCCGTCTTCCGTAGCCTGAAAAGCCTCCTTATCCAGCGCGGAACCGTCTCGCCCTTGCCCTGCGTTACCACCACATCCACCAGCACAATCCGCACTTCAGATTTGATGGCGGGCTGCTGGCCGGCAACATCAGGCGGAGGAGTCTGCGAAAGCAGTAAAACAACCCAACAACGATACAAAAATGAGGACTAACCGATGGTAACGACGCATATCAGTTCACCGCCGCAGTCTCTCATACCTTACGACGCTCCAAAGTATTCGTAGTTTCCGTGTGGTGGGGATCATCCTCCCCAAATCCAACCCATCTCGCATACCCCATACCGGTCGTACGCCGGCTTGAAATTCAGCCGATTAACGTGGGAATTTTACCTTTGATCCAACGCCAGTTCGGCCTTACTCTTCCCCTTGCATGGAGGATTAAGCAACAAAGCCTGCAGAATCGGGCAGCAATCGGTGGTCACAACCACCTTGGTGGGTGTGGCTGCTGGTTGTCTTGTTTCCGATACTGCTTAGGCCGTGGTGGATGGCGGTTATCTCGATTGCACTGTTCGTTCTATTCATGAGGCTCATATTGGTGCCCTTTCCAGTAAAGCGAAACTGAAACTGACCCCAACCCCCATACCGCTAAACCTAGCCCCCGCATCCTATAACAGGTACAATGCGCGACTTCCAGGTAAAGCCCTGACGCCGATCCAACCGGTCCTGCCCAAGGCCTACCCTTATAAGTATCTTCACAAATAGTTACTTATGCATTATAATCCCCAAATCGTGGTTGGGCAGAACCTCTCCGGATCGCTTCCCGCAGCCGCACAGAAGCTCGGACGCAACGCAAAATCCCATAACCTCTCGAGCACCCGCACTTCCGAAAAGTACACCCGTAACTCCTTTGTAATCCGCACTTCCAAATCCAAAGGACTTAAAGTCCTTTATAATCCGCACTTACAAAATAAGGCGGGGGAGGGGTCGCGACGGTTAACTAGACCTCCCTATAATGGCGGTCCCGATGACCACGATCGCCACAAAGCATCCTGCGACCTCCGCAAGCTCGCTTTCCGGCGCAATCGGACGCTCGGTTCTCGACCTCATCGGCAACACACCCCTTCTGCGCCTCGAACGATCGGCCTCGAATTCCCCAATGTTGAATTCGCCGCCAAGGCCGAGTGGTCCAATCCCGGAGGCTCCGTAAAGGATCGTCCCGCGCTTCGCATGATCAGGCCGGTCTCACCAGCGGCGCGCTCAGCCCCGGCAAAACCATCATCGACGCCACCAGCGGCAACACCGGATCGCGTACGCCATGATCGCCGCGGCGCTGGGCTATCCCGTAAAGTGTGCTTCCCCGATAGCGCCTCGCAAGAACGCAAACGAATGCTCGCGGCCTACGGCGCGGAACTGGTGATCACCCCAGGCGATGGAGTACCGATGGCGCCATTCGCCGCGTGCAACAAATTGTCGCCGCGATCCCAGAAATATTTCTATCCCGACCAGTACAGCAATCCCGCGAACTGGCAAGCCCATTACCACACCACGGCCAACGAGATCTGGGAGCAGACCGCGGCCGCATCACCCATTTCGTCGCAGGCCTCGGTACCGCGGAACTTTCGTGGGTAACGCGCCGTCTCAGAACTAAACCGGCCATCCGCTTCATCAGCCTGCAACCCACGGCCCCTCTCACGGTCTGGAGGGCTGGAAGGATATGGAAACCGCGATGCGCCAGCCATCTACGACGCCTCGCTCGCCGACGAAAATTTGTTAGTCAGCACCGAAGACGCGTACAAGCTGTGAAGAGGATAGCACGCGAAGAAGGCCTGCTCCTGAGTCCGAGTGCTACGCCGCGCTGCTGGGCTGTTCCCAGGTCGCAAGAAGATCCGCCGCGATCAGCGCGCGGTCATCGTAACCGTGTTCGCGGATTCCGCCGCAAAATATCTGAACGAGCGTTTCTGGGAAGTAGCTTTTTGCAGCGCGCCTACACAAACCGCAATCAACGCATTGGGGGTATTCTTATGGAAATCACCGCGCCTCTAACCATCACCACCGACCTGGCGCAAAAAATTCGGGCTCACGGAGCTGAGACCTACCCCCACGAATGTTGCGGTGCGTTGCTCGGGCGCGAAGGAAGGTAATTACTCGAGGACGCCAAAAAATCGTCCGCGAGATACTGGGTCTGTATCCGCTAATCAATCGTCGCGAAGACAGTCCGCGCAACCGCTTCTCCGTCACCTCCGAAGACGTGCGCGAAGCGGAAAAAGCTGCCCGCGAGCAGGAACTCGAGGTGGTCGGCTGGTTCAAGCTCGCATCCCGATCATCCGGCGCGTCCCAGCCAGTACGATCGCGATCACGCCTGGCCGTGGTATAGCTATATCATCGTCAGCGTGGCCAATGGCGAGCCGGAGGACATGACCTCCTGGCGCTTGAACGATGACCGCTCAAAATTTACCCCCGAAGCCCTGGAGATCCGTGAAAGTGCAAAAGCCTGAGAGCATGAGGGCACGAAAGCATGAGGGCACGAAAGCATCAGACACGAGGGCACCCTGACCAACTGATGGTCCCGAAAAATGTCATTCCGAGATCCCGTTCGGTTTTTGAACGGGGTGAGGAATCCGGCTCTTCCTGGCTCTTCCTCGCGAACAGGTATATCCCTCATTCCGCTGGAAACCACGGGGTCTGGGATGACAGGGTGTGCGTTCTGGAGGGCACGGTTTTAACCGTGCCTTTAAGCGCTGCCCCCGAAACCGGCTTTAGCCGCTGAGGGACTGGCTGGCTTGTAAGCAACATTTTGCATAGACTCTGTTGAGGAGAACCAAATGGCGGTAAAAGTAATGATTCCTACGCCGCTGCGGGTCTACGCCGGCAGGCGCGATTCCGCCGAGTTCACCGCGGCCACCGTCGGTGAGGCTCTAGGCCACCTGACCACGCAATTCAGCGACCCCCGCAAACATCTGTTCACCGAAGACGGCAAAGTTCGCAGCTTCGTCAATGTTTACGTCAACGACGAAGACATTCGTTATCTGGCCAAAGAGAACACCCCAACTAAAGATGGCGACACCATCGGCATCGTCCCCTCGATTGCCGGCGGTTCTCCTCCTTATTACTGTTGCCCCGCATCCTGTTGTTGATCCTGCTCAACTTAAATGCGCCGCGCGCGGCATTTGCATCGACTGGGACCGCGCATCATCTAATGCAAGCCAAAGATCAACGAACCGCAACGCGTCCTGATTGCGAGGGAATCTAGAGGAATCACAATGTCAACTAAAGTGCAGCCATTGACCGCATCACCCGCCGCCGCACCGGCCATCAGCCTCTCGAAGGACGAGATCCTGCGCTACAGCCGCCGTCTGGTCATGCCCGAAGTCGGCATGGAAGGCCAGCTGAAACTGAAGACCGCGAAGGTGCTGCTGGTCGGCACCGGCGGCCTGGGCGCGCCGCTGGGGCTTGTATCTCACAGCGGCCGGAATCGGACGAATAGGCCTCGTCGATTTCGATGTCGTCGATTTCACCAATCTGCAGCGCCAGGAGATTCACGGCACCAAGGACGTTGGCAAGCGAAGAAGGGAATACGCCGCGCGAAACACCATGATCGAATATCAATCCGTATCTGAAGATCGAGGCGCATGAGTCGGCGCTCAGGAGCGGAGAACGCGCTCCGAACTTCTAAGGACTACGACAACGTCGTCGACGGAACCGATAACTTCCCGGCCCGCTATCTGGTGAACGACGCCTGCGTCCTGCTTAACAAGCCCAACATTTACGGGTCGATTTTCCGTTTCGAAGGCCAGATCCCGGATTTCGCATACCGGGCGGCCCGTGCTATCGCTGCCTGTATCCCGGAACCCCCTCCTCCTGGCCTGGTTCCGAGCTGCGCCGAAGGCGGAGTGCTCGGGGTTCTTCCCGGGGACCATCGGCCCTGTTCAGGCGACCGAGACGGTGAAGCTGATCCTTGGGCGCGGGGAGCCGCTGGTCGGTCGCCTGATCCTCTACGACGCGCTGGGCATGCGATTCCGCGAACTGAAGCTGCGGCACAACCCGGCTTGCCCGGTGTGCGGCAAGCATCCGACGATCACGGAACTGAACGAGTCCCAGGAGTTCTGCGGCATGCCCTAATCAGCAGCACCAGCCTGCGGCCACGGAGGGTGAGAGACATCGATCCGGTGGAAGTGAAAGCGAAGATCGATAAACGCGGCGACCCGTTCGTGCTAATCGACGTGCGCGAGCCACACGAATACCAGATCTGCGAAATCCCGTACGCGAAGCTGATCCCGCTCGGCGATCTGCCGAAGCGCGTCAACGAGCTGGATTCCGCCGATGAGATCGTCGCCCACTGCAAGAGCGGCATCAGCAGAGGCGCCAAAGCTGTTCGAGTTCCTCGAGAGGCCGGCTTTCGCAAGGTCCGCAACATGAAAGGCGGCATCCTGGCCTGGAGCGATAAGGTCGAACCCACAGTGCCTAAGTACTGAGCATTCAGTAGTGGCCGATCTTTAGATCGGTCCGACAATTTCCGAGCGATTGGAGACCGATCGACGACCGGTCTGAAGACCGGCCACTACAACTGCTGTATGATCGAATCGGATTTTCCAGGAGAACAGATGGCGGCAACCAAGATTATCGTGAACCACAACGGCTCGATACGCGTCGAAGGCGACTTCGAGATCGTCGATCCCGAAGGCCGCGCATTCGGCTTGGCGGGCCGCACCGCCATAGGCCTATGCCGCTGCGGACACTCCGCGAACAAGCCGTTCTGCGATGGGTCCCACAAAACGTGTGGATTTGCCGACACGGTGGCCGCTCGCGAACTGCCCGCCCCGAAGCCTAAGTTTTAAGACCTTCGCGCGAGGTTCGGCGAGACACTGAAGCCTAAGATTTAGAGCCTCCGCGAAAGACTTCTCCTGGACGCGAAGTTGGGCATTCAGGCAGCGCGCGCCTCGCGGGAACGGCGTCGAGGATGTGCCCACGCGCCTAGGCGCACCCCGGAAGGATGCCCCGTAGGCCTATGATTAAATTAGAGATTCCCAATTTAGTCTGAGACGAGTCTCAGACTGAGAATGCATCTCATTTCGCCTCCCTGGCCCGATTCTCACCGATAAGTGTCCAAAAATGAATTAGATAGCTGGACATCCGTGCCGCTTTCTGCGGGATACCACTGTCTCGCCGCTCCGATACGACCGTGCGCTGTCCGTTACCCCTCCAGTAAGTCCCTCAAGATCAGTAGCTTACAGACCGGTAGTTTCCGTCGAGAAGGGACACCGACGTGCATTTATCGGGGTTCGCAGGCTTTCTTCGGCATTTGGGGGATTTCGTGGGGCGTTGGGGCAAGATCATCGGGTTTCTGAGGTTTTCGCGCTTAACGAGCGGGACTAGCGCGGGCCGACGTGTAAGTGTCGCTCCGAAACAGGCGGCTTCGCGCTGGGTGATCGCCTCGTATGTGGCGCTAGTGGCTGTTTTCTTTGGATTCATTTTCTATCTGCGGCACGCGGGAATTACCGGAAGCCCACAAAGCTATCTTTATCTTGAGGTTGGCGGGACGCTGATGAGTTTTTGCTATGCGGCCAACGCGCTGGTTCGATTTCGCGGCACTCACGATCGAACAGCGTTGATTCTCGCATTTGGCTTTGTGCTTTCCGGAATCATTGAGACAGTTGGCTACTTTGCGCTGAACGCGCAGATGCAGGCGGGTCACGCGGTGCCGACGACGGTGCCGATGGGCTGGATGGTCAGCCGGGTACTTCTGGCGGTGATGCTGCTGGCGGCTATTGGCGTCGAGCGCTACATGCCAACGGCGCGGCAACCGAGCCGGGAAACCGCGGGGGCGTTGCTGGTTGTTCTGCTGGCTGCGTACCTGACCAGCGCGGCGTTCCTTGCCGCACCAGCGGCGCCGTTTTCTCACGCAGCGCGGATTTTGTCGCGTCCGTGGGACTTGCTCCCAGGACTGCTGTTCCTTGCAGCGGCGGTCTGCTACCGACAGCGTCTGGACCGGGACAAGAGCAGCAAGAATCCTGCAAGCCTCTATGAATACTCCCTTTTTGCAGTGGCCTCGCTGAACGTTGTTTGCCATGCGGCTGCCGCTTTTTCGCGGCACCTTTTCGATGGGCCGTTTTTTGTCGCGGAGTTGTTCAAGACGGCGAGCTATGTGGTTGTGCTTGCCGGGGCATTGCTCGAGCAGGCGCGCTTGTTCGAACAGGTTCGCTCGATGGCCGTGAGCGATTCGCTGACAGGTTTGGCGAACTATCGCCGGCTGATCCATGTTCTGGAAACGGAGCTGGACCGTTCGCGGCGCACGATGCGGCCATTCAGCGTGATCTTGCTGGATATGGATGGTCTCAAAGCCATCAACGATCAATTCGGGCATTTGACCGGCAGCAGGGCGCTGGTGCGGCTTAGCAAAGTTCTTACAAATCATTCGCGTGCCATCGACACGCCCGCGCGCTATGGCGGAGATGAATTCGCATTGGTACTGCCGGAGGCGAGTCGCGACGTGGCGGCTCGCGTGGTTGCGCGCATTCGAGAGCGGCTTGCCGCGGAACCCGAGCGGCCCGCGCTTTCGGTCAGCGCGGGCGTTGCCGCGTTTCCGGAAGACGGGGATACGCCCGAACAGCTTTTGGGGGCCGCGGATCGCGCGCTGTACGGCATGAAAAGCCGCGGCGGCGGCGGCGTTCAAAATCTCACGCGCATCGCGGCGTGCCTGTGAGGACTGAGACGAGCATGTCTCCCCGGAGGAATTTTCCGTTTCACCGCGCCGAGCGCCGCATCCCGATGGAGATACCCGTGGTGCTGGACGGTCACCGGCAGACGCCGGGCGCGGAATCGACTTTTACAGAGAATGTGAGTGCGCGCGGAGCGCGTGTGGTGAGCGCGCGGCGATGGGAAAAAGGGGAACCACTGACCTTTGTTTCGCGCACGGGAGAGTTTCGTTCGTTGGCTCGGGTGGCTTACTGCCAACCAATGCATGGCGACGGCTATGCAGTTGGGGTGGAGTTCCTCGATCCGGCGGGGCGATGGGTTGTTCAATCAAAAGAAAGCTCGGCTTAACGGTAGGGCGGATAGGAGGGGAACGCCTGGAACGGAAGACAAATAACTGGTGCAAACAAAAGAATAGGAGTTGAAGCGCCGCACGGAAGAGAAGGCCGGGCGGCGCTTCATTCTTTTTGGGGAGAGAGCGGGAAGGAAAGAAGTAAAGAAGTAATGAAGTAAAGAAGTAAAGAAGGAGAAAAGCGAAGGAGAAAAGGGCAGGAGAAAAGGGAGGAGAAAGATTTAACGCAGAGGGCTCAGAGATTGCAGCACCGAGGACACGGAGAGTTTGTGCTGCTGCTGGACACGCGGAGATAGCCGGTTCTGTACACAGATTGGCAAATGTGCGAGCAGGTCTCTTCGGCACCGGACGCCCGAAATGCGATGTTTGCGGGTGGGTGCGCGGCAGCGCCGTGAAGTCCGCGGAGGGGAGCACCGACAACCGGGATGGAAGGAGCGCCGCACGGAAGAGAAGGCCGGGCGGCGCTTCATTCTTTTTGGGGAGAGATTACGAGAAAACTGTGGGCGTAGTCGCTGGCCGTCAGGCGTTGGTGCCGCCGTCGACGGTCAGGTTCGCGCCGGTAATGTACGAGGACTCCGGGCTGGCGATGAACGCGACCAGCGCGGCGACCTCGTCAACGGTGCCCGAAGCGGTCGAGTGCGGTGGCGGCCTTCTGGGGCACGGCCCAATCGCCCGCCGCGGGATTCAGGTCCGTGTCGATCGGGACCGGGCTGGACGTTGTTGACGGTGATGCCGCGGTCGCCCACCTCTCGGGACAAGCCCTGTGTAAACATCTTGACGGCTCCCTTGGTGGCCGAGTAGGGCACCAATCCGGGCGTCATCATACGCTCGCCGACGCACGAGCCGATCATGATGACGCGACCGCCGTCGTTCATGTGCTTCAGCGCCGCCTGCGTAGCAACGAAGACGCCGCGGACGTTGATGTCGATCACGCGATCCAATTCCTCCAGCGTGGTTTCTTCGAACTTCTTCGGAATGGCTGTGCCGGCATTGTTCACAAGCACATCCAGCCGGCCGAAAGTCGCGACGGTCTTTTCGACCGCGCCCTTGACGGCTTCAGCGTCGGCAGCGTCTGCCTGAATCGCGATGGCTTTTCCGCCGGCTTGCTCGATGGCCTTGACGACCGATGAGGCCGCGTCTGGCGTCCTTCGCGTAGGTGATGGCCACGCGTGGCCCCGTCCGCGGCCAGGCGTTTGGCGATTGCGGCGCCAATACCGCGCGAGCCGCCGGTGACGAGTGCCACCTTCTTGGTTAACTTG
>CAWENU010000032.1:0-105066 GCA_963810355.1 uncultured Acidobacteriota bacterium
GCCCGGTCGTGGGGTCGCCAACGAGGGTGACGTGATCGCTTACCGTCCTGTCGGCCTCCACGAACTTCGCCTTCTCTACGAGGCGGAAATGTGCGCTTTTCCCCCGCGTCTACCGGACCAGCCGATTCTCTACCCCGTGACGAACGAGGAGTACGCCCAGCAGATCGCACGGGACTGGAACACCAAGAGCGGCAAGCTGGCTGGGTTGGTGACGCGCTTCGTGGTCTGCTACCGCATTGCTTCCGGTTATTTCGCAACCAATGGTTTTGGCTACAATACCTATGGCCTTATCAGCTTGAAAACCAATGCGGTGGGAGTCGTGACTGAAATCACCTACGATTCGACGTACAATGCCTTCCCGGCCACGACACGGATCGGGCCAATCCCGGTTCGGACGGCGGTAGCGCGGATTTTACCACCACCACGCTCTATGACGCGCGTTCGGGCGATGTCGCCAGTTCTCTCGACCCGGCAGGCATCACCACAACCAACACCTTTGACGTTCTTGCCGTCCGGTTGAAACGGATAAAATTCCGGTGGGCAGCAGCACCAAAATCTGGACCAAGAAATATGATTATCCGGTTTTGATGCCGTTTTCCGGTGGCCAGCCTGTCAACTATACCGATGTGATCGTCAACGACGGTGTCGGCGGCTTCACCAACCGCACCTACATTGACGGCTTTGGCCGCACCCTCCAGACGCGCATCCAGGGCGAGAACGGAAATTTCCGGGTGATTTCGACGGCCTATGATGGACGGGGGAAAAGCCTTCCGCAACCACATGGCCGGTATTTGTAAGCGGTGCGGGCTTTACCAAGCCTTCCAATACTCAGATGGCGATGTGGACCGGGTATGATGCCTATGGCCGGGTAGCGACCAATCGCGCCGTCACCATCACCGTTGATGGCAATGGCGCGTTCAGCAGCGCGACCGCCTCGGCGACATCAACACCTCACCCCTTGGGGTCAAAACGTGGGCTTATGCCAATGGCAGTGATCCGTGGTGGGTTGTTGTGACAGACGAAGACACGAAAGTCCACCGTTACCAACTGGATGCCTTTGGCCGCACCAACCAGATTGTGGAAGTAGATGGCAGACAGTACCTACCCCACAATCTTGAAGTACGATCTTGCTGGAAACCTGACCAATATCGTCAACGCTAACTCCGGAAAACATCTACTTGCGCTTATAATAATGCTGGGGACCTGTCGAGCGATGGGCCGATCCGTAGTTTGGGCCAATGGACGTACTCAAAGAGATTACGCGGGTCGCCTCCGCGTGCAAACGGATGGACGCCGGGGGATGTGGTGAAAATGTCTTATGTCAATCCGGCCACCAGTCAGCAAGATCCTCTTGGACGGGTGCAAGTGAAAAAGACCAGATTTACGGCACTAATTCCACCGCAGGATACAGAATGTCACCAACATTTACGAAAATCACAGTTTCTACAAGGGGACTGCTTGTACGCAGGTTTGTTTGACAGTCAAGGGTCCGAAACAAATGGTTACGACAACCCGGGAACGATTGATAACCCAACCAGATACGCGCGGCATTTAAATATCAATAACCGAGAATTACAACGTCAGCTATACTTACAATGACGGGGGGACAAGATCGTCTCGACGGTCTATCCAAATTCCGGGCCGACCATCACCAATCAGTATTTCACTGGTGGCAGTCTCAAACAGGTGTCTCTTTACGGCGGTTCCCAAAATTACTATACCGTCAACGCCAGCGCCTATGACCAGTTCGGGCACGCAACCAATTTCGCGTATGGAAACGGTTTGTCCACCACCTTCGCGTATTATCCAAAGTCGGAGCGCCTTCAAAGCATCTCGTGCGGTTCCAGTGGTTCGGTCTTCAGCCGAACTTACGGTTACACAGCCGCGAATGATAATACAAACATCAACGGGACCGGCATTACAAATGTAACCGTGACGTATGACAATCTGCACCGGATCAAACCTAGACGGGGTTGTCTGGCAGTTACGCTTACGATCCTGTGGGTGATCATCACAACCAACATCGAATTCGGCAGTCCCAGGTATATGGCATCCGGCATCCGGCCGTTCGAGGCCGTGCATGGCGGAAGTTCGCCATGACGAATTTGTATGATTTGTGCGGGAACATGATCGTCCGGCAGGCAGGTGTAAGTAACTCCCAACCCCGGGTATGATGCGGAAAACCGGCTGGTTCGTTTTTAACGCAGGCGGGGACGAATTTGATGCTTGTAGAATTTGGGAATCACGCGGGTGACGGGACCGGTTATGGAAATGGGTTGAATCAGAGTCCAACCAACCTCCAGGTGTGGATTGGAAACATCTATGAGGAAAAGGGCGGGGAAGACGCTCTACCACGTTTTTGCGGGTAGCCAGCAGGTTTGCACGTTCGAGACAAATTCGAGTTTATAACGAGCAGAAACGATACCAACCGAGTAGCCTATTATTATCACGAGGACAACCTGAATTCGTCCTGCGCTTTGAGCAGTGGCGCGAGACGCCCGTTTCACAGCAGGAAGTTAACGTGTATTACCCCTTTGGCCGGACAATGGCAGGCACCTTACAGGCCAGCTTTCAGGTCTCGCGTCGTTTTACCCGCACCCCCACTCCGGACATCACTGCGCATCCGCTACAGACCACCGTGAAGTACGGCTTCGGCGTAAATTTCGAGCAGCCGTTGAACAATTGGTTTGGGCTATTTGGACGGTGGGGATGGAACGAAGGGCAGCACGAGTCCTACGCCTATACCGAAGTGGACCAGACCGACGAGATCGGCGCAGGCGCGAGCGGAAGGCGCTGGGGCCGGAAATTCGATCGCGCCGGACTCGTGTTCATATCGAACGGCATTTCACGGGAACATCAGCAATATCTAGCGTTGGGTGGCAATGGGTTCTTGCTGGGAGACGGCCGGCTCACCTACGGCCGCGAGAATATCGTGGAGACCTACTACACGATGCACGTCTGGCGCGGGTTTTACCCCTCCGTCGGGTTCCAGTATATCGATCATCCCGGCTATAACCGCGATCGCGGCCCGGTAGTCGTCCCGACGCTTCGCCTGCATCTGGAGTTCTAAGTCACGCCGGCGGAACCTCTAAAGCTATTCTGGCGTAGTCCTTGCCCAGTTCCGCACATAGCGCTTCGACGACAAGTTCATGATCGGCCCGCTGCGGCAGGCCCGAGACGGTAACGCATCCGATGATTCCCGCACCATGCACGCGAATCGGAAACGACCCGCCGTGCGCGGCAAAGTCTGCAATTGGCAATCCGTATTTTTCAAAAAGGCTGGCGCCCATTTCCAAGCCAACGGCGTAAGAACTCCGATGAAATCTCCCCACCAGATTGCTCTTGCGGCGTATCCACTCGGCATTGTCAGGTGTGCTGCCGGCAAGCGCCGCGTAGAAGAGCGGCTGCCCAAAACGGCGGACGTCTATCGCCAGCACGAGCTTTTGCGATGCAGCCAGTTCGCGTAAGCGTGATCCCAGTCGCCAGGCCACGTCTTCATCGAATCGCGTGAACTGCAGCTCTCTTTCCTGCGCGGCAATCGCCGCCAAATCATCTTCGCGCGCAGTCACGAGTCCATCCCTTGTACCAAATGTACCGAAGTACCTCAGCATTTTGCTATCGCTGCGCAACGCAAGCGACGGCGGCCGGAATAAAGTCGCCACTCCCACTGTAGGGGCGGGTCTTGCCCCGCCCGGCCGTCGTATCTTGGCTCCATCTAAAGATCGCGCATCGGCCGAATCCAAATCGATCAGCTCACTTGCGGGAACTGGCGCACCCTGCTACTTCTTAACCGCCGCCAAAATCTGCTTCTGATTTTTCAGAATCGCGGCCTGATTTTTTTTGATCGTTTCTTGATTCGCCTTGATCTGTCCCTGGTTCCCGAGAATTGCCTTCTGGTTCTTCAAAATCTGTTTCTGATTCGCAAGAACGTTGCTCTCTGACATTTTAGTAGCGGCCTCCGGCCTGAAGTGTACAAGATTAGGCAGCGACGAGTCCCGGATTTCTCCGATACCCGCAGCGAGGCGCATTCTCCCAGCACCACCCAGATGCGTCAATAATCCATTTAGTATCTTTTTTCATCGACGAATTTTGTGAAGAGAGAAAACCCCTGCCCTCTGCGCACACACGGCCCTAGTATGAAACTACTATTGATCGCGAAACGCCCCGATGGGATAGTCCGCTCTATCCTTTATTCGGATTTTCGCTATCCTAGAAGCCTCGGAGGGCAGCCCCATGGCGGTTTCCGCTCCCAGCATCCACGGCACCCAGCTAGCGGCGGATGCGGGCTCCAGTTTTTACGAGAAACTCAACTCCACATGGCACGAACGCGCCCTGCAGATTTTCATGGTCATTGTTCTAGGGCACTGGGGTGAGCACCTGGTCCAGGCCTATCAGATTTGGGTCATGGGATGGCCGCGTCCGATGGCCAACGGCATTCTCGGCCTCTGGTATCCCTGGCTGATCAAATCCGAAACCCTGCACTACGGATACGCGCTGGTCATGCTCATCGGGATTTGGGTTTTGCGCAAAGGTTTTACCGGCACGAGTCGAACGTGGTGGACGGTTGCTTTGGTGATCCAGTTCTGGCATCACATCGAGCACCTGCTGCTCATCACCCAAGCGACCATGCATCACAATTTCTGGGGTAAGCCTGTACCGGTCAGCGTGTTGCAGTTAGTCTTCCCGCGCGTAGAACTTCACCTCTTTTACAACAGCGTTGTTTTCATCCCCATGGTCATCGCCATGTACTACCATATGTTTCCGACAGAAGCAGAACAGGGCCAAGCAGCATGCTCCTGCGAGTGGCGGAAGGGTGCGCAGAACGCGCCAGCCTGCGCTGCGTAGGCGAGTGCTGCGGCATGTGCACAAAGGAATTGTCTTCGTCGCTTTCGTGTTCCTTGCG
The DNA here is from genome assembly GCA_963810355.1 of uncultured Acidobacteriota bacterium. Lineage (GTDB taxonomy): Bacteria > Acidobacteriota > Terriglobia > Acidiferrales > UBA7541 > Acidiferrum. The sequence goes on from CAWENU010000032.1 coordinate 4,904, forward strand.
ATCGTGGACTTTGTCGGCTGCTCGAAATCATCCGGTCGACCGCCATCAATTTCCGTGGATCATGACATCAGCCCACAACCAACTCGCGTTGGCCCGGCAGCCATCACCCTGCGGCTGTCAGATGTTGCCAGGAAGCCGGTGACCGGGGCGCACATCACCATTGAGGGAGACATGTCGCACCCAGGGATGAGTCCGATTTTCAGCAAAGCGGAGGAATTGGGGGCGGGGCGCTACCAGGGCCAAATCGAGTTCTCCATGGCTGGTGACTGGGTTCTTCTTTTTCATATTACGCTGCCCGACGGCCGCACACTCGACCGTCAGGTCAGCGTTCCTGCGGTCCGGGCCAACTGAACACGTTGTCTACGCCCTCCAATCCGTCTCTCGTCACAACTCAGTCCGTTGTTCCATTCGACTTGTTAAAGGCTCCGGGCATCAGCCGCTTCTTGCTCTGGCGTCACTCGCGCACCATTCTCCAACTCCCGCTTCTCCTCGTCAGTATCGTGATGATCCTGCAAGGTTTGCTAGGTCCAACCCTCGCGCCGAAAAATCTCGCCACCGTCCTCACCTGGGTGCACTTTCGCGGTGCCCTGGTCCTGGCGATACTTTGCGCCGGCAATTTTTTCTGCTTGGCCTGTCCATTCATGGCGGCGCGCAATGCGGCCCGCCGCTTCCTTCGTCCCCACCTCAACTGGCCCCAATGGCTCCGCAACAAATGGATAGCCGTCGCCCTCTTCGTGCTCATTCTTTTCACTTACGAACTATTCGATCTCTGGTCGTCCCCGTGGTGGACCGCTTGGCTCATCCTCGCCTATTTCCTGGCTGTCCTCGTAGTCGACGGCCTCTTTAAGCACGCCTCGTTCTGCAAATTCGTCTGCCCCATCGGCCAATTCAACTTCATAGCCTCGACGCTCTCTCCCCTCGAAGTCCAGGTGCGCGATGCGAACGTCTGCGTCCCATGCCAAACCAAAGACTGCATCCGCGGCACCCGCCTGTAGGCGCTGGGCTTAAGCCCGGCGCCCAAAAGGGAATACCATCCCAGCTAAGCAGTGATCCAACGAGGTTGCGAGCTAGCCTTGTTCCAACCCCGCAAAGTCGGCAACATGGATTGCACATTCTGCCTCGATTGCGTCCACGCCTGTCCCCACGACAACATCGGCATCCTCAGCCGTGTCCCTGCCGCGGAATTAATAGTCGACCCACTCCGTTCGGGCATCGGCTACTTCTCGCGGCGCAAAGATCTCGCCACGCTTGCGCTAGTCTTCAGCTTCGGCGCGCTTCTGAACGCCTTCGGCATGGTCAGCCCTGTCTACGCGCTGGAAGAATGGCTCGCCAAGCTCCTCCACGTCAACCAGGAAGCCCCGGTCCTCGGCCTGATCTTCGCTTTCTTCCTTGTCGTCGAGCCGGTCGTCCTCCTGGGTTTTGCCGCTTGGCTGACCCGCGCCCTAAGTGGCAGCAATCGCGCAATCCTCCCGCTCGCCGTTCGTTACAGCTACGCGCTTGTCCCGCTGGGATTTGGAATGTGGCTAGCCCACTACAGCTTCCACTTCTTCACCGGCCTGCTCACCTTCATTCCCGTCACGCAAAGCGCGCTCATCGACTTAGGTGTGCGAATCCTGGGCGCGCCTCGATGGACGCTGACTGGATTGCCGGTGAGATTCGTTCAGCCACTGGAATTCGGATTTCTCGTTCTCGGACTCGCCGGCTCGTTATTGGTAGCGTACCGCCTGTCGGAAGAGGATTTCGCTGATCGCCCGATGAGAGCCTTCGCGCCGTGGGCCGCCGTCTGCCTGCTGATCTGGATTTCATCGGTCTGGCTGATGTTGCAACCCATGGAGATGCGGGCGACGCTTATGAGCGGCTAGCAATCGGGACGCTGCGTTTGCAACGGGTAGGGGTTTCCGTAGGAGGCCGGGGCTTCAGCGCCGGCGTGACCACGGGCTCTCAATGGGCTAGCCCCTGAAGAAAGCTTTTTTCGTCGGAGAAACTGCAGCAACTCTATGAGAACGTCGCAAAAATACGCGATGCGAATCTTGCGCAGCTACATGTTTGCTTGTCTCTTGGCGTCGCCGATCCCGGCCGCGGCGCACAACGGTCCGCCCTTTCCCATCATCACCGACCAACGCGTCGGGCCGTGCATCGTCTCGCTCTGGGTTCACCCTGATGTTGGCATTCCCTCCCCGTTCTTCGTGATCCTCGATCCACCCCCTGGCGGCTCCATACCGAGCGACCTGAAGATTCAAATCGGTATCCAGCCCGAAAGCGGCCGCCTCCCCGAAGTCGTCTATCCGGCGTGGCGCGAAAAACTCCGAGGCCAGGTGGAATTCAAAACCGAGGTCCACTTCGACGCCGACGAAATGTGGCGCGTGCGCCTCATCCTCGAAAGTTCGCACGGCCGAGCCGAAGCGCTATCGAGAGTGGAGGCAACTCCACCGGGATTCGGTCGCTGGGACTTGCTGCTTTACCTCCTGCCGTTTCTCGGCATGGGATTTCTGTGGTTCCGCGCCATCACGAAAAGGCGCAGCTATCGAAAAAGTCAGGTTCAAGCAAGTTGAGCGAACTTGCCCTCAGGCTTTCGTCGTTGGAGAATGGAGCGCAACATTTGTATGCTTCCAGCTCGTTCGTGAAAATGAAAACGCCTGCTATATGCGCCGCGCTCGTTGGGAGCCGTACTTTCCTGCCGGGTGCCGCACCCTTGGGTTTTAAGGGTGCGGTCTTTGACTTTCGTAGGTTCATCGTGAGAAGGAAGCTTTCAGCGACTGCGTACGCACCCATAGGGGCGGCCCCGTCTCGCACCCACCCCTATCGGGCCCCGCGTGCACTGGTGCTGCTTCTTTCTGTGCTCATTGTCGTCACCTGCGCCGGATGCCATCCAAACGCCAACCTACCCGACAAATCCTCGAAACTCTACGCCGACGTCGTCTCCGCCTTTTACGTAGGGTTAGCAGCCCTCCAGGTCGGCGACGACGTTCACGCCGAAAGCAAACTCGCTCAGGTAACGCAACTCGTGCCCGCCGAACCTGCTGGCTGGGCCAATTGGGGCGTGCTTGCGCTACGACAAAGGAATCTGGACGCCGCCGCGCTAAGATTCGAGCGCGCTCGCTCGTTGTTTCCCCAGAATGACCACATCTACGATCTACTCGGCGCCCTGGAGAGCGCTCGGGGCCATTCCGCCGAAGCCATCGCCGACTGGCGCAAAGCAACCGAGATCAATCCAAGGAACTATCGCGCCGCATACAACCTGGCAGAAGAGATCGAACGCCAAGGCGGCCCGAACGCCGACGCCGACTTCCAGGATCTGATCCAAAAAATCCTGGCCGCGCAGCCCGACAACCTGGCCGCCTTCCTCGAGCTGAGCCGCGTCGCCGCAAAACGCGGCGACACGACCACGCTCCAGTCCACAATCGCCAAAATCGGCCAGCACTCCGCCGCCTGGCCCCCCGAGGTTCAGCAGCAGTTCGCGGCCCTGCAAGCCGCTGCTTCCAGTCCCGATCCTCGCTCGGCTGCGACGCGAACGACATTCCTCCGCAACACGTTGATGCGCGTCCCGGAATTTCGCGAAAGTCTCGCCGTTCTGAAAGCTCCAGCAGGCGAAGAAGCCGAGCCCTTCACGCACTTTCTTCGACTGCCGTATCCCGTCTTCGCGCCGTCGCCGGCGGACCTGGCGCTCACCTTCACCCCGCAGCCCATCGCAGTTCCCGATGGCAGCCACTGGAACTGGATCGGCGCGATCGCCCTGGGCAGCGCCGGAGCCCCGGTTGTCGCCGAAGCGAATGGTCGCGAAGTTCGCCTCGCCACCGGCGCGGTCCTCCCTTTCCCGGGCGGTCCCTCCGCGATTCCGCCAACACCCGACGGCATTCTGCAAATCGACTTCAATTATGATTTCAAGACCGATCTCGTCCTCGCCGGCGCCGGCGGCGTCCGCCTGATGCGCCAGGACGATCCGAAGAAGTTCACCGACGTCACGTCAAAAACAAAACTGCCGAAGGACATCACCGATGCCAGCTACGTCGGCGCCTGGGCTGTCGACATCGAAGCGGACGGTGACCTCGACATCGTTCTCGGCGCCAAAGACGGCCTACCGCTCGTCCTGCGAAACAACGGCGACGACACCTTCACGCCCATTCATCCCTTTCCCGGTGTCTCCGGCCTGCTCGGATTCGCGTGGGCAGACTTTGATGGCGACGGTAACGCCGACGCCGCCCTAATCGACGCACAGGGGCGCCTCCACATCTTCCACAACGAACGGCAAGGTCAATTCCGTGAGGTCTCCTTGCCAACCGGTTTCGCCACCATCAAAGCCATCAATGTGGGCGATCCCGACAACGACGGCATTCTCGATCTCCTCGCGGTTCAATCCGACGGTGCAATTACCAGCGTCTCCTACCGCGGCGAAGATCGTTGGACCATCTCGGAAATCGCTCGTGTGCCGAACCCCGCTACCTATCTCTCCGGCACGGTACGCCTGCTGGTCGCCGATCTCGACAACAATGGCGCACTCGACCTGCTTCTCAGTCCAGTCCCGCAAGACGCCGCGCACAGCACCCTGAACCCGCTGATTTGGCTTGCCGATGAAAACCGTAGATTTGTCCCGCTAGATCGCGTTTCGACGCCGGCAGCAGTGTTCGATGTGGCCGACTTGGCCGGTGACGGACGCCTCGAGCTCCTCGGTTTTTCCGCCGACGGTCAACCCGTGCAGGCCGCCAATCACGGCACGAAAAACTATCATTGGCAGATCGTTCGCCCCCACGCCAAGCAAGCCGTCGGCGACCAGCGCATCAATCCGTTCGGCGTCGGCGGCGAAATCGAAATTCGCTCCGGCTTACTCGTGCAAAAGCAGCCGATCCAGGGACCACAGGTCCACTTCGGCCTCGGCAATCAGACCAGCGCCGAAGTCGTGCGCGTCGTCTGGCCCAACGGCACCGTCCGCGCCGAATTTGGCGTGCAAGCCGATCAGGAAGTCGTCACCGAGCAGCGCCTCAAGGCCAGTTGCCCCTTCCTCTTCGCCTACAACGGAAAGCACATGGAGTTCGTCAAAGACGCCGTGCCCTGGGGCTCGGCCATCGGCCTGCGCATCAACACCCTGGGCTCTGCAAAAATCGCCACCACCGGCGAGTGGTACAAGATTCGCCGCGATCAGCTCGTCCCTCACGACGGCTACTACGACCTCCGCATCACCGCTGAACTCTGGGAGGTCTACTACTACGATTACATCGGGCTGATGACCGTCGATCATCCCCCCGGCACGGAAATCTTCGTTGATGAACGCTTCTCCATCCCGCCACCAAAGCCAGGCTTCACCACTGTTGAAACTCCGCACAAAATCACTCACGCGACCGACGACAACGGCAAGGACGTAACCGCCATCGTCGACACCCTGGACGGAAACGCTCTCGACTCCTTCGGCCCGGGACAATTCCAGGGCATCACCCGCGATCACTATCTCGAAGTCGATCTCGGCGATGACGCCCCCAAGTCCGGTCCGCTCTATTTGATCGCCCAAGGTTCCATCCACGACACCGAATCCTCCCTCAACGTCGCCATCACCCAAGGCAACCGCTGGCACGCCCATGGTCTGAGCGTCGAAGTTCCCGACGGCCATGGCGACTGGGCCGTCGCGCAATCCAATCTCGGCTTTCCCGCTGGCCGCAAGAAGACCGTTCTCTTCAATCTCACAAATATCTTCCGGCCCGGAACTCCGCGCCGCGTGCGCCTCCGAACCAATCTCGAGATTTATTGGGACTGCATCGAATGGGCCAGAGGCCTCCCCAACGCGCCGGTGAAAACGACACAACTCGATCCCAACTTCGCGGACCTACACTATCGCGGCTATTCGGTCATCAATCGCCCGGAGGTTGGTCCTCCCGCACCGGAAATCCCCGACTACGACACCATCCTGGGCACTAAGCAGCGCTGGCGCGATCTGATCGGCTACTACACGCGCTACGGCGATGTTCGCGAACTGCTCAGCAAGATCGACGACCGTTACGTCATCGTGGCCTCCGGGGACGAGATGTCCTTACGTTTCGCGGAACAGCCCCCGCCGCCCGCAGGTTGGCTGCGCGATTTCGTTCTCTCCGGCGACGGCTGGATCAAGGACGGCGATTTCAACACCACTTTCTCCAAGACCAATCAGCCCCTGCCGTATCACGCGAAAGACGAATACACCACGCCGCCTGGCCGCCTGGAAGATGAGTGGGTCTACCGCCATCACCCCGAAGACTGGCAGAACTACCACACGCGCTACCTCACTCCAGACGTCTTCCAGAACGCGCTTAGGAGAGCCCCTCGCCCGTGAACCGGAACCCCATCGCCAGAATCATCCTCGCCATCGTTTTCTTCGGATTCGTGTTCTCTCCAATATTCATCAAGCGCATGGCCGCGCGGCGTGAGGCCGAAAAATCCAAGCTCGACGTGCAGACCTCGCTGGCGCGCCACGGCTTTTATCTCGAAGAAGTCTCCCGCGCGGCCGGCGTCAACTTCGTCCATCATGCCCCCACGCTCGATCCCAAAATCGCCCACATCATGCCGCAGGTCGCCTCCATGGGCGCTTCGGTTTCCATCGTGGACTTCGATCGCGATGGCTGGCCCGACATCTACGTCACCAACAGTGGCGAAGGCACCAAAAACGCTCTCTACCACAACAATCACGATGGCACGTTCACGGATGTCGCCAGCGAACTCGGCGTCGCCGACGTCAACCAGCCCGGTACCGGCGTCTCCATGGGTGCTGTTTGGGGTGACTACGACAACGACGGCTACGAAGATCTCCTCCTCATCAAGTGGGGCCGCCCCGAACTATTCCACAACGATGCAGGCAAAGGCTTCACGCGCGTTTCCGAACAAGCCGGTCTTCCCGGCTGGGTGAACGCGAACACCGCGCTCTGGTTCGATTATGACGGTGACGGGTTGCTCGATCTCTTCATCGGCGGCTACTACAACGAAAACGTCGACCTCTGGCACCTCGTCAACACCCGCATGATGCCCGACAGCTTCGAGTACGCCAAGAACGGCGGCCGCAAATATCTCTTCCACAATCTCGGCAACGGTAAATTCGAGGAAGTGAGCGCGAAACTCGGTATCGAGAGCCGCCGCTGGTCGCTCGCCTCCGTCGCCGCTGATCTTCGCGGCACCGGCTATCCGGATCTCTTCGTCGCCAACGACTACGGCGTCTCCGAACTATATTTCAACGACGGCAAGCGCTTTCGCGAAGTTGGCCAGCAAACCGGCGTTGGCTTCGCTCCCAAGAGCGGCATGAACGCGGCCTTCGGCGATATCTTCAATCAAGGTCGCTACGCTGTCTACGTTTCGAACATTTCCGAGGAAGGCGTCCTCATCCAGGGAAACAATCTGTGGGTCCCCAAAGAGGGCACAATTGGCGACACGCTCCAATACGAAAACCTCGCGCGCGATTTCGGCGTCGAACTCGGTGGCTGGAGCTTCGGCGCACAATTCGGCGATCTCAACAACGACGGCACCCTGGACCTCTATCTCACCAATGGCTACGTATCCCTCGACCGCAACCGCAGCTACTGGTACGACTTTTCCAAAATCGCCGGCGGCCACAGCGCCATCATCAACGACGCCAAAAACTGGCCCGCGATGGAAGGTCGCAGCCTGTCCGGCTATCAGCCCAAGCGCGTGTGGCTAAACGATGGCGCCGGAAAATTTGTGAATGTGGCCCAGGCCGTCGGGGTCACCGACACTTACGACGGTCGCGCCGTGGCTCTTGCGGATCTGTGGAATCGCGGCGTGCTTGATGTGGTCGTGGCCAACGAGCGCGGCCCGCTGTTGATCTACAAGAACACCGTCACGCCGGAAAACCAGTGGATCGAGTTCGAACTCGAAGGCACCAGCAGCAATCGCAGCGCGATCGGCGCGCAAGTCACGCTTTTCTGGAACGGTCAGCATCAAGTCCAGGAAGTCTCCGGCGGCAGCGGTTTCGCCGCGCAGAATCAGCGCCGCCTGCACTTCGGCCTTGGAAAATTTCCGCAAATGGAAAAAGCCGTCATCCGCTGGCCCTCCGGAAAGACGCAAACGATCGACAAGCCCGTTCCCGGCCACCTTCAAAAAATCAAGGAGCCCTCATGAGCACTTCACCCGCCGTCTCCTTAGCCTCGCCGCCGCTTCCCCAGGCTTCCTGGAAGCGTTTCTTCAGCGTCGAAAATCGCTATCTCGCACCGGCCTTCATCACCTGCATCCTTCTCGCCGGACATCTTTCCTTCGGCATCCTCGAGAGTTACAAAAAAACGCTTCTCGCGATCGTTGCCAGCCTGCTCACAGAACTCATCCTCGGCCGCATCTTCATCGGCAAATTTCCCAATGTCGCGAGCGCCTACATCAGCGGCATCAGCGTGGGAATTCTCGTTCGCTCCCCCGCCTTCTGGCCTTACGCCATTTGCAGCATCGTTTCCATCATGTCCAAGTACGTCCTCCGCGTAAAAGGACGCCACATTTGGAATCCGTCCAACTTCGGTATCTCCGTGCTGCTCTTTCTCGCACCGGAAACGGTCGCCAGCCTCAGCATCCAATGGGGCAACTATCTCCTTCCGATGATCGTCATCTGGTGTCTGGGCGCGGTCATCGTCTGGCGCGTTCGCCGCTTCCACATCACCGCCACCTACGTAGTCTCATTTTTTGTGTTCGCGTTTCTACGCAGCTGGATCACCGGCAGCCCGTGGCAGTCAGAAATCGCCCCCATCACCGGGCCGATGTATCAGCTCTTCATCTTTTTCATGGTTACCGACCCCAAGACCACCGTCCGTACCAAGCGAGGCCAATGCCTAGTCGTATTCCTGGTCGCCGTAGTCGAGATGATCTTGCGTCTCAACCAGGTCATCTACGCCCCGTTCTACGCTCTTTTCCTGGTCGGCCCGACCGCCCTCCTCATAGAAATGTGGCGAGATTCGCGCCGCCCCGTCTCCGTGCCGGTGCATGCCTGAGGTAGCACCGACACTCTTGTCGGTGTCCCCGTAAGCCACAGGAAAGGCGCAGACAACTCTCTACCCGACGCCTGAGTTAAAATAGCAGCACTTAGAATTTCAGTGTGTAACCGAAAGGAATCTCTCTCTTGCTCGAAAAACGAAGGCTGCACGGTCCTTTCTTGATCCTCGCAGCCTTCCTTTTCCTCAACGGCTGCAAGCAAAAGCCCTCCAATGAACCTCCCGCGCAACCCGCTGCGACTGCCTCGCCGCAGTCGGCCGCGCAACCTCCAGCGCTTTCTCCTTCCGCTCCCCCTTCCCAGCGGCCTTCAGTTGCGGAAACGACTGCCGCGCCCGTTCGCCCATCCGGCCCTATCGAATTCACCGATGTCACCACCCAGGCTGGCATTCATTTCAAACACAACTCCGGCGCCTTCGGCAAAAAATATCTCCCCGAAACCATGGGCAGCGGCGTCTGCTTCATCGACTACGACAACGACGGCTGGCAAGACATCTTCTTCGTCAATTCCATGGATTGGCCCGGCCACAAATCCGGCGCCAAGTCTTATCCCGCTCTCTACCACAACAATCACGACGGCACGTTCACCGACGTGACCAAGGAAGCCGGCCTGGCCATCGAAACCTACGGCCAAGGCTGCGCCGTCGGCGATTACGACAACGATGGCTTCGACGATCTCTACCTCACCGCCGTCGGTTCCAATCACCTCTATCGCAATCTAGGCAACGGCAAATTCGCCGACGTCACCGCAAAAGCCGGCGTAGCCGATCCAGGCTTCTCCTCCAGCGCCATCTGGTTCGACTACGACAACGATGGCAAGCTCGACCTGTTCGTCACCCACTACATCTCCTGGTCCATAGAAACCGATCAATACTGCTCGCTCGACAACAAGAACAAATCCTACTGCACGCCGCAAACCTTCAAAGGCGAGAGCGCCACGCTGTTCCACAACAAAGGCGACGGCACCTTTGAAAACGTCACCCAGCGTGCCGGCCTTCACGATCCCACCAGCAAATCCCTTGGCGTAGCCATGCTGGACTATGACAACGACGGCTGGATGGACCTCTTCGTGTCCAACGACACCGAGCCCAACAAGCTCTACCACAACAATCACAACGGCACCTTCACCGACGCCGCCATCCTCGCCGGCATCGCCCTCAGCGACTCAGGCCGCGTCCGCGCAGGCATGGGCACCGACGCCGGCGATTACGACAATTCCGGCCGCCAAGGCCTGCTGATCGGCAATTTCACGAATGAGAGCATGGCCCTCTATCGCAACGACGGCTCCGGCCTCTTCACCGACGACGCTCCCACATCCGGCCTGGGCCAGATGACCAACCAGTCGCTCACCTTCGGCGCCTTCTTCTTCGACTACGATCTCGATGGATTTTTGGACGTCTTCGCGGCTAATGGCCACGTCTCCGACGATATCAGCGTGGTACAGCCGACGGTGCGCTACGCTCAGCCCGCCGGCATTTACCACAACATTGGCGGTAAGACGGCCGGCAAGAAATTTGAGGATGTGTCCGCGAAGCTGGGTCGCGCCCTCCAAAGGCCGGTCGTCGCCCGAGGCGCCGCGTACGCCGACTTCGACAACGACGGCGACCTGGACCTCGCGATCACCGCCAACAATGGCCCCGCGCGTCTCCTGCGCAACGACAACGCCAACCAGAACGACATGCTGCGCATAAAAACAATCGGCACGCGTTCGAATCGCGACGGCATAGGCGCCAAGCTCACGCTCACCACCAACAAAGGCGCGCGCCTGTTCGCGATGGTCAAAAGCGGTTCCAGCTATCTATCGCAGAGCGAGCTACCAGTCACTTTCGGTCTAGGCAAACCGGAAGACGGCAAGACCGCGACTCTCGAAATCCTCTGGCCCAGCGGCCAGAAAGATTCCATCCCCAACATCAAGCCCAATCAATTCATCACCATCAAAGAGGGCAAAGGCATAGTCACCGCCAAGCCCATCTCTCTTACAAAAGGCCCAGGGCACTAGTCACCGCAAGTAACCACAAAAGTGAGTCACCGGCCTGTAGGCGCTGGGCTTTAGCCCGGCGTCATGCCGCGTCCTACGGCGTCGGGCCTCAAGCCTGCGCAAAAATCCGTTTCTTTAGGCCTGTTCTTTAGGGTGTCGGAGCTTTAGCTCCGACATAAAGTGCTCGCTCTCAAACGGGCTTCAGCCCCTGAAGAAAGCTCTTTCATCGCATTTTTCCGCGACCTGCTCAGCCATGCCGATCCTTAGCCTCTCAGGGCTTGCCTCACAAATTGCCCCTAAAGCAAATTCAGATTGGACCGGTTCTTCATCCAATCCGCATAGGGTCGCATCGCCAGAAGTGCGGCTCTTCCGCGAAGTTGCCGGAGGAATGCGCGTTCTTCTCGGGCGTCGGACGCCGACTGCAGGTCACTCGCGTGTTCCCCCCGGCGGGCCAACTGAATGCCCACGTCCGCAGCCTGAACTCTGGCGCGATCTTTAACCAGGAAATCCCCGAAGGCCACTGCTCCACTGATCTTGAAACCGGACTTTGCGTCTTTGTTGGCCTCCTTGATCCGCTCTCGCAGCGAACCGAGCGCCCGCTCGACGCTTTCCCGATCAAAACGAGGCGGCTTGGCGCCCGATACCGTCTCCCCGGACGGAGTCGTTATCCATTCGCCGTTTGCGTGCGCCGCCTGGACATATCCCTGCGCCTGCAGCAGGGCAATCACCCGATCGGCCTCCGTGCGGTTGATCTTGAGGGTGTTCGCCAGTTCCAAAACGGTCCACGTTACCGCGCCCTTGGTGTCTTTCAGGAAACTGAGCGCAGCCTCAGCCGGAATCGATTGCGGGGCAGGTCGGCGTGCTACCGCCGGTTCTTTCGGTGATACGCAGGGCGCGCGAGGCTGTTTCCTGGCCATCGTCAATCGGAGACCATGAAGAATATCACGTGGTCCGCCAGCGCGCGCTCCGTTTCCGATTTCCAAATTCTCGATCCCCTGAGCCTGGAGCGGCCAACAATACTCCAACTAAATTTGCGACGCTTCCACGCCCGTAGTGGCCGATCTTTAGATCGGTCAGCGTTGGAATCCCCGAATCTACAGTCATCGACACTTACAAGAAAACGCGGGAGGGGGATAACTCCTTGTAAATAAGCCGCGCTCCTTCCGAAGACGCCTTTTGCCGGTTCCCGCCCGCGCCTTCAGCTTCTTTCAGAGCATTGTCTTGATTGAGTACTTAAGTTATACTATACATTCGTATAACGCCCGGACCGTAGTGCACCTTCTAAGCGAAACGCAGCGAAAGAGACGAACATATGAATTCCCTAACGCTTACGCAATCAGACGACAAAAGCAGGCCAACTCCCCTGACGGCAATCGCATCTAACGTCAGAGTCCTGCATCAAGTGGCCCGTCACGTGCTCCAGAGATTGCGTGGCGCCCGCAGACTCCCTCCAGCCCCACAAACATTGATCATCTTCAGCTCAGGCGATCAAGGCAAGGCTATGGACAAATTCACCCAAGACGAGCTCGATCATCTATTCGTAGCGATGCTTCTGCACACGAAGACAACCCGCGAGGAGCAGGCTGCCTGGGTGTCGGAACGCGCTGAGATCTGGCGGAAGATCGTCGCGGCTTCCGATAGTCCAGCGTCCGACCAGACCATCTACCGCACCAATCTCTTTAACTGTCCCGAACAGTTTCGGCGATTTTGGAAATCCCCCGACGAGATTGAAAAGGCTTTCACCTGGCCGGTAAATACAAAGGCGAAGACCAAGAGGGCCGGACGATAACGCGCGGGAGCAGTGCGAGACGACATCTCGCCTATCCCTTTGGCGCGTAATACCCTTTCCGCGCTAAAACCTTGTAATCGTGGTTCGCCATGTCCACCTTAATCTTCCGGAACTTCCCGTCATGCGTCGCATTCGTTGGGTAGTAGCCCAGCGTGTACTGGCTCCGCAGTTCTTCCGAGATCTGGTCAAACGCCTCGGCCAAATGCTTCTCCGAGTTCGCCACGATCATGCGCCCGCCGGTCTCGTCGGTCATCTTTCTCGCGGCGCCTTGGTTCCCGCCGAAATGGGGATCCGCTACCAGCAAAATGTGGATCACGGTATCCGTCCGCTGCGCCGCCTCGATGGCTTCCTCGATACGCACCTTGCTTCCCTCGTCTTGCGCGTCAGTAACCACCACAATGGCCTTGCGGCCCGCTTCGGTATTCAGCTTCTCGTTGCAAGCCAGATAAACCGCGTCGTAGAACGCCGTTCCGGTCACATGACTCGAGGGCACCGGCCCCGGATTGATCATCCCGCCCCCCATCGGTGCGTTAATCCGCGTCTTGCGGATCGCCCGGTCCAACTGTCCGCGATCGTCCGTAAAGTCCGACAGCAAGTCCACATCCGTGTCGAACGACATCACCAGCGCCTCATCGCCCTTGCGCAGCACGCGGTCCAGGAATCGCCCGCCCATCTCCTGAATCGCCCCCAGCATGAATTGCTCGCTTCCCGAAGTATCCAGAAGCAGCGCCAGCGTGATCGGCATCGTCACTTCTCTAGAAAAGAACGCGATCTGCTGATCTTGCCCGTCTTCTTCTATCTTGAAGTCGGTCTGCTTCAGGTCCGTCACGATTCGCTTGTTCTTATCGCGCACCGTTGCAAACACGTTCACCAGGTTGACCTGCGTGCGGATCACCGGGCCCTGTGATTGCTGCTCCTGCGGCCACGCCGGCGCCGCCACCAACACCGCCATGACGCTAGCCGCCAGCAGCTTCTTCACTGAACGCATGTATACTTTCCTTGATCAGAGATGCCCGGCACGAAGTCGCTCGCTGCTGGGATGCTTCCGCTAGCGTAGGATGCCGCCAAGCGGCGCGGGGGATGTGTTTCATCCACTCGGCTGCATAGTTTGTGTTGCATTGTTTGCCCGCTAGGCTGCATCAAATCAAGTGAAGTTTGGCCTGAGGACCATGAAAAGTCTACGAAAAATCGCTATCGGAACCGGTGTCGCGCTCATCCTGGCGCCTCTGGTCTTTGTTGCTGCGCAACCTCCGCAATCACCCGCGCCACTCCCGACGTCGTCCTCGCAAACCGCTCGCCCACCCGCCGCGGCCTCGCTGAGCGACGCCCAGGCCCGCATCACCGTTAATTCTAACCTCGTGGTGCTCCCCGTCACCGTCAAGGACCGTTCTGGCGAACTCGTCCCGGACCTCCGCCGCGACGAGTTCCGCGTCTTCGAGGATAACGTCGAGCAGAAAATTGACGTCTTCACCGCGGAAGCCTTTCCTCTCTCGATGGTCATTTTGATCGACAACGACTTGAAGGACAAAGACGCCGAAAAGGTGCAAGCCAGCCTGGAATCCATCATCGGCGGCATGAGCACCGAAGACGAGGCCTTTGTCTGCCGCTTCGACCAATTTTTCCACCCCGGCAAGGGTTTCACCAGCGACCAGGACAAGCTCGTGAAAGAGCTCAAGCGCACTAGTCTCGATACCGAGCCAGACGGCGCGCCTCCGGGCGCTCCCTTCGGCGGAGCCACCATCAACAATCATTCCGCGATGGATGACTCCGCGATCGACAAAGGCGAGCGCGCCATCAAGGGCCAGCCCACCAAGGCCCTCGACGACGCGGTCTTTGCGGCCGCCCAGCTCCTGCACGATCGGCCACGCAGCCGCCGCCGCGTCATCGTGCTGATCTCCGACGGGATCAACGGCGGCAAGAAGTTCAACAAAGTCAGTTCCGACGACGTCATCAAGGCGCTGCTCCACGAAAACATTTCCGTCTACAGCATCGCCGTCCCCACCGCCTACTTCGAGCGCAAGGTCTCTCCCATCGACCGCCAGCGATCGCCTCTGATTCGCTATGCGGACCATTCCGGTGGTGAGGTCTATCACGCCACGAAAGAGCAGAGTTTTGCTGAGTTTTACGCCCGTCTGACCGAGGAAGCCCGAAATCAGTACACCCTGGCCTACGTCCCGCGCGGTACCGACCCCGCCGCCGAATACCACACCATCGAAGTGCGCGTGAAGCGCGAAGGCCTCGACATCAAAACCCGCGAAGGCTACTACGCCGGCCAGGTTCCCGCCGCGCAAATCCCCTAGAAGTCATCTCGTTAATGCATCTCATTGGTCATCGATGCATCTCAGGGGGTCGGAGCTTTAGCTCCGACATTTAAAGCCACGCAAGATCGGGCTTCAGCCCCTGAGGAAATTCTTCTCTTTCTGTCTCGGCCATTTATGAGAAGCCCCTAGCCGATTTCCGGTCGCCTTGTTTTTACCGCCGGTTATTTTCGAGCTCCTGCGGATTGTTCTTGACAGCCGCGCTCGTCGCTCGTATACGAAGCGAAGAGGGTTGCTTGCGGCGACGCCAGCTCCCTCCAGAACGACAGCAGAGGGAGACTCGCGATGAAGAAAAAGGCCAAGAAGGACGAGAAGGCCCCCAAAAAGGGCAAGTAGTATCTGCAGCTTTCAATAGAAGTGGGCGCTGCGATACCCGCAGCGCCCCTTTTTCAGCCGTCCATCCCACTAGCAAACCGGCCTGCTCTACGCAAGATGCTCCGCGCCCTCTGTGCTCCGAACTTCGTGCCCTCTGTGTTAAATTCCGGCCCCGGCCTTTACCCCCACGCGGTCAAACCGAAACCTCTTCCTCATGCGCAGGACAGATCGCCTCATAAGCGCAAGTCCGGCAAGCATACCCCGGCTTAGCCGAGAACGATCCAGCCCGAATATCCGCCGCCACCTCCTGAATCACTTTCTGCGCCTCATCGAGCTGTTTGGCATTCCGTGTCGTCACCTGCGTCTGGTTGTTCTGCAAATAATGAAACACCAGCCGCACCGGATTCAGCTCCAGAATCTCTTTCGCCGCAATCGCGTAGATGCTCAGTTGCAGGTCCCGCCGCGCATCCGCCTCTTTCCGCGACTTTCCGGTCTTGTAATCCACAATTTCCACATCGTTCCGCCCCAGTGAGTTGATCTGATCGATTCGTCCGTTGATGATCACATTGTTCTCCAACGGCAACTCGAAGGCCTTCTCCTGCTCCAAAATCTCCGGCGGGTTCTCCAGCAAAGCCGTATGGAACGCGCGCAACTGCTCGATTCCATCCTTCTTGTACTCGCCTTCCTGGTAGTCGTCCTCAAATCCCGCGGAAGTCCATTCCGTCTCGAAAATGCGCGCCACCTCGTCAAACGGCAGCTTCACGCCCTTCCGCAGCTGATCCACAATTCGTTTGATAGTCGTATGCATCACGCTTCCATAGGTAAGCGTCGCCTGCGGCCCCTCCTTAAGGGACCACATCCGGCTAAACAGAAATTGCTGCGGGCACTTCCGGTAGTTGTCCACCGCCGATGCGCTCAATTTCAAAGGCTCCGGCGAAGGCGGATGAAACGTCTCCGCCCAATCTGCAATCTTCGAAAAGATACGCGGCCGCTGCGATAGGGAAGGGAACAGACGCCCTCCACTATTGGCTCCGTTCGCGGTACTCGCGGTTTCATCCCGTGGCCGCACTTTAGGCGCAATTTGCAACACGTCGCGGCGTTTCACCGAGGGTTCCATCAGGATATCTTCGATGAACGTGGGCACCTTGCCCTTCTTCTCCGTAAGCGTGGTAATCGTCAGCTTTCGTTCCGCGCGCGTCAGCGCCACGTAAAACAACCGCCGCTCCTCCTGGATATGAAACTGCCCGGCCGGCAACTCCTCCTTCATCAGCTTTACCGGGAATTCGAACAGCGGCAAGCGCTCCCGCGGAGGAAAAGCGCCATGATTCACGCGCAGCAAAAATACGTGCGGAAACTCAAGTCCCTTCGCTCCGTGCACGGTCATCAACTGGACGGCATCGCCCGGAGCGTCCTCGTCCAGACAAATCACACCGCCGGCCTGTTCGAAATAATCGAGGTATTCCAGAAATTCCGGGAGCGAGCGGGTATCGCTTTTCGGCTCCCAGTCCTCCAGGAACTGCGCGAGTTGGGTAACGTACCGGCGGTCCCGCAGGCCGGCCAGTTGCGGAATTTCCAGCCACTCGATGAGCGCACCCAGTATTTCTCGCGCCGACCGCCGCTTAAGGTTTTTCCGCTGCGCCGAAGCAAACTCCAGCAATTCACTCAGCGTCGCAGCCGACGGGTTAAATGGCAATTCGGATTGCGGCGATTGCAACGCGTCGTAAAGAGACGTCCCGCGCTTCTTCCGCGTGCGCTCTGCCAACCGCACCAGGTCCACAGGTTCCAGATGCCACGCCGGAGCGGCCAGCACCCGCGCGCAAGCAATGTCGTCGTAGGGTTTGGCAATGAGGCGCAAATATGCCAGCACATCGCGCACCAGCGGATGCTCCAGAATCGACAGCCTGGTAATGACAAACGGAATCTTCCGCCGCGAAAGCTCTTCCACCAGGCGATCGCGATGCGCATGCTGGCGGTAGAGCACGCCAAAATCGCGCCTGGGGTTTCCGGCGCGGTGTAAACGCTCCAGTTCATTGGCCACCCACATAGCTTCCTCATCCTCGGTCGCCAACTCCACCACGCGGATGCGTTCGCCTTCGGGGTGCGTCGGAGACAGCACCTTATTCGGGAAGTCCGAGCTGACTTCGTTTTGCGCGATCACCTGCGTTGCCACGCGCAGGATGTTCGGGGTGGAACGGTAGTTTTCCGTCAGCGTCACCCGATACGGCGTCAAATCCTGCCCGGTCTTCCAACCCGCAAAGCGCTCCAGGAAAAGTTTGAAGCTCCCGAACGAAGCCCCGCGAAACCGGTAAATCGCCTGATCGTTGTCACCCACCACGACGATATTTCGAGGCTCCGGGGAAAGCAGTTGCAACAATTCCAGTTGCGCGATGTTGGTGTCCTGAAACTCGTCCACCAGAATGTGTTTGTACCGCTGCTGAAAGCGCTCGCGAATTGTCCCATCCTTGCGCAGCAGCGCGACCGTCCAGGTAATCAGCGATCCAAATGAGAAATATTTCTTCTCGTTGAGCAGCTCTTCACTGGCTTTGTAAGCCCGCGCAATCTCCTTCTGCAGCGCGACGTTTTCAGCGCGCTCGGCGTAGGTATCCTCGTCCAACTGTGTTCGCTCCGCGCGCAAGTCCTCTTCGAGTTCGTCGGCGTAACGTTGAAAATCTTCGCTGGAAACCAGTTCATCCTGGCAGCGCGAGAAGAACCGCAGGAAGTCCCCCAGGAATTGCCCGGGCTCCGCCAGCCGCCGATATCTTTCCAGTTGCAGGCGCGCCATATTACGGCGCAGCAAGATCCAGTGGTCCACATCCTCGAGCACCGTGACTTTAGGGTCGATTTCCTTCAACAACGTTTCGCAGAACGCGTGAAACGTAGCCATGGTCACGTTTCTACCGCGCTCCCCGCACGTCCTCACCACCCGCGACTTCATCTCCCCTGCAGCCTTTTTTGTATAGGTAAGCCCGAGAATGTTTTCGCCGCCCAGCGAAGGATCAGCCTCCAACAAATGGCGGATCCGCTCGGTGATGACCCGCGTCTTGCCGGTTCCGGCGCCGGCAATCACCAACAACGGCCCTTGCCCATGCGTAATGGCGCGCCGCTGCGCCTCATTCATCTGCAGCGCGCTGTCCAGCGGCTGATTAAGATCAAACAGTGTGAGATTCACATCATCAGACTAACGGAATTCAAGGCGAAGAGGAAGCGAACCCCGCCGAGATGGAAAAGTTCACTCCCAATCGCCTCGCGCGAAACGCGCTAACGAGTGGGGCGTGGTTTGGTGGCGTCGGATGGGGATGCGGACGCAGTTGCGGCGGCAGCCTTTACGGGTGGTTTTTCGGATTGGGCAAGTTTTTCTGGTTGCGCTGGCGCGGCGGTGTGGCCGTTGGGGCCGTGGGTTGGGGCACCGGTGGTGCCGGCTCCTGCGCTGGCGCTGCTGTCGGCTGAGGGGATGCCCAGCTTCTTGCGGAGTGCGCCTTCCAGCTTCTCGCGGATGTCTTTGTTCTCCTTGAGGAAGACGCGGGCGTTTTCGCGGCCTTGGCCCATGCGTTCGCCGCCGAAGCTGATCCACGTGCCGGATTTCTCGAGGATGCCCTTGTCGACGCCGAGATCGATGAGATCGCCTTCGCGGGAAATGCCTTCGCCGTAGAGGATGTCGAATTCGGCCTCGCGGAATGGCGCGGCTACCTTGTTCTTCACGACTTTGCCGCGGGTGCGCGAGCCGACGACCCGATCGCCTTCTTTGATGGCCTGGATGCGGCGAATGTCGAGACGGATCGACGCGTAAAACTTCAGGGCGCGGCCGCCGGTGGTGGTTTCCGGGTTGCCGAACATCACGCCGATCTTTTCGCGGATCTGGTTGATGAAGATCAGGCAGGTGCGCGATTTCGCCACGATGCCGGTGAGTTTGCGGAGCGCCTGCGACATCAGGCGGGCTTGCAGACCCATCGATGGGTCGCCCATGTCGCCTTCGAGTTCGGCCTTGGGTACGAGCGCGGCCACGGAATCGACTACCACGACGTCCACGCTGTTGGAGCGGATCAAGGTCTGCGCGATTTCCAAGGCCTGCTCGCCGTTATCGGGCTGCGAAACCAAAAGATTGTCGACATCCACGCCAAGCTTACGGGCGTAGATCGGATCAAGTGCGTGCTCCGCGTCGATAAACGCGGCGATGCCACCAAGCCGTTGGGCTTCGGCGATGACGTGCAGCGTCATGGTGGTCTTACCGCCAGATTCAGGCCCATACACTTCGACGACGCGCCCTCGTGGGAATCCGCCAACGCCCAGAGCGAGATCGAGTGAGAGGCAACCGGTGGGTATCACGCTGACGGGAACCAGCACGTCGCGGTTGCCCAGGCGCATGATCGAGCCCTTGCCGTAGTCCTTTTCAATTTGCGATATCGCCGCTTCAATCAGCTTTGCTTTTTCGTCTGCCATTTCACACCTCAGTAGAGGAAAGTTTTACTGCCGAGTCCGACCTGCGCCGGGAAAGCACATTTTTGGCTCTTGGTGCGTTCACTCGTATATTACTGGCGGTATAGATTACCATTCAGTTCACTGTGGCGCTATCATTTATTTGTGCCACTTCCGCTGGTTCGTCCTGCTCGCATCCAGCGCTGAGATCCTTCGCGTATCCTCATCGGATACGCTCAGGATGACAGGTTTTGCTGGGCGGGCAAGTGGTCACGATCAGCTCCTGTTGAAAACGCCGAAAGCGAAGATAACAGAGTAGGCGAACAAAAAGCAAACATTTATTTCGCCCAGTGTTCGCCTCCAGCAAGACTCAGCTTGGTCAGTGTCAGTCTAGCCGCCATAGGTGTAGAAGCCGCGGTTGGCTTTGCGGCCCAGGTAGCCGGCGGCTACGTACTTTTTGAGCAGGGGGCAGGCGCGGTACTTGGGGTCGCCGAGGCCTTCGTGGAGGACGTGCATGATGTCGACGCAGACGTCGAGGCCGATGAAGTCGGCTAGTTCGAGCGGGCCCATAGGGTGGTTCATGCCGAGCTTCATCACCGTGTCGACGGCTTCGGGGGTGGCAACGCCTTCCATCACGCAATAGGCAGCTTCATTGATCAGCGGCATGAGCACTCGGTTGGAGACGAATCCTGGAGCGTCGTTGACCGCGACTGGTGTCTTGCCGAGTCTCTTCGCGAGGTCCATCGTCGCCGCGAATGTGGCATCGCTGGTTTGCAGTGCGCGGATCACTTCCACCAGCGTCATCACCGGCACGGGATTCATGAAGTGCATGCCCACGAAACGGTCGGGGCGCTTGGTGAGCGCGGCGAGTGTGGTCATCGCGATCGACGAGGTATTGCTGGCGATGATCACGCCGGGACGCAGCAAATGGTCGGCCTCGGTAAGGACGTGGCGCTTGATTTCGAGTTTTTCAGGCACCGCTTCCACGAGGAAGTCCGCGTTGGCTACAGCCGAAATGTCGGTCACGGGCACAAGCCGGCCAAGCACGGTTTCCTTCTCCGCTTCCGCCAGCTTACCCTTCTTGATTTCGCGATCAAGATTCCTGGCAATCGTGTCCATGCCGCGATCAAGATAGCGCTGCTCCACATCGCGCAAAATCACCTTGTACCCAGCGCGTGCAAACACATGCGCGATGCCGTTGCCCATGGTGCCAGCGCCAAGCACCGCGACGGTCTTGATGTGATCAGCCGACACGTAGGTTCCTCTGAGTTGCATGCGACGTTGCGTCGAACGGCGGGTCGCTGTCAGCGCAAAGGCGCCCGCCTCGGAAGGCGGCCGCTACAACGGCAGGCTGCGTTTGCGGCGTCGCGAAAATAGACGAGCTCATTTTGGCGGGGCGGCTTCGGTGATTTCGCGGACGATTTCGCGGGCGCGGGATTCGTTGGCGGCGGAGACGTAGATGTGGGTCTGGCCCTCGGGGGTTTCCAGGTGTATGGGGATTTCGTTTTCTTGCAGGGCGGCGGTCAGAAATTCGGCGAGTTTGTCGTCGGCTCCCGTCCACACTTCAACGGTGGGATGGGTTTCGGTGGAATTCGTCAGCGGCAGTTCCTTCTCGGGGGCCAGGGGTTGCTCGGGAATCTCGAGGTCTTCGGGCTCCTGGGCCAGGAGCTTTTCCAGGATTTGCTGAGCGGCGGTGAGATCGTGGGAAGGCACGGCAATCTCGAAGCCGAAGCGGGGCTTCCAGTCGATGGGGAGGGGGTCGGCGTCCGGCTTGATCTCATCGCCGCCGATCGCCATGTTCTTGCAGGGGATGCCGGCAGCATTGAGAGCTTCCATCAGCGAGGCGTAGAGAGCGGGATCTTCACCGGCCCAGAGCAGGATTAGAGAAGAGAGGGGGCCAGGGCTTGACGACATGTGTTCCTCCATTGCGAACGATCGAGCGGTGAGAGTCTACTACGTTGGATTTGAGGTGCCATGTATTTGACTGCGTGGCCCGCCGTCGAGCCATTGGGTTGCGAACGTGCGACTGGGTGGGACCCCTCCCCCTGGTTTTTTGTAAGTATTCATTCTAAAGGCAGTTAAAGTCCCTTGTTTTGATAAACTTTTGCAAGTGTTCATTCCAGGGCACTTACGGACCGTGCCTGGAGCTACAATTTCCTCCCAAACTGGAAGTAGCCTACCGAAGCTTAATTGCTGCGTCAAGATGACCGTTGGTGTAATGGGTGGACAGGACCTGGTCCCGATCTGCGGGTTGCGTCTTTTTGCCTGAGTGGGGCGTATACCTACTAGAATGAGCGCTACCTATATATGGGCGAGTTCGGGACGGATGGGGTCGGCGGCGGGGCTGGCTGCTGGCTGGCCGGGATCTTACCTTTTTTCCACGTTGATGGCTGACGACAAGAAGATCTTGGTGGAGGGGTTGCGGAAGCGCGATCCCGAGGTGCTCGATCGGCTGATCGAGGAGTATCAGTATCGATTGTTCCGGTATTTGTTGTACATCACCGGGAACCATGAGCGCGCGGAGGATTTTTTTCAGGAAGTGTGGATTCGCGTATTGGAACGCGGGCATCAGTATGATGGCAAGTTCAAGTTTGAGGCTTGGCTGTTTACCATCGCGCGGAACCTGGTGATTGATTGGCAGCGGCAGAAGAAAGCGGTGAGCCTGGACTCCATGACCGATCCGGAAGAAGGCAAAGGCTTCGAGATCGTAGACGAGAAGGCGGAGTCGCCGCTGCACCTGTTTTTGCAGGCAGAATCGCAGGAGCGCGTGCAAGCTTCGCTGGAGCAACTGCCGGCGGCTTACCGCGAAGTGCTGCTGCTGCGGTTTCAGGAAGAGATGCAATTGGACGAGATTGCGAAAATTCAGGCCACACCGATTTCGACGGTGAAGTCGCGGCTATATCGCGGGCTGGATGCGTTGAAGGGATTGCTGGCGGGAGGCGCGGCGTGAGCAACGAACTACATGCACGCGCGGAAGGATTGATCGCGAAAGAGCGCGTGGAAGGGATTTCGGCTGCGGAGCAGGAGTGGCTGGGCCAGCATCTGCGGGAGTGTGCGCAGTGCGCGGAGAGCGCGAACGCGATGCAGCAGGCATTGCGTTCGTTGAGGGCAGTCAGCATTTCAATGCCACGGGAACTTGCGGCGCGGACGCAGTTTCGGTTGCGACTGCGCGCGCGGGAATTGCAAGCGCGCGAGCCGCGGTGGCGGCTGATCTGGGCCATGTGCGGGGCGTCGTGGGTGGCGGGTGCGGCGACGGCGCCATACGTGTGGCGCGGGCTGGAATGGATCGGGCACCGCGCGGGGTTGCCGGACCTGGTGTGGAAGATGGGATTTGGAGTCTGGTGGGCGCTTCCGGCGATTGTGGCGGCCGCGATTTTGTTGGTGGAAGGCGGGGAGCGGAGAACGAGAGGCGTGGGCGGCACGGCGTGATCGTCCCGCGGGTGCGATTACAAGTTTAGATGCCATCTCATAAATGGCCGAGACAGAAAGAGAAGAATTTCCTCAGGGGCTGAAGCCCGATTTCGCGTGTCTTTAATGTCGGAGCTAAAGCTCCGACCCCTGAGATGCATTTATGAGATGACTTCTAGAGAAGCAGAGCGAGCGGCAGAATGGGAGCGAGGAAAGAAGATGGCGGAGTATCCACAAGGCGTCAATAGTTCCTGGAGCGAACGGAAGCGGCTGATCCGTTTCCGGCGGAAGAAGGAGCGGGGCCTGCGGTTCTGGCAGGAGTTTAAGCTCGTGCCGCGATGGTTGATTGGGACCGTGGTGGTGTTGTGGCTGATTGCTGTGGCGATCGCGGTAACCGTGAACTTGAACCCCGAGCTGCATGACGGTGCGATGTTCCCGCCGGAACTGCAGGGGCATCCGGTGGAGCAATCGTTCGCGCTGGCGGGGATCGTGACCGCCATGTCGCTGTTTCTCGCGATTTTTATTTTTTTGGTCGCGTATGTGAACCGCGACGCGAAACGCCGGGGGATGAGTTCTGGGTTATGGACGTTTCTGGTGATCGTACTTTGGCCGGCTTATTTTGCGATTGGCTTCATCATTTATTTCTTGATGCGCCAGCCTTTGCCGTATAACTGCCCGCAGTGCGCGGCGACCGTGGATGCGCGGTACAATTTTTGCCCGAATTGTAAGTGCAATTTGCATCCGTCTTGCCCGCAGTGCAAGCAGGAAGTGGTGGAGACGGATAAATATTGCCCGTATTGCGCGTGTGAACTGCGAGGAACGACGCCTGTTGATCCTGGGGTGCCGGCGCTAGGGAACTAAGACCGGGTGTCCAATCACGAAGGACGTCAGCTGAAATCGTAAAACCCGCACCCTTAAAAACCAAGGGTGCGGCACCCGATGGGAGTCTCGCATGCCTACAATGGTGGGGTGGCTTCGCGGACTTCGCGGATGATTTCGCGGGCGGCGGGTTCGTCGGCCGGCATGATCAGGAGACGGAAGCGGCTGGACTTCGCGCCTTCGCGGCGGACTCCGATGCGGTTTTCGCGCAGGCAGGCTTCGAGTAGTTCGGCGAGGGCGCTGTCTTCGCCGGTCCAGATTTCGATGTTGGCTGCGGCGGGATTCCAATCGTGCTCCGGCGTGGAGACTGGCGATGCCCGCCTTCCGGTTTCATTCTCGAGATCGTCGGTTTGGTCGAGCGCGAACGGCGGGCTTTCGCGAATGTCCGAGAGCAGTTCTTTGGCCTTGGCGGCGTCGGAAGAGAAAACACGCACGGCGTATTTGGGGCGTGGCATTCCGAGCTCGAAGACCATGTGCTCATTGGTGGGCTGGACATGATGGCGAATGCCCGCATCGCGCAACGCGCTGATGACTTCGCTGACGGCGAGCGGGTCGCCGCCGCGCCAGATGACCACGATTTTTTCGTTGCGCTGTTGTTCATCGAGCGGACGCCCGCGCAGCTCTTCGGGAACGAGATCCACACCGCAAACGCTGCACTGTTCGTGGCCGTGGCCGTACTCCGCGTCGCATAAAGGGCAATATTTCATATCAATATTTCGTATCAACATGTCAGATCAATGATTCCTGCCGCGCGCGCCCTATCACATGCGCTCAACGGCGAGGGCTACGGCGTTGCCGCCGCCGAGGCAAAGGGCGGCGATGCCGCGCTTCAGGTTGCGGCGTTGCAATTCGTACAGCAGGGTGACCAGGATGCGGGCGCCGCTCGCGCCGATAGGGTGGCCGATGGCGACGGCGCCGCCGTTCACGTTGACCTTGTCGGGATTGAGTTTGAGCTGGCGGGTTACGGCGATGGCGGCGACCGCGAAGGCTTCGTTCAGCTCGATCAAGTCAACATCTTTGTCGCGGTCCCAGCCGGTTTTGGCGAGGAGTTTTTCTACGGCTTCGACGGGGGCCATCATGACCCATTTGGGTTCGATGCCGCTGACGGCTTGGGCGACGATGCGGGCGATGGGCTGCTTGCCGAGGCGTTGCGCGTTGCGCTCGCTGGTGACGATGAGGGCGGCTGCGCCGTCGTTGGTGCCGGGAGCGTTGCCTGCGGTGACCGTGCCGTCTTTTTTGAAGGCGGGCTTCAGTTTGGCCAACAGCTCCATCGAAGTGTCTTCGCGGGGAGATTCGTCGTACCTGATGACGATGGGGTCGCCCTTTTTCTGGGGGACTTCGATGGGGAGGATTTGCGCTTCGAAGAAACAGGACTTGCGGGCGCGAATGGCTTTCTGGTGGCTTTCAATGGCGAAGCGGTCTTGCTCTTCGCGGGTGATGCCGTATTTTTCGGCTACCAGTTCGCCGGTCACGCCCATGTGAAAGTCTTCGTAGGAATCCCAGAGACCATCGTGAATCATGGAGTCGATCAGCTTCCCGTCACCGAGGCGATAGCCTGCGCGGGCTTGGGGCAACAGATATGGGGCGTTGGTCATGGATTCCATGCCGCCGGCTACAACGATTTCGGATTCGCCGAGTTGCACGGCTTGCGCGGCTAAGGCCACGGCTTTGAGGCCGGAGCCGCAAACTTTGTTGATCGTCATGGCGGCGACGCGGGGGTCGCAGCCTCCTTTGAGGGCCGCCTGGCGAGCGGGATTTTGCCCTAGCCCGGCTTGGATCACGTTGCCGAGGATGGCTTCGTCGATTTGCCGGGGGTCGAGAGCGGCGCGGCGGGCGGCTTCGGCTACTACTTTGGCGCCGAGTTCGGGGGCGGAAAAGCTTGAGAGCCCGCCTTGAAACTTGCCGACGGGGGTGCGAACGGCGGAGAGAATTACCGGTGTTTCCATGGAAAGGCCTCCGGAAGTCTATTATACGGAAAGGCAGGAGATAACGCAGAGACGCAGAGAGGCCTGAGAAGCGCAGAGATGAAGGCACGGACGTAGCGTGCCTTCCGGGGCAATCTTCGGCATCACGTCACAAACGTTTACAAAGACGATCCGCTTTAGGCTGAGGCGGCGGTCTGTTGTTCGTCGGCGCTGGGGCCGTAGAGGCCGGGCACTGGGACGCCGAGCAGACGGTAGTAAACGGTGAGCTGCGCGCGATGGTGGATCAGGTGATTCATCACCATGCTGCGAATACAAGCAACACGCGGCATGGTGAAAATCTCCTGGCCGCCGGCCTTGAGCGTCCAGCCCTTCATGAGATCCTCGTCACTGACGGACGCAAGCGCGGCCCGGGCTTCCGCGGACTCTTTGTCAAAGACCGCCAGAAGATCCTTTTGATTTTCGATCTTCGGGGGTGTATACGAGGGCCCGTCGACCGGCGCGTAGTCCAATTCCTCGGTGTTAATGGTCATCGTGATCCATCCAGGAATAGTGCCAATGTGGCAGGCAAGCCAGCCGACGGTGCCGGACTTGTCGTGGGGCTTCCAGTTCCACTTTTCATCGGGCACGCGCTCGAGAACTTTGCGGGTGCTCTGCATTTCTTGATCAAACTCAGGCAGCAATGATTGGCCGATGGTCATCGTTTCTCTCCTTCGAGTGGGAAAGTATGGACTAACGCGGCGGGAATCATAGGCGAATAAAAGGCGAAATGTCAAGTACTTTTTCTCGCCGCCATCCCACGTACATCGACGGGCGCGAGGCCTGACGGTAAGCAGTTGTCCTACCGGACATCTTGCGAGACGAGGGCCGGCGGGAGCAAAATTTCCAGCATGCCTCACCAATTTACGACGTCCTACTTGCAGGACTCCCTTAGTCTTTTCCGTTACTACAAAAAACTGGCCGAGCGCGCGATGGAGCAGTGCCCGGACGAGGGCTTGTTCGCGAAACTCGATCCGGAATCGAACTCTATTGCGATCATCGTGAAACACATGGTCGGGAATATGAGGTCACGCTGGCAGAAATTTTCTGACCACCGATGGGGAAAAACCCGATCGCAACCGCGACACCGAATTCGAAGATCCACCGACATCGCGGGCCGAGTTAATGGCCATGTGGGGAGCGGGATGGAAGTACGTCTTTGACGCGCTGGAGCCACTGACGGACGCGGACTTGGGACGCACGGTTACGATTCGCACCGAACCACACTCGGTGATGCAGGCAATCAACCGGCAACTCGGGCACTATCCGCATCACATCGGGCAAATCCTGTTTGCCGCCAAACACTTCACGACCGCGAAGAACGGAAAATGGGAATCGCTGAGCGTCCCGCGCGGGCAATCGGCGCAGTTCGCGGCCGACGTCGCGGCGGGGAAGAAATCGCAGCGCTGAGGTGTGGCTCGACAACGAGCGAAGCCACCTCGGAAGTCCGATCCTTATTTAGGATTTAGGCGCCGGTCTAGTCTTTGGAGTTGCCGGGCTCCGGCGGCAAGCTCTTCTCCCGAATGATCGAGTCGTCCGGGGCTTGAGTCTGGGGCGCGGTTGGTTTCGGCGACGGGTCCCGCTCAAGCAATCGCAGATATTGCGGGCGTGAATGGAGATAGTGATCACGGGACACTTTGCCTGTGAGCCACGAAAGGTCCATGGGGTAAACCACGGGGTCGAAGATGACCAGGTAGAGGTGCCAAAGCAGGATGGAGAATGCAGCAAGCAGAGCTTCGTACCAATGCAAGGCCGTTGCGGCGTCGGCAACCCACTTCGGAAAATGGCGCAGCGTGAAATTATTGAACCAGAGCAGGAATCCGGAAATCGTCATGACGATGGTGCCCCACAGGAAAGCCCAATATTCGAGTTTTTCGGCATAGCTGAATTTGCCGAACTGCGGCCGTTGATTTTTCAGGCCGAGATTGTAGAGAAACACTCCACCGAGGTCGGAGACGTCTTTCCACCTGGGCAGCACCGCCCGGAGCAGCCCGCGATCGCGGCGGTTCACCGCCAGATGGACGAAGTGATACAGCATCGAGGCGATCAGCGCGATGGCCGCGAGACGATGCAGGCTTCCGCGAAACGAGACGTGCTCCTCCCATTGCAGCAATGGCCTGGCCCACCATTGTTCGGGATATTTCAGCGCGAATCCGGTGTAGACGAGCGTAGGAAAGCTGAGCATCACGCCCCAATGCGCGATGCGAAACCAAAGATTCATCCGCTCGACCTGTTTGCTCCGGTCGATTTGGGGTGTGCCGCGCCTCAAGTGACCGATCAAATCGAGCAAATTGTGGAGCAGCATGAAGCCGAGGGTCAGGGGAATTACGACCCAATAGATCCAGCGAATCCACTTCACCACCGGGTGCGCGGGCCCGGTGGACGTCCGCACGTGCACCGGACCGATCGCGAGGACGGCATTCACGCCATCGTGGCATTTCCCGCAAGTCGAGGGGAGATTCGCGGCGTTCACGGTGGAACGCGGATCGCTGGAGCGGAAAATATTGTGCACGCCGTGGCAGGATGCGCAGTTCGCCGCGCGCAGCGATCCTTCGCGAATGGCCAGGCCGTGATAGCTGTCTGCGAAAGATGGCACGCGGTCTGCAGGCAAGTCCTGGCGTTGCGCAATCCGCGCATCGCCATGGCAGCGCCCGCAGGTTTCCGTGGAGACATTCGCGAGGCTCACCGGCGACGCGGGGTTCTTCGGCCGCAAAATCAAATGTTCGCCGTGGCAATCGGTGCAGACCGGAGCGTCGCGCACGCTGGCTTTCATGGCCTGGCCGTGCACACTTTCCAGGTAGGTCTTGGCGATTTCCTGATGACAAGTCCCGCAAGTTTCCGCGACGCGCCAGTGGTTCACTTTGGAGTTTGCGTCGCGCGAAGGAAGAATCCCGTGGGTCCCGTGACAATCGGAACAGCTGGCTGCATTCTTTCCCTGCGCGAGGGCCTGCCCGTGAACGCTGTTGATGTATTGCTCCACAGGATGGGCGATGGGCATCTTGTGTCGCGCAAGAAAATCGGCGTTTCCGTGGCATCGGGCGCAGGTTGCCGCGAGTTGCTGCTTCGCGACCGGCGCGCCTGCTTCCGCCGAACTGCGGAGGGCGTGCACCGGCCCGTGGCAGGATGAGCACGTTGGCGCGTCCGGATCGCCGGCTTTGGCGGCGCGGCCATGGGCACTTGCGGCAAATTCCGCGACTTCGGACGGATGGCAGCCGGCGCATTTTGCAGGCATCACTTTTTCGGCCGACGCTACTTCGTGCACGTTGCCGTGACACGAAGCGCAGGCTTGTTCGCGTGCAGCAGCGTGAATACTCTTGGGTACCGCGGCGGATTCCTCGGCGTGGCAGGTAGCGCACTGCACTTTCGCGATTTTGGCCGGGTGAGGAAAATCGGAGATCGAAGCGTGGCAATCCTTGCAGCCGAGAATCCCATGTGCGCTGGCCGCGTGTTCCGCCGGACGAATGGAAATATCCCTGCCCTTGTCCGACTTCATCCCAGGTTGCCCGTGACACGCAAGGCAGGCCTCATCCTGCTTTAAAGGCGCCGTGGAAGGCTGTTGGGCGGCGGCGGGCAGGGAGTACAAGCTCGAAGCTAACGACAGAAGTATCCAAGAAAACGATCGCACGGCGAAACGCGGCGGAAGGTTTGCGACCAGCGTTAACACGTTGAAGGCTCGCAGATGCACTGCGGCAAGGAAGTCACCGCTTCATTTCAGGCCCAGATCCGTCAGGATTTTTGGATTTTCTTCATCCACCGCCAGCAGGTTGTGGCAGGTGGAGCAGTCGTTGGGGATGGTCTGGCCATCCGCGCTGGTATGGCTCCCGTCATGGCAGCGAAAGCACCCGGGAGAATCGTTGTGTCCAAGATTGTTTGCGTGGACGCCCCAGGTCACGTTCATGTCCGGAAAGATGTTGCGCAAGTAAATGTCCGAGACACTTTCCGCGGATTGCTGGACCAGGGCGCGCCGCGAATTATAAACGTCCGCGTAGTTCGAGCGATAAAATTTGATCAGCGCGTCGGTAATCTGGGTCTTGGCGGCGTCACGGCCGGCATACTGCACCTTCAATACCTCGACTGCCTTCTTTCGGATGAAGGGCAGCTCCGGACTGATGTGCCCCGAGGCCATGCGCTCGTTCACGGCAGCTTCTGGAAGCTCGAAGGCGTGCGTAGGCCGATTGTGGCAATCCACGCAATCCATCACGCGGTGTTCGCCGGCGCTAAGCTGCTGCTGCGTGGCTTTGATATCGGTGGAGACGAATTCGACGGTCTTGCCCTGAGGATCGGTGTAGGAAACAACCGGGATCACTTGCCGCTGGTCGTCAATCGAGGTGTAGCGAATCTGCGAACCATCGGCAAGATGACGCCCGTGAATCCCGACGGAGCCCTGCCAGGTGCGCCCGCCGATTTTCATTACCACCGCGGTGGTTAAAGGAGTATTTTTCTCGTCGTCCTTGTAGCTCGTCGTGACCAGAAACTTGTCGCCGGTAAACCGCTGGGGCCAGTGGCAATGCTCGCAGGTTTCACGCGCGGGACGCAGGAATTTGACCGGAGCATGAATGGGTCGCGAGTAGGTATGAAAGGTAACGGCAAATACCTGGCGCACGCCGGACAGCTTCGAGCGCACAAACCATCCGGCACCCGGGCCGATATGACACTCCACACAGCCGACGTGCGAGTGCGGCGAACCCTGGTAAGCGGTAAATTCCGGCTCCATCACGGTGTGGCAGGTCTGCCCGCAAAACTGCGTGCTATCCATGTAGGCCACGCCTTGATACGAAGCAAACCCGAAGATCATGACATTCACGAACGTGGCGACTCCGACGGCGATCAATCCGTGCCGGATGATCGGCATTCGCAGATCAATTTCGGGATAAACCTCGCGCAGTTCGCCTGCTTTGCGTAGTGCCAGCCGCCGAAACGCGATGCCGATGGGCATCAGCACCAACCCCAGCAAGAAAATTCCCGGCAAGACCAGGAAAATCAGAATGCCGATATACGGATGGGATGGTCCCGGCAGGAGGAAATCGTAAAGCCAAAAGGCGATGAGCGTGAGGGCGCTGCTGGTGGTGAGGACGGCGCCGGTCAACGTCGTGAAATTTTGCCCGAAGAAGTAAAGAAAGCGCGTCTTTGAGGTGATGGTCTCGCGAAGTGTCATTAATCCTCGGAGCGCCCCAGCGCTGATTCTGGAAGGATTTTACTCGCTGCTCAGCACCCGGCGGATGTGCGCGACTAGATCCTTTACGTGCTCCGGCGTCAGCGTTTTGAAAGCGGGCAATTTGCCCTTGCCGCCGAAAATGCTGGCGCTGAGGTCGGCATCCGTTTGTTTCTAGAACGCATATCGCAGCGAAAGCGTCACCAGGTTGGCGCGGAAGTTTCGTGGCGCGAAAATATCCTGGACGACGTTGCTTTCGTCTTCGTGGTAGCCGTAATAGCCCCAATAGACCCTGCCGGTTAAACCCTTCATGACGCGATAGTCAAGCCCACCAAAAGGCTGATAGTAGGCCGAGTCGAGCGGGCCGGACGGTGCGTTCGGCGAAATGATCAGCACCGAGCCCGACGTCCCCGTCAGGTTCGCGCCCACTCGCGCGGTCAGGCGGCGAAAGGGCGTCCAGGAGGCGTCGAAATATCCGAAATTGGATTTGTTCGTGTAGACCGAAAGTTGCTGGAGCAGGCCAGGTAGCCCGGCGCACCCGACGGTGTTGGGGCCGGCGGGCACTGCGCTGCTCGTGAAGCAGACCAGGATTTGAGAAAAGACATCGTTATAGTCGTATCCTAACTCGAGACTGACTTTTTCATTCGGCTGAAAGCCGGCGGAAAATGCATAGACCCGATTGTGCTGGAGATTGTTCACCTCGAACACGTTGTTCCGGCCTTCCCAGATGGTGATCGAGCCGCCCAAGTTCAGCCATTCCACCGGTTTGTAGGTTGTGCGCAGGCGGTATTCCTGAGTCTGGCGCGGGCTAATGCGCGTGTACGAGTTGTCGGCACTCATCAATTCGGTGTCGAAGCTGACTTTCAGATGGTTCACCGGCCGCGCCCAAATGCCGAACAGCCCCGAGTATTCGTTGATCAGCGTCTCGCTCGGACTAGCGGTTGGACCCGGCGTTGCAAACGCGAAAACGCCGCCGCCGAGCGCGGTGCAACCATCCGGGAGTGCCCCAGCCGCGAGAGCACAATCGCCTCGGTTTGCGTTGCTTGGGAAAAATATCTCGTTGATGGTCTCGAAATCGTTGTCATCGATGGAGCGATGGCGGTAGCGGAAACCGCCTCGCACGCCCAGCTTGGATGAAAATTGGTATTCGAGTTCCGCCAGATTGGTTTTCTCATCTTGTTTCAGGAAGCGGCTCGACACTGCAAAGGACATATCGGCTGCGGACGAGGAGTTGTGCACCGGCGTTCCGGCAAGGCTGTTTGCGGGAGGGGTACACGCGATCGTCAGGGGGAGCCCGGTGGGAACGGCAAAGGCGTGTGGAGCGGCCAACAGGCTAGGAGAGAAATACGAACAGCTCGAATTGTCAAATTCGGCGGGGTTATGCCAATTGGCAAAATGGAACGAGTCCACGAAGCTTAGCTTTTCAGTAATGTGCCAGGTCGCGCCAAAGTCCGCATCGGCCGCCACATGGCGCCCGAAGACGGGTCCGCTGTTGGTCTGATTGTATAGGTCGGTGCGCGCTTCGCGGCCAGTCAGAGTCTCCATCCAGTCATGTACCTTCATGTCTCCGGCGGTGTAGCTGACCTTCGCCGACAAGTCCCAGCTTTTGAAGTAATTGGACTGCATGGTCAGCTGTTCGGTCGGGGAGTTGGTTCGCGTACGTCCATGCCGCAGATAGTTGATGTACGCGCTGCAGGTGGGATTCACCACTCCGCCGGCAAGAAATGTGCCGCCGCAAGGTTGGCTAGCGGTGGAGTTGAACGATACGCCCAGGTCCACAGGTGTTCCATTGGCGAGGAGAAAGTTCTGATTGTTGTCGAGCTGCCCGGTATCTCCTTTGTAGTAGCTCAGGATCTCGTCGAAGCTGATGTTGGTTCGCGGCAGCAACTTGAAATCGACGCCGATGCGGTAGGCGTTGACGGTGTCCTTGTTGTCCTGCAAGAGCAACTGCTCCGTGCCCTGATGGATCGTGGTGAAGGACGGTGCTTCGTTGACGTTCCGCGAGTATCCCAAACGGAAGCGAATTCGAGACTGCGGCAATAACAGCAGGTTGTAATCGCCCATTTTGCGTCGGGTATTGTACAGGTGCGGCGAATTGCCAAGCACGCAACTGGTGCACAGAGGTGGGCCGTATCCCGCGGGTCCGTTCGCAAACGGCGCCGTGGGATTCAGAGGATTGGCCAGCAGCGAATAGTTCCAGGTGTTCTCGTCGCGCCGGAACAACGCGTCGAAGTCGTACCACTGGTTCTTGCTGATGCGCAGACGCGAAACGTTGTTGGGATCGCCGCCGTAGCCGAAATTGTCGAAGTACAAGCGGTCAAACGGCGCACCGTGGTGATTCAGCGAGTTCATCTCGGTTGTAAATCCCAGCAATCGCGCGCCCTCTTGGAGATTTACGAACGTGTCGTACGTTGGCACATCCCCGCCGATGCTGGTGAATCGGCCGCCGAATTCAATCGACTGCTTGATGTTGTAGTTGCCCTGGTCGATGCCTTTTTGTTCGTCTTCCTGGGCCCTGGCCAGCGATCCAGATAAGAGCATCACCGCGAGAAAACACGCCGTAGTGATGGAAGGAAGCAGGATTCTCATTCGTGCGTTTTTCAGGTCTCGCATCGCGCCTCCTTCTACTTGAAGAAAAACTGGTTGAAGTTGGATCCGTGGATGGCCACGTGGCACAGCGTGCAGGACTGATACTTTTGCGCCTGGTTATGGAACGTCGGGGTGGATGGCGCGCCCGAATCGACGTTGAAGGAATGGCATTCCAGACACAACAGGTTGATCTGACTGCGCTTGAGCAGCCGCGGATTCGAGGAACCATGGGGCGTGTGGCAGGAGGCGCAGCCCTCGATCTTCACTGCCGGGTGTTCGTACACAAATGGCCCGGCCTTCTCGGTGTGGCATTTGAAGCAAACCGCATCCTGTGAGGCGGTAGCGCGCAGCTGGCGGCTGAGGAAGCCGCCATGAGGGTTATGGCAGTCGCTGCACTGCACCAGCCCTTCGTTCACACGATGATGAAACGTGCGATTGAATTGCTGCTTGGTCTCCAGGTGGCAGCCGTAGCAGAGTAGCGGCTGCTTCTCCTTCATCAAAAACTGGGCTTCCTTGGCGTGATGCGGATCGTGGCAATCCGTGCAACCCACGTTGTTTTGCAGGTGCGCGGACCGGCCGAAGTTGGCGTGCTCCTCGCCATACTGGTGGCAGTCCAGGCATCTCGCGCTGATCTCCTGCGCCGAGGCGTTCTTGAACGTGAAGATCTTGGTCTTGTCTCCGCCGCCGTCAACGTGCGCTTTGCCCGGGCCATGGCAGGCTTCGCATCCGTGCCACTCCGGACCCTTCTTGGTGTCCAGTGTGGTGGCGTAATGAGGCGACGACTCGTAGTTCTTGAAAAAATCCTTGGTGGGCATATCTTCGTGGCACGTTTTGCAGGTCTCGGAGCCCACGTAGAGGGAAGGGTCGGTAGGGCGCTCGTATTTCACGCCTTGGTTGGCCTGGTTCTTACCTGCCTTCGGGGAGTCGGGCCTGGCTGCGGGTGGATGAGCCCTGGACAGGACGATACCGGAGGGCAGCAGCAATAGTCCCGCCAGAATCGAGGTCATAATGAGGGATAATCTGTAGGTGGCCGACCGAGGCATTCAGCCCCCTTCTCCGATTTATGCTTCACGCCAATCGGAATGCGAGTGTGCGCTACCGTACTCTACCAAGCGCCAAAATACTACAACTATTTCTCACACAGGAACATTACGCGTATGTGACGAGCATCACAGCGATGATCCCTTTTGCTCAAGGCACCAGCTCGCATCCGCCAAGGTGCAATCTGGTTCTCCATTGATCCTTTACCGGCTCAAGGCGCGGAGCAGAAACGGGGATCGTCCGGCGGAAAGTAGTGGAAGTCTGCCGCCGCAGCAACTGTCGATGTTGACAGTCACTGCGTATACGGTGGCCGACAGGGGCGACCCGCCAATAGTCACCTGAAATCGCGGGCCAGCCGAGACAGTCGAGAATGTCCTAATGAAATCTGATACTTACGCGGGAGCTAACAGGGGCGGGGAACCGGTGCGTTGGATCTGGCAGACCTATTTCGCGGCTACATTGTAAGGCGTGAATTGCTCCCATTCAATCGGCGTGAAGGTGTTTCTTTGCAAGGTCTCCAGCAATTCCTTGTAAATGCCTTCGCCATTCGAGCTGTTGGTCATGATCACAATCCCCATCTTCTTCTCGTCACACCGTGTAATTTCTCCAGCCGTCGTCATGACCTTCCTTGAAGAAAGCCTTTCCATAAGGCGTCCAATACAAACCCCAGCCCAACCCATAACTTAACTGAATGGCGTCGTTCTGGCTCGTCGTCTCTGTTGCCAGAGTGGGGAATCCATGCAGCGAGGAAATTCGCACCTGCGGGCTCAGCATCAACTCTCGGGTCTCGCGCCGCAATCCGGTTCCATTCAGTACTGCTTGCATAAATTTCGCAAAATCGTTCACCGTCGTCAGCATCGACCCTGCGGCACCCGCTTTCGTGCGCCTTTGCGAGCCGAGCGATTTACGCTGCTTGTCATACCCGTTCGCGTAATTTTCGTCGAAGCGGGGTTCCCAAACCATGCTGGTGCGGCTCATCCCCAATGGTCTGAACACGCGATCATCCATCAACTCCTTTAGACCTCGCTTCGTCACGCTCTCCACCACCAATTGCAGCAGAGCAATGCCTTCGCCGGAATACGCGAACCGCGAACCCGGCTCGAAATAAATCCGCAGGCTCTTCTCGTCGGTAAACCATCGCCAATTCGGCAGGCCGCTGGTATGACTGAGCAGCATGCGCGCGGTGATTTTTTTGTACCGCGCGTCTCCCGCCAGATCCTTGTAGTTATCGTACTCCGGCAGCGGTTTCGGCAAGTACTGATACACGGGCTTGTCGAGGTTCAGGGAACCGTCCTCCACCAGCTGCATCACCAGATACGCAAACGCCACCTTGGTGAACGACGCCGCACTCATCACCGAATCGGTCGTCAGCGGCAAATCCTTCTCTTTGTCGCGAATGCCGTACGCTTTCCGATACACGATCGTGCCGTCCGTCAAAATCGCGAGCCCCAAGCCGGTGACTCTCCCCGCGGTCATCAATCGGGGGACCGTGGCATCGATTCTGGCCGGCGTGATCGTGGTGTCATCCAGCCTTCGCACGCTGGCAGTTGTCGACGCGCGGTTCGCTGAAGCGACTGCTGCGCGCAGAGTCACGATTTCGGCGAAAACAACGGCGACAATCACGCCCGGACGGCTGCGAGAGGAGGCGCATTTTTGTTCATATTTATAAGTTCTAATGAAAACTACGTTCGCACTACAGACGCTCGCATGCCCGGATAGTTACAACCTACCTACAGTTCCACCTTGGAACAGCGCTAAAACGCCGGAACCAACTCGCAACGGAGGCTCCTGTCCTGCTAATTTCCCACGGCACGACGTCCAGTTAACCAGAAAGCGCTGTCCTGCGGGTCAGACGTTCATAACAAAGCACATATTTTCGTACCAGACCTGCTAGGCTATTGCCTGTATATTAGGTTGCGCCTACAATTTGGTTCACCTGAGAGCTTGGTTGTTTCGCTTAGGTACAGCCGCAGGCGCTGGTATTCCGTTAACTCGCGTGGAATGAGTGGTTTAATGCTTGGCCCCTGGAATGCAAAGTAGTGCGATGTAGGAACGATGCAAGAGCCTGATCCTCGGGGGAACCTGGTACGAGGGAACTGACATCTAAGAGGTTGACCTAAGGCATTTCTTAGGGTAAAAACAACGCCTCCTTAAATGATCGGCGATCGGGTTACAGCAGCATTGAGGTGCCGACGTTGAAGCAATTTGGAAGAGTGATCCTGGCCGCAGTAGTCGCCACGTCGGTGGCAATGCCGATGCCCGCTGCTCCAGCGGCGGGAAATCCCGCGCTGCACAAGAGTGTCTCGCATTTTCGCGGCGTTCCTACCTTTGCCAATTCGACGCTCGCTGACATTGGGACCTTTGATGATCCCATCGTCCGCGAAGCTGCTGTCGAAGGGTTAGGCCGCTTTAACGGCGCGGTAGTGGCCGTCGATCCCAACACCGGCCGCATCCTCACCATCGTGAACCAAAAGATCGCTTTCGGCGACGGCTACATTCCTTGCTCTACGATCAAGCCGACCGTCGCGCTCGCGGCCCTCGAAGAAAATGTCATTACTCGGGACACCATGCTCCGCGTGCACGGCCGCAAGTACATGAACCTGACCGAAGCGCTCGCGCATTCCAATAACGAATTTTTCGAGCAGCTCGGCGTGCGTATGGGGTTTGACACCGTATCGAAGTACGCCCGCCTTCTGGGCTTGGGCGAACTGGCCGGGTATAACTTGCCGGAAGAGCATCCGGGTTCGTTCCCGATGGCGCCGCCGGTGCATGGCGGAGTCGCGCGCATGTCCAGCTTCGGCGAAGGAATTCAGATCACGCCGCTGCAGTTGGTTTCGCTGGCCGCCGCGTTTGCCAATGGCGGCACGCTCTACTACCTGCAGTATCCGCGCACTCCCGACGAGATCCAGGGTTTTGCTCCGCGCGTGAAGCGCGATTTGAATATCGCCTCGGTGCTTCCGGAGATTCGCGAAGGCATGCTCGCCGCCGTCCTTTACGGCACCGCGAAGCGCAGCTTTGACAGCGGTGGAGACGAAACCCCGCTCGGCAAGACCGGTACGTGCAACGACCCAACGTCGAAAGTAGGGTGGTTCGTCACCTACGCCGACGAAGCGCACCCGAAAATCGCGCTCGCCGTTCTTCTCCGCGGCAGCTCACGCCAGGTGATTGGGCCGACCGCGGCGCAAGTCGCCGGCCGCATCTACCGCCGGCTCCGCGAACAAAATTACTTTGCAACCTCGACGGCTCCGAGCGACACCGTAAAACCAGTCACCGTAGTCAACTCCGGTAACTAATCTTAAGTAGCACAGACACTCCTGTCTGTGTTCGCGTAATCATCGGCACGGCGTACCGAAAAAAGCCAGATCGCCCGGGTCGAGCCCAAGCACAAAAAGCGGGAGCGCGTTAAATCGAAAACCGGCGAGCCCCATCCCGCTTTCTCTTCTAAGTGACCTCTCTTCTCCGCGACCTCTGTGCTAATTCTTGCTCTGGTTTTTCGACCGCCCATCGCGCAACCGCCTTGAGCGCGGCCGAGACCGTAGCCGTCCCGTAACCTTCTCGTGCTTCTCAGCGATTCCCGGCGCCCTCAGCGTCTCTGAGTTATCGGTTTCAAAGTGATGCCACATCGTCGGGAAATTTTCACCGCAATAGCGGGTCGGCCCAAAAAGACTGTTGTAGAATCTAGACCGCAGACATGAACATTATTTCGTCTTAGACGTCTAAATGGAGCGGCTTTGGGTGAGTGTCCTGGGGGAAGCGTGAATCGGCGTTCGATCATCATTCTTGCGTCGGTATTAGCGGCAACTGCGGCGATTGCCGCCGAGGTTGTTCATAGGCGGTCGGTGGATGCTGCCGTGCAGCACGAGGAAGAGTTGCTGCGCGCCGAAGCTGCGCATGAGCAACAAGTGCAACAACCGCAAGACCCGCCACCCACGGAATCCAAAGTGGGGCGCAGTGAGAATTTTGCGGCAGCGCTTCAGCACGCTGGATTGAGCGGGGAAGAGGCAGCAAACGCAACCGCGGCGGCCCAGCGCGTTTTTAACCTCCGGCAAGTACGGGCGGGGAATTCCATCACCGTAAATCGTTCCGCCGCGGGCGAACTGCGTGAGATCGATTACCGCATCGACTCCGACCGCATGCTGCAGATCGTGCCTGACGATGACAATGCCTTCGTCGCCGAAGTGAAGGCGATCCCGTCCAGGACCGAAGTCGCCGCGGTGGGCGGGCAAATCAACGACTCATTGTTCAGGGCGGTGGCGCAGATTGGAGAATCGCCGGAGCTGGCCATGCGGCTCGCGCAGATCTTCGGCTATGACCTGGATTTCTACAACGATCCGCGCAAGGGCGACACCTTCCGGGTAGTGATCGAGAAAAAGAAATACGCGAATGGCCAGACCGCGTCCTACGGGAAAATTCTCGCCGCCGAATACGACAATGGCGGCAAGAAATATCAGGCGCTGCTGTTTCACGACGAAACCGGGCATCCCGGCTACTATTCCGCCGATGGGAAGGCTCTGCAGAAGACCTTCCTGCATTCCCCGCTGAAGTTTTCCGCGACCATCACTTCGCACTTCAGCAAGTCGCGCTACCATCCGATTCTAAAGCTCTTCCGGCCGCACATGGGCACGGACTTCGGCGCGCCGGTGGGCACCCCGGTGCAGACCATCGGCAGCGGTCGCGTGGAGTTCGCCGGGCGCAAAGGCGGCGAAGGCAACATGATTCAGATTGCGCATTCCGATGGATACCAAACCATGTACCTGCATTTGTCGCGCATGTTTGTGCATCAAGGCGAGCGTGTTGAAATCGGCAAAACGATAGGGCTGGTCGGAAGCACCGGGCTTTCCACCGGACCGCATCTCGATTTCCGGATATTGCAGCGCGGGCAGTACAAGAATTTCGAGAAGTTGGGTTTACCGCCATCCGATCCGGTCGCCAGGAAATATTGGCCTGAGTTCGTGCTGGTCCGGCAACAGTGGTTGCCACTGTTGGAAGGGCGCGAAGTCGCCCAGACGAATGGTGCGGCTCCCGCCACCTCCGCGTCCACAACGGCCGCTCCCGCTTCTTCGGGCTCTCGCTAGTTGGGACTTTCCAATCGCATCGATTAGGTATTTGACGCCTGGGCGCTTGGGGCGCAGGGATCCTGCGCCCCTGCAATTGATTTCGCTCCACGCTTGCGGCGTCGAAGTTCGTCTGATGAGCGCAGGTCAGTAGATGATCGGCAGCTTGGAGAAGTCGGAAGTATCGTGGTCGGTTACACGCAGGACCAGGAGGGTGCGGTCGTCGGAGGGGATGACGCCGGCGCCGCTGTAGTCGTCGGTGGCAGCGAGAATGAGGGCCGCGATGGCTTCCGCGGATTGGTCGGGTGAAACGCTCGACAGTACGGCGTCGAGCCGGTCGGGGCCGAACTCCTCCAAATCCGCATTGAAGGCCTCGAGAATGCCGTCAGAGGCGAATAGCACGGTGTCACCCGGGACCAGTTCGAGGGTGACTTCATCGTATTTCGTGTCCGGAAACAAGCCCAGTGGAATGCCCGCGACGCGCACGGATTGCACCGCGCCGTCACGAACGAGAAGAGGATACGGCCCACCGCCATTGGAAATCGTGAGGCGGCGGGTGCTGGCGTCATATACCGAGAAAAGCGTGGCGATGAAGCGGCTATCGAAATGTACGGAGTACAGGCGGGTGTTGAGCATCGCCAGCATCTCCGCCGGCGGGCAGGGATGCTCGACGATATGTTCGCGAACGATGCCGATGGCGAGCGAAGCGAATAGCGCCGCGGCTGTACCTTTGCCGGAAACGTCGCCCAGGACCATGGCGAGCCGGCCCTGACCATAGGGAAGAAAATCGTAGAAGTCGCCGCCGAGTTCCCGCGCCGGCACATAGGCAGCGGCGAGTTCCAGGCCGGGGACTTCGCGCGCGCCCGTGGGCAAAAGACCGCGCTGGATACTCGCGAGCAGTGGCGAGATCGGTTTGCAGGCGGCGCTCGGACACGCGGGCTTCTTCATACAGGCGCGCGTTCTCCAGTGCAATGGCGATGTAGGAGCCAAGGGTGGCGAGCATGCGCTCATGCTCGGCCGTGAACGCATTGGGATTGGTACTCTCCAGATCGAGGACGCCGATGAGCCGATCCTGCAAGAGCAGCGGCACCACGAGTTCGGAGCGCACGACCACACCGGCTTCGCACTGGATGTAGCGAGGATCGTCGAGCGTGTCGGCAACGCGGATGGTGCGTCGCTCGCCTGCCGAAGTTCCGGTGATGCCCTGATGAAGCGGCAGAGTGAACCGCGAAGGGATGGCATCGCCGTAGCGCATGCCGAAAACG
Organism: uncultured Acidobacteriota bacterium; assembly: GCA_963810355.1. GTDB lineage: Bacteria > Acidobacteriota > Terriglobia > Acidiferrales > UBA7541 > Acidiferrum. The sequence continues at coordinate 46,003 of CAWENU010000032.1, forward strand.
CTCTCGAGGAGCTGGGTGTTTTCGTTCCACAGCATCACGCTGAAGACGTGGTAGTTGACCAGCTTTTTAACCCGATGGGCCACGCGCCGCAGCAGCTCCTCGCGATCGAGAATCGAAGTAATTTCGCGGCTGACTTCGTAGAGCAAGCTAAGTGTGCTGGCTTGTTCGGGATAGGAGGCGAGCAGACCTGCCGGGACGGGGTCGGGGTCGCCGACGAGTGGAAATGGAGCGAGCTTGGATTGTTCGTCCATATAACAAGTATACGGCCGGATCCTGAACCGATATCAATTGGATGTTGGAGATTCACGAGCGTTGCGTGGCCAAGACCGGCGTCGATTCGAACCTGGCGTCTGGCGTGCGACGTGGATCGGGGCTCTAAGTTCGCCGAGATCTAGGGCTTAGAGGCGCGGGCGGACGGTGGGTGGATGTCGATTTCGATTTTGGCCTGGGTTTCGGCGGGCTTGTTGTCGACGTAGGTTGGTTCGTAGCGCCACTCGCGAATGGCTCTCGCCACATTCGGCAGCAATGCGTAGGAGCCGTAAAGAGGCTGAAGGTTGGTGACGTAGCCGCCTTTATCGATGGTGGCTTGCACGGTGATGGAGCCGTAGGGAACGGGAAGCTGCGAGACTTGCGGATCGACGCGTGAGGTGAGCTCGCCGACGCTGACTTTCCGGCGTCCGCGCCATATGAACCTTTCACCGGGAATTCGTTCGCCGGGGATCCGAACGGACCGCTGGATGTGGATCGTCATGGAGCCCGATCGAAGGACGCGCTCGCCTGGCAAATTGACAAAGGATGCGGCCAGACTTCTTGGCGCGGTCACCTCAACTACGGGAGTTTCCGGGGCGTCCATTTGTATCGCGGAGGAATTGGGCTGTATCGCGGGGGAATTGGTCACGTTGGACCCGCGTGCGACAAACGAATTGCTGGAGGTGCCGGCCCTTGACGATGAGGGCAACGACGATGACGGCAAGACGGACGGGCGTGCCGGAACCGCGGGGGCGCCTGATGGCTGGCCACGAGAAGGATCGGTGGAACTATCGGGCTCGTAGATGGAGCCGGCGATGGCCGACTTGCGTGGAGGTGTGTTCGAGGCAGGGACCTTTGCGAGGAATTGATCGGACGATGGCGCGACGGAACGATCGGCGGCAGGGACGTTGGCTGAAGGCTGGTTTTTCGCCGGGGCTGGCGCTGAATTTGCCGTAGTTGGGGCCACGGCTGGGGGAGTTTGCACAGTGGCCACGGGCGCCGGAGCCGGTTGCGAAACTGGGGCCGGCGCTGGGATCGCATCATTTTTCGCGATCAAGGCTGGAGGCGTCGGCGCTGCGGCCGGAGCGGAATCCGCGACGTAGGAACGTGGGGGCTCGGGGGCTACGGGCTCGGCGAAGCGCTTTCGCGGAGCGTCCATGTCCAGCCTGGAGGCGGCCAAATTGGGTTCCCTATGCTTGGGCGTCGCGACCGCTGGTGCGCCGACAGCCGGCGTCGCGGTCGGAGCGGGAGAAGGAACCGGCGACGGCGTTGGCGCGGCCGCATCGTGGTCCGCGCCGGTACTTTCCGCAGGGTTAGACGGAGCCCCAGTGGAAGGGGTCTCGGCGGAAGAGGCCACGACTACAGGTTGATCGGGAACAGCCGAAGAGGAATTTTGGTCGACCGACGGAGCGCTTTCCGTCGCGGCTAGAAAGGCGGACCGGTGCAGTTTGTCCGCGAGTTGATGCCGAAACGACCATCCTGCTGCCAAACAGATGGCGGCCATGGACGCGGTCCAGAGGAGCGCGACCGTCATGGATAATCGTGACTTTGGGCGAGGCGCGCTATGGCGGCGGCCAACGGGAAGAATCTCCGGCTTCGGCCTGGGAGGCGGCTCATAGGTGAACTCGCCGTGAATTGGTAAAGGCATGGGAACAAACACAGGCTTCGATTGCGACTTGGGAGTCTCTGGCGGGGGAAGCTCAGCGTCCTGGTGTGCTAATTCGCCTTCCTGGGCAGGAGGAATAGAAATCGCGGCGCGTTGTATTGAAGCTGGGGAGGACTCCGCTTTTTTGGGCGAAAACCAGCCGTCCAAGGTCTCGTTTCGAGAGGTTTGCAGCGCCACCCATTTGCGGATTTGTTCGCGGTCCTGCTCGGAAAGGTCCAATAGCTGGATGCCGGAGCTATTTTGCGGTTGAGCGGTCCAGACGGTACGAACGCTGACGGTAATGGCGTGGGGGAGCCCATCCAGAGACAGGAATACGCGATAAACCGAATTGAGGTCGAGCGGATTCGGGGTGCCTACCGAGAAGCCATTCTCGCTGACGTTCAGAAGGGTCCCCAGGTTGTTCGATCCAAAAGCGACATAGATCGGTGCTGACGGGGTGACGCGCGGATAAAAGCGCCGCTCGATGGGCGCGTTCATAGCAGCGAAGTGATCGGTCGACGTGGACATTAGTCTCCCTTACTTGCGATTCGCATCACCGGCGGGTCGGAATGCGAGTGAATGTGACAGCTGGGAGGCCGAGTTGAGCGTACCTCATATTATATGAGATGACGCCGCTCGTGCGCGTCCGGAAAAGCCAGTACAAGGGCCGAGGACGTTCACGAGTCGGAATACGGTCCTTAACCCCTCCAAGGGCGAAAAGTTCCGCAATTGGAAAATTGTCAGCCGAATTGCAGGTTGGCGAGGACGTAGGAAGAGATGGTCGAGGACTAGTACTACATTCCCGCACGACTCGAATCGGAAGACGCACGGATGGTGTTGAGGAAGTCTTGGAGGGCGGCGCGATACTTTGCCGGGGCGATCAGGGAGGATTCCTCATGGCACAGACCGTCGATTCGCAGGAACCGCTTGGGAGATGGAGCGGAGTTGTAGACGGCTTGGCCGAATGGGAAGGGGATGACACGATCGTCGGTGCAGTGGACGATCAGGATGGGCACGGAGGTTTCGTTGAGGCGCGAGGCCGTATTGAGCTGGCCGCGAACAAGGAGCTCAATTCCCGGAAAGAACCAGAACAGCTTGCGGGCCAGGACCGAAGCGGAAGGGAACGGCGCTTCCAGGACTACCGCGCCGACTTGCCGGTGCGCGGCCAGGTCTGCGGCCACGGCCGTTCCGAGCGATTGCCCGAAGGAGACGATCGACTTCGGAGCGATCGCTTTCGTATTCACGAGATATTGATAGGCAGCGTCAGCGTCACGGTAGATGCCGGCTTCGCTGGGTTTGCCTTCGCTATGGCCGTAGCCGCGGTATTCCAGAGCAAATACGTTGGCCGGCGTGTCGCGGAGAAACTCGTAGACTTCCGCGCGGTTGGCAATGTTGGAGGCGTTGCCGTGGAACGCCAGGAAGGTGAACTTGGCGTGGTCGTTGGGAATCCACCAGGCGTGAAGTCTTGTGCCGTCCGAACTGTTCAGCCAGACGTCCTGGACCGGAAGATTGCGCGGATGCCAATCGCCTTCAAGGCGGCCCGGATAGTTCGGGAAGAAGATGAGGTGCGATTCGAACAGGCGAATCGCTACGAGCGCCAAGAGGTAAGCGATGACGAGGGTAACCAGCAGATTCACGAGGCGAGCGCCGAGAGATTTGTTTTGCTCACGCGGGACTTCCATTTGGCCGAAAGGTAGTTTAGCGGAAAGTCCCACCGTATACTTGTGCGCGCTTCCCTAACGCGGGACGTCGAGTCGTTTCTTCCGTGCCATCCCTTGTTCTCATTCCCGGATTGCTTTGCGATCAGATGCTCTGGGACGCGCAGATTCGGGATCTCCAGGACTCCGCTGAGACTGTAGTGGCGGATATTACGCGGGGGCTCACCTTGCCGGAGATGGCCGCGGCGGTCCTCGAAATAGCGCCTGAGCACTTCTCGCTGGCGGGTTTTTCTCTGGGCAGCCAGGTGGCGCTGGAAATCATGCGTACCGCAGACAGGCGGGTCGACCGGCTTGCGCTCCTGAGCGCTACGCGCGGGGGCTTGCTTCCTCCCGTGGAAATCGCGATTCGCAACGCGATTGCGACCATCGAGCGCGGTGGATTCGACGAGTATCTGGAAGCGGCTTACCTCACGTATTTCGCCCCGAGGCGGGCTGCCGATCTGGCTTTGAAGCGGATTTTTATCGAAATGGCGCATCGTGTCGGTCGCGACGCAGGATTGCGGCAGATGCGGGCTCTTCTAGGGATTACCGCTGGCTTCACGAATCTTGGGAACATTCGGTGCCCTACCGTGATCGTGGGCGGGCGCGAGGACCGTCGCACCACGCCTGCCGCCCACGAGGCCCTGGCACTGGAGATCCCTGGGTCCGAGCTGGTGATGATCGACGATGCCGCCCACTTTTCGCCCCTCGAACGCCCTGACGTTGTGACTGCGGCGTTGCGGCGTTGGATGGCTGGTTAAGCGGGGTTGCGGGGAGGCCGCAGGGGGGGCCTCAACTCGGTCACGAACGGGCGTTGCTTCTGCAGGGTTAACGATTATGGGAGGCCTGACCCTGCGGGCTATTGCTGGGTAAATTGCCGCTGCGTAGAGTTATTTCGAGTGGGTTTGCAGGGCCCTCGATTCCGCAGTAGGAACGAACGCTGCGGCGGCGACCCGAAGATTGCCTGGTGCTCTCGCGATGAATCCCAAACGTGTCGCTTATCTGGCCGTAGTTGCCTGGGTGGTCTGCGGCGTTGCGGCTGGGCGAATAAGAGTCGTTGCCGCGGAGACGGTCCCGAGTGACGCAGGTTTCGCCAGCGCGATTTGTCCGATCGTTTATCCCGTGGATGAGATGCCCGCCGAGCGAGGGTATCAGTATGCGTTTTATGGGAACGCGTTTTTTATCAGCCGCGAGGGTTATTTGCTGACCGCGGCGCATGTTTTGCATTCCTTTCGCAACGGAGGAGAGCCGCATATTTTGGTGCAACGCAACGATGCGCCTCCGGTGATGCTGCGGGCCGAGGTCGTGGCCGTGGACAAGGAGCACGACGTCGCGGTGCTGCGGGCAACGACGAATCCATTTAAGGGAAATTATCGGGTCGGGATTCTTCCTCTTGGAGAGGAAACTCCCGCGCGCGGCGACGGCGTCGTCGTGGCGGCACTGCGCCCTTCGCGGCGTCGGCCCCACAGTTTCGAGACCGAGTTGCAGGACCGCTCGGCGGCCCGAGTGGTGGATTATCAATCGAGCCAGTTGGAGAAAGGCCTGGGCGATACCGAATTGTTGCTGTTCAATCACGAAGTGATTTTGGGCCAGAGCGGCGCCCCGGTTTTGTCGGCAGACGCCCACGATGTCGTGGGATTTATTGAGGGCCAGTGGCTGCGTCCCGCGGCTGGGCTCGCGGCGCAGATGGAGCAGGGGGCGGCGTCCATAGGGGCGGCGGTGCCGATTCGCTACGCCATCGCGGTGTTGAAGGAGAAGGGAATTTCCTGGCGCGCCGATACGGAGAAGTCGGCCGAGGTCCCGGGACGTGGCAAGGAAGCGGAGAAGTTTTAGGCCGAGTCTGTCGATCGTCGGCGTGACTCGCCGGCGGGTGGTGGGTCCGTCTCCGGTTGCGGCGTTTATCGAGACTTAGCATTCGACCGACGTGACAGAACCCGGCCTCAAGATAGCTTCCGTGCAGCCAACCTGAAGTTATCCGCCGACGATTCGAACTGTGATCCGCAAGCCCACAGATGCGACTCTCTGATAGACTCTGCGCCCATGAACACCTTCCTCATTCGTACCCTTTGCTTACTCGTGTTTCTCGCGCCCCTCGGAGCCGCGCAGGATGTCATTCCTCTCTACCCCGGCTCTGCGCCTGGCTCGACACAAGAGAACTATCCTGAGAAGGAATACTTCTCGAAATACTGGAACACAGAAGTCGTCGCTAATGTGACCAAGCCAACGCTGACCGTATTCAAACCCTCTCCGGAGTTGAAAAACGGCACCGCCGTGGTGATCTGCCCGGGCGGCGGGTTTATGGCCCTGTCCATCAACAGCGAAGGCAACGATGTAGCCAAGTACCTGGTTGCGCGGGGCGTGACCGCCTTTGTCTTGAAGTACCGCCTCGCACACACCGGCGAGGACGCTACGCAGGAATTTACGGCGCTGTTTGCGGACAGGCAGAAATTTCGAGAGATCGTAGACAAGGTCATTCCCCTGTCAATCGCCGATGGGTTGGCGGCGGTCACCTACGTTCGCCAGCACGCGACCCAATGGGGAGTTTCCCCGGATCGCGTCGGCATTATCGGATTCTCCGCTGGCGGGACAGTCTCTGCCGGAGTTGCCTTAGGTTACGCGCCGGATGGCAGGCCCGCCTTCGCAGCCCTGATCTATGCCGCCGGGAGCAGGTTTAAGGATTCTCCCGTTCCGACGGACGCGCCGCCTGTGTTTGTCGCGGCGGCCACCGATGACAACCTCGGACTCGCGCCGGATAGCATCGCTTTGTACGAAAAATGGACCAGCGCACACAAACCCGCCGAACTGCACATGTACGAGAAGGGTGGCCATGGCTTCGGGATGCGAAAGCAAAACCTTCCTACGGATCATTGGATCGACAGGTTTGCAGATTGGCTGGAGCTATTAGGTTGGCTAAAGAAGTGACTACCGAGACTTGGTCGCGACCGCGGCGGCGCAACTCTTGGTAAGTCGGAAACCGGACGTCTTGATCGGTTAGCAATGCGCGTTTACCAACCCATTTGGCGCATTCGCTCCAGGATTAGTCCGCTATAGCGATTCATGCGCTCGGGGCGTCGCTTCAGGGGCAACGGCAGAATGGCGGCGAGCCGGGCCGCTTGTTCCCGGTCGATACTCCGAGCCGAGGTTCGGTAGTAGTAATGGCTCGCCGACTCCGCACCATAAACTCCAGGGCCCCATTCGACTACGTTGAGATAGAGTTCCAGAATGCGGTGCTTGCCGAGGACCAATTCGGCCACGGGGACAAGCGTGAACTCGGCGCCCTTGCGGAGGATGGAGCGGCCGGTTCCGAAGAAGAGATTTTTTACCAGTTGCTGGGTGAGGGTGGACCCTCCACGAATGCGACCGCCTTCCATATCGTCTTCCGCGGCGATTTGCATGGCGTGCCAATCAAATCCATGATGCTGGTAGAAGCGAGCGTCTTCCGCGGCGATGACCGCATGCTGGAAATCGGGCGAGATCTGGCTCAGCGCAACGAATTCGTATCGTTCATGATACGGCGTGTGGTGAATCAACGCCTGCAAACGGCGCTCCATGTGCACCGCAGTGGTTGGTGGATCGATCCACCGGGCAGCCGCAAGAATGAGCACCGCAAGCGACCAAAGAAGCGCCGCTCCGATGAGAAACCATCGAACGAAGGATCGGAGAGAGAGTCTCCGAGGCAGGGTCTTGGGGGGAATGCCTGGATTTTCAGTCACACTTCAGAATAATCGTTTGGGATGGAAACGTGGGGAAACGTTGGGACAGGCGCAACGTCTTTCTCGTATCTGGTCCTGTCGAACTGTAAAACGTCCCGTCTGTCCCCGAATTCCCTCCCTCGCGAAGCGGCGATGCGAATTAATTCTTCGGTTCCACCTGATCTTCGGTACAGTTTCCTTCCGCATCACGTCTTCCTAAGATTCACTCATGAAACCCCGAACAACGTTGAAATGCGTTTTCTTATCGCAAATTCTTGGTTCTCTTGGACTCCTCCTCGTCGCTTGGGCTTGCGTTTCATGTGGCCGAAGCGAAGCTGTCGTCGCCTCCAGTCAGGGCGCCACAATGCAGGCCATTCGCGAATACGGCCGCGGACAACAGAAAACGCCGCCGGTATTCTCGAATTCACCTGTCAGCAAAACGCCTGTAAATGATCTGGAGGGGGCTGCGGTTTACATGGTCCGAATTTCCCAGTTGCTGGAGAGTGGAGCCTACGGTCAGCTCGACTCGGAGGGTCAACAAGTCCGCGCGGGGAAGGACAGACTAGCCGGTGGAGGCTGGAAACTCAATACTTTCTATGCGGCTGTATCCGCACCCTCCAATGGGTCGGACACAGAGGGAGGCGATTGGCAAGCGCATATCCAGAAGCTAAAGAAGTGGGTGGCAAAGGGTCCGGAGTCCGCTGCAGCTCGAGTGGCACTGGCTAACTCCTATATAGGCTGGGCTTGGGAAGCCCGCGGCTCCGGTTACGCCGATACCGTCTCGCAAGAAGGCTGGGATTTGTTTAAGAAGCGCGTCGGGATGGCCAAGGCGACTCTCGTCGAAGCCGCACGGCTCAAAGAGAAATGCCCCGGCTGGTTCTTCGCAATGCAGAACATCTCTCGGGCAGAGGCGTGGAGCAAGTCAGACGAAAAAGAGCTCTTCGATCAAGCAATCTCCTTCGAGCCCGGATTTTATTACTTCTACCAGAACCATGCACGGTTTCTGTTGCCAAAATGGTATGGTGCCGAAGGCGAAACGCAAGCCTTTATAAATGACGTGACCTCCGGTGTTCCCGAGCCCGACGGTTCGATGCTTTATTTTGAACTCACGGACTCCGTAGCCTGTCAATGCGACCCCGACCGCGACACTCTGAAAGACATTTCGTGGTCAAAGGTTAAGGAAGGTTACGCCAATCTGGAGCGGCTCTACGGAACGGTGAACCTCAAAAACAATCGTTATGCCTATATGGCTTACATGGCGCGGGACAAAGCCGCCGCGGAGCACGCGTTTGCCCTGATCGGCGACAATCCGGATCATGGTGTCTGGCATGACCAGGATGCATTCGACGCCGCCAAAGGCTGGGCGGCAGCGCCATAATCATTTTGGGCCAATTTCACCTGTCCGGTTTCCTCGTCAATCGCGGCTCAGGCTGCCCCTCGCTACTGTCCCAAACCGCACAGTGGTATCACTTCACTTCATGACACCATAGGTGCCCGGGTTGCTTTTGGCTTACCGAATAGAATAAAGGCGCTGATTCGGCGGACGGGTCAGCGTTCCGTGTTGACAGGGAAGGCGTGAAACAGTTGGGCTCTGGTCCGCGTATACAGTTCAGAGAAAGATGTGCCCCGTGTCTTATTCGCCCATACTGGTCCTTCATATTTGTGCTGGAACCGTTGGATTGTTGTCCGACGCTGCCGCAATGTTTTTCCGCAAAGGCTCTCCCCGCCATGTGCAGGCCGGAAAGGTGTTTGTCGGATCGATGCTGATCATGGCGGTCGGCGCGGTGTACTTAGGAATTGTGAAGAATCAACCCGGCAACATCGGCGGTGGAATTATCACCTTCTACCTGGTTGGAACCGGGTGGCTGACCGCCAGGCGCAGGGAGGGTGAAACGAGCCGTATGGACTGGGTTGCGCTGCTGATTCCGCTAACGCTCGGTACCTTCATCTGGGTGAATGGTATTGAAGTGCTTCACAGCGGAGCGACTTCACAAAACGGGGTTCCGGTTGGAATGAGTTTTTTCATGGGTTCGATCTGCCTGCTTGCGGCCGCGGGCGACGTTCGCATGCTGCTGCGCGGTGGCGTTTCTGGAGTGAAGCGCCTCGCCCGGCATCTCTGGCGGATGTGCTTTGGTCTGTTCATCGCAGCAGGGTCATTTTTCATGGGACCCTCGAACCGCCCGCTGAGATTGCTTTTGGCAGTGGGCATCGGGCAACACCTTCCCTCGACGGTATTCAGCACCGGCCTGTATTTATTTCTCAGCATCCTTCCACTGGCTCTGCTGATTTTCTGGCTAATTCGAGTGCGCTTCACAAACGCATTCAAGGGAAAGCCGATGCCGGGCAGCGGCGAAGTTTACTCACTGCCGACCTAGCTGTCGACAGGTGGAAGTGCGTATGCACTTTTTCCGCCGTCGAACCCCGTGTGTCCTACGCTTCTCGTAATCAAATCGTCACAGGTACTATTGGCGCCCAATCATGCCTAAGCGACGATGGCTCGTAGCTCAAATCCAAAGACGCTGGGCGGCCACATGCCGTTTGGACCCAGCTATGGGGACTGGAATGAAGGCTCGAATCTGGGTGTTGGTTCTGGCGATGATGGCGGGAACGTTCGTGGGAGCTGCGGCGACGCCCGCGGCCACCATAGGCTACGTGTATTGCGGGACTTATGGCTCCTACGTGCTGCTCTATAAGTCCAACGACCAGTTTGAAGAGCTGGGCAAATTGCGCTGCGGCGAAAAAGTGGACGTCTTGAATCGGTGGTTCGACTACGTGCAGGTGCGCGCGCTGGACGGCCGTGTCGGGTGGGTACACAACGCCGAAGTTTCGAACGCACCGATGGAGGCGCCGACCAAGAACCTCGGGTTGACTGATCCCTCGGCGAAACCGCAGGGCGCGGGCGTGCCGCCGCTGAACAACGCGAGCATCGTAAAGATGCGCAACCTGCACTTAACCGCCGACGTGATGCTGGCGAAGATTCAGTCTTCGCCGTGCGATTTCGATACCACGCCTGCGGGCCTGCAGAAGCTCAAGCAGGCCGGCGTTCCCGACAAGGTGATCTTGGCCATGGTGATGGCGCCGTCGGCTTCCGCTCCTCCGCCTGCGCCGAAGGCCCCGGAAATTGTCGAGGTCAAGATCCCGGGCGGCACTCCCGTCGAACTCGCGCTGAGCTATGACGTTTCCTCTGACGATGCCGTGGAAGGCCGAGTTGTGCTATTGAAGGTGGCGCAAGACGTGGTCGTGGATGGCGTGACCGTGTTCCAGCAAGGCGCCGAGGCTCACGGCAGCGTTACCTCCGTTAAGCAGCCGGGATTCATGGGGAAGCCACCGGGGACGTTCAGCTGGACCATGGACTACGTCACCGCGGTCAACGGCGATCACATTCCCGCCAACTTTTTCTCGAAGGATGCAGCGGCAAACCCCATGAGCAGCATCATGGGGGCCCCCGGCCCTTCCTGGGAATTCAAAAAGGGTAAGCCGGCGCTGGTGCCTGCAGGAACGAAATTTCAAACGGTGGTGAAGACGAGCGGCGCGGTTGTGAAAGTGACACGACCGCAAGGTACCACCGCCGCAGCCGATGCCGTGCAAGGTCAATCAGCGGCGCAAGCTGCGGGGCCGTCGGTGAAGCCCTAGTTTGGTCCTCTTCGTGTAGGTCCGTCCGGGTCAATGCGGGCACGCTAGCATTCGTGTCTGCCCATCGGATTCGCCGGGCTGAAGCCCGGCGCCTACACGGCACGAATATATTATGTAGCCGCTGGGCTTGAGCCCAGTGGACGCATTCTGCCGCCAATTGGATTTGGCCTTCTAAACCTTGCGAGCACCTGACCGTTTTGCTGAACGTCAGACCAGTAGTTTTTTGATGCACAGGCCGCGTAGTCTTGCTTGGAGCACGGGTCTCGATTTCCCGTAGCCTGGGAGAGCAATCGTGTTCTGCGAACGCTGCGGACTCAACTTCCTGCCGAGACAATCCGTGTGCACGCGGTGCAAGGTTTCCGCGACGCGCCATTGGTTTCAGTTAATGAGCCTGGTGACGTTGATGGTTGCGGTGGCGTGCAACGCTGTCGTCGCACTGATCTTTTTGCCACGATTGGTTGCCGGTGCGCACGCGCGTGCGGTGTTCCGCGCGTGGCTATGGTTCGACTATAAATTTGCCATGTATGGCTGGGTGCCGGTCGCCATCGCGCTGCTGGCCTGGGACTTTCTGGTCTGGAAAGAGGCGCGGCCCAGGGTCAAGGGATGGTTCACGCGCAAGCTGCTGACCTTCTCGCTGGCGGCGGGAGTGGCGCCGATGCTGCCCTGGTGGGTTCCCGCGGGTCAGCCGCCGGGCCAGTTTTTGGCCATGATCGGAAGATACCCCGGGGTGCCTGCGGCGCTGGCGTGGGCCGTGGTCCTGGTGGTCGTCGTGCTGCTGTGCAGCGATGCGGAATCGCGCGACTACCTGTTGGGACACGGAAAGGCCCTGAGCGTCGTCAGCGTCGGAGCGCTGCTGGCGGTGTTAGGTATGACCATTGTAGGGTGGTCGGTTACCTATTGATGCCGCGGCCGAAAAACTAAATCAATCGCGTTTCGAAGCCGTCAGCGAATTGTTTGGCGAAGGAAAGAGGAAGTTCGCGCAAGCGCGGCCTTGCCAATCTTTCAAGAGAGTCGGGGCTCGCTCTTTTCCGTCGCTTGCGCGAGATCAGTTCCCGCAGTCAATGGTCGATTGCCAGAACGCCAATCCCCGAATCGATGGGCAAATCTTGAGGATTTTCTCAGGCGCCGCGAGGCCGGGCGCGTTGCTCCGCACCCTTCCGCGTCGCCGGTGTCCATAGGGTTTTTGCTGTAGGTTCACTCGCAAAAATTCAAGCACATAAGCGGATTTTTTCGCGACTCGCGCGGTCGTGCGCGGAATCAATCGTGGATAATAAGCGCTTTGTTTTGCCTTACGTTTGGCGTGTGTGAATCGCAATGGCCGCCATGGGCCAGACGCCGCGATTCACACGACGCAGGTGCCTTTGTGCCGGCTCGTGAGAGAGTTTCTCCGATCAGAAGCAGTGGTTCGGAGACTGGATTTGAAGGCGACCGAGGGTGTGGCATGAAGAAGCGAACCAGGCGGCCGAGCAAGGTGAACGAACGGGAAGCGCTGCTCGCGCGCGTCGCCGAGTTGGAAGAGACGCTGCGCGCGATTCGCATCGGCGAAGTTCACGCAGGTGCCGCGAGCAGTCCCACCGGCGACCGGGTATTAACGCTGGACGGCGCGGAGCATCCTTACCGGATCCTGGTGGAAACCATCGATGAAGGCGCCGCCACGCTTTCCGACAACGGAACCGTGTTGTACTCGAACAAGAGCTTCGCAGCCATCCTGGATGTCCCGCTGGAGAAGCTTATAGGCTCACCCGTCGAGAGTTTTGTGTCGGGCGAGGATCTGCAGGACCTCAGAACGCTCTTAGAGAGGGCCAGGAGCGGCAGTGCGCGCGGGGAAATCCGACTGCGGACCATGGATGGCAAGGCGCGGACGGTGCGCCTGACGCTCAGCATCAACCGGCAGTCTGGTGTGGAGACGATTTGCGCGGTGGCCACGGAATTAACCGAACTGGTGGAAACCAACGAAGCCCTGAGGGTGACGGAAACTTCCCTTCGCCAATTGTCGGCGCGCCTGTTGCAACTGCAGGACGAGGAGCGCCGCCGGATTGCGAGAGATCTCCACGACGTCACGGGACAAAAAATTGCGATTCTGTCGATGTCGCTCGACCGGCTGGGCCGCCTGCTGGAATCAAGGGGCGGCGAAGTTGCCGAGACTTTGGACGAAAGCCGCGAAGTCGTGCGGAAAATCGGCGAAGAGATTCGCGTCTTGTCGTATCTGTTGCACCCGCCCCTGCTGGACGAGTCGGGGCTAGCTTCGGCCGTGCGCTGGTACGCGGAAGGCTTTCAGAAACGGAGCGGAATATACCTGACCGTGGACATTCCGCCAGGCTTGGGCAGGCTCGCCACGGAAGTGGAGACGGCACTGTTTCGCGTGGTGCAAGAGAGCCTGACCAACGTGCATCGCTATTCCGGAAGTCCGAACGCGGAAATCAAGATTTTCGCGGAGGACGGCCAGGTTCACCTGGAAGTCGTCGACCACGGAAGGGGTATTGAGGCAGGTGTTGCTCCGGTAATGATCGATGGCATAGCTTCGCTGGGCGTCGGCATTCCCGGGATGCGGGAAAGACTGCGTCAGTTGGGCGGGCAATTGGAAGTGGATTTTGGCCGGAATGGAACTCGTGTGGTTGCCATCGTCCCGCTGAAAAAGCCGGAGGCCGCGAGCGTGGAGGCGACGGAATACGCGGCAGCGGAAGGAGCTGGCATTCAACCGGGATTGGATTCCGGTGCGACTACGCGCAGCGATGCGCGGCGGCGCATCTTGATCGCGGACGATCACGAGGTGATGCGGCGCGGTGTGCGCGGCCTGCTGGAAAGCCATAGTGAATGGGCCGTCTGTGGAGAGGCGTTCGAAGGCAAAGAGGCGGTCGTGAAGTCGCGCGAATTGCGGCCGGATCTGATCATCATGGATATCAATATGCCCGGCTTGACGGGAATTGCGGCGGCGCAGCAGATCCGCCGGGAGAACCCGTCAGCGAAGATTCTGTTCTTTTCGGTGCATGAATCGGCGCAAACCGTGCGCGAAGTCATAAACGCCGGGGCGCAGGGATATGTGGCGAAGTCGCGTGCGGGGCGCGATTTGGTTGACGCGGTACGCAACATTCTCGACGGCGGTACGTTTTTCCCGACGCTGGCGCACTCGGCTTAGCGCGCGCGGCATAGTCCTCTTCTCGCTTTATCGTCCACCACGCTATCGTCCATTTGCAATGTTCCGTTTAGATTTTCGGCAGAAATTGCGTCGGCAAAAGGTAAGGGCAAAAGCATTAACACAGAGGCGCAGAGGCCACGGAGAATCGGGACGTCGCCGTGATCTGTGGCGCGGGTTGCGGTTCGCCGGGCTGAAGCCCGGCGCCTACATTTCGGAGAGAGTTGCTTCCAGCTTCGCTAGCGCGGCGGCGACTTCTGCGGGGTTGCGAAGGGAATAGCGCGCGCTCGTTGGGCGCGGGCGACCTACCAGCACCGATACGCCCCGGCGGACCGCTGCGAAGCCGGACTCGTCGGAGAAATCGTCGCCGAAGTAGAAAGGGAGGGACTTGCGGTGACCGGGCTGCGCAAGGAAACGCCGGACGGCCATACCTTTGCCGGGAATGGACCGCGGCAAGATCTCCACGTCGCGGATATTTCCTACCGCGTGCAACGTCTTCAGAAAGGGCAGGAGGCTGGTACGAAGCTCGCGCCGAACCCGCGGTTGCAGCGTAGGAGGAACATCCAGGAGATGAACGGACAGGCTGCTGCGTTTGTTTTCGATCCAGACATCGGGATATGCGCCGAGGAGTGGTTTCAGGCGAGCACGAGCCCTGCGCAGGGTTGTCCGGACGCTAGCGGGAAGCGAAGAATTGACGTTGCTCTCCCAGCCATAGAGGCCAAAATAGTGGATGCCAGGAACGCCGATGTATTTGAGGAGTTGAGCGCGGCGGCGACCACTAACTACGACAAGGGTTGCGTTTGGATGCCGCGCGAGACGCCTTAGAATTTTCCGCGCTATGGAGGTGAGGCGCACCAGTTCCGGGCGCGGGGCAATGTCTACCAGCGTCCCGTCGAAATCGAGGAAAACGGTGACGCGCCCGTTCCCACGAACCTTCTTTTCGATGCCATCCCAATCTTTCAGAAGGTCCGGAATTTTGCGAACCCGCTGCTTCATTTCACGGCAGCAGCGGCTGCTGCCGGCGGCGCTGCAGCAGCCGGTTCGATGCGATCCGGGGCATCGATGCGGATGTCGGTGAGGTCGGAAAGCAAATTGGCGGCCCAGCGGTAGATATTGTTCTCGCGGACAATGGCGCGCATATGCTGCATGCGGGTGGCTTGCTCTTCGCTGGTCATTTCCACTGCGCGGAGAATGGCTCCGGCGACCTGCTGGACGTCGTAGGGATTGACGAGCAGGGAATCGCTGAGTTCGAGCGCAGCGCCGGCGAAGGTGCTGAGAATCAGGACGCCGCGGTGATCGTCGCGCGCGGAGACGAATTCCTTTGCGACGAGATTCATGCCGTCATGCAGCGCGGTGACCAGGCACACCGAGGCGGCCTTGTAAAAACGTGCAATTTCTTCATGCGAGTGATGTTTCTTCAGCAGGACGATGGGCATCCACCGGCCGGCCTGAAAGCGCGCATTGATGCGCGCGGCTTCGGCGGTGACTTCCTCGAGAAGCTTCTGGTAACGATCGATGGCCGTGCGGCTCGGCGCGGCGATCTGGATGAACGTGAAGCGGCGCTGGTACGCGGGATTCAGTTCCAGGAAGCGTTCGATTCCGCGGAAGCGTTCCAGAATGCCCTTGGTGTAGTCCACGCGATCGACGCCTACGCCGAGGATGCTTGCGTGAATGTTCAGGTCGCTGCAGATCGCGGAAACCTGCTCGCCCACACTTTTGTGAAATTCCTCGGTGTGGCCATTTTCCTGGAACGAGACGCTGATGGGATAGGGCCGCACGCGGGTCAGGTGGCCCTGGCGATTGACCTCGAAGCGATCCCAGGCAGTGAGCGCTTCGACGGAACGGTCCACGCACGAGAGAAAATTGTTGCAATGCGACTGAATGTGGAACCCGATCAGGTCGGCACCCAGCAGCCCGTCGATCAAATCGCGGGCCCACGGGCAGATGCCGAAGACTTCCGGATTCGGCCAGGGGATGTGCCAGAAGATCGCGACGCGCGCGTCGGGCCGAGCTTCCTTGACCATGCGCGGAAGCAGCGCAAAGTGATAGTCCTGCGCGAGAACGATCGGCGATTCGACGCCCTCCATTTCCTCCAGCAGCGCGTCGGCGAAGCGGCGGTTGACTTCCTGATAGCAGAGCCAATCGTCAGGGCGGAAGATCGGCCGAGTGTGCGCGATGTGGCATAGCGGCCAGAGACCCTCGTTGGCGAAGCCCTCGTAGTAGCCTTTTTCTTCTTCGGCGTTGAGCCAGACGCGGCGCAACGTATAAGCCGGGTGGTCGGGCGGGACGCGCAGACGATCGCGGGAGTCCACGACGTCACGATCGGCGTTTCCTGATCCGTTGGCGACCCAGGTGCCATTGGAGGCGAGCAGCACGGGTTCCAGCGCCGTGACGAGTCCGCTGGCTGGAACGATCACCTGAATCGTGCTGCTGTTTCCGTTGGCGTATTGGTGCATGTACGGTTCGCGGTTAGAGACGACGAAAAGGGGCTTGTTCTGGAGCTTCACGCTCAGGCTGACGCGGAGGCGTTCCGCCGTCCACAGCGAAACATTGGATTCGCGGAGGCGCGCTTCTTCCTCAGCGGTAGCGCGGGCGGCGTTCAGGTCGCGAGCGAGGTGCGTGACCTCACGGTGAATCTGATCGAAAAGCTGGCCTTCGGGTAGCTCCGGCAGTGTAGTGGCATTGCCGGACTGACCGGTGCGCAATCCACGGAGCCATTTTGCGGTGCGCGTCAAAGGTCCCGTGAGCGTCCAGCGGACCAGGATCAAGGCGAGGCCGGTGATGAACAGCGTTTGCACCAGCGCGCTGACCAGCGAGTCGCGAAGGGTATGCGAGACCTGTGTGTCGATGTACGAGGTGTCGTGAACGAGAACCAGCGTTCCGACAGCCTGTCCATTGCGGTGCAGTGGCAAGGCGAAAACGTGCAATGCGAACTTGTCGATGGTGACAAATTCACCCAGGCCCGCGTCGCGCAGCGCCGCGTGCGTCGCGGTGGGCGGCCGGGATTGGAAGATCTGCGGCAAGCCGGGCGTCAAAGCCACCGCGGCTCCTGCCGCGTTATAGACGGCGATGCCCTTGAGACGTTCGCGCTGCCCGAAGCGGTCAACGATACGTTGCAGGCTTTTTTCGGGCGAGGGCTTGTCGAATAGCGGCTCGACCGTTTCCTGGAGGCTTTCCCCGAGAGTCTCCGCGCGGTGCGTAAGGTCGTTCCGCAGCATGCGCTTTTCCGTGCGCACCTGGTACCCGGCGAAAAACAGGGACACCACCACGACGCTGATGATCAACGGCAGAACGATTTTCAGGGTCGTGCGCATCAATACTTCCTTACTTACCTTTTCGCAAAAGTGAACTCATAGCTTAGCAAGGGACTTCCCTTGGACAAAATTGAGAATAGGAAACACCGGAACCCGAAAAAAATAGCTTCTTTGCACGCGTAACTTTCGCGATTGCTGGTTTTGCTGCGAATAACAGCCGCCGAGTGCACCATAATGTGGACGGCGCATCCTGTCTTCGGTGCGTTAATCGACCGTGGCGGTGGCTCCCACGTTGAGTTTCCGTCGCTTTTGGTGTGGTCGCCCCTCAGGAACCTGAGTGTCACTGGCTCCTGACTCTATTGCACATCGACGGAGAAGGAAGCCTCTCCGGCGGCGGAAATCTTGCCGGAGACGGTTCCACTTTGCGTCGCCGGAAGGTAAGGACGGCTTGTTGGCCGGGGAGGTTCCGACCAGCCGGCGACGGCAAAAAACCCTGAGAGCAAAGTCGCCCGCGCAAGAATAATATGAAACCGCATATTTGTCCCTCTCTAATTGTAGCGCAACGCCGCATCGCGGGTGACGCCTATAAGATGGTCTGAGTGGTCAGAAAGTCGCAACTGGAGGCGGAAAACTTTTGGTAAGGAGTTGAGAATAAATCAGATGCGACGGCAGGCGCAATTCGCACGCGTCACACGTGTCATTAGTCATCCAGCAAAGTTCTGCTTGTCTCCATAGAGCGGCACCCCGCGTCGCGCGCTTGCCAACTGGGTTTCTAGCTAGCGGACTTCCCAGGTGTCACCGGCGTGGAGTAGCTTGCTCAAGTCACCGGGGCCGCGCTTGGCGATTACGTCCTTGATCTGCTGGTTCATTACGTCTTCGTAGCGCGGGAGGTCATCCCAGGCGCGAAAGACGCCGATGGGCGTGGGAAAACCGGGGCGATGCTCCATGTGCGAGAGCAGGAAGGCGTAGGACGGGCGCGGGTGATGCGCGTCGTGGATGACGAGATCAGACTCGGCGATGCCGTCACCGAGTTGCACGACTTCGATGTCGCCGTCGGACTTGCGGCGGATGCCTTTGTCGCGGTTCTTGCCGAAGATGAGCGGCTTGTCGTGTTCTAGGTAGAGAATGTGTTCACTGCGAGCGTCACGCTCGGTGAGCGAGAACCACGCACCGTCATTGAAGATGTTGCAGTTCTGCAGGATCTCGACAAAGGCCGAGCCTTTATGAGCGGCGGCGTGCTTCAACGTTTCCTTCAGGTGGCCTTGAAAGACGTCGACGGAGCGGGCCACGAACGTGGCTTCCGCGCCAATCGCGAGCGATACCGGATTGAATGGCCGGTCGAGCGAGCCGAACGGCGTAGACTTGGTCTTCTTGTTGAACTCTGAAGTGGGTGAGTACTGGCCTTTGGTCAGACCATAGATGCGGTTGTTGAAGAGCAGCACCTTTAGCCCGACATTGCGGCGCAGCATGTGAATGGTGTGATTGCCGCCGATGGACAGCGCGTCGCCGTCGCCGGTGGCGACCCACACTTCCAGATCGGGCCGAACCGCCTTCAGGCCGGTAGCCACCGCGGGGGCGCGGCCGTGGATGGTGTGAAACCCGAAGGTGTTCATGTAGTAGGGGAAGCGGCTGGAGCAGCCGATACCCGAGATGACCACGAAGTTTTCGCGCTTGATGCCCAAATCGGGAAAAACCGACTGGACCGCGGCGAGAATGGCGTAGTCGCCGCAGCCGGGGCACCAGCGGACTTCCTGGTCGGTCTGAAAGTCTTTCCTGGTTAACGGCGTGATAGGTGGCAGCGTGGCCGTGGACATTGCACTAGACTCCCAGCAATTCTTCGATTTTTTGTTCGAGCTCGGTTTGTTTGAACGGGCGGCCTTGGATTTTGTTCAGGCCGATGGCGTCGACTAAATACTTTGCACGCAGAACCCACAGGAGTTGGCCCATGTTGAGCTCGGGGACCAGCACCTGCTTGTAGCGCTTGATCACGTCGCCCAGATTCGCGGGCAGCGGGTTCAGATGGCGCAGATGGACGTGGCCGATTTTGCGCCCCGCGGCGCGTTGCGCGTTGACCGCCGCGGTGATGGCGCCATGCGTCGATCCCCACGCCACGATCAGCAAGTCGCCTTGGTCGTCGCCGGCGGGTACGATATCGGGGATGTCCTGCACGATCGCAGCAACCTTGGCGGCGCGGATGCGCACCATGTGTTCGTGGTTGAGCGGTTCATAGTTGATGTTGCCGGTGACATCTTGTTTTTCAAGGCCGCCGATACGGTGCTCGAGGCCGGGCGTGCCGGGAACGGCCCACGGTCGGGCTAGCGTGTCCGGGTTGCGCTTGTAGGGCAGATAGGCGTTCGGAGAATTTTTTTCTGTCGCGAACTTCACCTTAAAATCCGGGATGTCCTCGATATTAGGAATCTTCCAGGGTTCCGCGCCATTGGCCAGGTAGCCGTCCGACAGAATGATTACTGGCACCATGTATTTCACGGCGATGCGGCAGGCTTCCAGAGCCGCCCAGAAGCAATCGCTGGGCGTGGCCGGAGCCACGATGGGAATGGGGGCTTCGGAGTTGCGGCCGTAGAGCGCTTGCAACAGGTCGGCTTGCTCGGTCTTGGTGGGCAGACCTGTGGACGGCCCTCCGCGCTGGATGTCGCAGATGATCAGCGGGATTTCCACGGCGACGGCCAAGCCGATGGCTTCGGTCTTCAGCGCCATGCCTGGGCCGGACGTGGTGGTGATGGCCAGCGCGCCGCCATAGGCTGCTCCAATCGCAGACGTGACCGCAGCGATTTCGTCTTCGGCCTGAAAGGTGATTACTCCGAAGTCCTTGTATTGCGACAGCTCGTGCAGAATATCGGACGCTGGCGTGATCGGGTAACTGCCCTGGAACAAGCGCAGCCCCGATTTCTGCGACGCGGTGACGAACCCCAGCGCCAGCGCCTGATTGCCGCTCAGATTGCGGTACATGCCGGGCGCGAGCTTCGCCGGCGGAATTTCGTAGCTGATCTGGAAGGCTTCGGTGGCTTCGCAGTAGGAATAACCGGCCTTCATGGCGAGCGCGTTGGCTTCCACGAGCAGTGGCTTGTTCTTGAACTTGTCCTCGATCCAGCGGACCGTAGAGCTCATCGAGCGGTTATAAAGCCAGTAGCACATCCCCAGCGCAAAGAAATTCTTGCAGCGGTCCATGGACTTGGCGTCCAGGCCGAGATGCTCCAGCGACACGCGCGTCAGACGCTCGAGTTCCACCGAGAACAAGCGGTACTTGTCCAGCGAATGATCTTCCAACGGGTTGACGGTCATCTGCGCCTTGCGGAGGTCGTTTTCCTTGAAGCTGTCGGAATTGACGATCAGGATCCCATTGGCCTTCAAGTCCGCGATATTCACTTTCAGGGCGGCGGGATTCATGGCGATCAGCACATCGACCGAATCGCCGGGCGTGAAGACATCACTTGAGGCAAAGTGAAGCTGGTAGCCGCTGACGCCAGGCAGCGTGCCTGCAGGGGCGCGAATCTCGGCGGGAAAGTCCGGAAACGTGGCAATGTCGTTCCCGTACAGCGCGACCGTATTGGTGAACTGGCTGCCGGTGATCTGCATGCCGTCGCCAGAATCTCCGGCGAAGCGAATAACGGCCTGGTCGATCTTTTCGGGCTTGATGCGGGATAGCGGTGAATCAGTTACGGTCGACATGGACTCCTGACCTATCTGGTTGAACTCCTTCGATTTCCCCCAAGGAGCGCGGCTCAATCGTCATGGATTTAGACGGTGCGGTGAGTTGACTGGATGCCAAGGCCGACCGCCAGAAGCCGACCAAAAAAGGATACCACACCGGCCCGTGCGCGGCGGGGAGAGAGTCCGCCGCGCGGCAATTGTGTTCTATTGGCAAAGACGTGCGAAGACGCCCGCAGGTTGCACTCGTTTTCGCGACCAGGCGGTTAACCGCAAAACGAATTCATTCGCGATAACCCAACCCTTGTAGGGGCGGGGCTTGCCCGCCCGGCCGACTCGTCGGCGCCCAGCGAAGTGATTCGAAGCAAGTCCGACAATCTGAAAATTCGATTTGCCTGCGCCATAGAACGTGGAGCGGGCTGCTTACAATACGACCAGCAAAAACGATTCACAATTTTCCACAGTCAAACCACTTACAAGCACAGCTTGCCATTTGTAGAATGACGTCGCCTTTACGTCCTCGGGGGTGATCATGCTGTTTGCTACGGTAGTTCGCGGTAAAAAACTCGGAACACGTTTGATGCCGCATCGATTCAGCGACAATCGATACCACGTCCATCTTGGGAAGGAAGGTCCGTATATCCCGGTCACCGATTACCGTGATATTCCTTCTTACCTTGCGAACGGCTACTCCCTTCAGATGAGTGTCTCGGGAGAGAACCACACCCCCAGGTTGATTCGACCGGAATCCATCCGCGGATGGCGCACAAATCCCAGAGACCTCTCCAGTATCGCGCTCTGATTCCCAATTCGGGAAGGATCAGGAAAGACGCGAATCCTGGGCCTTACTGTCCGCCGCACGGCGTCGCAGAGGCGGCCTTCCCAGCGAAGTCATCCGATGACGTTTGCGCGCCCGGTTCGCAGCAACTACTTCAATTGCTCGAGTTCTTGTTTGGCTTGCCTGAGAACAAGGATGTCGGGGTCGGCGTCTTTCCAGAGGGACAGGAAGTCCTGATAGGCGGCGCGGGATTTGATCGTGTCGCCTTCTAAAACATAGGCGCGGGCGATGCAGAGATGAGCCAGTGCGCCAATGGGCTCGTTTTGAACCATGCCGGGATGCTCGAGGATTTTCCCAAATTCGACCGCGGCTTCGCCGCCTCTGCGCGCAACCAGCTGCGCCTCCCCGCGGACGTAGATAGGGTACAGCCCCCCCACGGTCGAAAACTCATAAGGTTCCGCGGTCTGAAGGATCTGGACGGCGCTCGAAACATCCTTGCGATTGAGTGCGAGCCGGGCGCGAATCGTCGGCAGGAAGACGAACTGAACCAAGGTGTCTTCGGGAAAGCGTCCAGCCAAATCGTCTGCCAGCGCGTTCGCCTTGGCTGATTCTCCTGCAATGGCAAGCGCCAGTGCGGCTCCGAATTGCTCTTCGCGCCCGGTTGAGGGACCCAGTGCGGCTGCGGCCCGTTGGCGAGCATGGTCCGCGTTACCAAAGAGCGCTTCTCGTAAGGCCGCGTCAGCTTCGTAGTTGGCAGCTGTCTCCTTCTCGCCCGCCGCCCCAGCGGAAGCCACTGCCCGGCGGGAAAACTCTCGCGCCTTACGGAGCTGGCCGAAATAGGCGGCGGTGTCGGCCTCGTAGCACAGCAGCACGTCTTCCACGCCCGGCTTTCCTGCTGCCCACTTCACCTGCTCAGCCATTCCTGCCGTATCGCGCTCTAAAAAGGCCAACAGATAAAGATAGCCGCGCAAGTCGGGAGAATCTAGATTCTTCGCCTGCGCCTCTCTAGCGATGGCCTTAGCCTCCGCGAGCTTGTTCAAATACAGATTGCCGTTGACGAGGTTGGCGTACGTCAGCGCTCTTGCGGGGTTTATGCGGAGGGCTTCATACATGCCGGCCAGACTCTTGTCATATTGTCCCCGACTACTGTAGATATTCCCCAAGTTCAAAAGCGGGCCGATGTCTCGCGGATAGGTTTGCACCCACAGTTCATAGGTCTGACGCGCCTTTTCAAGATCTCCCACAGCAAACTCGTAGTAGTAGGACTCGATAGAGAGCCTCTCCCGCTCGCTGACCTGCCCGCGCAATTCGTAGGCTTTTCGTGTGTTCTTTTCGGCCTCTACTCCTTCCGAGAGATTGGAGTAGCTTGTTCCTAAAGCCGCATAGGCCATGGCGAACTTTGGGTCCAGTTGGATGGCCCGCTGAAACAACGGTACGGCGGCGGAATCATCACCCTTCTCTGAGGCCGTTTTCACCGCCAGGCTGTAGGCCTTTAAGGCCTCGAGCGAAGAGGTCGTAGCTTGCGGCAGCGGCGTATCGAAGGCGTGAATCGTTTTCAAGGATTCACCCAGTTTGTTCCGGATATCCGAAGCGGCCTTTCCCAAAGCATCCAGGACGTGGTTCTTGTCAACGGCCTGACCTTCCGTGCTCGCAAGGGACTTGCCACTCCCACAGCTGACCGCCTTCAGAATCAGGCTGTAGCGCGTTCCCACCTGTCCAATCGATCCGTTGAGGACAGCTGCGCTTCCCGTCCGCTGGCAAAGGTCGCTCGCAATCTGCGGAGTGAGTCGCGCATCGGGCGGCTGGCCCATCATGCGAAGAGTTTGCCGGATGCGCTCATCCGAGATAAGGCTGAGAAAGGGCGATTGTTCGAGTTGTACTGCCAATCCCTGCCGGAGTGTGTCATCGAAGACAGGGTCCTCTGTTTTATTGCTGAAATCGGCCAGAACAATTGTGTCGGTTTCGTTGAGGGCCTGCACGTTATGAGCATAGAAGAACCACACAACCAGAAACACTATGACGAGAGCCGCGACGCCGGTAGTTGGGATGGGCCACAGCTTCCTTCTTTTCGCAGCGGACGCCGCAACCGACGACGCTGCCTGCTGCGCACCGATCTTCTCCGGTACCTTCGGATTCCCGACTTCGTCGCTGTAAAAGTTGTGGAGATGAATCCGGACTCCGTGCTTGACTTCGACTTCGCCGAGATCATGAATCATGGAGCACCAGGAGCTGACCTGATCCAGCACTTCCGCTTCTGTGTTCGACACAAGAATGTGTCCGGCATCTCCGCAGTCCATCACGCGCTGCGCGATGTTGATACCCCCTCCGGCCACGTTGCGATTGGCGTTGATGTCTGCCACGCGATAGACGGGACCGCTATGGATTCCCATGCGCAGCTTGATGTCCGGCTGGCTACGAAGAATCTTACCTAGCTCGAGCGCGCAGCGAACCGGCGCTTCCGGGTCCCCGAAAAAAACCAGCGCCATCCCATCTCCGGTAGGCAAACGTATGAGCTGGTCGCTGGCTTGGGCGCGCGCAAACGCCGCCGTGCTGCGAACCGCCTCCTGCAAGTTCTGGAGCAACTGCTGCTGCTGGTCCATGCGCAGAGCGGAATACGCCACGATGTCCATGAATAGAACATGTGCAATCTCAAGCGGGGGAGTCGTGCCTGGGCCGGAGGTTTCTGTCACTTACGCTCTCCGACAGATTCGCTGCAGACGTAATTCTCGCGCTCATCTTAGGGTGCGGCCTGCGGCAAGTCAACGAACCGTAGGCGACACGAAACTACCTGACACGAGACTACCAAGCAGCGAGGCGAAAGCAGGGCCGCCCTTGAGATGAACGCGCCAGTTCGAAACGACTGCCCACGCAACCAATTTGTTCCGCACGCATTCTGAGCACAAGTGAAGCAACTTTCGCTTGACGTTCGCTTTCTTTTCGCCTAAGTTGATGGCACCGGTCTGCAGTGTCGGCGCAGCCGCAATTTGAAAAGCGAGGTCCCGATGGCCCTGACCAAGCGACAGAAAGAAGTGCTCGACTACCTGGTGTCGTTCGAAACCAAGCACGGCTACGCGCCCAGCTTTGAAGAGATCGGCAAGGGTTTGAAGCTGACTTCGCTCGCCACCGTGCACAAGCACATCACTACGCTGGAGAAAAAGGGATTTATTCGCCGCGGTTATAACCAGAGCCGGTCGATCGAAATTTTGCAATTGCCCAAATCCCCCAAGGAGCAAGTGATCGATCGGCGGGCGCAGGAGCTGCCTTTGGTTGGGCGCATCGCGGCGGGCCGGCCGCTGGAAGCGGTGGAGGAGCGCGAGACGCTGTCGCTGGGCGACTTTACGCACGGCGGAAACTCGTTCGCGTTGAAGGTGAAGGGCAGCTCGATGATCGAAGATCACATCATGGATGGCGACTTCGTGGTGTGCGAGCAGACGCAAGTGGCCAATCCCGGCGACATAGTCGTCGCGCTGGTGAGCGGCGACGAAGCCACGCTGAAGCGTTTCTATCGCGAAGGCCCGGGGAAGATTCGGCTGCAGCCCGCGAACTCCGAGATGGCGCCGATCATCGTTCCGGCGAACGATGTGAAGATTCAGGGACGCGTCATTGGAGTGCTCCGGAAATATTAGCTCCCGCTTCGTGCTTCGCCAGCGTCGGCCAATCCCCAGGGCCAATCTCTTTAGGACATACCACATTGGCGCGGGCCCGTTTCGGCTGGTGCTCGCGCGCAGTCCTTTCGACGCTCCACGCCATCCAATCTTCAGTCTGCTGTATGTGTACTCATTGCGCCGCTACCGCCCTGGACCCGCGGCGTCGACATGTGGGCCTGCTAAACTGTGAGTGGGTATTGGACCCTGATCGAAGTATCGGAGCAGTGCAGCGATGTCCATCGTCAAAAAAAGCCTGTTGCGCGTTAAGCAAAAACGGTCGCCGATTACGGCCTTCGGAGTTTCTTTCTGCCTGCTCTTGTGCCTGGTGTGCCCCAGCCCGTCCGGGGCCTACGCGATCATGGCCCACGAGGCCATCATCGACGCGGGTTGGGATATCAGCATCAAGCCGCTCTTGTTGCAGCGTTTCCCGCAGGCTACCCCGGAAGAGCTGAAACAGGCTCACGGTTTTGCGTATGGCGGCGCAATCATTCAGGACCTGGGCTATTACCCGCACGGAAGTCATTTCTTCAGCGATCTCACGCACTACTGCCGGAGCGGCGATTTCATTCTAGCGCTGCTGCGCGATTCGCAGGACTTGAATGGGTACGCCTTCGCGCTGGGCGCGCTGTCGCACTATGCCGCCGACAATGACGGGCACAAGATCGGCACGAATCCGTCGGTGCCGATCCTCTATCCGAAGCTAAAGAAGAAATACGGCAACGTGGTGACTTACGAACAGGACCCCCTGGCCCACGTCAAAACGGAATTTGGGTTCGATGTTTTGGAAGTCGCCAGGCAGCGTTACGCTCCCGACAGTTATCACGATTTCATCGGTTTCGAGGTTGACAAGCCTTTGCTCGAGCAGGCGTTTCGCGAAACGTATGGGCTCGAGCTGAAATCGGTGCTTACGGATGAGGATAAGGTTATCGGCTCGTACCGCCGCGCGGTCAGCAAGCAGATACCTCAGGCCACGCGCATCGCCTGGACTCTGAAGAAAGACGACATCCTGAAGGACCAGCCCAGCCTGACGAAGCGGAAATTCTTGTATAACCTTTCCCGTGCCAGCTACGAAAAGAATTGGGGCAAGGAGTATCAAAAGCCGACGGCTTTCGAACGGTTCCTTGCTTTCCTGGTTAAACTCTTTCCGAAGGTCGGACCGTTGAAGGTTCTGCAGCTGCGCACGCCAACGCCGGAAACGGAGCGCAAATTCGAAGCCAGTTTCAATGCTGCGCTGGACCGCTACAAGCTCTTGTTGACGCAGACGCGCACGGGAACTCCTGATATTCCCAACGACAACTTCGACACCGGCGGTGTGACCCCGCCGGGCGTCTATTTTATGAATGACGACGTCCACGCCAAATTGATCGAAGAGCTTGCCAAGCAGAATTTCTCGGGAATCACCCCAGATCTTCGTGCCGAGCTCTTGCAATACTATTCCGATCCCAACGCGCCGTATGCCACCAAGCGTAAACCAAAAGATTGGACCAAGGTGCAAGTGGCACTGCAGCAGTTGAAGAATACTCAGCCGGCGCCGGTGTCTGCCGAGACTTTGTCTCCTTCTGAGTGAGCCGCGACCCACCCCCAAGCTATCTCCGATAGGAGACCTGGTTGGACTGCGGCGGCTCATCGCCGCCTTCACCCACGGTCCTTCCCTCGACGAATTCCCCACCGATCGCGAATGAGCTCGACGCGAATTTTGTTTTTCCGCCGAATCGAATAAACTGCTGCTGCGTTCTGTCGCGGACGTGAAACAATACTGGGTTTCGCATCGCTCTTTGATCGCTCCGAAATGAAGGAAACCAAACCGATTCAGAAACTCCTCGCCGCCAACCGCAGCGAAATTGCTATCCGCATCTTTCGCGCGGCCAACGAACTGGGACTGCGCACGGTCGGCATCTACTCGCAGGAAGACCGTCTCGGCCTGCACCGCTTCAAGGCGGATGAGGCGTATCAGATTGGCGAGGGTAAAGGGCCGGTCGAGGCTTATCTCGATATCGCCGGAATCGTTGCGCTCGCCAAGGAGAAAGGCGTCGACGCGATCCATCCGGGTTACGGATTCCTCTCCGAGAATCCCGCCTTTGCGCGCGCTTGCGAGACGGCCGGGATCACCTTCGTCGGACCCACGCCGAGCTCTCCTGGAATTGCTTGGCGACAAGACTGCCGCGCGAAGGCTGGCGGCTTCCGCCGGCGTGCCCGTGCTGCCGGGCACCGAAGATCCGGTCGAGTCAGCCAGCGAAGCGCAAAGGATCGCGGCGGAGATCGGCTATCCCGTCATCGTGAAGGCCGCGATGGGCGGCGGCGGGCGCGGCATGCGCGTGGTGCGCGATCGCTTCGCAATTGGCGGCGTTGCTCGAAGAAGCGCAGGGCGAGGCGCGCGTCCGCGTTCGGCAACGCCAGCGTGTTCCTGGAGAAGTATTTGCCGCGCGCCCGCCACATCGAAGTGCAGATTCTGGGCGACCAGCACGGCAATTTGCTGCACTTCTACGAGCGCGATTGTTCCGTGCAGCGGCGCCATCAGAAAGTCGTCGAAGTCGCGCCCGGCGGCGAATCTCGCCGTCCAGCATTCGCAACGAGTTGTGCGAAGCCGCTGTCCGTCTCGCTCGCAAAGCCGACTACCGCAACGCCGGTACCGTTGAGTTCTTGTACGACGTGGATGCGCAGCAAGTGGTACTTCATCGAAGTCAATCCGCGCATCCAGGTGGAACATACCGTCACCGAAATGGTCACCGGCATCGACCTCGTGCGCTCGCAGATTCTCGTCGCGCAAGGCCATTCGCTCCACGATCCGCCGATGTCGCTGCCGCGCCAGGAGAACATCCCGCTTTACGGCGCAGCGTTGCAGTGCCGCGTGACCACCGAAGATCCCGAGAAAAATTTCGCGCCCGACTACGGAAAGATTTCCACCTATCGCTCTCCCGCTGGCTTCGGCATCCGTCTCGATGGCGGCACGGCCTACGCCGGAGCGGTGCTCGCCGCGTACTACGATTCACTGCTGGTGAAGGTGACCGCCTGGGGCCAGCACCTCCCCGAAGCCTGCCACCGCATGGACCGCGCCCTGCGCGAGTTCCGCATCCGCGGCGTGAAGACCAACATTCCCGTTCGTCGAAAACGTCGTCAATCACCCGAAATTTCGCGCCGGCGAAATCACCACATCGTTTCTGGATGATTCGCCCGAATTGTTTCGCTTTCCGAGCCGCGGCGACCGCGCCACCAAGTTGCTCTCGTACCTCGGCGACGTGATCCTCAACGGCAATCCCGAAGTCAAAGGCAAGAAAGTACCCGAAGCGTTGGAAGCTGCCGTGCTCCCCTGCCACGCCGGGTATCGAACCGCCGCCGGGCACGCGCCAGCTGCTGCAAAGACTCGGCCCCGAAAAATTCGCCGCCTGGGCCCGCAAAGAAAAGCGCCTGCTGATCACCGACACCACCTTCCGCGACGCGCACCAATCCTTGATGGCAACCCGCGTCCGCACCTACGACATGCTCGCCACCGCCAGCGCCGTCGCCCAGCGCCTGCCCAATCTCTTCAGCCTGGAAATGTGGGGCGGCGCAACCTTCGACACTGCCCTGCGCTTCCTGCACGAAGATCCCTGGCAGCGTCTCCGCGAACTGCGCGAGCGCGTTCCCAACATCTGTTTCCAGATGTTGCTCCGCGGCGCAAACGCCGTCGGCTACGCCTCCTATCCCGACAACGTCATCGAGGAATTCGTCCGCGAATCCCCCGCGCAGGGCATCGACATCTTTCGCATCTTCGACTCCCTCAATTCCATTGCCAACATGCGCGTCTCCATCGACGCCGTGCTCGAAACCGGCGCGGTCTGCGAAGCCGCCATCTGCTACACCGGCGACATGCTCGACGCGTCGCGCCCGAAATATTCCCTTCGAATACTACGTTTCGATGGCCAAGCAACTGGAAAGGCTGGGCGCGCATTTCCTCGCGATCAAAGACATGGCCGGCCTCTGCAAGCCTTACGCCGCTCAGAAGCTCGTGAAGGCGCTGCGTGACGAGGTCGGGATTCCCATCCACTTCCACACCCACGATACCAGCGGCATCAACGCCGCCTCGCTGCTCAAAGCTTCCGATGCCGGCGTGGACGTCGCCGACGCCGCCATCGCCTCGATGAGCGGCGGCACCAGCCAGCCCAATCTCAACTCCATCGTCGAAGCCCTGCGCCACACCCCGCGCGACACGCAGCTCGACATCGACGCGCTCAACGAATGCTCCGACTACTGGGAAGTTGTCCGCACCTACTACTTGCCGTTCGATTCCGGCCCCAAAGCCGGCTCCGCGCGTCTCTACCAGCACGAAATTCCCGGCGGCCAATATACCAACCTGCGCGAGCAGGCCGCCGCCATGGGTCTCGGCCATCGCTGGCGTGAAGTGGAAACCACTTACGCCGAAGTGAACCAGCTGTTCGGCGACATCGTGAAAGTCACGCCGTCCAGCAAAGTTGTCGGTGACATGACGCTGTTCCTGATGGCGAAAGACATGCGCCCGCAAGATCTGCTGAAGCTCGACGAAAAACACGATCTCTCGTTACCCAACTCTGTCGTCGAAATGTTTTCCGGCGTCTTAGGCGTTCCGCCGGGCGGCTGGCCAAAAAAGCTGAAAAAAATAATCCTCCGCGGCGAAGATCCCATCAAAGGCCGTTCCAGCGCCAGCATGCCCGCGGCAGAATTCGACGACGAACAAGCCGCGCTCGAGAAAAAGCTCGGCCATAAAATCGAACGCGACGCGCTCCTCAGCTATCTTCTCTATCCCGACGTGTTTCTCAAGTACGACAAATTCCGCCAAACCTACTCCGACGTCAGCGTCCTCCCCACGCCCCCGTTCTTCTACGGCCTGAAATCCGGCCAGGAAATCACGGTAGATATCGAGCCCGGTAAAACGCTGATCGTCAAATTCCTGACCAGCAGCGACCCGCACCCCGACGGCACTCGCACGCTCTTCTTCGAACTGAACGGCCAGCCTCGCGAAGTCAACGTCCGCGACCGCGCCCTCCGCGTCGTCGAGCGCGCTCATCCCAAAGCCGACCCCGCCGAGCCCGGCCAGGTCGGCGCTCCCACCGCCGGCGTGGTCTCCGGCATCGCCGTCCAGCCCAATCAAACCATCGAGCGCGGCGCAAAACTTCTAACCCTCGAAGCCATGAAAATGCAATCCAACATTTACGCCACCATTTCCGGCCGCGTCGCCAAACTCCTGGTCACTCACGGCCAGCACGTCGAGGCCAAGGATCTCCTGGTGACCATCGTTCCGTGAGCCTTTTCTCGTGAGTTCCGGCCAATTTCGCAAACACAGTCAATTCCGCTCGCGCTTCCTTCGCAACCAGCGCGATCTCATCATCTATCTCCCACCGGGCTACGACGAGCAACCCTGGCGCAGTTTTCCGGTCCTCTATCTCCAGGATGGCCAGAATCTTTTCGACCGCGCCACTGCCTTTGCGGGCCAGGACTGGAACGTTCAAGGCGCCGCCGATTACCTCATCCAGGGCGGCGCCATCGAACACCTCATCATCGTCGGCATCTACAACACCGGCAAATCCCGCATCCACGAATACACCCCCACAAAAGTTCCCAAGCTCGGCGGCGGCCGCGCCGACCGCTACGCCAAGTTTCTCCTGCAGGAAGTCATGCCCTTCGTGAACCAACAATACCGCGCGCTCCCGGAGCCATCCCAAACCGGCATCGGCGGCTCCTCCTTAGGCGGACTGGTATCCTTATACTTCGGCCTCAAATATCCACAGACCTTCGGCAAAATTGCCGCGCTCTCCCCCTCGGTCTGGTGGAATCAACGCGCAATCCTGCGCTTCGCCGCGGAAGCCACCCCGCAACCCCGCCCTAGCATCTGGCTCGACATCGGCACCCGCGAAGGCCCCCGCATAGTCCAAGACGTAGAACAATTTCGCAACATCCTCCTGCAAAAAGGGTGGCGCGAAGGCGAGGACCTCCACTACGAACGCGTCGAAGGCGCCGAACACAACGAAGCCGCCTGGTCCCAACGCGTAGGCCCCTTCCTGCAATTCCTCTATCCAGCCGCCGCGACCAAAGCATAATCCGCCAGGTTCTCCGGACCCGCGAAGCCGCACCGTTGTCGCGAAGCCACGCCGTTATCGCGAACCCGCGCCGTCCCATCGTAGGGGCGGGGCTTGCCCCGCCCGGCCGTTGCGTCTTGACGCCAACCTTCCGATCGCCGCTCGATGTTGTAAGGGCGCAGCGCACTGCTGCGCCGCAACTCGGCAAGATCGCTCCCTAAGACGCGACCAAGCGCATAAAAATGTGCTGAGTGTTGGTTTGAGGTCCTTCGGCTATCCTTGTCGGATAGCCTCAGGATGACGGCGTGTCGCCGGTTGAAATCGAAGCGTTACCATCAGGTTACCCCCCCCCTGCTTTTTTGTAAGTGTTCATTCTAAAGGGAGATAAAAGCCTTTGTTTTGATAGAGTTTTGCAAGTATTGATTTTAAATGAGTTAGGTGAATCGCTTCCTGGGACAATCTGGGCAAAAGAAAAGGCGGCTCTTGGCCGCCGCTGTTGTTGCGCACTTTTAACTGGTTAGTAGCTTACCTTAAAGTGATCTACTTGTCAAGGAATACTTACAAAAAAACAAGGGGGCGCGGTATCCTGATCGTAACGCTGCGATTCAAGCAGCAACATGCTGTCATCCTGAGGCTATCCGACAAGGATAGCCGAAGGACCTCAAACCAATACTCAGCGCGCAATCGTCCCTCATCGCCGCCCCCACTTTCCCTTGACCTCCCACTCCACCCTGCGGCATCGTGTCACCGCACATGTCGCAGCCTCGCCCCCAAACGATTCTCTGCGTGACCTCCTACGAAAAAGGCCAGGAATTCCTGCGCACCTGCAAAGCCCTGGGTTGCCGCGTGCTCCTCCTCACGGTGGAAAAGTTCCGCCACGGCGACTGGCCCCTCGACTCCATCGACGAAATGTTCTCCATGCCGGAAGAACTGCCCGCTCCGGCATCTGATCTACTCGGTCAGCTACATGGCGCGCTCCACCCATCGACCGCATCGTCGCCCTCGACGAATTCGACATGGATAATGTCTCTGCCCTCCGCGAACATCTGCGCCTCCCCGGCATGGGCCTCACCACCGTGCGCTATTTCCGCGACAAACTAGCCATGCGCACCCGCGCCAGGAAGCAGGCATCCTCGTCCCGGAATTCGTCCACGTCCTCAATTACGACGATCTGCGCGGAATTCATGGCGCGCGTGAACCCGGCCCATGGCTCTAAAACCCCGCTCGCAAGCTTCCGGCATCGGCATGAAAAAGATTCACGACCCGTCCGAGAACTCTGGCCGCTGCTCGATCAACTCGGCGATCAGCAATCCTTCTATTTGCTCGAGCAATTCATCCCCGGCGCTGTATTCCACGTTGACAGCGTGGTCTCCGAGCGCGAGAGCGTTTTCGCCGAAGCCCACGCCTACGGCACCCCGCCGCTGGATGTCTCCCACCAGGGCGGCGTCTTCACCACGCGCACGCTGCCCCGCGAAGCCTCCGAAACAAAGCGCTGCATAGAAGCAATCGCCAATTAATCGAAGGCCTGGGCTCTGTCCGCGGCGTTACCCACGCCGAATTCCTGCGTTCCCACGCCGACGGCAAATTCTATTTCATAGAAATCGCCGCGCGCGTGGGCGGCGCGTACATCGCGGACGTCGTCGAAGCCGCCACGCGGAATCAATCTCTGGCGCGAGTGGGCTCGCCTGGAAGTGCGGTGCAGGGAACTCCATACACTGCGCCAGCCAGCGCAACGATTATGCGGGCGTCATCCTGTCCTGGCCCGCCAGGAAAAACCCGACACCACCGCCTACAACGATCCCGAAATCGTCTATCGCGTCAACAAATACCACCACGCCGGCTTCGTCGTGAAGTCCCCAAGCGCGGAACGCATCGCAGGAATTGCTGCGACTCCTACGCCCAGCGCTTCCAAACCGATTTCCTGGCCACGCAACCAGTCCCAGAAAGACCCACCGCCTAAAGAAAAAGGACGAAGCAACGAAGTAATGAAGTAAAGAAGTAATGACACAACGAAGTGCGGGGCGAGGCCCGCGCGGCGCCCGAAGCCGGCCGCTTTATCCGCGCACCACCTAACGCCTCGGCAACTCGCGATCTCTTTCGAGTGAGTTTTTTCGTTACTTCATTACGTTGTTACTTCATTACTTCTTTCTTTGTTCCGAATAGAAAGCGAAAGTCTGTCCCAAGGTCCAGTAACTTTCTCGCAACAGCCCCACACACCATTTGCCGTTACATCCCCCCGGTATAGAGTTTGCTTTACCCCAGCCGGAAACTCCGCGTGGGGTGCTACGGTCTAAGGGGATTTCCGATGTGGGGAAATAAGAAACCGGATACGCCGCAAGCCGCGCAGCCGGAGCCAAAAAATCCAACAATCAATCAGCCGCCGAAGCCTGCTCCGGCGTCTTGGGAGGAAAAACCCGCGATGAGTACAGATGCCCTGCGTCCATTAGGTGGGCTCCTTCGGACCGCGACAGCGCGCGTTCGGATCCAGCCTGCACGTGAAAGGCGAGATCTCCGGCAACGAAGACTTGCTGATCGACGGCTCAGTCGAAGGACTGATCCAGCTCGACGATCGCAAGCTCACCGTCGGAGCCACCGCTAAAGTCACCGCCGACATCATCGCCCGTGAGGTGGTGGTGTACGGCACCGTGAAGGGCAACCTTCGCGCCAAGGACCGTATCGAGATCAAGAAGGATGGCTCGGTCAATGGCGACCTGACCACGTCGCGCATCATGATCGAAGACGGCGCCTACTTTAAGGGCTCGATCGAGATCGACAAGACTGGCGAGAAGGGCGATTCCAGCCACAACGCCTTCTCCAAGAAAGATTCCGCTCCAGCCACCGCCGGCAAAACCATTTAACAACCGGTTTTCGCCAACAAAAAAATCACAAATAAGCGGCGCGGTCCACCCCGCGCCGCTTTTCATTTGTAGCGGCGGCCTTCCGAGGCCGGCGCAGTTGCCTTCGCGGTTACGCGACGTCGGCGCCGTCGCCCTTCTGGTGGCGAGGCCGTTGCCGGTGCCGTTGCCTCGTGAACGCGAACCCGGCGCCGTCGCCCTCGCAGGTGGCGCGAGGCCGGCGCAGTTGCCCTCGCGTTGTCGAGGCCGTTGCCCGTACCGTTGCGTTGTGAACGCGCAACCGGTGCCTGTGCGTTGTCGAGGCCGTTACCGGCAACCCCTGTAGGGGCGGGGCTTGCCCCGCCCGGCCGACCGCGAAGCCGCGACCCACTCCGAATTACTCGGCATTTCAGCGTTAACCTCACCGTAAGGTCCCTCCACCCGACACTCCAAACTCACCCCGCTCCTGCGATCCTAACGGCCGTTAATCGAAATCCGCGCAAATTTCTCCATCCCGCCTCCGCTGAAAATCCACAGCTTACGAACCGCGCACCTCTCCGATTAATTTATTATCTTGACAACTAATCAAATAGCTCTGTACTGTGTTCTCCCTGCTCGATCACCCGGCAAGGGGCTCAGCCGTGTCACGCTCACCACAGTCTATCCCTAACCAAAACTTACCACCGCTCACCGCGTCTCCATTCTGCTCTGTGACCTCCGCTTCTCCTGAGTTTCACGGCGAGCCCCAAAGGGTGCTCAAGCTCCTGCATTTATCTTTTTTTCTCGTGCTTCTCTCCGGTTGCAACGGTGGCGCTACTCAATCCACCGCCATACCCGCTCCCGCAACCCCAGCCGATTTTTCCCTGGTCCTCTCTTCAACCTCAATCACCATCCCGCAAGGCGGCATCAGCCAGCCAGTCACGGTCTCCATCAACTCCGCGAACAACTTCGCCAGTTCCGTTCAAATCGCGCTGACCAACCTCCCCGCGGGTGTGATCTCCAACCCGGCGAGTCCCTTCACCATCGCCCTCGGCGCAAAAACATCGGTGATCTTCGGCGCCAGCGTAACCGCCGCACCCGGCAACTCCACGATCACCGCTCAGGGCGTTAGCGGTTCGTTATCGCATTCCGCCATGCTCGCACTTTCCATCCAGACATCCGTCCTCGCCAATCTCCCACGGACTACCTACGCCAGAACCGATTCCACCTCCGCCGCCGACGATCCGTCCGGCGAACCCCACCACCGCCACATCGTCTACGACACCGTTAACAAGCACCTTTTCGTTGCCAATCGCGCCATGAATCGCGTCGAAGTCTTCTCCACCACCGCCCAACTTCCCGGCATTGGTCTCGGCGCGCGCGTCGCCCAAATCGATGTACCCGGAGCCAGCAGCGCCGATCTCTCTTCCGACGGCGCAACCGTTTGGATCGGCACTATCACCGAACAAATCGTGGCCATCGACACGACGTCCTTGCAGGTCAAATCCCGCTATTCCGTCCAGCCGATGTCTCCCGTGCCCAACACCAGTTTCGATCGCCCGGAGGAAATCCTGGCCCTCGCGTCCGGCAATTGCCTGATGCGCATCCGGCAGTCCTCCGCGACACCAGCGATCCTCGCGTCATGGAATCCCGCGGCAAGCTCACCCACAAGCCTCATGTCCGCCGTCCCCAACGGTCTGGGTCCCATGGCCCGTACCGGCGACCAAACCAAAGTCCTCGTCGCCGCCAGTGACACCAGCGGCAATCTCGCCATCCTCGACTCCAATGGCGCCGTTCTGACTGGCCCCATCGCGGCGGGCGGTGGCGCCATTTCGCTGGTAGCCGCGAATTCAAACGGCACACATTTTGCCGTCGTGCTGGTTTCCAATGGCGCATCGCAAATTATTTTACTCGACGCCGGGCTCCATCAAATTGCCGCCCAGCCTTCTACCGGCACTCTGAGCCTGGCGTTTTCGATCGATGGAAAATTTCTGTACGCCAGTTCAAATATCGCCGCCGCGCCGGCAATCCAGGTCTACAGCGGCCAAACTCTCAAAGCGATCGGCCAGGTTGCCGATCTCTCCCTTCAGGGCATCCAATCCGAAATCGAAGGGGCCGACGAAACGCAACTCCTCTTCAGCATCGCCAATCGCGGCGTCAGCTTCATCGACGCTGCCGCTCCGGCAGCGCTGCCCTCGGCGGTGCCGTCGTTCGCTTTCCCGCCGGTCGTGCAGCCCTCAGAAGGCGCCGCCGCTGGAGGCGCTTCCGTCGCGGTGAATGGAGCGAGTTTCGAGGCCACCGCAATCCTCGCCTTCGGATCGCAACCCGCGAGCAATGTCACCGTTGGCAGCGCGACCCAGCTTCAGGCAACGTCTCCACCCAGCGCTGTGAGTGGCGCGGTCAACGTCGCCGCCTATTTCCCCAGCGGCTGGCTCGCGCTGGCGCCAGACGCCTTCAGCTACGGCCCGCAAATCCTGAAAATTCTTCCGAACGCCGGAAACAAAATCGGCGGCGACGTTGTCCAAATCTGTGGCTACGGCCTGGGCACCGACACAAACACTCCCACGGTCACGATCGGCGGCGCGGCCGCAACGATCCAAAAAGTCGAAAACGTCGCCGCCCTCGAACCCTCACTGGGCCTCGATTCCACCTACCCGTTTGCTCTCGAGTGCATCACCCTGCAAACCCCGCCGGGAACCCCAGGCAAAGCCGGCGTCGTCGTAACCACCTCAAACGGTGCCGCAACCGCTTCTGCCGGATTTCAATATCTGCAAAGCGTGCAGGTCAATGCGCACCCGGGCCTCTACAAATTTCTGCTCTACGATCAGCCTCGCCAATTCATTTATCTCAGTTACGACGCGGGCATCGACGTTTTCGATCTTCAAGCAGGCTCATTTAAGCCCGGCGGTTTGCCGGTCTATTGCCCGGAGCCGCAGTTCATGGAATCCGGTCCTTGCCCTGATGCCGACATTCGCGGCATGGCTCTGACTCCTGACGGTACACAACTTGTGGTTGCGGATTGGGGGTCGAATTTTCTTCTTCTGCTCAATCCCGACGTACCGAGTTCCTCGACACCTCCTCCGTATGTCGCGGTCAATGTTCCAGGGTTCGGCCCGGCGCGCGTTGCGGCCACCAACGCTCAGACAGCGTTTGTCAGCCTCGCCCCTATATCCAGCACGCCCGGCCCTTGCACTAGTTGCCTCTCTCAACTCGACTTGGCGAGCGCGCCCACGATCCAGCAGGCCCCGCAGCCCGAAGTCTCGACCATCACCGGGACGCCCTTACTGCAAGCCGACGCCGCGGGTGATTCCGTATTTCTCGCGTTCGACTCCACCGCCGATAGTTCCGAAGCGCTCTGGACCACGACTGCCCCGAACGTCTTCACTACCTTCTCCGCAAATGAATCGGTCACCGACGTCGCGATTTCAGCCGGTGGCACAATGTTTGCCACGAACGTAAGCGGCGCGGGTAGCGCCGGCATCATTACCGGCACTCTTACTGGCTCTTCGCTCGGCGCGATCATAGAAATTCGCGACTCCGCTCTGAATCTGATTGGCAATCGCGCCACGCCCGAACTCGAGCAGCTCCCAACAGGTATCACCGTCCCCGGCATCGCTTTGCACACTAGCGGCGCGCTCGTCTACCAGCCGATTCTCAACGGACCGGCTCCCGCGGAATCGGCGAATCCAACCCCAAATCCAAATCTCCGCGGTGGCATCGACATCTTTGACGCCCACTCGGGGAGACTCCGCCTGCGCATCTTCCTGCCGGAGCCCATCGCCGCGCGTTCCGCGGACACCAGCAGCCTCCTGGCCCAATTTGTAGCCATCGACGAAACCGGTCAGCGCATCTTTGCTATCACCAATTCCGGCCTGACAGTGGTTCAACTGGCAAATGTCCCACTGGGAATCGGCACCATCTCCCCCGCAAACGCCCCCGCCGCGGGCGGCACCACCATAACCGTCCGCGGCAGCAATTTCCTAGCCGGCACAACCGCAACCCTGGCCGGAAAAAGCGCCACGGTAACCCTGATCGACGCCAACACCCTAGCGCTCGCAACTCCAGTCATGAGCCTCGGCGCCCAGCGCCTAACGCTAACCAATCCCGACGGCGAAACCGTAAGCCTGGACGCCGCCCTCACCGCCAACTGACCAGCGGGAACTGGGGACACGCTTTTAGCGCGTTCCATCAAGAACGGTAGGGGGTTGGCGGTGAGCGGTTTGGTCTTTGGTCGTGCTGGAGTTGCGTCTAAACCCCGCCCTCTCGGAGAGGGCGGCTACAGGGTGGCGTGCGGAAAATTTGATGTCGGCACACATGGCCGGGGCAAGCCCCGCCTCTGCATGTAAAAGTGCTCGCCGCCGGACCCTCTGTCGTTCTTGCTTTGCCAAAATCAAAATGGGCTTTAACCTCGGCTCGTGCCTCCACATCAAACGGAATGACAACACGCGCTAGGATATGGTTGTGCTGGAGTTGCGTCTAAACCCCGCCCTCTCGGAGAGGGCGGCTACAGGGTGGCGTGCGGAAAATTTGATGTCGGCACACAATGGCCGGGGCAAGCCCCGCCCCTGCATGTAAAGTGCTCGGGCGGAAACTTTGAGTCAAGACACAACAGCCGCCCCGACCCTACGTGTTTCGAAAGTCATCGTTGAGGAGGGATGATGCAAACGCGCAAGCTGGGAAACTCGGACATGCACATCACGCCGGTAGGCTTCGGCGCCTGGGCCATCGGCGGCGCAGGTTACGACTTCGGCTGGGGCCCCCAAGAGGACGCCGACTCCATCGCCGCCATTCACCGCGCGCTCGAACTCGGCGCCAATTGGGTCGACACCGCCGCGGTCTACGGCATCGGACGCTCGGAACAAGTCGTCGCTCGCGCGCTGAAGGAATGGAAAGGGGCGCGGCCCTACGTGTTCACCAAATGCGCCATGCGCTGGGATGCGAAAGGCAGCATCACCAAAGTCCACAAAGCCGATTCCATCCGCCAGGAGTGCGAAGACAGCTTGCGGCGTTTGCAAGTGGAGGTCATCGACCTGTACCAGGTTCACTGGCCGCCCGAAGACAATGGTCTTTCGCTCGAGGAATCCTGGCAAGCCATGGCTGATTTGCAAAAACAGGGCAAGGTGCGTTGGATCGGGGTATCCAACTACGACGTTCCGCAACTAAAGCGCCTTGAAAAAATTGCCCCGGTCACTTCGTTGCAGCCGCCGTATTCGATCCTGCGGCGCAAGATCGAAGCCGAAATTCTTCCGCACTGCGAGCAAAACAACATCGGCGTCATCGTCTACTCGCCGATGCTGTCGGGGTTGCTGACCGGCGCGATGACGCGCGAGCGCGCTGAAAATCTTCCTGCCGACGACTGGCGCCGGAACAATCCGGAATTTCGCGAGCCAAAGCTCACGAAGAACCTCGAGCTCGTCGAGCGGCTCCGCGCTGTGGGCAATCGCTACGGACGTTCTCCCGGCGAAGTGGCCATCGCCTGGACGCTTCGGCTTCCCGCTGTCACCGGAGCGATCGTCGGCGCGCGCAACGCCAAACAAGCCGAAGGTGTCATGCACGCTGGCGAACTGAAATTAACGCCGCAAGACCTAGCCGAAATCGAAGGCACCGCCGCGGCCATCGCCGCACGCTAAAAAACCAACCTGATGGACTGGAGCCGAACAAATCAACGGGGCTGCGGTTCGCGCTGAGGGCGGCGTGATGCGCAGCCTCTTTTAGTTTTGGGCGCGTTTCTTTGAGTTAGCTTTTACGCAGCGCGGGGACCGCCCTCTCGCTCATCAGCCTCTTTTTCGAGCGGTTGGTTGCTGGTTGGATTTGTTTGCGGCATCTTTGTGGTTGGCACAAACAGGACAGCAGCTCCCTCACCCGCAAACGACGCGGGTGAGGGATGACAAATCCGACTTTTTCCGCGGCCTGAGGAGTGTCTGTGCTACCTAGGCCCTCAAGTAGTCGGGCTTCCAGTTTTTCACCAGCTGCTTGATGGCTTTACGATTCTGCATCTTCTCGTTGAGGACTTTT
Organism: uncultured Acidobacteriota bacterium; assembly: GCA_963810355.1. Lineage (GTDB taxonomy): Bacteria > Acidobacteriota > Terriglobia > Acidiferrales > UBA7541 > Acidiferrum. The sequence goes on from CAWENU010000032.1 coordinate 86,254, forward strand.
CTGGCTAGCGCGGGGAGTTCGGCGTCGCTGGCGAAGCGCAACGAAACAAGCTGGGCGACGGTGAACTCCTGGATGCGTGGCTGCAGATCGGCGGGGAGCAAGCGCTGGTAGCGCAGGCGCTCTTCGAGCCGAATGACGCGATCCTGCACGGACAGCGCGAAGATGCGCGCGCTCAGAAAACCGAGAATCAATGCGAGCGCCAGCAGGACGTTGAAAATGCCCCTCGAGGTGTTCCAGAACTCTTTGAGCCAGTAGAGCTGGACGCCAAGATTTACGAGCAAAACGGGCAATACGAAGAAATGAAATGGCGGGAAAAATTTGGTGTGGTTCGCGAAGTTCTGTTCAGCCATGAGGTGCCTCCCACAAGAAACCAAGCGGTGAGCGATATGCGGCCGACGCGCAGCCAGAGTGCCGCAAAGTGCTCCCCAATTCAAGAACCTTGGAGCGCCCGGCACGCATCCAACCGAGCGTGACACAATGTTTGCTGTGAGATATCAGCGCGGCAGATTTTGCAGAAATATACGGGGAGAGGAAATGGCCAAGGCAACCTGGGGCGGGAAAGTGATCGCGGAGAGCAATGCGACCGTGGTGGTGGAGGGGAATCAGTATTTTCCGCCGGATGCGGTGAAGAAGGAATTTTTGAAGCCGAGCGGGCACACGTCGGAGTGTCCGTGGAAGGGAACCGCGCACTATTACAGCGTGGAAGTCGGCGGAATGAGGAATGACAACGCGGCTTGGTATTATCCGCAGCCGAAGCCCGCGGCGTCGGAGATTAAGGATCACATTGCGTTTTGGAAGGGTGTGCGAGTGGAAGCCTGAGGAAGTTGACTGTTCGTAACTCGGAGCAAGCAGTCGAGAGTTTAAAGTCGAGAGTGCATGCAGCGAGACTTGCTGTCTGCTCGAACAAGATGTTTCCTCAGGGGCTAAAGCCCTTCTTCGCCGCAACTCTCTTTGTCGGACCTGAAGGTCCGACCCCCCTCCTGCGTTGGATTGATTGAAGTTCATTTCGCTTGATCGTTTTTGAAGATGGCGCCGTTGTGCATTACGAAGTGGACGTGTTCCAGCGTGGCGATGTCTTTCAGGGGGTCGCCGTTGACGGCGATTACATCAGCGTAGGCGCCCGGGGCAACAACGCCGATTTCACCCTTCATCTCCAGCATTTCCGCGGCTCGGGACGTTGCGGAATGAATTGCATCCATCGAAGGCATTCCAAGATTGACCATGCGGGGGAATTCCTGGGCCATGGATTCGGTCCAGGGCATGCCGCCGATGTCGGTGCCGAAGACGATCTTCAGGTGGGCTTGCAGCGCTTTCTTGAATGAGATTTCGTGAACGGCGGCGCGGGCGCGATCGCGCTTGCCTGCCGGGGTGTCCTCCGGAGCCCAATCTTCGTAATACGGCGAGAGCGTGGGGCAATACCACGTCCCTTGGCTGGCCATTTGCGCGATTTGCGCGTCGGTGATTTCCAGGCCGTGCTCGATGGAGTCGCAGCCGCCGTCGAGGGCGCGCTGCAATCCGATTCCGTTGTAAGCGTGACAAGCGACTTTCTTTTGCCATCCGTGCGCTTCCTCCACGATAGCTTTCAATTCCTCCACCGTTAAGGTGGGTTGCGAAACCAGGTGGCCCTGCTTGTCGGTCCATGAGCGATGGGTCATGTAGACCTTGATCCAGTCGGCGCCGTGATCGAGCTGTTCGCGGGCGGCCTTGCGGGCTTGCACCGGGCCGTCGATGATTTGCGCGCCTTTGGGCATCTCGAGCTCGGGCGCATAGCCTTCGAGGTTGTAGCCGCCGGTGGAGGAGATGGCGCGAGTGGCGCAGAACAGGCGTGGGCCGGGGATGGTGCCTTCGGCGATGGCTTCCTTGATTTCGACGTCGCCGTAGCCTGCGCCTTCAGTTTCCACGTCACGCAATGTCGTAAAACCCTGCTCGAGGGCGCGACGGCACGCGAACGTGGCGCGGGCGGCGCGGAGGGCGATGCCTGCTTTCAAGATGTTGGCGTCGTAGCCGCCCTTGGCGGGGTCTTCGCCCCAGAGGAAGATGTGCGTGTGGGAGTCAATCAGGCCGGGGAGCACGGTGGAAGAGGAGAGGTCGATGACGTTGGCACCGGCGGGGATTTGCGCGGAGGCGCCGGCGATTTTTTCGATGCGGTCGCCGCGAACGAAGATGAGTTGGTTTTTGCGCGGAGCGTCGCTGGTGCCGTCGATCAGAGAGCCGGCGCGGATGACGGTGAGCGGCGCCGATTGGGCGGAGGCGATCGCCGCAGCGAGCAAGGGCCAGATTGCGAGAGCGCAGACAATCGAGACGAGCTTAGCGCTCCACGAGGGCGGCCCGAACCCATCTACAGATCGGCCACTACATTTGGCCAGAGAGGTTTGGGTCACGGAGGCTCCTTGGAAAGGGCGGTAGCTTGCCGCAAAAGTACTGGTGTTTGCAAGGAGCGCGCGTTGATGCTTCCGCAGACGACGTGGGACCCTCCCCCCTGTTTTTTTGTAAGTGCGGATTCTAAAGGACTTTAAGTGCTGTGTTTTTGGATCTGCGGATTCTAAATGGGTTACGGGCGAGTTTTTGGCAAGTGCGGATTCTAAAAGACTTAGTTGATTTGTGAGACCGCAGGAGTTCATCCGGAAGATCGCGGTAGGTTTTGCGGCGGTTCGAGCGGATTCGGTGTCCATGGCGCGAGGATGACCAGCCGTTGATGGGCTGTGACCGGGGACGTATAAAGCGGGACGGAGCTCGATATGCACGTCAAAGCGTAGCACATGAGTATCAATAGGTTAAGTATTAAGCATCGAACGGAAAGAATTGCGGGGTCAATGGTAGTGCGAAGCGTTTTAGCGGTGCGGGTTGGTGATTGGGGGATTGGGCTGCAGGTGGAAGCCGATGAGAAAGGGCCAACATAAGAACCAGTTCAAACAGAAGCTTGTGAGCGGATCGGGTTCACTTCGGGACGAGTGGTGCTTGTTGAATCTAAACCCCGCGGTCTCGGAGACCGCGGCTACAGGTTTCTGATGCATTTGTTGGATGGCCTATCAACCATCACATTTTTTGGCAAAAAATCTTCAAACTAGACTGGGATTGTGCTGGGGTTGACGCCCGGGCGGGGCAAGCCCCGCCCCTATAAGGGATTGGCCGAAAACGGAGAGTCAGTCGCTAGCGTCACGGATGGGGAATTGGCATCCCATTAAAGTTTTTCGCGCCAGCCGGGGATCAGGGGAATTTGCCGCCGAAGCGGCCTGCTGGTTCGAAAAGGGAGAGGAGATTGGTCATGCCCAGGAGGCTGCGGAGGGCTGGGTTTGCGTTGGCTAGTTCGATTTTGCAGTTGCGGGTGCGGGCTGAGACGTAGAGGGTGGCGAGAACGCCTAGACCGGAGCTGTCCATGAAGGGGACTTCTTTCAGATCGAGGATGATGTGTTTTTCGTCGGGGATCAGGGTGCGGATTCTGTTGCGGAGTTGCGGGGCGTGTTCGAAGGTGAGTTTGCCGTGGCAGGCGACGGTCATGCAGTCGTTGATGCGGTGGGTTTCGAGGTGGAAGGACATGCGCGGCGAGAGTATAGCGGGAAAAGAAGACGGGACGTAAGGAAGTAATGAGGTAACGAAGTAACGAGGTAACGACGGGCCGGCGGTTGGGTGGATGGAGTTTGCGTTTTGGTTTTTCAGCGCGATTCTCGAGTGGGTTCAGTTCAGGATGACAGGGTCGAATTGTGGTGGGGGATTTGCGGGGAGTTTATGGGGAGTTTGTGGGGAATGGGTTCGCCGGGCTGAAGCCCGGCGCCTACATTTGGGGCTACGTGCTTAGGAGGTTTGGGTGGAGGCGGGAGTAATTGTGTTCTGTGGCCCAGAGAGTTAGGGGGAGGGCGGCGAGGTCGTCGATCAGGGGGATGGCGTGGCCGTCTTTGGTCAGGTCGATGGTGCGGATGTAGTAGCGGCAGGTTTCGCAGGCTTCCACGCGGATGTGGGGGAATTGTTCGGCGACGTAGACGGGGAGTTTGTTTTCGGCTTCTTCGCCGCAGGTGGGGCAGAGGATGCGGCGGAATTCCCATTCGTGAAAGCAGAAGGAGCAGAGGAGGTGGCGTTTGCCGCTGTCGCCTTCGACGGCGCAGGACGCCAAGCGAGGGGGAGGAATTGCAGATGGGGCAGACGGAGTGCGTGGTGATGGCAGGAGGGTTCGGCGCGATTGTTCGGCGAGGAATTCGGCGTAGGGTTCGAGAAAGACTCGGAGGATGAAGGCGGTGAGGGCTTCGGCGGCGGGATCCTGCGGGTCGTAGTGGTGCTGAGGAGTGTGGGGACCGAGATGGTTGATGTTGCCGGCGGCGGTCCAATAGTTCGGTGAGGAAGGCGATCCAGGCGGCCGGGGCCTTGCAAGGAGAGTTGGCGGGCGGATTCGGCTAGCGGGAGGAGGGCCGACGGTTTGCAGGAGAGATAGGAGCGCCGGGAAGTGTTGCAAGAGGAGTGCTAGATCGAGGTGCGAACGGAAGTGGGTGGGGGATGAGGGCGCCGGATACTGCGGGGTTTGGCTGTGCGAGGTGAGCGTAGAGGCGTTTTTGAAATTGGGCGAGGTGCAGGTAGAAGGTCATGACCTCGGCGGCAAAGGGATGTACTTGGCACTGAGGTGCTGAGCGCGACGAATGCGCGCGTCGTAGTCGGGCCCGCCGGTTTTTGCCAACGTCATTTGCGAGGAGTGGTGGTGGAGGATGCCACGATCTCTTTGTACCATCCGGGATGGTATCTTCTGGCAAATTCGACGGTGACGTCGCCGCGGATGACGGAGCCGAAAGCGCCGCGCTCGGCAAAGACGCCCATGTAGACGTGAATCAGGAACAGGCCAATGGTGAGCAGGGCGCTGGAGGCGTGAATGAGGACGGCGGTGTAGCGGAGCCAGCGCAGACTCCAGGGGATGTACTCGGGAAACCAGAGGACGAGGCCACTGAGCAACAGCAGGGTGCCGCAGAGGACGAAGCCCCAGAACAGGAGCTTTTGCCCGGCGTTGTAGCGGCCGGCGGGCGGCATCTGGTCGTCTTCGTTTTGATGTAGTGATCTATGGAATTGCACCAAGCCGGTCGACTGTCGGTGAAGTGCATTTGCGACGCCCAAAACGCAAACATCTGCAGAATGCCGAAGAAGAAGATCAGGCCGATCCAGGGATGGAGCAAGCGCGAGACGGCGCGCCACCGAAATCACCGCTAGCCAGAATAGCCACGGGGACCAGAAAGCCAGGCCGGTAAGCAGCAGGTAGATGTAGGAGAATCGGCGGCGATCCAATGAGTCAGGCGCTCGTGGAAGTGGTAGCGCAGGACGTGGCCGTGCGGAAGGAGTTGTTCCGGATGGGTCATGGACGCTCTGATGTGGGTCCTGCCTTCGGTTGCTAATGGCTTTTTCCTGCGCGGTGGCATCTCTCGCGGATGCCCGTTCGCGATTTGGGACCGAAGCGCAGATAGTGGACGAAGAGTCCGATCAGGCCGCCGATCATGGCGACGTTGCCGAGCCACTTCAACGGGCCCTTCCAGAGTTTCACGGTCGACGGGATGTGCGGATCTTTCGGCAGGCCGCCGTAGAGTTCGGGTTGCGTGGCGTCGTGCAGGACATACATGACGCCGGTGCCGCCGACGCCTGCGGGATCGTAGACGCCGGCATTCGGGAAGTTGTAATGATCGCGGAGTTGCTTGGCGCGTGTTTCCGCGAGATCCTTCATGTCGTCTTTGCTGCCGAAGTGCAGGCAGCCGGTTGGGCAGGACTTGATGCAGGCGGGCTCGAGGCCTTCGCTGACGCGGTCGGCGCACAGCGTGCACTTGAAGACGCGCTTGGTTTCCGGGTTGAACTTGGGGATGTTGAAAGGGCAGCCAGTGATGCAGTAGCCGCAGCCGATGCAGTTGTCCTGCTGGAAATCGACGATGCCGTTGTCGTATTGGACGATGGCGCCATCGGAAGGACATGCAGCGAGGCAGCCGGGGTCGGCGCAGTGCATGCACTGATTCTTGCGCATCAGCCACATGAGGGTGCCGTCTTCGCGTTCGTGCTCGTTGAAGAGGATGAGGTTCCAATAATTCCAGCGCGTTTCCGGCATGGTCTGGTAGGTGTTGCCGAAGACGGTTTCGCCAAAGGGCAGGTCGTTCCACTCCATGCAGGCGACTTCGCAGGCTTTGCAGCCGATGCAGGTGGTGGTGTCGATCAGCTTGCAGACGGTGTAATTGGCGTTGGGTGTCTTCGCCGGGGACGGTGCCCGCGTGGCCGGAGATTTTTTGGATGCGCAGTGCTGCTTGGCTCATGGCTACGACCTTCTCGACTTTCACGAGGAAGCCCTTGAACTCCGGGGTGTGGGCGTTGGGGTCGCACGGCGGTGGGCGTTAGTGAGTTGGCGAGATCGCTTGGCGGTCTTGCCTTCGTCTTCGGCGATGCCCCGATAGCCCCAGTGAATAGGGATGCCGATCTGATAGGTTTTCTTGCCGTCGATCATCATGGGCTTGATGCGCTTGGTGACCATGGCTTTGGCGATGTACTGGCCGCGGGCGCTGGAGACTTTTACTTTTTCGCCACCGCGGATGCCCATTTCGTCGGCCATTTCCGCGGCGATTTCGATGAAGGGTTCGGGGACGAGTTGCACGTTCATGGGATTGTTCTTGGTCCAGTAGTGATAGTGCTCGGTCAGGCGGATAGGTGGTGCAGATCACATTGAAGCCGTCTTTTGGCGTGCCAAATTTGTCATCGGGCGTTTTGAAAGCTGTGACGACCGGATTGTGGAGTTTGCTCGCGGGTGCAGCGGATTCTCGATGCGGGCTTTCAATGGGCTCGTAATGTTCCGGGAACGGGCCGTCGGCGAAAGCGGCTAGCGGGGCGAAAATGCGGCCGACGCCTTCGGCGTTCATGATGAACGGGCCCATGTGATCTTTGGGCTTGGAGTCGGCTTGAAGTCGGGGACGTCGTTGCCGACCCACTTTTGGCGTGGCTTCGTTCCACCAGACTTGGCGGCGGGATGGATCCCAGGGCTTACCGTCGACGTCGCAGGAGGCGCGATTGTAGAGCACGCGGCGATTTGCGGGCCAGGACCATCCCCAGCCTGGATGCACGCCCATGTTGGAGGGATCGGACGGGATCGCGCCGAGCGGTTAGGTTTCCGGCTTCCGTGTAGGAGCCCGAGTAGATCCAGATTCCGCAGGACGTGGTGCCGTCGTCTCTTCAGCCAAGCGAAGCCCGGGAGTTGCTGGCCTTGATTTAATTTGCTGCTTGGTGGCGGGGTCTTCGAGGTCCGCCAAGCGCTTTGCCGTTCATTTCCTTCAGGACTTCGGCAAGCGAAGGGTTCAGGGGATCGCTGTAGTTCCACGTGAGATTCAAAATCGGGTCGGGAATCTACGCCTATCCTTTTTGTAGAGATCGCGAACCTTCAGGAAAATCTGCGCGACGATGCCTTGATCCAGTCGGCAAGCGCCGGGAGCGGAACGCAGCATTTTTCCATGGCAGCCAGCGCGCGGAATTGGTGAAGCGAGCCGTCTTTTTCCGCGAAGCCGGCGCACGGTAGGCGGTAGACGGTCGTTTGGATTTGCTTCATTTCGCCCGTGCGCGATGAACGCGCGGAGAGCTTCCAGAATTCGCTGGTCTCGTCGGCGATAGATTTCCCCACCACCAGCCATTCCGCTTTTTTCAGCGCGTCGATATTTTTATTGGTAGTCTGGGCCGATAGCCACGCCGTTCATCCGAAAGCCAGCAAGCCCTTGACGGATGCCGTTGTACATGTTGTCCCACAAATGGGTCCAGGAATAATCGCGATCCACTTTAGGCAGATAATCGAAGGCCCAGCCGTTTTGTTTGGTGGCCGCGTCGCCGATAGAAAGCCTTCATGAAGCTGACCGTGAATTCGGTGTGTTGCCCCAATAGTTGAAGGATTCCCACGCCGCGGGCTTCGAAGAGGTGGGCGTAATGCGCTTCATCCATGCGTCGAAAGAAGTGTCGGCGGGAGTGGGAACCTTCAGGTAGCCGGGCAGGTGTCGAATAGCCCGCCATATCGGTGGCGCCCTGAATGTTGGAGTGGCCGCGCAGGGCGTTGACGCCGCCGCCCGCGCGTCCGACGTTGCCGAGCAGCAACTGCAGCATCGCCGCGGTGCGGATGATTTGCGTGCCAAAACTGTGTTGTGTCCAGCCCACAGCGTAGATGATCGTGCCGACTTTCTTCATGTCGCCGTCTTTGCGGATGGAGGTGAACAGTGTCGGCGGCTTTGAGGAATTGATCTTTGGGGATGCCGGTAATGCGCTCGACCATTTCCGGGCGTGTAGCGCGAATAATGTTTTTTTAGGAGCTGGAAGACGCAATTGGGATTTTGCAGCGTTGGGTCGAAATCGACTTTTTCCGGCAATGGGCGGCAATGGGGCGGGAGCTGCACGGCTCTGTCCCGGTGGACATGCCGCGGGTTTTGCAAGGGCTTGCCGCCGGTGCCGGAGTAATTCCAGGACGGCGCGGTCGTAGGATTATTTTTGGGCGTCGAAGCCGGAGAAAACGCCGTCGGTGTCGCCGGGCATCTTGAAATCGGTCTTAACGACGAAGCCGGCGTTGGTGTAGTTGACGAGATAGTCGTTCGCGATGCGATTGTTTTCGATGGCGTAGTTGAATCACGCCGCCGAGGAAAGCGATGTCGGAGCCAGCGCGAATCTGGCAGAAGAGGTCCGCGACCGAGGAGGTTCGCGTGAAGCGCGGATCGACCACGAAACAATTTTTGCATTGCGATTGCGCTTGGCTTCAATGGCCCATTTGAAGCCGCAGGGGTGGTTCTCGGCGGGGTTACCGCCCATGATCAGCATCATGTCGGTGTTCTTGATATCGACCCAGCCGTTGGTCATTGCGCCCCGCGCCCGAACGTTGGTCCCAAACTTGAGACCGTGGGGCCGTGTCAAACTCTGGCCTGATTTTCCAGATGCACGACCCCCAGGGCGCGCATCGACTTTGACCACGAGATAGTTGAATTCGTTGGTATCGGTGCAGCCGCCGATGAAGGCGATGGACTCGCGTGCGGTTGACGGTGTGCGCCTTTGGCATCTTTTTCGATAATAGTATCGTCACGGGTTTTCTTGACGTGCGCTGCGATTTCGTTCAGAGCATCGTCCCACGAGTATATCTTCCCAGTGCGGTGCCGCCCGGGCGGCGCACCTGCGGCTTGAGCAGTCGGCGTTCATTGAGGATGTCTTGTTCGAGCGAGGAGCCCTTGGGGCAGAGGGTGCCGCGGTTGATGGGATGGTCGGGGTCGCCTTCGACATGCACGACCTGCGCAGTAACGTTCTTGGCGCGGTCGCCAATGGTATAGATGATGGTGCCGCAACTCACCGAGCAGTAGGGGCAGGTGGAGCGGGTTTCACTGGCTCTAGCAATCTTGAGGACACGGAGTTGCGCGTAGGCGGGCTGCAGATCGAATCCAAAGACGGCGGCGGCGGTTCCGCCAACGGTAGTGAACTTCAGGAAGTCTCGCCTGGAAGGATTCATATCCGTGTGACCCCCGTCGCGAAGAGGGAAAGTGCTTTCCGCGAAACCTATTGATAGAACGCTTACGTTATTCTGTCAAGTCGACTGGATAGTTCCCAGCCATCCACAAAGGTCGATGAAAATCCGAGAGAATTGGTTGCGGTTTTTGTGGCTATTTTTTGAGAGGAGAGCAACGTGACGGAGGGGAGCGACACGACGAAAGATTCGAGAGACGAGCATCCGCTGGTGGCGATCGGGCGCGAAGGAATGCCGGTAGGAAAACTGATCGGGTTCAGACTGTTGGAGGCGGGTGAAGGGCGTGCCGTCGTGACGCTGGAAGCCGGGCCGCAGCATACGAATCCGATGGGGACGCTGCATGGCGGGATTTTGTGCGACATCGCCGACGCGGCGATGGGCATCGCGTTCAACAGTACGCTGGAAGCGACGGAATCGTTCACTACCGTGGAATTGAAGATCAATTTTTTCCGGCCGGTATGGAAGGCGGAGCTGCGCGCGGACGGCAAAGTGGTGCGGCGCGGGAAAACCGTCGGCTACGTGGAATGCGAGATCACCGACGAAAATGGGCGGGCGATCGCGAAGGCGAGTTCTACGTGCCTGGTGTTGCGAGGGAACGACGCGGCTGGCCGCTGACCTACACCTTTCCTCAACTGCACGGCGCGGCCGAACTACTCATAGCGGATGGCGGTCGAGGGATCCATTCGGGAAGCGCGGCGTGCGGGCACGTAGCCGGCAAGCAATCCGACCACGACTAGAAACAGGGCCGCTCCAAGGACCGAGAGCACATCGTTGGGTTGAATTCCGAAGAGTAACGAACTCGCGCCGCGGGTTGCCGCGATCGATAGAACCACGCCCAAGGCAATGCCGGCGGCCAGCATTCGCACGGTTTGCCGGGTGATAATGCCGACGACGTCGGCCCCGCTGGCACCCAGGGCCATGCGGATTCCAATTTCGTTCCTGCGCATGGCCACGATGTAAGAGATGACTCCGTAAAGGCCGATGGTGGTGAGAAGTATCGCCAGAGCTCCGAAGGCTCCCGAAAGAAATGCCATGGTGCGTTCCTGCACGATGCCCTTTTGGATGTTGTTGCGGAATACTCGAAACTCCGCTTCGATTTCGGGATTAAACTGCGCGACCTTCGTTTGCACTTCGGGAAGCATCGGGGAAGAAGACGAGTAGTGGAGGAAGACGTAGGTCGTCGATTCGCCCAGCGGGAATTGCGAGGCTACTCCGAACGCTTCCGGGGGTGTTTCCTCCCGAAGTCCTGCGTACTTGGTGTCCTTCACGAGACCGACAATCTCGCACTGCGCCGGAGGGTAACCTGGTTCACGAACAGTGCGGAGTGTCTTTCCGACGGGATCGGCGGCGCCCAGAAATTTGGAAACCAGCGTCTGGTTAACAACCACGACGCAGGGCGACGTCCGCGTGTCGCGATCATTGAAATCACGTCCGGCAAGGAGGGGGACGCCCATCGTTTGAAAATATCCGGGACTTACCCAGGTGAACTTGGAGGAGCCTTCCGTGTCGCCGGCGCGGATGAGCAGGGACCAGGAGGTTCCGTCCAGCGGGTCATGTGTTGAAGTGGCCACGGATTCGACATCGGGAATCAAACGCAATTGCTCGACAAGCTGCCGCACTGCCGCGTCGTATTTTTCCGGAGCCGAGAAGTGCAAATGCGTCAGGTTGACGAAACCGACCAGAATGCCATCTTCCCGAAAGCCCGGGTCCAAGGTCATCAAATTGCGGAAGCTGCGCACAAACAGGAGCGCGCTCACCAGTAATACCATCGCCAGGGCGACTTGGGTCACGACTAGAGTGCGCTGGAAGGAAAAGCGTTCGCGTCCCGAAGTGGTTCCGCGAGTTCCGGACTTCAACGCCACGCTGGGGATCGCGCGCGAAGATCGCAGCGCGGGTACAAGATCAAAGAGGATGCAGGTGGCCAGTGCGACGATGGCGGTGAAGGCCAGTACGCGCCAGTCGGCGCCCAAATTGAGTTGGAGCGTCGGGTCCTGGCTGCGGAGCTGCCACACGATGCTGCGGCTGAACACGTTGGCGATGGCCCAGCCCAAAATCGCACCGCCGGCAGCCAGGACGCATCCTTCGGCGAGCAATTGACGCATCAAGCGCCAACGCGAGGCCCCCAAGGCCGCGCGGACCGCCATGTCTTTTTCACGCGAGGTCGCGCGGGCCAGCAACAGATTGGCTAAATTCGCGCAGGCAATGAGCAGCACCAGTGCGGTAATTCCTAACAGCAGCCACAAGGAGGCGTCATACTTCTCGCGGAGAGAGCTGATGCCGTTTGAGGCTGGGTAGGCGGCCAACTGGAACTTGCGGTAGTCGTCGAGCACGGTCGCGTTGTAGCCGTCAGGAAGCGTGGCTTCCAAAATGCCTGGACTGATCGATTCCAATTGCGCGGATGCGCGCTCGGCAGTCCATCCAGGCTTCAGACGGCCCATCACGAAGAATTGCAAATAGTCATGCCTGGCAAAGTAAAAGTCCTCGGGATGGAATGCCGGATGAGAGCACAGCGGCAGGGCAATATCGAAACCTTTGCCAATCTCCAGACCAAAAAAGTCTGGCGGCGTAACGCCGATGACTTGAGTGAGATGTTCGTCGACCAGGAGCTTACTGCCGATCACGGAATCCTGGCCACCGAACTCGTTCTGCCAAAATGCATAGCTGAGGACCGCAGCGGAGGTCCCGCAACCGGGTTGATCGTCTTCGGGGGAGAGAAGGCGCCCTTTGAAGGGCAACACGCCGAGGGTGGTAAAAATATCTCCGCTGACCCACAGGCCCGGAGCGCGCCTCTGTTGAGCACCCTCACCGAGGCGGAAATCATGATTGAACCAGGCGAACACGCCGGATAAACCTTGCTGTTGTCTGTGGATTTGGTCAAAAAGCGCGAGGCTGAGGGCCGCTGGGGTCCTGCGAATGCCGACCGTATAATTACCGCCCTTGATCTGGATGCCGATAAGGGCCTGCGGATCAGCGACCGGCAAACTGCGGAGACGCACGGCGTCGATCAGCTGAAATATCGCGGCATTGACCCCGATACCGAGCGCGAGCGTTAATATCGCGGTTAACGCAAAGCCAGGACTTTTGCGCAAAGAGCGAAGTGCAAGACGGAGATCTTGGAGCGTGGATTCGGTCCACGAAAGGCCGCGTGCTTCGCCGAAATCGGTCTGGCTGCCCAGCGATCGAACCGTTTCAGCGGAATTGTTTTCCGTCTTTGCCATTTAGCATCCAGGCGTATGCCTCGGCTCGCGCGACACCAGGGCCGTAGGCCGCAGCCTAGTCGAGGAACACGAGGTTGTCGGAAGACGTGGCGCAGATGCAGAACAGGGTCAAAAAAAGCCCCGCCACCGCTAGCGTAGTAATTAAGATACTACGTATACAGCAAGAAGCGGTGGCGATCAAGGTGCGGGTGGGAAAAGCGCGAGGAGAGAGTACCTAGGGAGCCTCGGCGTCGGGCTGTTGGATCGGCGGGTCGGTGTCGCCGGTAGCGGCGGTGGCGCGGTAACGAACGAGCAGGAGTGTTAGATCGTCGGCTTGACTGGCGCCGCGCGCGAAATTTTCCACGGATTCCAGCACGATGCGCTGGAGTTCATCAAGTGGCGTCTGCATATGGCCGGTGAGCACTTCGCGAAGGCGTGGGACGCCGAACAATTGCTCGGCGGGGTCCATCGCTTCGGTGACGCCGTCGCTGAACAAGACCAAAGTGTCGCCGGGTTCGAGCTGGAGGCGCACAACCGTATACTCCGCTTCGGGCACCAAGCCCACGGGATAGGAACCTTCGGTGAATACGTCCTCGGCCACGCCGCGGCGAATCAGAAATGGCGAAGGGTGTCCCGCATTGATGTATTCGAGATGTCCCTGATCATCGAGGATTCCAAAAAACATCGTGGCGTAGCGTCCGATCTCGGAGTGGTCGCATAGGAAGCGATTGACGTGGTTGAAGACGCGAGCGGGGTCGGTGCCCAGGGTCATGCCGGAGAGGGCGCCTTGCAGCAAATTGGTGCAAAGGGCCGCGCCGAGTCCTTTGCCGGAGACATCGGCGAGCAGGAATGCAGTGCGACTGTCACCCAGCGGGAAGACGTCAAAATAATCGCCGCCTACGGCGAGACAAGGAAAATTGATGCCGGAGACGGAGAGGTGGGGGTAGTCCCGAAAATTTTTCGGCAGGAGGGCTTGCTGGATGTCGCGCGCGATGCCGATTTCCTGCTCCAGGCGCTGGCGTTCGCGCTCCCGCTCGACAAGGCGGGCGTTGTCCAAAATGCTGGCAGCGTCGGCGGCCAGGGCATCTAGGATTTGACGATCGAGCTTGGAGAAAGCCGCGGGCCGGCGCGAGTCTAGATAGAGAACGCCGAGAAAGTCGCCGCGTTTGATATTAATCATCGATTGATCGGTGTTGGCGCGGGACATGGCGTAGAGCGGAATAACCACCACGGCGCGCAACCGCTGGGCGACGATGCTTTGCGCAGCTTGCAAATCCATCTCCGCTTGCGCGAGGTCTTCGGTGATCACAGCGGATTGCCTGCGCAGCGCGAGCTGAATGGCGGTTTGACTCGGCGACAGACTTTCCGGCGGCAGACGCATACCGCCGCTGCGCCGGGCCAGGCGAACTTTCAGCGCTCCCTTATCATCGGCTTCCAGGAGCAGGCCGCGGTCCGCATCGGTGACCGAGACGGCGTGATCGAGCATGTGCCCAAGAACGGTATCGAGTGGCAACTGCGAGTGCAACAGCGTGGTAGCTTCCAGAAGCAGGTTCAACTTGCGCAGACCGCCGCTGCCCGGCTCCGAACTGGTGATGTGCTCGATGCGGGTAAGCAGATGAGGAAGGGAATCGGTGCTGGCGTTTGCGGCTGAGCGGTAAATGATTTCGTAGGAATCGTCGAGGCCGAAGGTGATGGAGTCACCGTCCTGCAACTCACGGCTTTCCACCTTCTCCCCGTTGACGAACAAGCCGCGGCGCTGCCCGCGATCCTCAATGTAGTACTTGCTGGCTTCGGTGACGATGGCGGCGCAGTTGCGCGATATACGGCGATCAGCGAGTTGCAGGTGGTTGCCAGTTTCGGCGCCGCGCCCGATCAAAAAAGGCATTTGTGTTACGCGCACGTAACGCCGCGCGCCGTCGGGAGAGACGACCTCAAGCACGGTTTCGGCTAAATTAGGGACGGTATCAGGCATGGCTGGTGAATGGCGGGATTGTAGCACGCGAGCGGCGAAGAATTGGGCTGGTCAGAACAATTGTGTGCGTGCCGCGTCAAGGTCGAGTATCAGTTAGGTGATCAGTGTAGGCGTTCAGTGTCGGAGAGCCAGAGATCTAAAAACCGTGGTGTCTGGCAGAGCGGTGTGGAAGCCCGGCGGTGCTGGCTTCGTCCTCAGGACCATGGATCAGGCGCGGAGGCCGCTGTTTTCGCTAACCCTGGCGGGTTCCTTGCTCATAGGCTGAGACCGGCTGCTCTTGCGCTCGACCAATCGCGTGCCGACGGTACTGACTGGCGTCGGCAACGATGGGCCGAAGAGAGAGTATGCGCGGAGCGCTTCGTCAAACGGCGTACGCTGCAACAGGCGCGAAGCCCGGGAAAGCCATCGCCGGATCAAGCGTGGCGGAGCACCGGGTACCGGAATCTTGGAGTCCATGAAGCGTTTATCGCAGCGCGCACAACGGTAGGGCGAGAGTCTTAAGAAATGGTGGAGGGTCTCTTCAAGCGTGCCGTAAGGGTCGGCTTTCCAAACTGAGCGGCTCTTGCACTGGGGACATTCGTGGAATCCGTTCTTATTCCATAAGCCGAGTCGCACTAAGGACACCCCTTATCTATGGCCTGATACACCAATGCGAGTCCCTGGCTTGGGACGCGTTGCCGCCCGCAAAAAGCGACGCTTGCCGTACTTTATGCCAATGAGGCGCAGTAGATGCAATAGGAAAGTTGGTCCAATAGAGGCGCAAACCTTTAAACATGAGTACTATACCCATACTGGCGTGTGCAAGCGTCCGGGTTTTTGGCAGACCGAATAGGAGTTAGCCCGAGCTGCAACACCCGTAAGATTCCAGAGCAATTCTCCTTCCTTGCGGAACCGACTTACGGTCCTACCTTAGTTTCTCTTTTCTTTTCATGTACTTAAGTACAGGGTTGCAACTTCGCCATGTCCGGAAGGGTTCTAAGTTGCGGCGGCAAACCCCGCTGCTAACGTGGATTCGATGAGAATCTTATGAGGCTGACGAGACTACCCTGGGTATTGGCATTGCTGCTCTGGGCGGCGCCGCGCGCCCGTGCGGACGTTGCTGTGCTGCTCGAAGAGCCATACAGTTACGATGGCGCACTAGCCGGAACCGGGCATACCGCCATCTACCTCACGCGGGTTTGCGCGGCCTCTCCGACGGAACTCAGGCGCTGCCAGCCCGGCGAAGCAGGGGTGGTACTCAGCCGATACCACCGGATTGCAGGCTACGACTGGATCGCGGTGCCCCTCTACCCGTATCTCTATGCCGTTGAAAAGCCCGGGCAGATTCCACTATTTGCGGACAACAAACTCGAAGCCGCGCTGCGGGATCGGTATCGTCGAAAATTCCTGGAAGAGTTGGTGCCCGACGGCCCCGCTGGGGAAACACCTGGGGGCGACTGGTATGAGCTGGTCGGCTCGGCGTACGACCGTACTTTATATGGGTTCCAAATTGAGACAAGCGCCGCGCAAGACGACAAATTCATCGCGGCGTACAACGCGCGGCCGAACCGTGAGTCTTATAAGCTGGTGTCGCGAAATTGCGCGGACTTCGTGCGCGAGGCCGTGAACTTCTATTACCCGAAAGCAGCGAAGCGCGCCCTGATTGCCGACTTGGATGTTTCGACGCCGAAACACGTCGCCAAGTCGGTGTTTCAATTCAGCAAGCGAAATCCGGAGTTGCGATTCACGGCTTTCGTGATCCCACAGGTGCCTGGGACCATTCGCAGAAGCCGGCCGGTGCGAGGGGTGGTTGAGTCCGTCTTTAAGGCCAAAAAGTATGAATTGCCCTTACTCGCGCTGCACCCGGTGGTGGCGGGAGGCTTCGCTGCGGCATATGTGGCCGGAGGCCGCTTCAGCCCTCCGGAAGACGCGCTGGTGTTCTCGGCGGACGACGGCTTGCAAACCCGTTTGAGTGCGCAAGATCGTCGTGCGTACCAAAAGGGGCTTGAGGAAGTAACGCGGGCTGCGGCGAATGCGGACCCTCGACGCGAGGAGGCTTCCTGGCATCGTCTTCTGGATGGCGCGCAATTGGGTCTGGATGAAAACGGGACGCCGGTGCTGCAAGTGCGGTCAGGTATTGCCGTGATCGAGGTAGGAATCACGCGCGAGAATGTTTTGAGCGGCGATGCTCCGCCCGAAATTATGCAGGAACTCCTGGTTGCGCGGTTGCGCGAACAGTTGCGTAGCGGGCGTGCTCCCAAGACCTCGGAACCCGAATTGCGAAAAGATTGGAAGTTGCTCGAAGCGGCTTTCTCTGAGGACTCTGAGGAAGTCGCAATGCGCCGAAAGGCCGGAGCCGACTCGATCGAAGCTTTGCCTTAGACACTGGCGTCGTGGCTGAACTCCAGAGCTAAATATGTCCTCCGCTAAAATCCGATCCAGCATCGAAAAACCCGTTGCTCTCCGGATTTGTCCTTGTGGTAGTTTCTGAAATCCGGATTCCGCTTAAACGCGAGTATCCGTCGGTGGAACGGGAGGGTGTCGGTGAAATTATCAATCGTTTGCGCCTCAGTCGTCTGGTTTGGATTAGCCTGCGGAGTTTCTGAGACCGCGCCTGTTGTCGCGGCAGCAGACAGGCATCCCTTCAACGCGGACGACTATGCGGCCATCCACCGGGCGCGCGCCGTCGCGATATCCCCAGACGGCAAGACTATCCTGTACCAAGTGCTTTTCGACGGCACCACCGGTCCGGTCAACAAGCACGACTGGCACCTTATCGATGTATCCGGGGAGAATGCGCGGAGGCTTGACCTGCCGGAGCATTTCGAACCGTCAGGTTTCACAAAGGATGGAAATGCGCTCTATGGCATTGAGCCGGTTGCCCAGGTCCCGCAACTCGCCATCGTACCGCTAGCCGAGGGAAGTCCTACGCAAATCCTGGCGCTGCCTTCCGGCATTCACGCGGTCACGATTTCGCCGGATGGAGAGCGTTTTGCGGTTCTGGCCGATCCGCGCAAGAAAGATCCGCTGGCGCAGGTGCACACGGTCGTGGAGAACGACGAAACCAGTTTGTACGTGGTCGGTGCAAACGGAGCCAGTGGCGGCTGGTGGTGTCCTACGCTGAAAGACATCACCGACATAGCATGGTCATCGGACGGTTCGCAAATCGCCGTCGTGACGCAATGGCAGAAATTGGGTCATCACGACTTGCATTCGTTTGTAGACGTTTGCAGCGCCGCGGGCGCGCGCCGTCTGGCCGAGATTCCCGACGGAACCAGTGGCATCGCCTGGACACCAGGCGGCCAGGAGCTCGTTTTCGCGAGCACCAGCACGCCAGTTCTGACTCCCGAGCACATCTGGACCGTGCCGGTCGGGGGCGGACCCGCGGTCGATCGGACTCCCAATCTGACGGGCACGGCGGTGACCGTCGCGGGTGATCCGCGCGGCACGGTTTGGGTGGAGATGCACAAAGGGGTTTTCTCTGAGGTGGATACCTATCGCGACGGCAAGCTGGAAAGGGCGTACCGCTGGCCCGACGGCATCGTCGTAGGGACGCCCGTTTCTCCCGCATTGGCGTCGGCGCCCGGCGTTCTGGCATTCAACGTCGCTGATCCCAACCATGCTGACAACGTGGCTGTTGTTGCTCGCGGCACGGAGTTGCACAAAATCACGCACGAAGGCGACGACACGCTGGCGAACGTGAACCTCGGAGAAGCCAAGGTCGTGCGGTGGACCGCGAAGGACGGCACCAAACTCGAAGGCATCGTCACGTTTCCCGCGGATTATACCGCCGGCAAGAAATACCCGTTCCTGGTTCTGCCGCACGGAGGGCCGGAGGCCAACGACGAGTTTCGGTTCGATTTGTTCTCTCGCCTGATCTCGGGAATGGGATACGTCGTGTTGCAGCCGGAATACCGTGGCTCAACGGGTTATGGCGCCGATTTCCTTGTGGCTATCTATCAGCATTTCGGCGATCGCGCCTATAGCGACGTGGACAGCGCCACCGATTTCGCGGTCGAGCAAGGCTGGGCCGATCCCAACCGGCTGGCCATCTTTGGTTGGAGCGCGGGCGGATTCATGACCTCGTGGACGGTAACCCAGACGCACCGCTACAAAGCGGCGATCGAGGGGGCGGGTATCACCGACTGGCTGAGTTTCATCCCCACAAGCGACATCTGGCAGGTGGACTA